>CAYMVM010000001.1:0-22633 GCA_964394175.1 uncultured Bifidobacterium sp.
GTCATTTCACAACGCCAACTCGGTCTTGGCGAGGCGTACATGGAGGGCTGGTGGGATTGCGACCGTATCGACGAGATGTTGACCCGCATCATCGTGGGTGGTGCTGATGCGGCAGTGAAGCCCGGTGCGAAACTCGCGATGATGGCCACATGGTCATGGCTGATGAACAGACAGACACAGTCGAAGGCGAGGAAGAACGCGCAACATCATTACGACATCGGAAACGATCTGTATGAGCGCATGTTGGACAAACGCATGGTGTATTCGTGCGCTTACTGGCGTTCTGCACACGGTCTTGACGAGGCGCAGGAACACAAGCTCGATCTCATCTGTCGCAAGTTGCAGCTCGAGCCAGGCATGACGCTGCTTGACATCGGCTCTGGGTGGGGAGGCCTCCTCAATTATGCCGCGACAAAGTACGGGGTAACTGGTCTGGGTATTTCACCAGCAGAGAATCAGGTCTCACTCGCTCGTCAACGGTGTGAAGGTTTACCTGTCGATTTCAAGCAGATGGACTATCGCGACCTCGCCGGTCAATTCGATCGCATCGTGTCAGTGGGAATGATGGAACATGTGGGCCCAAAGAATTTGCGCACCTTCTTCGAGAAGTGCGACAAGTTGTTGGCACCAGATGGAATGATGTTGCATCACACGATTGGTTCGTTGATTTCGAAGCAACACACCGATGCGTTCTATGACCGATACATCTTCCCTGGGGGCGTCATACCGTCACTCGCACAGTTCAACCGTGCCGCCGAGCCGAACTGGGTGGTCGAGGATGTCCACAACTTCGGCCCTGACTATGACCTCACGTTGCTCGAATGGAAGAAGAACATCTCGGCTGCCTGGCAGGAGATTCCCTCCTATGACGAGCGGTTCCGCCGCATGTGGGAGTACTACTTGCTCTCGTCTGCGGCGGGTTTTCGCAGTCGGTCGCTTCAGTTGTGGCAAGTTGTCATGCGTAAGAGAGGAAGAGCGAAGCGTTACGACGCTCCGCGATGACTCACCCGAATGCCACCTGTGCGGGTCGGCGAGAAGAGGAACATGATGACGACTCGATTCGAAGGTGGATTTGCTGGACGCACCGCTGTGGTCACCGGTGGGGGTACGGGGATGGGGCGTGAATTGGTGCGCCTACTCGTCGCCGATGGATGTGATGTGGCGACGTGCGACGTACTGAGCGACAACCTTGCTGAAACGGTCGGTCTCTGTGTAGCAGATGGTTCGCCGGGAGAGGTGATGTCATTCGTTGCGGACGTGAGTGATGAACAAAACGTTCTGGCGTTCCGCGACGCTGTCGCCGCGTGGAGGCCCCACGTCAATGTGTTGTTCAACAATGCGGGAATCGGGGGCGGTGGAAGTGTCGTACATGAAGAAGATCGTGAGTCATGGGACAAGACCTTTGCCGTGTGTTTCTTCGGCGTCTACTACAACACACGCGCTTTCATGCCACTACTTCTCAACGCCGATGTGGCACACATCGTGAACACGAGTTCGGTCAATGGGTTCTGGGCATCGCTTGGGCCGACCACGCCACATTCTGCATACAGCTCGGCAAAATTCGCAGTGAAAGGGTTTTCAGAGGCTCTCATCACCGACCTGCGCATCAACGCACCGCACGTTCATGTGTCGGTCGTGATGCCTGGCCACATCGGTACCTCGATTGTCATCAACTCCGGAAAGATTCTCGGCTTCGACCCGAAAGAGATGGATGAGGATCAGTTGAAGCAGATACGCATTCGAGCCGGTCGTGCCGGGCTCGACTTGTCTGGTGTGAGTGACGAAGACATCCGCGTCGGCATCATCGCCCAAGGTGAGGCATTTCGCGATGCCGCACCGACGTCTGCTCGCGAAGCTGCAGAGATCATGCTCGATGCCGTTCGTCGTGACGAGTGGCGCGTACTTGTCGGCGATGACGCCCACATCTTGGATGAAGAAGTGCGGTCGACGCCGCATGATGCCTACACGGAGGAATTCTTCGCACGATTGCAAAGCCGAAACGCACTGGGATTCGCTCGCGGCTAGTCCACTTACTGAGAGTCACAGCCCTAGGGGTACTGTGACGACATGCCGAAACCAGGAATGCACTCAGGCTCGACCACGGACGACAGCCTCAATCTGGCGATGTCAGCGCGAGCGATTCCGCTGTATGAAGCCGTTGTCAACTTCATCAATTCCGAGATCGAACCGCGAACAGCGGAGTTCTTCCGGCTCGGCGAAGGTCGCGCAGACCACTGGGGATACGGCGACGGCCAGGTCGATCTACTCGAAGAACTGAAGAACAAAGCAAAGGCAGCAGGTCTGTGGAACTTCTTCTTGCCGAATGCAGAGAGCGGAGAGGGCCTCAGCAATCTCGACTACGCCTACCTCGCGGTCGAGATGGGGAAAAACCCAATCGCATCAGAAGTCTTCAATTGCAGCGCTCCTGACACCGGCAACATGGAAGTGCTCGAACGAGTCGGAACACCTGAGCAGAAAAAGCAATGGCTCGAGCCGTTGCTTCGTGGCGAGATTCGATCGGCATATGCGATGACCGAACCCGACGTCGCCTCGTCTGATGCGAAGAACATCTCGTGCCGTGCGGTTCTCGACGGTGACGAGTGGGTGATCAATGGTCAGAAGTACTGGACATCAGGCGCAGGTGATCCGCGTTGCAAGGTTCTCATCACCATGGTGTTGACCAGTCCAGATGGCCCACCCAATCGTCGCCATTCGCAGATTCTCATTCCCATGGACACTCCGGGTATTCGCATCCTCGGGGCGATGGAAGTGTTCGGGGAGGACGATGCTCCACACGGTCACATGCACATCGAGTTCAAAGATGTGCGCGTGCCGAAGGACAACGTGTTGCTGGGCGAAGGTCGCGGATTCGAGATCTCGCAAGTGCGACTCGGCCCAGGACGCATCCACCACTGCATGCGATCCATCGGTGCAGCTGAACGTGCGCTTGAATTGGCCATTCGACGTGGTCTGAGCCGTGAAGCGTTCGGAAAGCCGATTGCGCGGCTCGGGAAGAACCCAGAAGTCATCGCAAAGGCCCGAATTGAGATCGAGGCCATGCGACTCATGGTGTTGCGTGCCGCAAAGGCGATGGACACAATGGGTAATGCAGAGGCACGAGTGTGGGTGAGCGCGGTGAAGGCGATGGTCCCGGAGCGTGTCTGCAAGATCGTCGACGAAGCTATTCAAATGTTCGGTGCGACGGGTATCTCGCATTGGACTCCCCTTGCCCGCATCTATGCGAGTCAGCGCACCCTTCGGTTGGCTGACGGTCCAGACGAAGTGCACTGGCACGTCGTCGGCCGCACAGAGATTGCTCGGTACGAAGGTGAGCCGACTCCCAGTTGGAAGGGCTCACAAGTGACCATGTTCGCGGGACCAGCATGAGCACGACGGAACGAAAGGTGAGTGTCTCGCGCGAAGTGGCATGCACTCCAGATGTCATGTGGCGTCTCGTCACTGACCTTCCGCGCATGGGCGAGTGGTCACCGGAAAATCGTGGTGGCGAATGGATCAACGCGAAGGGCCCCGCAGTCGGAGTGCGATTCAAAGGTCGCAACAAGAATGGAAAACGCAGCTGGAGCACGACGGTCGAAGTCATCCGTTGCGACGAACCGCGCGTGTTCGCCTTCTCGCTTCTCGTCGGAAAGTCGAAGTGGTGTGATTGGGTCTACGAGATCGAGCCGACAACAACTGGTGTTCGTGTCACGCATTCCTGGATCGATCATCGCAGCAAGTTCACATCGTGGCTCGGTGGAGTGGTGAGTGGAGTCAAAGACCGTTCGACTCACAATGCAGCGAACATGGAAAAGACTCTCGACGCTCTCGTCCGTGCAGCCAACTGAATTGTCGCCCCGCGACGGCAAGGGCTTCCTGTGGAAGCACTGGCGTCTCGACGTGCTCGGCATGCTTGCCGTGCTCGTCTATGGTTCGTGGTTTTACGGATACGGCGTCATCATCGATGACATCGGTGACGAGCTTGGTGTCGGACTCGGCGTGCTCGGCTTCGCATACGGTGCGGCGAACATATTGACCGGAGTGTTCGCAGTTTTTGCGGGACGTCGGCTCGACGTTCGCGGTCCGTTCGCCGTGTTCATGGTCGTTGGTCCAGCCGGGTGTTTTCTCTATGCATTGTCGGCCGCCACTGATTCAGCGGTGTTCTTCGTGCTCGCCTTCAGTCTCGGTGGTGGGTTGATGGGGGCGTCTGCGTTCTACGCGATGACGCAAGCCGTCGCAGTTCGATTGTTTCCCGATGACCCCATTCGCACGATCACGCGTATCACCATCTGGGGTGCTCTGTCGTCACCAATAGCCATCCCACTCACCGAGGTGATGCGGGACAAGTTGGGATGGCGCACGGCAGTGGTCATTCCGGCTGTCATCGCTGCTTGTGCTTATGCATGCACAGCGGTTGCAACTCGACACATGAGGGCTGCCGTTGAGCAAAGACGCTCTTCGGGCCTGTTGTCTGCGATACGAAGTGCACTCGAGCATCGAGCAATTCGTCTCAACATCGCAGCGTCCTTCACCACGAGCATCGGAGTGTCGGTGCTTCTCGTCTTCCAAGTTCCAACCATGAAGTGGGCCGGGCTCACTGCTGCGACCGCCGCTTCACTCGCGGGACTGCGCGGAGTGTTTCAACTGGTCGGCCGGTTGCCACTTCCACGGCTCGTCGAACGCTCAGATGCCTGGCGACTGCTTGGCATCGCTCGTGTCATTGTCGGCGTGTCCTGTCTTCTCATCTTGGGAAGCGGAAACGTCGTCGTTGCAATCGTGTACATCGTCGTTGCGGGTGCAGCTATTGGCGCATTGTCGGCGCTCGACGGCATGGTGTCACGCGACCTGCTGCCGCCCGAAGATTTCGGTTCATTGATGGGTGCGATGGCCTTTATCTACAGCATCGGCTCTGGAGTGGCGCCGATTGTCGCGGGTCAGTTGAATGATCTGACAGGAAATCCGATGGCTTCGATGACGCTGGCTGGACTCAGTTCATTCGTGTCAGCTGCATTGCTGGCTTCAGCCCGACGGGCTCATCGCGGAGTGCTGGCCTGAAGTATCGTCACGCCCGTGACAACACATGCCGCCACCATCAAACGACACCTCGGCGATGCACCTCCACACGCACGTGTCGTTGTCGTCGATGTGACCGACACTCCCACGATGGCGGTCGACTTGACTGACGAAAAGATCCACGAGCTGTGGGAAGAACCGATACAGAGAGTCATCGAGGAACTTCAAGACGCCCATGCCGCTGGTTGTACGCGAATGGTGGTGGTGACACCACTCATCGGAATGGCAGGGGCAGCTGGCTATTCCGCGCAAGCCGCAGTCGCAGAGGCGGCACGCATCGTCGTGAAGTCGGCAGCGCGACAGTGGGGCAAGGACGGAATCGTCGTGAATGCCGTGGCACTCGACTCCGCGGCG
Organism: uncultured Bifidobacterium sp.; assembly: GCA_964394175.1. GTDB lineage: Bacteria > Actinomycetota > Acidimicrobiia > Acidimicrobiales > Ilumatobacteraceae > UBA2093. The sequence continues at coordinate 5,425 of CAYMVM010000001.1, forward strand.
TATGGCATCGATGAAGTTGTCGCCGGGCCAGTGTCGATAGCACCGCGCGCGATCTCACAAGAGGTGAGTGCCAAAGGAATCGTGCAATGGCTCTGCAGTGATGCAGCAGGTGATGTCACTGGCCAGACATTCATCGTGGACGGTGGATCATGGATGTGACGACGCAGACCGGGACACGACTTCAGAACCGGGTGGCCATCGTCACCGGTGCTGGTCAAGGTGTGGGCGAAGGTATCGCTCGACGTTTGGCTGAGGAAGGTGCGACAGTCATACTCGCCGCGCGTCGTGCAGAAACTGGTGAGCCAGTGGCAGATGCGATTCGTGCAGCGGGGGGCATTGCAGAGTGCATCGTCACCGATGTTGCGAAAGGTGACTCAGTGCAGCAGTGCGTCGACGAGACAGTCCGGCGACACGGCCGGCTCGACATCGTGGTGCACAACGCATTCTCAGGTGCGGTTCCACACCAGCTGCACGAGGCGACGATTGAGAAGAATTGGAAGCTCATGTCGAAGACTGGCGTGTGGGCCTGTTTCTTCTGCGCACGGGCTGCATATCCGCATCTTCAAGAGTCGTCTCGTCGTGCACCTGGTGAAGGTGGCGGCCGCCTCATACTCATCACATCGCCATCGGGTATGGAGGGCAGCGCGAACATCGCACTGTATTCGCCGGCTAAAGCTGCCGAGCGCGCCATCGCGAAAAGCCTCGCGCGCGAATGGGGTCCGCAGGGAATCACGGTGAACTGCATCGCGCCGGTTGCTGGAAGCCCGTCTCTTGTCACTGCATTCGAGCGCAATCCGGCTTTGAAAGATGCCATCGAGGCACGCACGCCGCTCGGGCGAGTCGGTGATATCACCAAAGACATCGGCTCAGTCGCACTCTTTCTCGCTAGCGACGACTCGAGCTATGTGACGGGTCAAACCATCGTGTGTGACGGTGGCTCGTTCTTAGGGTTGTGACACATGGACGTGTATTCACTTCGCGAAGAGGTGTACCGCTTGCTCACGTCATACTGTGCGGGCATCGACGAAGGGCGCCTCGACGACGTCGCTGATTTGTTCGGAGCAGACGGTGCTTACGGGCCATACAAGGGACACGGCGTGGTTGGATCTGCTGCCGTGCGGGAACTGTTACACAAGACCGTGATTCTGTATGACGGCGTCCCACGTACCAGACACATGATCACGAATGTCCAGATCGATATCAATGCAGATGGGGTATCAGGAACCTGCAAGAGCTACGTGCAGGTGCTGCATCAGGCGCCTGGCGGTCCGTTGCATCCGGTCGTGGCAGGCACCTATCACGACAAAGTGCACATCGTCGATGGGCGATGGTTGTTCGCAGAGCGCTTGATGGAAATGCAACTCATTGGAGACCTGAGTACTCACGTCCATGGCAACCCGTTGAAGAAGTTCTGAGCCATGAAGTTTTCTGTGTGGCCAAACTCGAGTCGTCCGTGGGATGAAGTGCGATCGTTGGTGACGCAACTCGAGAGTCAGGGCTGGGATGGCATTTGGTATGCCGACCACTACATGCCAAACACCGATGATGGCGCCACTGTCGGCGGTGACTTTCACGAATGTTTCACGATGTTGACGGCACTCGCCGCCATCACATCGAAAGTGCGACTTGGTTCGCTCGTCGCCCCGACGACTGTTCATCACCCAGCGGTGCTCGCGAATCGAGCTGCGTCCATTGATCGCGTCAGTGCTGGTCGTTTCGTGCTTGGCCTTGGTGCCGGCTGGCAGGTGAATGAACACCGCGCCTACGGCATCGAGTTGTTCGATGCCAAAGACCGTGTGGACAGGTTCGAAGAAGCCATTGAGATCATTGTGAAGTTGTTGAGCAACGAGCGTGTCACGTTCGCCGGTAAGCATTTCTCGATCACTGATGCACCATGTGAACCGAAACCCGTGCAGGCACCGTTACCGATTCTCGTTGGCACGGGTGGCCCTCGCATGTTGAAGCTCACCGCACGGTGGGCGAGCGAGTGGAACACATGGGGTTCTCCGGAATCGGCGGGAGAAGTGTTGAGAAATCTCGAGCGCGCGTGTGAGAGCGTCGGTCGTGATCCAGCGACAATGCACAAGACCGTGCAAGCGCTCGTGTTCCTCGTCGATGATGAGAAGAAGGGCGATGAGATACGGGCGGCGATGCCGGCTGACCGCACGGTGGTCGGCACGGTCACCCAATTACAGGACGTGGTCAGCCGCTATCGCGAGGCCGGATTTGACGAAGTGTGTGTCCCCGATTTCACCGTGGGAGCAACCGCAAAAGAGCGGTCGGAAACGCTCGGACGGTACTTTGACGAGGTCGCAGCACCATTCCGGTGAGTCTTTCCTCGCTCGATTAGAGCCCGTATGTGACCTGTGGCACCATGTCTGGATGAACGACAACATCGGTTACATCCTCACCAAGCGCGCGGAAATCACCCCTGACCTGGAGGCGCTCTACGACGTCGCCCAGAACAAGCGATTTACCTTCACGCAGTTGAATGCCGAGACCAACAAGGTCGCACATGCACTTCTCGAATCGGGGGTGAAGAAAGGCGATCGTGTCGCACTGCTCGTCATGAACTCGACCGAGTTCCTCACCACTTTCTTCGCGATTGCCAAGATCGGTGGCGTCATCGTGCCGTTGAACTGGCGGCTTGTGCCCGACGAACTCGAGTTCATTCTGAAAGATTCGGGTTCCACGGTGTTGGTGGCCGGTGAAGAATTCGCCCCGAGTGTTGTCGAGTTGCAGTCACGTGGTGACAAGACCGACGTTCGTCAGTGGATTCATGTCGGTTCGAAAGAATCACAGCCACCATTCGCGGTGAATCATGCTGATTTCGCCAGTGGCAAGTCGACTGCGAACCCACCTGTGACGGCAATGGGTGACGACTTGTTGTACATCATGTACACCTCAGGAACGACCGGTTTGCCGAAGGGCGTCATGCATTCGCATCGCACACAGATGGCCGCTCTCATCACGCTGAATGCGTGCAGTGATTTCGCTACCAGCGACCGCTATCTGAACCCGATGCCGATGTTCCATGTCGGTGCATTGACGCCCGCCATTGCAACGGCATATCGAGGTCTCGCACACGTTCTCATGAAGACGTTCGATCCGAATGCAGCATGGGAGATCATTGAGAAAGAACGCATCTCGAACGCTCTTATGGTGCCAGCGATGTTGCAGTTCATGAAATTGGTGTACGACCCGAGCAAGCACAAGTACCCGAACCTTCGTTGGTTGTTGAGCGGTGCAGCACCGGTGCCGGTGTCGGTCATCGAAATGTACGCAGAGATGGGAATCGCCATTCACCAGGTATACGGACTCACCGAGACTTGTGGCCCTGCTTGTATCACGATGCCGGAAGACGCCATCTCACATGCCGGATCCACTGGTCGTTCCTACTTCCACACAGAAGTGCGAGTGGTACGTCCTGATGGCACAGAGTGCGATGTCGACGAGGCAGGTGAAGTCGCCATCAAGGGTGATCACATCATGTTGGGTTACTGGAATCGTCCAGAGGCGACGACAGAGGCAATTCGAGATGGATGGTTCCACAGTGGTGACGTCGCTATTCGTGACAAGGACGGTTTCATCTACATCAAGGATCGCCTAAAGGACATGATCATCTCCGGCGGAGAAAACGTGTACCCGGCCGAAGTCGAGAACGTGATCTTGTCGTGCCCAGGCGTTGGCGATGCCGCCGTCATCGGTATTCCGTCAGACAAGTGGGGTGAGTCACCGCTTGCAGTCGTGGTGAAAAAGGACGAGGCGCTCACAGAGGCAGCAGTGATAGAGCATTGCAACGGGAAACTCGCTCGTTTCAAGATGCCTGTGAAGGTCGAATTTGTCGCAGCAATTCCGCGGAATCCATCTGGCAAGATCTTGAAGCGTGAATTACGCCAACAATTCGTGAGTTAGCCTCTATAGCAATCGATTGATGTCGATTGCTGGGGGGCACATGAAGTCAAAGCGCTGGTCGCAGATAGTCGCTGCCACGCTGGTGGTTGGTAGTTGGGTCGTCACGACGGGTGATGAACAAACCGTCTACGCCTTTGGTACCGCTGCCAGCACAGCTGGTGACGAGGTGCACGATGTCGTTGCTCTCGGTAACGACGTCTACATCGGCGGCAAGTTGTCGCGTGTCGGCGGGCGATTCGTGTCAAGCGGTGTCGCGAGGTGGAACGGGAGCGAATGGCTGCCGGTTGGTGCAGGCCGATCTGACAAAACCGTGTACGCACTCGAGACTCTGAGCGGAAACCTGTACGCCGGCGGTGATTTTTCGGTGATGGGTATCACGCACCCCGATGACACCTTCGACGCCGCACAAGGAATGCGTGGCATCGCAAAGTGGGATGGAACGTCATGGTCGGCCGTCGGCGGAGGCGTGAACGGCACGGTGTATGACATCGCTGCAGTCGGAAGTGATCTCTACGTGACAGGAAACTTCACCACCGCGTACGGGGCAGTGAGTTCCGGTTCTCCAGTGACGGTCAATGGTGTCGCGAAGTGGAACGGCACGACGTGGAGTGCAGTGGGGGGAGGTTTGGCATCGAGTGGCGTTGGTCGTGCGCTCGCGGTGTCGGGAACGACCGTGGTGGTAGCCGGAACATTCACCAATGTTCTTACAGGTGCACTCGCAGTGGTCTCCAGCTCAGTGAATGTCGCTACGTGGAACGGAAGCGCATGGGCAGCACTTGGTACCGGACTTACTGATCCAGCTGTTTCGGTGGCAGTTGGCGCCGGCGGCTCCGAGGTGTACGTCGGCACCGATCCGTCAAGTGGTGACGGTGCAATCCATAAATTCGCTTCAGGTACCTGGTCCACCATCACGACAACGAACACCGGCACTGATGCAGTGGTGAAATCTCTGCGAATGTCCGGAAGTGACTTGTACGCGACAGGAACATTCACGAGTGTCAACTCGGTTTCGGCGGCGGGTATCGCGAAGTGGAACGGCACGACGTGGTCCGCACTCGGCACGGGGCTCGCTGGTGGCCAAGGTTTAGTGGTGCGCGAGGTCGGAAGTGAAGTCTTCACCGGTGGAACATTCACTGCAGCTGGTGGAGTGGGTGCAGGTCGTCTCGCAGTGTGGACTGGTTCTGCTTGGGCGGCAACGAGTAGTGCCGCCACGACCACCTCGACGACTCTTGCCACCGGTACCGCTCCCTCCACTTGGGAGGCACAGGCTCCGGCCAGCGACGGTAATCGCATGCTCATGCCGTACTGCACAACTGCCACTCAGACCGACTGCATCGAGGAAGTCGGTGCGTATCTGTCGAGTGCACCTTCCACGTTGGTGAAAGGAAAGTGGACGCAACGAAGCGCGTCTGCGCCGACCATGAACCCCGATGGTTATGTGCGCACCGAGTTCCAAATTCCAGGGCTTGTCACCGAAGATTCGCGTGCGGCATTCGCAGGTCTGGTCGAAGTGCAATCGATTCTCACCAGACCAGGTTCTCAGCAGCCAACAGGAATTCAGTTCAACATGTATGCCTCGAGCATCATGATCGGAACGGGTGGAAGTGCGCTACCCGGTCTCAGACCAGAGTGGGAGAGCGGACTGTCGACAGCGTCCGGATGCGCCGTCATCGGTGGCAAATGCGTGCGATACGGAAACCTTGATGACACGGCCAAGTACCGGGTCGTGTTGCGCACCAGTTGGTTGTTGCCCACCATCGTGAGCGGAGGCATCGTCAACGGCACCGTGCAGTCAGCTCGATGGACTCAGAACGGCTCATACCGTCTCGTCGTCGAGGGTGGCATTCTCGAGACGTTCGGAGTGGCAAATGAGCTGGGCGGCATTGGTCCGACCAGTTACCCGGCGTGGAACCAGAAGTACATGGAGTTCATGGTGCTCGACACGAGGTATCTACCTCAATTGCCGGCTTGTGCCGAGAAGGGCACGATGCTCGTCAAAGAGAACGGATACGGTCCCGTGTTCCCGAGGTACAACCAAACGACCAAGGCGCTGTATCTCATGCCGAGTGCTCCACACTTCACGTCATCTGCAAAGACCGCTTTCATTCCAGGTGCATATCAGGCGCAGATTCCTGAAGCCATGGTCCAGTGTGTGTGGGGTGTGTCAGGTGCAGAAACAGACAAGTTCACAGTGTCAATCTCCGAGGACAATGTTGAGCAGACAGGCTTCACTCAGACGATCACTTTTGCGAACGATGTCCTGAACGTAGCGGCATCAGGTTTTCATTATTCGCAGCCGTCAATTGATTTAAAGACCGTGACTGCATCGGGGGCAATCACGAATCGCACCAGCACGACGGTGTCCGGTGCGACGACGGCCACAACCGCGACAGCAAACATCACGCAAGTGAAGATCGGCACTCCGACTGTCGCCAAGAACAAGTCGTTGTCGCTCGTTTCCGCGCTCGTGACGGCTGGCAAGACAGCACCGAAAGGCACGACGGCAACGGCAAAGGTCTCAACATCGAGCAAGACAATCTGCAAGATTTCTGGATCGAATGTGGTCGGACTGAAGCCCGGAACATGTTCCATCACCGCGACGGTGAAGCCGAGTGCAATGACGAAGAAGGCATCAACGACGGTTACCAAGGGTAAATCGGTGTCAGTGTCATCGATTGCGCAAAGTGCCGGGTTGCCCAGTACGAACGGGGCCAAGGTGCTTGTCGTCGTCAGTTCGACGTCACGGCGTATCTGCACGGTCTCGGGAAACACGACCGTGAAAGGGCTTGGATCGGGTGCGTGTTCGCTGACCATCACGGTGACGGCAAAGCCGTATTCGACGAACTTGTCTGTCAAGGTGACCTAGCGACACATTCATCTAGGTGAGTGGAACGTCCTCATCACTTGACGTACCGACGAATACAAGTGCCGCAAGAACAATCGCCGCACCGAACCAGCTGACCATCCGGATGTTCTCGTTGAGAACGACTGCACCAAGTGTCGTGGCCGTGACTGGTTCGACCAAGGTGAGAGTGACGACCATCGAACCGGACAGTCGTGACAGTGAATGTGCGTACAACAGGTATGCAACGGAGATCGTCGCAAGTCCGAGGTAGATGATCGTCAGCCATCCACTCGGAGTGGTGAGCCATCGAAGCGATGACGGCACGACGAGCACTAGCGAGCACACGGCGCTCACCGCAAAAGTCCACGCCATGGTCCACGTGCCCGTCCATCCACGATCAAGCAAGCGTTTGCACAAGTGGGTGTAGATGGCATAACTCGCTCCAGCGCCGACACCAAAGAGGACTCCGACGAAGGAGAACTTTGAGTCTCCGTCTGGGGGAGAACCGAGAACAAGCATCGCCAGTCCGACCAGGGCCACCAACAACGCACTCACCACACGTGTCGACGGACGTTGTCCGGTGACGGCGTCGATGGCTGCTGCGAGAATCGGTCCGCTGCCGATGGTGAGCATGGTGCCGACTGCGACCCCACAATTTTCCATGGCACTGAAGAAGCACACCTGAAAGAGCATCATCGCCACGCCGGCCGCGACTGCTTCGACACGCAGTCGAGGGCGACTGGCTCGTGCAGTGACGAAGCCGACGATGAGCAACGGGATCGCCCCGATCATGAGGCGCACTCCGGCGACCGAGAGCGATGTGGCGCTGTCTGGGGCGAAGGAACGCGCGGTGCCCGAGGTGCCAAAGAGGACAGATGCCGCCACGACCCCCACGGCGGGGTGACCCAGGAGACCACTTTGCGAGGAGTCTGTGAATGTGGCGAGGGCCTTAGGTGTGGGCATGGTTCAGAAGTAGTGTTGGAAAAACCTTCGGGGAACCCTGTCTAGCAGGGGAGCCCGCAGCGACAAGGGTGTGCATGGGGACACAAGACGACGCAAGACAACTGACAATGCGCCGCACCATGCGGGTCGCGTTCCTGGCCATCATCGGTCTGTCGTTTGTGGCACCCATGTTCGGGTCTTCGGCGTCCGCGGCCACGGATGAAGGTGAGATCGTCGCGTCAGTGACGGAGCAGAAGCAGACCGACGACGGTGTCGAGAAGATTCCGGTCGAAGGCGTGCTCGTGAAGGCTGTCGGTGCCGCGGGTTCTGCAGAGGGAAAGACCGACGCCACCGGAAAAGTCACGTTGAAGGTGCCCAAGGAGGGTGCATACGACGTGACTCTCGATGTGGCGAGTCTTCCCGATGGTGTCGAAGCAAGCGACGAGTCGCCGACCACCATCTCCATCAGTTTCTCGTCGGGTGTCACCATCGGAACCGGTGCGAAGTCGGTGTCCTTCTTCGTCGGCGACGCGAAACGAGCGGTCATCAATCGCTGGGAACTATTGCCACAGACAATCGTGAACGGCATCAAATACAGCCTCATCATCGCGATGTGCGCCATCGGTCTTTCGCTTATCTACGGCACGACTGGTCTCACCAACTTCGCACACGGTGAAATCGTGTCGATTTCTGCAATCGTCGTTTTCTGGCTCAACCAGTACGGCCCCAGTCTTCATCTTCTGATTGCTGCGCCGTTCGGAATCGCAGCGTCAGCCTTGATGGCCGGTGCATTCGAGCGTCAACTGTGGCGGCCGTTGCGTCGTCGTGGCACCAGCCTCACTTCGATGATGATCGTGTCGATCGGACTCGCGATCGCCATTCGTTACGTCTACTTGTTCTTCTTCGGTGGCCGGAACCGCCGTTATCGCCAGTATGTGGGTGACCCGGAAATCGACTTTGGTCCCTTCGGTATCACGCCGCGCGACATCGGCATCATGATCATCTCGACTGTGGTTGTCGTTGGTATCTCGATGTTCTTGCTGAAAGCTCGGCTCGGAAAGGCCATTCGCGCGGTGTCGGACAACCCTGACCTGGCATCAGCCACCGGCATCAACACCAACCGCATCATCCTCACGGTGTGGCTCATCGGCGGAGCCTTGGCCGGCATTGGCGGCGTCATGCTCGGTGCTGCGAGCGGCGTGCAGTGGGACATGGGCAACATCTTGTTGCTCCTCATGTTCGCTGCCATCACGGTCGGCGGCCTCGGTAACCCCTTTGGTGCATTGCTGGGTGCGTTCGTGGTCGGCATGTTTACCGAACTCTGGACATGGTTCTTCCCCAATGTCGTCGAGTTGAAGACCCTTGGTGCGCTCATCGCACTGGTGGTCATCTTGCTCGTGCGACCACAAGGGTTCCTCGGTCGAAAGGAGCGCATCGGATGAAGTGGGACCTCATTCTCTCGAACTCCTTTTACACAGCCATTAGCGCCAACGCCATTGCGTACATCCTCGTTGCATCTGGTTTGAACGTGCATTTCGGTTACACCGGCTTGCTCAACTTCGGCCAAGCAGGTTTCGCGGCAATCGGTGCGTATTCGTTGTCCATTCCGATCAGTCGCTATGACTGGCCGTGGCCGCTCGCGATGTTGTTGGTCCTCGTGTCGTCGGTGATCCTCGCGTTGCTGCTCGGCATCCCGACTTTGCGATTACGTGCGGACTATCTCGCCATCGTCACCATCGCGGTCGCAGAGATCATTCGATTGTTCATGAATTCGGTCCGCTTCACGTGGTTGACGGGCGGCAACGACGGACTTCAAGGTTTCACGCGGTTCATGGAGAACATCAATCCGTTCCCCGACGACGGCATCACTCTGTGGGCGCAGAAAGTCGATGGATACCGCCTCTGGTTGCTGGTCACCGGATGGGTCCTCGTCGCGTTGGTGTCGACCGGTATCTGGGCACTCATGCGCAGCCCATGGGGACGTGTGCTGAAGAGCATCCGCGAAGATGAAGACGCTGCACGAAGCTTGGGCAAGAACATCTTCGCCTACAAGATGCAGAGCCTGATCATCGGTGGTTTCGTCGGCGCACTTGGCGGTATGTGGTTGGTGCTCGACAAGCAATCGTCGCAGCCACAGGACTTCTCGACCACGTTCACGTTCTTCGCCTACACCATCATCATCTTGGGTGGTGTCGCGCGCGCGAAAGGTCCGGTCATCGGAACGATGATCTTCCTCTTCGTCATCCAGTTCGTCGACATCACGCTGCAACAAGCCACTCGCACGACTCCGACCGACCCGACCCCGCTCCTTCCTGAGTGGATCGTGGACGAGAACAACTTCTCGCAGGTGCGATTCATCGTCGCTGGTCTTGCCTTGGCGATCTTGGTGATTGTGCGACCACAGGGAATCTTTGGCGACAAGAGAGAGCAGGCCTTCGATGTCCGCTAGCTCAGTGTCGTACCAGCCTGTTCCCGGTTCGAAGAAAGACGACGCGATTCTCGTCGTCGACGGAATTCGCCGAGCCTTCGGTGGACTAGTCGCGGTGAACGTCGATCATGTCGAAGTGCCCCGCAACAAGATCACGGCCCTTATTGGTCCGAATGGCGCAGGTAAGACCACATTCTTCAATCTGCTCACCGGCTTCGACTCACCCGATCACGGAACCTCAATGTTCAACGGTCAACGTCTCGACGGTATGGCGGCACACAAAGTCGCGCGACTCGGCATGGTTCGAACATTCCAGTTGACGAAAGCATTGTCACGAATGAGCGTCATCGAGAACATGCGTCTTGGTGCGGCGCACCAGAAGGGCGAGAACATTTTCCGAGGTCTCATCGCGCCGCTGTGGCGCGCACAAGAGGCCGAGATCACTGCTCGTGCCGAAGAGTTGCTCGCGCGGTTCAATTTGGCTCACATGCGTGACGAACTTGCCGGCGGCCTGTCCGGCGGTCAGCGCAAACTGCTTGAGATGGCACGAGCACTCATGGTCGAGCCTGAAATGGTGATGCTCGACGAGCCGATGGCAGGTGTCAACCCGGCTCTCAAGCAGAGTTTGCTTGAGCACATCAAGGGACTGCGGAACGAAGGTCGTACCGTTCTGTTCGTCGAACACGACATGGACATGGTGCGGGAAATCAGCGACTGGATCATCGTGATGGCTGAAGGTGTCGTCATCGCAGAGGGAACCTCAGATGACATCGGCTCCAACCAAGCAGTGATTGACGCATACCTCGGTGCGCACCATGACTCTGACTTGGGGGGTGGCTGATGGTTGCAAATGTCATCGATGTCGAGAACGTCATCGCTGGTTACGTCGCTGAAGTCAACATTCTGAACGGTTGTGACCTCACCGTCGCAGCAGGAGAATTTGTTGGCATCATCGGCCCGAACGGTGCCGGTAAGTCGACGCTATTGAAGGCCGTGCTCGGCTTGGTCAGCATCCGTAGTGGTCACGTGAAGCTGAACGGCGAAGAAATCACTGGCATGAAGCCCTACGAGCTCGTCGCTCGTGGTGTCGGCTTCGTTCCTCAGACACGCAATGTGTTCCCATCGCTGACAGTGCGCGAGAACTTGGAGATGGGTTGCTTCCTGCGCCCCGACATGCTCAATGAGCGCCTCGAGTACGCGGTCGACATGTTTCCTCGACTCGGCGAGCGCATTGATCAGCGTGCTGGGTCGCTATCTGGCGGCGAACGCCAGATGGTGGCGATGGGGCGTGCCCTCATGTTGAAGCCGACGGTGCTGCTGCTTGACGAGCCCTCAGCCGGACTGTCACCAGCACTTCAGGACCAGGTGTTCATCCAGTGCAAAAAGATCAACGAGTCAGGCGTGGCCATCTTGATGGTCGAGCAGAACGCCAACAGGTGCTTACAAGTGGTCGACCGTGGTTATGTCCTTGACCAGGGTCGCAATGCCTACACCGGCACAGGTCGTGAGTTGTTGAAAGACCCGAAGGTGATCGAGTTGTACCTCGGCACTCTCGCCAAGTCTTCACGCAGCTGAGCGCAGCCCATGACGGCGGTCGAACTTCGGCCATTCACCGACAATGATCTTGAGGCCCTAGCGGACATCTCGACGGCGTGGAACAAGCATTTCCATGTGCCGATCGTCGACACTGCAGAACTTTTCGATGAAGAGTTGTCCGAGCCACTCGTGCTGCGTTCGACAGATGTTCGTGTCGCGACCATCGACAATCAGTCGGTGGGTTACGTGTACACCTATCACCTCGCAAGCGACACGCATGACCAACGGTGTTACGTGTTCGCGCGAGTGTTGCCAGAGTTTCTCTCGCGAGGTGTCGGCAGTGAGTTGACAGCATGGGGCGCAAAGCGAGCAGAACAGAAGCTGCGTGAGGGTCCCGATGTCGGGAAGAAGTACTTGCGCGCCGATGCCCCGATGTTCGATGTCGAGGCGCACCGCATCTTTGCTGACCTGGGAATGGTTCCTGTGCGATGGTTCGCTGAGATGCGTGCAGCAGTTGGTGATGTTCCAGAGCCTGTGCAGGTAGACGGAATCACAGTCGTCGACTGGGACGCGGTCGACGACCACGAACTTCACAGAGTGAAGAACGAGGCATTCGCGGACCACTGGGGATCTGTGCCAGACGACGACTTCCGCTGGTCGCAGCTCACGAGAGGAGTCTCTGCCCGACGAGACTTGTCGTGCGCCGCTGTCGATGAACGCGGGGATGTGGTCGGGCTTGTGCTCACCCATCGTTTCCCCGATGATGATGTCGAGGTCGATGGGCGAGTGGAACGCGTGGGCTGGGTGGACAAGGTGGCGACATTGCGGTCGTGGAGAGGTCGAGGGGTCGCTTCAGCACTCATCTCGCACGTGGTCGATCGCTATCAACAGGACGCACTCACGCATGCCGGGCTGTACGTCGACAGTGACAATCCGACGGGTGCCGTCTCGCTGTATGAGAAGTTGGGATTCAAAAATGTGCGACGGTCCGTCACACATGAAGTGGTGATTTCCTGAGACGACCGTCTTGGGAATGAGAAAGGCCCGGGCTTTCGCCCGGGCCTTTCCGTTGATCGAATGAGATTCGACTAGCGGGTAATCACTTACCTGCGTCGAAGTTCTCACCAAGGGCGTTACCCATGTTGCCGTCACATCCGTAGACCTTGATGGTCTTCGGTCCAACACCCTTTTCCACCATGGTGGCGAGGATCTTGGAGCTCTCATCGAAACCGATGATTGCGACTGCGTCTGGGCCAGCGGCCTTGATCTCGTCGACTTCCGCGTCGAATGCGGTTGCCTTCTCGTCATAGATCTTGGTCACGACGACCTTTGCGCCACCTGCTTCCAGGTTCTTCGCGAGGTCTTCGGCCAAGCCGGTGCCGTATGCGTCGTTACGAGCGATGATCGCCACGTTCGATGCGCCGTCACCCTTGATGACTTCAGCCAACACTGCACCCTGAACGATGTCCGATGGGGCGCTACGGAAGTAGAGACCCTTGTCGGCGTAGTCAGAGAGCTTCTTCGAGGTGTTCGCAGGCGAGAACTGGACGACGCCAGCAGCCGTGATCTTGTCGATCACGGTGAGGCTCACACCAGACGACGCTGCACCGACGATTGCGTCGACGTTCTGCGAAAGCTGAGCGTCAACTGTCTTCGAGGCAGTGTCAGTGGTGGCGTCACCAGAGTCACCCTTGATACCCACAACGTCCTTACCCAGCACGCCACCAGCAGCATTGATGTCTTTGATGGCGAGGTCGAAACCAGCGAATTCCGGTGGTCCGAGGAAGGCGAGTGAGCCAGTCTGCGGCAGGATCGAGCCGATGGTCAGCACGCCGTCACCCTTGCGGTCGCCTTCAACAGCAACCTGGGCAACGTCGGCGTCGGCCGGAGCTGCTGCTTCGATGTATGTGGTGAGGCTGTCGTCGAGACGGTTGTCTGCACCGAACTGAAGAACGCCGTAGGAAGCCTTGAGGGGCTCGCCGTTACCGGAGAACTCGAGTGGGCCAGAAACGCCGTCATAGTCGACGTCCTTACCTTCTTTGATGAGAGCAGCGCATGACGCGAAGTCGGTGCACTTTTCACCGTCGCGCGTGATGCCGTTTATCTCAGAGGCATAGGCAATGCCGTCGTCTTGTGCCTTCTCCACTGCGAGAGCAATCACAGTCACCGAGTCGTATGTCTCGGCGGCGTATGAGTAGTCAGTCAGTGCAGGATCGACCTCAAGGAGACGGTCCTTGAACTCTTGGGAAAGTTCCACCAACGGAGTGGTGCCCTTCATGCCCTCGAGTTCGCCATTGGATGTTGATGCTGCAGCAGTCGTGTCTGACGCTGCAGTTGTGTCGGTCGAGCTGTCATCGCCACCACAGGAAGCGGCCACAAGGCCAAGACCCACGATGAGCGCCGCAACGCGACGTCCGGTTTTCTTCTGCATTTTTTCTCCCCGCAGATTGGATGTTTTGGGGGGCTTGGACACCCTCCCACTGGGTAAGAGGACAAAGGATACGAGTAGTTTTGGCGTACTGACAAGGGTTGCGACGATTTCGGACCGTTCCGTCGAATTGATCTCAGTGGGAGACTGGTCTTGCACAATCGCACAAATTCAGAGAGCGCGAGTCTCCCCACCGGTCCAGCGCTGATGGTCGGTCTGGCCGCAGGCCTACTGTCGGGCATCTTCGGCGTCGGCGGGGGCATCCTCATCGTGCCGGGGCTGGTGTTTTTGGCTCGCATGGATCAGCGCACCTCGCACGGAACGTCACTGGCGGCAGTGCTCCCCATTGCGGCCTCGAGTCTCGTCACCTATTGGGTGCACGACCACGTCGATTGGCCCATCGCAGCCTGGTTGGTGGTCGGCGCTCTCATTGGGGCTGTGGTCGGTACCACGCTGTTGAACGTGCTTCCACATCGCACCCTCGCCATGGCGTTTTCTGTGGTGTTGCTCGTGTCGGCTGTTCGCCTGTTCATCTCGATGGGGGCAGAGGGGCGCGGTGCCATCGACGCCGGCAGTGCAATCGCGCTCGTTGTGATCGGACTCGTGACCGGGGTCCTCTCGGGCCTCCTCGGTGTCGGCGGCGGAGTCATCATGGTGCCGGCGATGATGATGATGCTTCACGTCGAAGGTGTCATCGCCAAAGGCACGTCACTTGCTGTCATCATCCCGACGGCAGCGATGGGCACGTGGCGCAATCGCAGCAAGGACAATGTCGACCTGCGTGCCGCCGGAGTCGTCGCCACATCAGGAATCGTCGCTGCAGTTGCCGGCGGATGGATTGCGGCGCGTTTGTCGGATTCAGTCTCGAACTATCTCTTCGCGACGCTTCTGATCGTCGTGGCGGTACGTCTGTTGCTGCAAGCACGGCGTGAGCGCCGTAGCAATGTCACTGCGGTTGTGGAGTAGAACTCATCCATGGCACATGGACGATTGAACGGAAAAGTCGCGGTCATCACTGGCGGCGCAAGGGGAATGGGAGCTGCTGAGGCAACGCTCTTTGCAAGTGAAGGTGCGCGAGTGATCATCACCGATGTGCGCGACGAAGACGGCGAGTTGACCGCCAAGACCATCTCGCCCGACGGTTCTATCTGTGCTTATGTGCACCACGACGTGGTGAGTGAAGACGACTGGGAACAAGTAGTGGTGTCGACCATCGAGCGCTTCGGCCGCATCGACGTGCTGGTGAACAACGCGGGCATCTTCGAAACTGGAACGGTGTTGAACACGTCGCTCGAGATGTACCGCCGAACAATCGACATCAATCAAGTCGGCGTGTTCCTCGGCATGAAAGCTGTTGCTGAGCAGATGGTGAGACAGCAGTCCGGCTCCATCATCAACATCTCGTCAATCGCCGGTCTCGAGGGTGCCGCTGGCTTTCTCGCCTATGGCGCGAGCAAATGGGCAGTTCGTGGCATGTCGCGAGGAGTCGCGAAAGAGCTTGCACCGTTCGGTGTGCGTGTGAATTCGATCCATCCCGGAATCATCGACACTGCGATGTTGCAGACCTTTGAACAAGTCGGAACGGGTGTGCGTGAAGCGGTGCGCACACGCATTCCCATGGGGCGCGAAGCCCAGGCAACCGAGGTCGCGGCGATGGCGCTTTTCCTCGCAAGTGATGAAAGTTCGTATTGCAACGGTGGCGAGTTCGTCGTCGACGGTGGCTGGAGCGCCTGATGAGCATTCTCGGAACGCGCGTCCAGCGGCTCGAAGACCCACGTTTCTTGACCGGTCAAGGCACCTACATCGCCAATTTGCCACTGCCCGATGCGTGGCACCTGTCGTTTGTCCGATCGACGATCGCACACGGTCGCATCACCGCAGTCGACACGAGCATCGCTGAGAGCATGCCCGGAGTCATCGCGGTGTACACCGGGGCGACATTGCCATTACAACCAGCACCACCGGCGATGGTGCTGCTGAATCAAAAGATGCTGCGTCCGTACCTCGCGAAAGACGTCGTTCGCTACGTCGGTGAGCCTGTCGCCATGATTGTGAGTGAGACCAAAGAACAAGGTGTCGATGCAGCCGAGTCTGTGATTGTCGACTACGACCCACTGCCGACGGTGCTTGACCTTGAAGAGTCGCTTCGTGGCGACGTGTTGTTGCACCCTGATGCCGGTTCGAACATCGCAGTCACGTTTCCAGGTCCTGCCGATGCGTCGATCTTTGCTGACTGCGACGTCGTGGTGTCACTGACAATTGAAAATCAGCGTGTCGCTCCTGTGCCGATGGAAGGTCGCGCTGCCGCTGCCACGTGGGATGGCTCGACGCTCACTCAGTGGGCATGCAGCCAAGGTGTGCATGGTGCACGTGACGGCATTGCGAATGCACTTGGTCTTGACCCGGCAAATGTGCGCGCCATCACACCAGATGTCGGTGGTGGGTTTGGTGCAAAGTCAGGTCAATACCCTGAAGAAATTCTCGTGGGCTGGGTCGCAAAGACACTCGGCCATGCGGTGCGCTGGGCAGAGACGCGTAGCGAGAACTTGGTGTCGATGGGCCACGGTCGTGGGCAGCTTCAACGCGCGATGCTCGGTGGCACGAAAGACGGGAAGTTCCTCGCATATCGACTCGAGGTGCTTCAAGACAGTGGCGCATACGGGCGAATGGGTGCAGTACTGCCGATCATGACGCGCCTCATGACGAGCGCGGTGTACGACATTCCCAAAGTCGAGTACGAGTCGTATTCGGTGCTCACCAACACCACTCCGACCGAGGCGTATCGCGGCGCAGGTCGACCCGAAGCGACGGCAGCCATTGAACGCATCATCGATGTGTTCGCAGCAAAGTGTGGCCTTGACCCCGCTGATGTGCGTCGACGTAATTTCTTGCAACCAAGTGCATTCCCATTGACCACTGCGATGGGTGCTGCATACGACTCGGGTGAGTACGAAAAAGCCCTCGATGCTGCGCTTACCGCTGCTGGGTATGCCGAACTTCGTCGCGAACAGCGTGAGCGGCGAGAGCGTGGAGACGTGGTGCAGATGGGAATCGGAGTCGCCAGTTACGTGGAGACCACGAACCCAATGAGCGGACCAGAGTTCGGTTCAGTCGA
>CAYMVM010000001.1:22733-46158 GCA_964394175.1 uncultured Bifidobacterium sp.
GCGTTCCATGTCGCAGGGTCACCGCAGCCGGCAAAGACATGGGCAGACGTCGCAGGTGGCGGAACGCAAGCACTTCTCGGAGAGGCCGACTTCACCCCCGAGGGTTCGACGTTTCCGTTCGGCTCGCATGTGTGCGTCGTCGATGTCGACACCGAGACCGGGTCAGTCGAAGTGCGTCGCCATGTCGCGTGCGACGACGCTGGCACGATCATCAATCCGCTCATCGTCGACGGACAGGTGCATGGTGGCCTCGCACAAGGAATCGCCCAGGCCTTGCTCGAGGAAGTGCGTTACGACGAGGATGGAAATCCGATCACGTCGAACCTTGCTGATTACGCCTGTATCTCGGCAGCTGAGTTGCCGTCCTTCGAACGAGTCGTGTTGGAGACACCGACTCCGAGAAATCCGCTCGGGGCAAAAGGCATCGGTGAAGCAGGAACGATCGGTGCGACGCCAGCAGTTCACAATGCGGTGATCGATGCTGTGTCGTATCTGGGTGTCCAGCACATGGACATGCCATGCACCCCGCGACGAGTGTGGGAAGCGCTGAACTCAGCTCGTTGACGGTTGGTTCGCCACTTGCGATGGCTTGTTGGTGACGAAGGCGCCGAGCAGAGCCACAGCACAACCGATGAGCGACAGCACGGCGATCGGTTCACTGCGCAAGACGACACCCAAGAGCAGGCTCACCACCGGCATGACATAGGTGGTGACCGAGGCTCGAGTTCCTCCGACGCGACCGACCAGTGTGATGGCCATCACGTAGGCGATACCTGTTCCGCCGACACCGAGAGCAACGATTGAAAGCAGCGAGTGCCACTTGAACGTCGCATCAGGAAGAGATGCAAGACCGAACGGCAAAGTGCAGATGATGGCGACAACTTGGGAATGCACGATGACAGGAAGTGTGCCGTACTTCTGTTGCAAAGGGCCGGACATGTTTATGGAGACGCCATAACACGAGACGGCAAGAATGATGAGGGACACGCCGAAGACGCTGTTGGAACCTTCACCGAGTGTCGGCACAGCGATACACACGACACCGACAAAGCCGACCACGAGACCGAATAGTTGCTGTGACGGGGGAAGGCGTCGCGCAATGATGCCTGCGAATGTCGCCACAAAGAGCGGAGTGGCACCGTTCAACATGCCGGTGATGCTGCTGGAGACGTGTTGTTCAGCGAAGGGAAACAACGAAAGTGGAAACGTCATCCAGAACAGTCCGAGAAGTATCACTCGCGGGTAGGCCTCACGCGGAAGCCTGACACGCGAACCCTTCAACGGAATGAGAGTGAGGAAACCGAACACGAGACGCATCGGGGTGATCAGTTGTGGAGGAAATGCGTCGAGACCTTCGGCAATGAAGAAGAAACTCGCTCCCCAGATGATTCCGGGTATGACGAGAAGTATCCAGTCGCTGCGCTTCATGCGACGGGGACTTCCTTGCGAAGGCGGGGACTAGTCGCACGCACAGATGTTCCGGCAAAGAGCAATCCCGCCACGACAAGTGACACCATGAGCGCAGCAGCGACGACGAACGTGACGGTGCGTCCGAGGTGTTCGTAGTTCAGGCCAGCGAGTGCCGCGGCGACACCGCCGATCAATGTCTGCAGGCCGCCCATGAGACCCTGTGCGCCTGCGAGTCGTTCGGGTGGTGCCACCATGCTGACCGCCATGCCCGAACCGGTGACGGTGAGCCCGTCGACGATTCCGTGGAAGAGGCCAATCGTGAGAATGATGATCGGAACGGTGAGTACTCCGTACGACACCATGAAGATCGCACCAAAGAGAATGCCGGTCGCGGCTGCCACGAACGGCCCCACGTGCTGAGTCAATCGACCACCGACTGGTCCGAGGAACACGAGCGGCAATGCGAATGCGGTGATGCCGACATTCGACATCCAATTCGATGCGCCAAGGTCGTCCATCATCACGACGAATGTCGCGTCGAACGTGCCGATCATGAGAAACAGCGCAACACCGATGAGGATCGCACCAGTGAGTGGTTTCACTCGTAGCAAGTCGAACGCGAGTCGTTTGTCGGTCCGTAACTCCTCCGCTGTTTCGGGAACGTCGAGGCTCATCACCAGAAAGCCGAGTATCAACAAGGCCGCAGCGACGATGATGAAGGGAGCTCCGAAACCGACGGTGTCAGCGAGGATTGCCGACAACACGGGTCCTGTCGCGAAGCCGGCCACGTCGAACGACAGAATGCGACCGAGGTTGCGGCCCATGTTCTCGCGGTCACTCTGCACGACGATGCGGCGTACCGCGGGGAGCGCAGCACCTGCACCGACACCCATCAAGAATCGACTGAGCGCGAGCACGGTGAAATTCGTGCCGAATGCCATGCCAAGAGTTCCGATTGCTTCGATCCATGCACCAAGTACGACGAGGCGGCGCGCATGTCCCTTGTCTGCCATCGGTGCGATGAGAATTTGTGCTGCGAACGACGTGAAGAAGCCGAGAGCGACGAGCAAACCGAGACTTGATTCGGGAATACCGTACTTGTCGCGAAAATCGTCGAGCACGGTGAACATGACGCCGTAGCCCATGGAGCTGGCAAGTGACACGACCTGAAGTGTTGGCACCAACCTGCGGGAGGACATGTTTGCCAGCCTAAGGTGCGTTCAGCTGTTCAAGGTGAGATGCACGTGCTTCGACAACTCGGGCCACGATGCGCGAAGACCATGATGCAATTCAAACTCATGTACTTCGTCGATGTGCACCCAACGTAAATCATCAGATTCCGCATTCGCAGCGAATGCACCAGCGTCACCGTGTGTGTGAGCAATGACTGTGTCGTAGCGCCAAGGGCCATGGTCGTCAGAGAAAATGGCACGGACATCGATCATGTGTGAAGCGATTCCCGCTTCTTCTTCGGCTTCACGCTTCGCGGCTTCGATCGCATCTTCATGTGAATCGAGTGCGCCACCTGGAAGCGCCCACGTGCCACCACCGTGCGTCCATGCGGCACGAAGTTGCAACAAGACATGTGGCGTCTCGAGGTCGGTGCGCACGAGAAGCAACCCGGCAGCGCCGTGAAGCCCCCAGTGCCGGTTTCCGCAGGCGCAGAACACCCAACCATCACCGTCTCGGAACCCCATCGGAGCAATGGTGACACAGCCACCTCGGGTGCAGTCCATGCGACCAGTAGGGGTGGCTCAGGAATCTGGAAATCCGACTTGTTTGGTCGGGTTTTGCCTTGTAGCGTCTCAGCCCTATGACGAATGCCAACTGGGGTTTTGAGACCCGCCAGATTCACGCCGGACAAGAGCCAGACCCGACCACGGGGGCACGGACCGTTCCGATTTATCAAACGACGTCGTATCAGTTCCGCGACTCGGCTCATGCACAGAACTTGTTCGCACTTGCCGAAATCGGGAACATCTACACACGCATCATGAACCCGACGCAGGGCGTTCTTGAAGCACGTCTCAGTTCGCTCGAAGGTGGAATCACGACCGCTGTCGGTCTGCCAGGTGCACTCGTAGTCTCCAGTGGCCAGAGTGCAGAGACGCTCGCGATTCTCACCTTGGCTGAGGCCGGTAGTCACATCGTCGCATCACCGTCCCTTTATGGCGGTACCTACAACTTGTTCCACTACACCCTCCCGAAGATGGGCATCGAGGTGTCGTTCGTGGACGACCCGCACGATCTCAGTCAGTGGAAGAGTGCGATTCGTCCGAACACAAAGGCGTTCTACGGTGAAGTTCTTGCGAACCCACGCAACGACGTGTTCGACATCGAGGGTGTCTCTAAAGTTGCGCATGACAACGGCATCCCGTTGATCGTCGACAACACGGTTCCGTCTCCCTACGGCGTTCGCCCCATTGAGTGGGGAGCTGACATCGTCGTGCATTCACTCACGAAGTTCATTGGCGGTCACGGTACGTCGATTGGTGGTGGCATCATCGACGGCGGAAAGTTCGACTTCGGTGCAAGTGGTCGCTTCCCGAATTTCACCGAACCAGATCCGAGCTACCACGGCCTCGCGTACTGGCCGGCTCTTGGCGCAGGTTCGTACATCATCAAAGCGCGTGTGCAGATGCTGCGCGATCTCGGCATGGCTGTCAGCCCGTTCAATGCATGGCAGTTCCTGCAGGGTCTCGAAACGTTGTCGCTGCGTATGGACCGTCACTGGTCGAACACAGACAAAGTCGTCGCGTACTTGCAGAAGCAGTCACAAGTCGAGAGCATCAACTATGCCGGTCTGCCGAGCAGCCCATGGCACGAACGAGCAAAGAAGTACTTCGGTGGTCGTGGTTACGGGTCGGTCATCGCTTTCGTGCTGAAGGGTGGCCGCGAGGATGGCCAGAAATTCGCCGAAGCACTCAAGTTGCACAGTCACGTCGCAAACATCGGCGATGTGCGCAGTCTTGTCATTCACCCAGCGAGCACCACGCACAGTCAGTTGACCGAGGACGAGCAGCTCTCAGCGGGCGTGAACCCTGGTCTCGTGCGACTGTCCGTCGGTCTCGAATCGATCGACGACATCCTCGCCGACCTCGATCTCGGATTCGCCGCAATCAGTTAGTCGTCATCGCGCTGATCGCGCAGAAACTGCTCGAGCTCTGCAGCAAGATCATCACCAGTTGGCAGATCGTTCTGCGCAGTCTGATCATGACGCTGCTCGAGCATTCGCACGTACGTGGCAGCTTGAGGGTCACCTTCGACCGCGGCATCATGAAGCTCTTGCCATCGGCTGATCTCGTCGCGTAGATGAACGTGGTCGGTGGGAACGCCGAGAACGTGCTGCAGATGTTGCAGCAACGCAGCAGCACTCTTCGGGTGCTGTGCCGACATCAGGTAGTGCGGAACTCCGACACGCAGGCTGACACTCGGGATGTTCGCGTCGTCGAGCATCTGCAGCATCACTCCGGCCACCCCAGTCGGCCCTTGATACTGGGGCTTGCTCAAGCCCAACACCGACGCGAGCTCGGTGTTGGTGGTGCTTCCGACGACGAACGGCACTCGTGTGTGAGGCACCTGCTCGGCAGCAGCACCAAGGCTGACAACGAGGTTGCAGCCGATTCCGCGCGCGACCTCGACGATGCACTCTGTGAATGTGTTCCAACTGAGATGAGGTTCGACACCGTTCAACACGACGAGATCGCGAGCACCTTCCGGATAACGGATGGCATGGAATTCATTTTCTGGCCAACGGATACAACGTTCGTCCAGCTCGTCGAGGAACACCTCAGGACGCTCTTGTGTGAAATCGAAGAAAGGATCAGGGTCGATGTCGGCGATGACGGTCGTGTCGCGCTCTTTGATCATCCAGTCGAGAGCAGAGGTGGCGACGTTGGCGATGTCGAAGAGGCCGTGAAGTGCGACAAGGAGGACGGGGTTACGAAGGGGAGCGACCTCGTCCCAGTACGAACCGAGAACTTCGTCGACCGAAGATGTCACGCCATCAATCTACGAACGAAGATGGTCGACCACCACGTCGATGCAGCGTGTGAGGGCATCGACGTCATCCGGGTCGACGGCGGGGAACATGCCGATTCGAAGCTGGTTTCTGCCCAGTTTGCGGTAGCTCTCGGTGTCGACAATGCCGTTCGCACGAAGTGTGGCACTGACTTCGCCGGCATCGACTCCTTCAAGGTCGATCGTGCCGACCACGTTCGAGCGTTTCGTCGGATCCTGCACGAACGGGCTCGCCCAGTCGCGAGCATCGGCCCACGAGTACAGGGTTCGTGCTGAGAGTGCACTGCGACTCGCAGCCCATTCCAGTCCACCGTTGTCGTTCATCCAGCGCACTTGTTCATCGAGCATGATGAGCGTCGCGAGTGCAGGAGTGTTGTAGGTCTGATTCGCCACACTGTTGTCGAGCGCGATCGAGATGTCGAGCGAAGCGGGAATCCACCGTCCAGAGGCCTTGATCGATGCAATTCGTTCGAGCGCCGCTGGCGAACACGCCGCCAACCACAGGCCACCATCGCTCGCGAATGACTTCTGGGGTGCGAAGTAATACACGTCGACCTCAGATGGATTCCACGTCAGGCCACCAGCTGCGGATGTGGCATCGACGACGACGAGTCCGTCGGCATCGGGTCGCTCGAGACGCATGGACACACCTGTCGAGGTCTCATTGTGGGTGAGTGCATAGACGTCGCACGAAGCATCTGGCGAGGGAAGTGGGTGGGTGCCGGGTTCTGAAGAAATCACTGCTGGTTCGGCGATGTGCGGTGCAGCGTGAGCAGCCTCGGCGAATTTCGAAGAGAACTCGCCGAACACCAAATGTTGGCTGCGGTCGCGAATGAGACCGAATGTGGCAACGTCCCAGAAGACAGTCGAGCCACCGTTGCCAAGGACAATCTGCCAGCCGTCGGGCAGACCGAAAAGCATCGTCAGTCCGTCGCGCACCGAACCGACGATGTTCTTGACCGCTGGCTGACGATGCGAGGTTCCGAGCACGTCACGTGAGTGAGCGGACAGAGCGGACACTTGTTCTGCGCGCACTTTCGACGGCCCGCATCCGAACCGTCCATCGCGCGGAAGAATTTCGGCCGGCAGGCGGAATGCGTTGGGGTTCGATTTGCTCACTGTGTAAGCATGGCACCCATGACCTCCCGTCCGGAATTGCGACGTGTATCTGCACGACTGGCTGCCATCGCCGAGTCAGCGACCCTGGCAGTCGATGCCAAAGCGAAGGCGCTGAAGGCCAAAGGTGAAAATGTCATCGGCTTCGGTGCCGGTGAGCCAGATTTCCCGACCCCAGAGCACATCGTCGACGCGGCAGTGAAAGCGTGCCGTGACGTGAAGTACCACCGCTACACACCGGCAGCAGGCCTGCCCGAGCTGCGCGAAGCCATCGCCGTGAAGACACTTCGCGACAGTGGCTTTTCGTGCACCGCAGATCAAGTGTTGGTGACGAACGGTGGCAAACATGCCGTGTTCACTGCTTTTGCTGCATTGTGTGACCCGGGTGACGAAGTCATCTGTCCCGCGCCGTACTGGACCACGTATCCGGAAGCCATCACGCTTGCTGGGGGAGTGCCGGTTATCGTCGACACTGCAGAAGAGACTGGATTCCGAGTCACTGTGGAGCAGCTCGACAGAGCACTGACACCACGCACCAAAGTGCTGCTGTTCGTGTCGCCTGACAATCCGTCGGGTGCGGTCTATCCGCCCGAAGAAGTGAAAGCCATCGGTGAATGGGCTGTTCGCAACGGCGTGTGGATCATCACAGACGAGATCTACGAGCATCTCACCTACGGTCCGCACAAGTTCACCTCGATGCCGACCTTGGTGCCCGATGTCGCGGACCAATGCGTCATCGTGAACGGAGTCGCAAAGACCTATGCAATGACAGGTTGGCGCGTCGGCTGGATGATCGGTCCGAAAGATGTCATGAAAGCCTCAATCAACTTCCAGTCGCACGCAACGTCGAACGTCAGCAACGTCGCGCAGGTCGCAGCACTGGCAGCAGTCAGTGGTGACCTGTCCGCTGTGGCGATGATGCGCGAGGCATTCGAGCGTCGCGGAAAACTCATGCATCGACTGTTGACGTCGATTCCCGGTGTCACCTGCATGGAACCTCAAGGTGCGTTCTACTGTTATCCGAAGTTCGAAGGTCTCCTCGGCCGACAAGTCGGGGACAGCACGCCCCGTTCGACTCTCGAGCTTGCTGATGCGGTGTTGACGACAGCGAAGGTGGCGTTCGTGCCCGGTGAGGCTTTTGGCTCTCCGGGATATTCCCGTTTTTCTTTTGCGCTCGGCGATGCCGACATCGAAGAGGGAATCAACCGACTCATCTCACTGTTCTCGTGACGCAGTCGTGATCCTTGCCAGGGTCGACGGAAATCTTCTGCTACGGTGACCCTCGCGTCGCAATAGCGACGTAGTACAGAACCCAGCGAAGTCGGTGAGATTCCGACACTGTCCCGCAACGGTGATGCTGTGCAGACATCATGTCTGCTGCAGATGAGTCCGGTCGCCTGATTCTGTATGCGACAAACCAGTCCTCGAAGGAAGGGCGGTCCGCGGAGGGAAACCGACTCGTGTCGGAAACGCGACCCACTCTTCTTTCTCCAATTCCATACGGAGGAAGAACATGACACCAACATCCACTCGCCGACGAAGAATCCTTGCGTTTCTCGCCGCGCCACTCATCACCCTCGCCGCTTGCGGTGGTTCTGATTCATCGTCAGACACGACTGCAGCACCTGATGTCGCTGTCGATGAGGTGACATATCCGGTGACCGTCACTGCAGCCAACGGCGATGTGACGCTCACGGCAAAGCCCACGAAGATCGTGAGTCTGTCGCCGACGGCAACGGAGATGCTCTATGCGATCGGTGCGGGTGATCAAGTCGCCGCTGTCGATGACATGAGCAATTACCCAGCTGAATCGGCCGCGAAGGCCTCGAAGCTCTCTGGTTTCGAGCCGAATGTCGAGGCAATCGCCGCGTACGAGCCTGACCTTGTCGTCATCTCCAACGACATTGCATCGATTGCTCAGCAACTCACCAGTTTGAACATTCCGGTGTGGCTCGGCTCTGCTGCTGCGACCTTGGACGACGTGTATACACAAATCGATCAATTGGGAACTTTGACCGGCAATGCATCTGGTTCTCAGTCGCTGATTGCTCAGATGAAGGGTGACATCGAGTCGGCGTTGTCCGGAGTGGAGAAGCTCGCGGACGTGCCGGTGTTCTTTGAACTCGATGACACGTATTACAGCATCACGTCGAACACGTTCGTCGGTGCACTCCTCAGCCAGTTCGGCTTCAAGAGCATCGCTGACGGGGTTGAAGCCGGAAACGATTACCCGCAGCTGAACGCAGAATCCATCATCGCGGCCAACCCGAAGGTGATATTTCTCGCCGACACGAAGTGCTGTGCCCAAGATGCGACGACAGTCGCGGCTCGGCCCGGCTGGTCTGCGATCGATGCTGTGACGAACTCGAACGTCGTCGCCCTTGACGACGACATCGCATCACGTTGGGGTCCACGCGTCGTCGACTTGATGAAGGCGCTCGCCGACGCAGCAGCGAAGGTGTCGTCATAAGCGACGTTTCCACGCTCGGTTCCGTAGCGACCACCATCGGGAGAAGTTCCCGATGGTGGTTCGCCACAGGCGCTGTCGTGCTGTGTGTTTCCTTGATGGCCGGTGTCATGATCGGTCCTGCTGGCCCGACATGGTGGCGAGTTCCGCTCGCGTTGCTCGACAAGTTGCCACTCATCGACATCGACAGTGGCGTCTCTACATCCGAATGGCTGATCGTGTGGCAGGTTCGTACGCCTCGTGTCGTGCTCGCTGCACTTGTCGGTGCGATGTTGTCCGCATCGGGAGCGAGTTATCAAGGAGTGTTCCGCAACCCACTTGTCGATCCCTATTTGTTGGGGGTCGCTGCAGGCGCCGGTCTTGGTGCGACGTTCGTGTTCACCATCAACCGTGCAGGAACGAGTGATTGGCTGGTCGACCCGCTGCCACTCGCAGCGTTCATGGGCGGGTTGCTGGCTGTGTTTGTGACGTACGTGGTGGGGACTGCATTCGGCGGCGATCGATCGTCGACAACGTTGGTGTTGGCTGGCGTCGCTGTGACGTCACTGGCGACGGCATTGCAGACGTTCATGTTGCAGCGCAACACCGATGTCGTTCGTCAGGTCTATTCCTGGATTCTCGGTCGGCTGTCAACCGCGACGTGGGACGACGTGCGACTTGTGTTTCCTTATGTCGTCGTCAGCACGACCGCACTTCTCTTGCATCGACGACTTCTAGATGTTCTGCGAGTCGGCGACGAAGAAGCATCTGCGCTTGGAACAAATGTGCGCCGAGTACGTCTCGTCGTCGTGGTGGCAGCGACTCTCGGCACCGCGGCTGCCGTGGCAGTGAGCGGCCTCATTGGTTTCGTCGGCATCATCGTGCCTCATGCGGTGCGTCTCGTCTGCGGCACGTCGTACAGAGCGGTGTTGCCAATGAGCATCCTCGTGGGCGCTGCATTCTTGATTCTTGCGGACATCCCTGGTCGCATCCTCGACAATCCGGCAGAGACACCCATCGGTGTCGTCACAGCGTTTCTCGGTGCACCGTTCTTTCTGCTGTTGCTTCGCACCAGGCAGGTGGCTCGATGACATCTCTTGCTCTCGAGAATGTGTCGGTCTCATATTCGGGACGACGTGCATTGGTCGACTTCAACGACACTGTGAAACCCGGGGAATGGCTCTGTCTCATCGGCCCGAACGGAGCAGGAAAGTCGTCGCTCTTGCGCGCAATCGTCGGCACGACACCGCACAGCGGTCGCGTGCTGGTTGACGGAGTCGCTCTCTCATCGCGACCACAGCGCCGACGCGCCCAACTCGTCGCTTACGTGCCCCAAACTCCGATGCTTCCGCCGGACATGTCAGGTCGTGAGTACGTCCTCTTGGGACGGAATCCGTTCGTGTCACATTTCGGATCTGAGGCGCATCACGACAAGACCTTTGTCAATGACATTCTTGTGCGACTCGAACTCGAAGAGCTCGCTGATCGAAAGTTGGCGAACCTTTCGGGTGGAGAGCGTCAACGTCTGGTGGTCGCACGCGCCATCGCCCAAGAAGCACCGGTGTTGTTGCTCGACGAGCCGACGAGTGCACTCGACATCGGTCATCAGCAGAAAGCTCTCGAGCTCGTGGACAGATTGCGCCGCGAGCATGGACTGACCGTCGTGTCAGCCATGCATGACCTCACCCTCGCCGGCACGTACGCCGACCGTCTGAGCCTGATCCATGAGGGGCATGTGGTCGCAACGGGAACCCCGAGTGAAGTACTTCGCGCCGAGACACTTGCCGAGTTTTACGGTGTGTCAGTGAATGTCCACACAGAGCCAGACGGTTCGATTGCGATCATTCCACGTCGAAACAGCTGACTCTCGCGGGTGGGACAAGTGCCCGTAGCCTGACGCTGCAATATGTCAACACTCGATCGCCATGTCGAAGGCTGCGCAGCAGCACATCAGACCTTGTTGGCACTTGTGGACGACATCGATCCAGACTCCATCAGGGAAATGTCGCTCCTTCCAACTTGGACGAGGGCGCACGTGCTCAGCCACATCGCTCGAAATGCAGAAGGCCTTCGACGATTCTTCGACGCAGCTCAGGATGGTCGCGTGGGTGAGCAGTATCCGGGTGGGCGAGAAAAGCGGGACAGTGACATCGAGGTTGGCGCACAGCGCGGCTTCACTGACATCGTCTCCGACGTCCGCGCGTCGATCTGGGCTCTCGAAGGCGCATGGGCAGCGGCAACTGCAGAAGTCTGGACATCGAAGGGTCGTTTGCTCACCGGAGCGGAAGTGACGCTAGAAGAGTCGGTGTTTCGTCGTTGGCGTGAGGTCGTGGTGCACACGTCCGATCTCGGCTATGAGTACTCATGGAACGATTGGCCGAATGACTACGTGCGCTTCGAGTTGGACCGACAACTGATGGCTTGGCGTGCGTCGCAGCCGATGGGTGTGAAGGACTTTCCAGATGATGTGCGCAAGCTCCCCGACAAGCAACGACTTGCTTGGTTGTTGCAACGCACGACGGTCGAAGGTCTCGGACTAGGGCCAGGTATCTGAGGTGTCTCGTCGTTCGGTCGGTGTGACCCGTGGTGTGTGCGCGGTTCTCGTGATGATGCTCGCCGTTCTTGCATCGCCCAAGATGGTGTCGGCACATGCAACGCTCGACGGAAGCACGCCAGCAGCATCGTCGGTGGTGCCTGTATCCCCAGACGAGATCGTGCTCGATTTCGACGAGACGGTCGAACCGCGACTGGGATCCCTCAAATTGTTCGATGACGACGGTGGTGAGGTGGAAGTGGGGGATCTGACACGCGATGTGTCAGATGAATCAATTGTTCGGGCGTCAGTCACCGCACTCAGCGACGGACCCTATGTCGTGGTGTGGCGGGTCACGAGTTCAGATGGGCACCCCGTCACGGGTGCATTTCCTTTCGAGGTGGGCGATGTGTCGACAGGGCCGACGACTGACCTCCTCGCAGACGTCGTCGGCTCTTTGACGCCCGATCGAACGCTCGGATTTACAATTGGAGTGCTGCGTTTCTTCGCTCTCTTGGCGATGGTCGTTCTCATCGGATTTCTCGTGACGACTGCCGACAGTGTGGTGATTCGCCGACATCGGTCACGCGTGGTCAGCGGATTGTGCCTCGCGACGTTGGTCGTGACGTCGATCGGAATACTCGCCTTGCAGGGTCCATACACGACGAACGGACATTGGAGCGACGTGTTCTCCGCATCACTCATCACAGATGTCGTGTCAACACGGCTTGGCACGGCGCTCATTGTGCGACTGGTTCTCGTGCTTTTGCTTGCTGCATTGTTCGCACCCGCATTGCTTCGTCGTCGTGACGCGCTCTGGTCAAATGCAGCCAGCCTCTCAGTCGTTGGTGTCGTACTGACCTTCAGTGCGAGCGGGCATGCCAGTGCACGGCCATGGCCGGTTCTCTTGGTCGGGCTCGATGTTGTCCATCTGCTGGGTGTCGGCGCGTGGATTGGGGCTTTGTTGGCCACATTTGCAGTCGGCACTGATGTGTTCGGCTCTGATGACGTGACGAGCGGAGTTCGACTCATCGATCGACTGTCGCGGATCTTCACCGTTGCGATGCCGATCGTGGTGGTGACAGGTGCAATCCAGGCCTGGCTGCTGATCGACGATCGAAGCAACATTCTTGACACGACATATGGCCGCGCGTTCGTTGGAAAGTTAGTTCTGGTCACACTTGCTGTTGCACTCGGAACTGGCATTCGGCGTCGACTCGCCCACGGTGATCGGGCATCTGTCAAACGCGCACTCTCATTCGAGGCCGTTGTCGCGTGTGTCGTGCTCGGTCTTGCCGCAGTGATGGTGTCGACTGCTCCCACATCGAACGAGCTCGGTGGTTCCTCGTCAGTGACTCTGGTACAAGGTGGTGTGTTGGCAGACATCACCGTTAACCCTGCACGCGTCGGATCCGTCGAGATCCACACCCTGTTCAGCCCACCTGGCGGCTCTTTGGCGCCGGTGAACGACGTGAAGGTCCGCTTGCAGCTGCCGTCGAGGGACATACCGGTCATTCCCGTCGACATGGCCGAGTTGGGTCCGAATCACTGGAGCGGCGTCGCGCAGATTCCATATCCGGGAGAGTGGTCGTTGGATGTGGTGGTGTCACCGACGAAGAACGCGACTTTGTCGTTCTCGACGACCGTCAAAGTCCGCGACTAAGGGAAAGTCACCAGCTTCTTCATCACGATGTGATGGGGCAGACCAGTCGCCTCATCCATGAACATGTCACCCACCACCTCATACCCACACTTCACATAGAAGTCCATGGCGGCGTCACGAGCTCGAGCCCACACGATGGTCGCACCGCGCCGTCGAGCATGTTCTTCACCGGCATCGATGATCTGTCGGCCGATGCCACTGCCTTGAAGTTTCTCGTCGACTGCCATGCCCTTCAATTGGACAGCCACATGTGATGGCTCGAGGGGAAACGGTCGGTCGATCCACGACGACACTGCGATGACACCTGCCGTGCCACGAACTCCGAGGTGGGTGGTCGATGGATCAGAGTCTTCTGAATACGACGGGTCGGATGACGGAGTGCCCTTGCGCAGCACTTTCATGCGAAGGTCGAGAACTTCAGTGAGTGGAAGCTCCTCAACCGTGTGTGTCGTCATGTGGCAACGATAGCGAGACGGTGCGATGCGCGATGGTTGTTGCTTCACGTGGGTCGTGCGTGACGAGCAGAGTCGGAATGTGCATGTCAGCAAGCATCGTCACCAGGTCGCGTTGAAGCTGGTCATGCAAGTGGGCATCGAGGCCCGTCAACGGTTCATCGAGCAGTAACAGACGTGGTCGCAGCACGAGAGTGCGCGCAAGCGCGACGCGACGTGCCTCGCCGCCGGACAACGTCGTGACATCACGACTTTCGAATCCGCCCAAACCGACCAACGCAAGTATCTCGTCGACATGACCACGCGCGACTGTCTTGTCGACACCTGCGGCCCGCAAGCCATACGCCACGTTTTTTTCCACATTCAGATGCGGAAAGAGCTGACCATCTTGAAACACCATGCCGAATCGCCGGCGATGCGGAGCGACATCGTGGAGGTCATGTCCGTCGAACCAGATCGATCCACGCTCCACTCGTTGGAAACCGGCAATGACCCGGAGAAGAGTCGACTTCCCACATCCACTCGGGCCGGTCACTGCGACGACCTCTCCTGGAGCGACGGCCAATGAGAACTCACGAAGAATCGACCTGCCATCGATGGTGATGGTGATGCTTCGTACGTCAAGCACGAGACACCGCCGCTGCGACGAACACGACCATGATCAGTGACACCGCGAAGCCTGCCTGCTGAACGATGTCGCCTGGTCTCCCGAGCAATTGAGCGAGTGCCACCGGCAATGTCTGGGTGTCTTGGCGACTGAGAAATGACGTCGCCCCGAATTCACCGATTGACAATGCCGCTGACACTCCGGCTGACGCACGCAGTGCACGTCGGGATGCGCCGATGTCGATTGTCCACCATGAAACAAAAGGGCTCGCTCCAAGGATGGCCGCGGCCTCTCGCTGACCTTGCGGTATCGCCTGCAGTGCGTGAGAGACGATGCGTGTGGCGAGGGGGAGAGCGACGACAGCGTGCATGACTGGAATCAGCCAGGTCGATGCTCGCCAGTCGATCGGTGATTCATCGAATGTGATGATCGCACCAAAACCAAGAATCACTCCGGAAGTGATGACCGGACCGGCCGTCAAAAGATCGAGAAGACGGGCGCCTCTCACCATGCGGTCACGGACCGTCGCGATGACGACGGCACAAGGAAGACAGATCGCGACACAGAGCGTGGCGAAGATGACCGAGTTCAGCAGAGCGCGTGGCACGTTGACGCCGACCGTCGCAAGCGAGCCGTCCCAGAGAGCCCGCCAACCGCCGATGGTGAACGCTCCATCACCACCAAATGAACGGCGAACGAGGGTGAAAAATGGCGCGCACATGGCGACACATGAGACGAGGACGAACATGGAAATCGATCGGCGACGAGGATGAAGCATCAGAGGCGATCCATTGCTGATTGTCGATGGTCCCGCCACCGGAGACTCACCGCCTGTGAACGTGAACAGGATTCCGACGAGGACGATCTGCAGAACCGACAGCACCACGGCCTCGTCGAGATCGCCGAAGGTGACTGCTTGGGTGAAGATTTCGACCTCGACCGTGCGGAATGCAGGACCACCAAGAACAGCGACCACGCCATACGACATGAAAGTGAATGCGAAGACAAGTGCGCATGCTGCGGCGATGGGTCGACGTAGAAGCGGTGCTGTCACGGATGTGAAGGTTCTGAGCGGGCTCGATCCGAGCGAGGTAGCGGCGAGTGTCATGTCGCGTGGAATGAGGTTCCAGCGACTGCCCACGACGCGAACGACGACGGCGACATTGAAGATGCTGTGTGCGACAAGGATGGGCAACAAACCCGTGTCGTCGTCACCGGGAATGACAGAGCGCACTGCAGCGGCGACGACGACCGAGGGCAGCACGAATGGCGCGACCATGATCGCTTGGGCGACTGAGTGCCAGCGGAAACGAAAGATGGAGAGCGCCCACGTGACGGGAAGTGCAACGGCGAAGGTGAGGATCGTGCTGAGTGTCGCTTGCCAGGTGGTGAACCACAGCACATCCCACGTCGCGGTTGAAGTCAAGTGTTCTCGCAACGAGTCAAACGACGTCACCGACGTGATCATGTTGAGCGTCGGCAACAGATAGAAAACCATGAGCACGCCGACAGGGACGAGAAGCAACATCGTCATAAGGCCGACTCTGCCCATTGTTCGATCCACATCTCACGATTCTGAGCAATGGTCTCGGCATCGAGGACCAACGGATTTGCCGGTTTCACCGCGAATTTTTGAAACACTTCAGGCAAGGTGGCCGATTCATTCACGGGAAACACGAACAGGGACAGGGGCATCGACTCTTGAAAAGTCGTGCCGAGTAGGAAGTCGATGAGTTTGTCGGCACCCTCGCTGTTCTTGGCGCCACGGAGTCGACCCACATATTCGGTTTGACGAAAACACGACGACTCCATCACCGAAGTCGGTGGCACGGTCACAGGCGGGTCGCTGTACAAGACCTCTGCCGGTGGTGACGACCCGTAGCTCACGACCAACGGACGCGGTCCTTTGCCTGACGAACCGGAGAACTCCACGGTGTACGCAGTCGTCCAGTCGCTGACGATCTTCACACCATTGCTTCGAAGACGACTCCAGTATTCACGCCATCCGTCTTCGCCGTAGGTGGCGATGGTGGCGAGTAGAAAAGCGAGCCCTGGTGAGCTCGTGCGGGGGTCCTGAACGACAAGCAAGTCCTTGTATGCCGGATCGACGAGATCGTCGAGGCTCACTGGTCTTGCGAGACCGGCATTGTCGAAATATGCATCATGGAGATTGATGCACACGTCTCCGGTGTCGACGGGCTCATATGAATCAAGTACGTCAGCTTCCTGCACGCGAGCAAGAAAGGTGTTGTCGACCCCCCACAGCACATCTGCCTCGGGGTTGCCGGCGGTGAGGATCGCCCTTGACACGAGCGTCCCCGTGTCACCGCCAGTCACGACCTTCACCTCGATTCCAGTTTCTGCAGTGAAGGATTCAAAGATGCCTTCTTGAGGTGTGAATGCGTCGTAGGCAAGCAACGTCACCGAACGTTGCGTGGCAGACCCGCTGTTCTCAGTGGTGGATGAACACGACGACAGCAGCTGTAGTGCAAGTGACGCGAGTACAACAGAGAGCGCACGTGTCTTCATTTGTTGTCTCCTTGGTCGAAATGTCCGGGTCGGATGACGAAGAGAACTCCACTCGCGACTGTGACCGTCACGCTGTTGCTGACCGCGACATTGCTCACGCCTCGGGAACTGAACGCAGCGAGCACTTCGTCCTGCAAGGGCCATCGAAGTCCATCAGTGGTGCTGACGTGAACGTCGCCTCCGATTGGAATGAGACTGACGGTCTCTCCGGTGATCACGTCGAACGTTTCTCGGTGATGTGACGTCACGACGTGTATGTGAGTTCGGCCTGTGGTGCACATCGTGCGGACGCCGCGTAATGCAGGTGCAGCGAGGATGTGGAGAGCTCCGAGAACGTGGTCAAGTCGGTCACCGCCACCAGAAATCACGTGTATCGAATCGACTCCATGGTCTGCAGCGATGCTGAGAGCAAGTTCGGCGTCCGTCGCATCTTTGTCGCGTGGATGCTCGACGATGAGCGTGTCAGATTGACGCGCGTCGTTGAGCGAGGTTGACGAGATGCTGTCGAGGTCGCCGACGAGAACATGCGGAGATAGTCCGAGTGATACTGCATGGTCCCATCCACTGTCGGCAGCGATCACAAACGCATCGGTCGTAATTGCGGCAGATTCAGATTGAGGCGAGTCACCACCCAAGATGACGACTGCGTGAGTGTGTTGTCGAGTGACCATGCCATCCCTCCGCTGGAATTACCCAGATCAGGTTTGCGGGTCGGTGCCGGCGGACACCCTCTCAGCCCGCCGATCCAGCGAGCTCCCCGTGTTCTCGTGAGCGTATCCGTTGGCGGTCTAGGTTTGCCACTGTGCACACGATTGCCACTGTGCACATGGAGGTGTGACATGGGGAAGTTCAACGGGAAAGTCGTTTTGGTGACCGGTGGTGGTCGTGGAATCGGACGCGGAATCTCACTCGCCTTTGCACAAGAAGGTGCGACCGTCGCGATCAACTATCGACGTGACAAGGAAGCGGCAGAGGAAACCGCACAAGACGTCGTTGTTGCAGGGGGTCGAGCATCCATTCATATGGCGTCAACCGATGTGCCTGAGCAATGTGAGGCGATGGCGAAAGAAGTGATCGCCGCACACGGTGGTATCGATGTCCTCGTCGTGAATGGTGGCGTCGCGTCAAGGGGAAAGTCTGTGGCCGACACCGATGCGGAGGAACTCTGGCGACTGGTCGCTGTCCATGCACTTGGTCCACATCAATTGTGCCGGGCAGTGTTGCCGTCGATGCGCACTCGAGGTCGTGGCGACATTGTTTTCATCTCGTCCACCGCCACCAGCTATTTCGCCGCTGGAAGCGCCCCGTATTCGATGGGTAAGTCGGCGCAAGAGGCGTTGGCGCAGGTGCTCGCGAAAGAAGAGCGACCCCACCACATTCATGTGAATGTCGTCGCGCCGGGCCTCGTTGAGACCGATATGGGTGTCCGCATGGGGCGAGCGATGACGGGGAACATGGACTTGAAGGACCTGCGAGCGCTTGACGACAAGAGCCCGTTTGGACGTGTGTGTCAGCCATCTGACATCGCCGACGTAGTCCTATGGTTGTGCAGCGATGCGGCGGGTTATGTGACCGGACAACGCATCGAGGTGGACGGTGGTGTCTCACGCTGATCTGGCGAGCACGCCTAGACCGCCCTGCGGGTCGCCGGTAGCCTGAGCATCGTGAGCCCACTCGTCACCAATTCGTCAGACACCATCATCGAGATCACGCCTGAGGCGCTCGCCAAGTTGCTCGAACTGCGCGATGAAGAGCCCGAGAAAGACCGACTCGGTCTCCGTATCGAGGTGCTCGTGGCACCCGGCGACGAATTCACGTACGACCTTTCGTTCGATGTGGTCACGCAAGCAGCGTTCAGCGACGAAGTCCGCACCATCGACGGGCTGAAAATCATCGTTCCGCAAGCAAGCGTGGAACATATTCACGGAGCCACGCTCGACTACAGCGACCGACAGGGTCTGTTGATGCGTAACCCGAACAAACCACCGGCGCCTGTCGTCGAGGGGCTCGTCAAAGACGACGAGATGTCCGCACAGATCGAGGCCGTCATCGCCACCGATGTCAATCCGTCACTCGCCGCACACGGTGGTTTCGTCACGTTCGTCGGTCACGACACCCAAGGCACCGCGTACCTCACCATGGGTGGTGGCTGTCACGGTTGTTCAATGAGCAAGATGACGATGCTTGAAGGTGTCCAGACCACACTCGTCGACCAAGTTCCGGGCGTCGTGAAGGTGCGCGACCTCACCGATCACACGAGTGGTTCGAATCCGTTCTATTCGTGACTGCAATCGCTGGTCAGCGACGCTTCCACACTGGCTGACGCTTCTCGGCAAAAGCGCGCGGCCCTTCTTTCGAATCTTCTGTAGAGAAAATCGGCCAGCCGATCTCGAATTCCAACTTCAGCGCATCGGCTTCTGACAGCGTCGCGGTCTCTTGCACGCTCTTCAGGATCGCTTCGACGGCGAGCGGTCCGTTTGCGGCAATGAGAGCAGCGAGTTCTTTGGCTTTTTCAAGAGCGTGACCATCGGGCACGACGTGTCCGATGAGGCCGATGTCTTTTGCTTCCTGTGCGGTGTAGGCGCGAGCAGTCAGCAACATCTCGAGTGCGTTCGTGTAGCCGATCTGGCGTTGAAGGCGAACGGTCGACCCGCCGACAGGGAACAGTCCACGCTTGGCCTCGAACACTCCGAAAGTGGCGCTCTCACCGGCTACACGAAGATGAGTGGCTTGCAAGATCTCGGTGCCACCGGCCACCGCGTAACCCTCGACTGCGGCAATGAGTGGTTTGTGGAGGCGGTAGTGACGAAGCAAACCTTTCCAGTGGATGTCAGGGTCCTCGGCCCAACGTGCTTGGTAGGCATTCTCGTTTTCATCGCCTGACGCCCGTGCCTTCAGGTCCATGCCGGTGCAGAAGGACCCGCCAGAGCCGGTGAGGATCGCACAGCGAAGGTCGTCGTCTTCGTTGAGCGTCTTCCACGCATCGGCCATTCCCACGAGCATCGCCGGACTGAGGGCATTCTTGGCCTCAGGGCGGTTCATCGTGACGATGAGAACGTGATTCTCTCGCTCGACCTTGAGGTGCTCGGTTCCTGCCATGGCTGCTCCTTTTTCGTCGCTCTATGCGGAGGTCGAAGATGTTGCTTACTACATTTCAAGCGGGGGAACGGCACCGAACTGCCGTCGCACGCTCATGGCAAACACGACCACTTACAATCTCGCCGATCTCTTCGAGCAGGCCGCCGACGCATGGCCCGATCGCACGTACCTGATCGACGACGACTCACGTTGCACCTACAAAGAGATGGATGCGCGCGCCAACCGCCTGGCGCATCATCTCGCCGCACAAGGCATCGGCCCCGGCGACCACGTGGGCATCTATGCCTACAACTGTGTGCAGTGGGTGGAG
Organism: uncultured Bifidobacterium sp.; assembly: GCA_964394175.1. Lineage (GTDB taxonomy): Bacteria > Actinomycetota > Acidimicrobiia > Acidimicrobiales > Ilumatobacteraceae > UBA2093. Next base: position 42,919 of record CAYMVM010000001.1, read on the forward strand.
ACGCTGTGGGCCGTCTTCAAACTTCGGGCCGTGTGGATCAACATCAATTATCGCTACGTGACCGACGAGTTGAAATACCTCTTCGACAATGCCGGGCTCAAGTTCCTTGTCGTGCAACCAGAGTTCGTTGAGCGAGCAAAAGAGGCACAGCCAGGTCTTCCGATGTTGGTCATGGGGCCCGAGTACGAAGCCGCACTCGCGGGTCAATCAGACGTGCGCGATTTTGCGCAACGTTCGAACGACGACCATTACATCTTGTTCACGGGTGGCACCACGGGCATGCCGAAAGGTGTCGTGTGGCGCCACGAGGACGTGCTGATGGCGCTCGGCGGTGGCATCGACATGACGAACGGAACTCGCGTGACCTCCCCGCAAGATTTCGTCACTAAGGGAAACAACGGGTTCGCGCTCACCACGTTCCCGATTCCGCCTCTCATGCACGGTGCGACGCAATGGAGCATCATGGGTCAGAGCTTCGTCGGCAACACGAATGTGCTGCGCGCAAAGTTCAGCGCAGCAGACGTGTGGCGCACAGTCGAGAAAGAGAAAGTCAATCTTCTGATGATCACGGGTGACGCGATCGGGCGACCCTTGCTCGAAGAGTTCAAGACGATGAAAGAGAACGGCACGGCACCGGACGTCTCGTCACTCTTTGCGATCTCGTCCAGCGCGGTGCTGTTCTCTCAGGCTTCGAAAGATGAGTTCCTCGACAACTTCCCGAACCTGGTCATCACCGATGCAATCGGATCGTCCGAAGGTGGAGGCAACGGCATCTCGATGGTGAAGAAGGGTGACGCGATGAAAGGTGGACCCACCGTCATGGCGGCACCCGATGCTGTCGTGCTCGACGAGAACCTCAATCGCCTTGCGCCTGGTTCTGGAAAAGTTGGCAAGTTGGCTCGCTTTGGCAACGTGCCGGTCGGCTATCTGAATGATCCCGAAAAGACCGCGCAGACCTTCGTCACCGGTCCAGACGGCGTCCGCTACGTCATCCCAGGTGACTTTGCCATGCTCGAGGAAAACGGCACCATCACGATGCTCGGTCGTGGTTCAGTCAGCATCAACACCGGTGGTGAGAAGGTGTTCCCGGAAGAAGTCGAGAACGCGCTCAAGTCGCATCCGGCTGTGTTCGACGCGGTGGTCGTGGGTGTCCCTGACGAACGTTGGGGTGAGCGCATCGCAGCCGTCGTTCAGTTCCGTGAAGGTCACACGGCCACACTCGATGACATCCAATCACACAGTCGAAATCACATCGCCGGGTACAAAGTGCCGCGCGAGTTGGTGCCGACAGACACGATCGTGCGGTCACCCGCTGGAAAACCCGATTACCGCTGGGCCAAGCAGTACGCACTCGACAACATCTGACCGAAAAACTTTGGAGGGAACATGACTGCAGGGCAAGGGCCACTCGCTGGTGTGCGCGTCGTCGAATTAGTGGGGCAAGGCCCCGGTCCGATGGGTGCCACAGTGCTCGCTGATCTCGGTTGCGACGTGGTTGCAGTCGACCGTCCGTCCGTCGCGGCAAAGGTGAAGCGCGATCGTCCGTCGATCAGCCCGTTCACACGTGGCAAGCGCACTGTGTCGCTTGACTTGAAGAATGCCGACGACATGGCCACGCTTCGCCAACTCATCGACCGTGCCGACGTGTTGGTAGATCCGTTTCGGCCTGGCGTGTGCGAACGTCTCGGAATCGGACCCGAGGTGGTGTGCGCGTCCAACCCGCGACTCATCTTCGCCCGTATGACTGGTTTCGGCCAGGACGGCCCCATGGCGATGGTGGCAGGTCATGACATCAACTACATCTCGCTGTCGGGTGCGCTTGACATGCTCGGTGAAGAGAACGGACCACCGCAGCCGCCGATCAATTTGCTCGGTGATTTTGCCGGCGGAGGAATGTTGCTCGCGCTCGGGGTGTCCGCAGCCCTTGTTCATCAACGTGCCACGGGACAGGGACAAGTCATCGACGTGTCCATGGTTGAAGGTGCGGCGATGGTCGCGGGAACTTTCTATCCAGGTGTCGACATGGGCAACTGGGGGCCACGCGGCACGAACCATCTCGACGGTGCCGCTCCGTTCTACGGCGTGTTTCAATGCAAAGACGGCGGATACTTCGCCATCGGCGCGATCGAGGATCAGTTCTTCGCCGAGTTGATCCAGCGGATGGGCTTTGAGGACTTCGGGCCGCAATGGGACAAGTCACAGTGGCCAGCGCAGAAGAAGATGATGGCTGACATGTTCATGACGAAGACGCGAGACGAGTGGAGTGCGTTGCTCGAAGGTTTCGAGACGTGTGCAACCCCAGTGTTGTCAGTGAAGGAAGTGGAGACACATCCACACACGAAGGCACGTGGAACTGTTGTGCGTCGAAATGGTGGCCTTCATGCTCAAGCGGCACCGCGATTCTCGGGAACACCAGTCGAAGCTGGGCAACCTGTGCACCCGGGGTCTCACGACACCGCTCAGGTCTTGGCCGACTGGAGCTGAGTCGACATGTAACTCAGCTCGTGGGAGCCGAGTTACCTAATGGGCTGTTGACGCTCGCAGCAAGCAGCTTGGCCCGCCAGTCAACCACGACGGGCTTGGTCAACTGACGCCACGAGACGATGGAGTCGTTGGTCTCCTTGGTCTTTTCCCATGTTGCCCAGTCGTCCCACGTGGGGATCGCCCACAGCACGATGACTTCGGAATCGTTCACCATCGCGTGACGGTATGCGCCGACCAACGTCCAGCCCAGGTCTTCGAATGTCGCACGGCCCTTCTCGTCGATCATCGACAAGTAGTCGCGGGCGGAACCTGGCTGTACGTGAATCAGCTCGTGCATGTAACACTCGCCGGTCACTCCACGAGCGTGAAGTTGATCGACAGTCGGAGTGAGTGGTGATGCCACGAGGAGACGGTCGTAACCCCCACTGCGGTAGTTCAGTGCTTCGGCCCACCACGGCACGAGGTTCTTGTCTTGGTGCACCGGGTTGTTGAATTCGTGCCGGAAGTTGCGGGCTACTCCCTCCCAGCCATCGACAAACTCCCAGAGGTTGATGCTCTCGGGCCATCGTTCAGTGCTGCCGACCGTGCTGAAGTTGCCGACCATTTCCATACGGCGCTCTTCGCGCGCAAGCGGGCGGTAGCTGCACATGTGTTCGTTGTATTTCGCCCGATTCTGTCCGACGATGTCAATGACTTCGTGTAGATACACCCGGTCATTCATCGGAGCACGACCATGTTTGTCATCGGAGCACGTCC
>CAYMVM010000001.1:46258-190451 GCA_964394175.1 uncultured Bifidobacterium sp.
AGATACACCCGGTCATTCATCGGAGCACGACCATGTTTGTCATCGGAGCACGTCCATGTTTGTCATCGGAGCACGTCCATATTCATCATCGGAGCACGTCCTTCTTCACAAAGTTCTCGCGAGGGTTCGTGAACTCATCTTTGAACACAACGACACCGTCACCGTCGACATGCAAGATGAGTCCGTGGGTGCGCTCAGTGGTGTCGTAGATGACGGCTGCTCGAGCACCCTTCACGACACACTCACGCACATGTGCGCCAGCTGGGACGTTGTCTCTGATCGTTACCTGCATGACGTCAGCGCTCGGAGAGGAAAGTGGAAGCGGCGGATGACTGAAGGCTTTCGGCCGCAGTGAGCGATTGTCGGGTGTCTTTTGGTTTCCGCCGGCCTTGAACCAGCTGACGACCGTCGATTCACTGCTGGTCGGGTCGTACACGTCTTCTTCCTTGCGCCATTTGCCACCACCTGCATACGTCAACAAGGTGTAGTTGGGAAACTCGAACTGCTCGGTTCCGCCGCTCGGATCGGGCAGATGGTTCCAGATCCACAGTGACACCTTGTCGTCGACGATGTCGTACCACTCGATGGAAAATGACATTGCCGGAACCATCGCCATCTGCGCGACGATCCACTCACGTATTCCTTCGTTCCCGACAAATTGCCCCAAGCAATGTTCGGTGTACAACGCATCGTCGGTGAACACATTCGACCAACCGACCCAGTCGTGCCCGTACGCCCCGCGTCGCAGGAATTCATGGAAGGCGCGTTCCACTTCATCGTGTGCGTATGTGCTCATCGACACACCGTCGCTCCGTCGACCAACATCGACTCTCCACTCACGAAACTTGCGCGATCACTGCACAACCACACTGCGGCTTCGGCGATCTCCTCGGGTTCGCCGAGGCGGCCGCGGCCGACGGTCTTGGCCACCATCTTGCCGATGTCGGGGTTGGCTTCCGTGAATTGTTGGATCATCGGAGTGTTGGTCGTGCCAGGAAGCACTGCGTTGACTCGCAGTCCCTGCTTCGCGTATTCGATGGCTGCGGTCTTCGTGAGACCGACCACTCCGTGCTTCGATGCGACGTAGTGGGGAAGCCCCGCGAAGCCGACGACACCTGCACCGCTCGACGTGTTGACGATTGCGCCGCCACCACTCGCGAGAATCGCTGGTATCTCGTGTTTCATCGACAGGAACACACTCGTCAAGTTGATGGTGAGCATTCGGTTCCATTCGCTCAGGCTCAGGTCGGTGAATGACGACACGGTTCCACTGATGCCCGCGTTGTTGTGCGCGCAGTCAAGTCGACCGAAGTGCTCCATGGCCGTTGCGACCATCGCAATCACTTGGTCCTCATCAGTGACGTCGGCCTGTACTGCGACGGCGTTGCCACCAGACGTCGCGATGGCTTCTGCCACGCGCAACGCGGCCTCACCGTCGACATCAGCGACGACAACCGACGCGCCCTCGGCGGCGAAGAGCCGGGCACTCGACTCGCCGATACCGCGACCCGCGCCTGTCACCAAAGCGACCTTGCCTTCGACCAATCCCATGTGCCACCAGTCCTTTCGTCGGCGCTCCGCGCCGTCGAATCACCGTAGTCAATGCCGAATGGGATACCGTGCGCGCATGATTCAGTTGATCTCGTACCTGAAGCGCAAGCCCGGAACGACCCATGCCGAGTTCCTCGAGTACTGGCACAACAACCACGGCCCGCTCATTCGGAACTCCTCAGCAGCCAAGTACGTGCGCAGATATGAACAGCACGCATCGGTGTGGCCTGAACCCGGTAGTCGGATGCCCGAGCCCGAGTGGGACGGCGTCACCATTCAGTGGTTCGACTCGGCGCAAGCCTTTTACGACCACATGAAGGAAGACGACTTTCCGGCGATGATGGAGGACACCGACAAGTTCCTCGACATGACGAAGACCCAGTTCGTCATCACCGAAGAGCCAAACATCGTCATCAGCTGACGAGTGGGCACGACGCGAGGTGGCTCAACAATCGTGCATCATCCTCGCCGGTGCAGGCGTCGTGCGCGACGGCGTGGTCGACGACCTGCGAGACGTCGTCACGCGCACAAACATCGGAGTGTTCAACTCGTGGGCAGCAAAGGGCTTGTTCCGCTGGGACAGTCCGGCGCACTTCGGCACAGTCGGTCTGCAGCGTGACGATTTCGTGCGAGCACAATTGGCCGATGCAACTGAGGTGGTCGTCGTGGGGTGTGACGAGCATGAAGCGCCCCGTCAATTGCTCACAGATTTGGGCGTGGCGTGGCGAGCCATCGCGACCGGCGACCTGCGCACGTTCACACATGTCGGACATGACGACATGCCAGAGAGACCAGCGGTGTATGCAGAACTTGCCGCAGTGTGTGGTCCGCTGTACGACGATGACTCTGTTCCGCTCAACCCGGCACGAGCAGCACGGGACCTGTCGCTGTGGTTGCCTGATGACGGATTTGCGACAGCCGATGCAAACATCTGCGGCTTTTGGCTCGGGCGAACATTCCCCACACGACATCTCGGCAGTGTCCAACTGCCGACAGCGCCAGTCGCTGGTTTTGCCGCCACCAATGCACTACGGGCGTCCGGAATAGGACAGACCGCGGTGGTCGTTGCTCCGACGCTTGACGATGCGACCGAGCAGGTCATTGAAGCTGCACGACGATCTGGTCAATCGTTCATTGTCGAGTTATGGACGTCGGTTGGTCCGCAATTGTCGTCAGACGAACGACTTCAGCAACTGACAGTCGCGCAGGAAAAAGGCGGTGTCCAAGTGGTGGACGTCGGCATCAACTTCGCTGCGTTGGCGCGCCTCGCGGACGTGTGCGGACCGCCACGAGTGTGGGGTCTCTAGATCTTCTTCCAGGTGTCGATGATTGATTGTGAGTCGCTCACAGTGGACATGGACGGCAACATGTTGACCAGCACGCCTTGGGCGTAGTCCTCGGGGAAACCGGCGACACAATCACGCGCCACGACGACCGAGTATCCGAGGTTGACAGCTTCGATGGCCATGCCGGGCACTCCGACGTTCAAGGACACGCCACAGATGACGACAGTCTCGACGCCGCGTGCACTGAGTTGTGAGTGAAGGTCGGTTCGCGTGAACGGCGTGACGCTGACGTGGCGCTCGGAGATGAGATCATCGGCGTGAGGTCCGAGCAACGGGAGCACTTTCGCTTGTTCTGATCCTTGAAGTAGGTAATTCGGATCCTTGCGCGCCGCGAACATCATCGGTAGATCCATACGTGTTCCCTCGCGAGTCGGTGTCATGGTGAAAATGCAATGGCCGACCGTCGCGCCGGCCGCCCGCGCTTCGTCCAGAAGGCGTGCAGTGTTCTTTTCGACACCGGCGGCTGTCACCGCGTCGCGCAGTTGCCAAAAGAGTGCTGAGTCGCCACAGATTCCTCGCTGTAGCTCCATGGTGAGAACGGCGGTTTTTGCAGGAGCGACGAGTGATGACAGATCCACGATCGTTCACGGTAGTTCGCTGCCATGTGCGCTGTCAGGCCCGCCTGCACTAGCGTCGGTGTCTCGCGCACCGGGGGAATGGTGCCTGAATCCAAGGGGGAACTCATGGGCAAGCCGATCGAGTTGGGAACACTTCTCTTCACCATGGTCGAGCCACACAAGGGGCATGAGGTCGACTACAACCGCTGGTACGAAACGGACCACTTCTACGGCGGTTGCATGGTCGCGCAGTACAACTTCGCGGGCGACCGTTTCGTCGCCACACGCGATCTGAAAGAACTGCGTTATCCGAAAGAGTCGCCGATGACTCCGGACCCGACCGTGGGCTCCTACCTCGCCATCTATTGGGTGCTGAAGGGTCATCACGACGATTGGAACCGTTGGAGCGTGGACATGGTGCACCAATTGCACGCTTCAGGGCGCATGTTCGCCCAACGTGACCACATCCACACGGTGTTGTACGAGAAGGCGTGGTCGATTCAGAAAGATGAACGCGGAACGCCTGTCGAGCAAGCACTCGATCGCAACTATGACGGCATCATCGTCAATGTGGGCGAATTGAACGAGGGACACACCCACGCTGAGCTCGAGGCATGGACGCGAGACGAGTGGGCGCCTCGAGCGATGAGCAAGAAGTGGGGACCAGATCTGATTCTGAACGCGTTGCCATTGCCGTTGCTCGACGATGCACCTGCCGAGATTCCGCGCATGAAGAACGCAGACCGCCGATTCCTGCAGATTCACTTCGTGGACCACGATCCGAAGAAGAAGTGGGACAAGGGCTACGCCAACTTTGGCGCTGACCTTGAAGCGAGCGGAATCGGAACACACTTGTGGACGTCGCCGTTCAAACAGACGGTGTTCGGCACTGACAAGTACACAGACAAGTTGTGGTGAGAACACTCATGGATCTCGCTCAATACAAGGGCAAGAAAGTCCTCGTCACCGGCGTCACCGGTTGGGTCGCCGGTCCGATTGCGACGGGTCTTGCCGAAGCAGGTGCCACGGTGTTCGGTGCGTCACGGTTCGCAAAGCCCGAACAACGCGCCGAGTGGCAGGACAAAGGCGTCACACCCGTGAGTGTCGATCTCGAGCAGGGCCGTTTCGATGAAGTTCCCGCTGACCTTGACTATGTCCTGCACTTCGCAGTCTCGAAGACGTCTGATTTTGAGCAAGCATTTGCCGCGAACGCAGAGGGAAGTGCAGCACTCATGGAAGTTGCGGCGTCACGCTCGAACTCATTGGCGGCGTTCCTGCACTGTTCCTCAACTGCGGTGTACGAACCGAAAGACCACGAACCTCGCAAAGAGACCGATTTGTTGGGTGACAGCCACCGCCCCATGCCGGGCATGCCCACCTACAGCATCTCGAAGATCGCAGGTGAAGTGCTTGTGCGGTACACCGCCAAGCGACTCGGTCTTCCGACCGTTGTCGCTCGCTTGAACGTGCCATATGGCGATTCCTACGGTTGGATGCTCTTCCATCTCATGATGATGGAACGTGACATTCCGGTACCGGTGCATGTGAACCAGCCCACGTCCTACACGCCGATCCACGCTGATGACATCAATCGAAGCATCCCGTATCTGTTGTCGACTGCGTCGACACCGGCAACCGTCATCAACTGGGGTGGCGACGAGGTCGCGGGAATCGAGGACTGGTGTGAGGAGATGGCTCGTCTCACTGGTCTCACGCCGAAGTACAACCCGACGACTGCGACAATCGCAGCAATCATTCCCGACCTCGAGAAACTGCACGCGACAGGTTTTCGTTCACAGGTCAACTGGCGCGACGGCATACGTCGACTCGTCTCGACCTGTCGACCAGACCTGCTGAAGAACTGATCCATGCAACTCGGCCTCACGATTTTCAACACAGACAGGTCGATGAACGTCGTCGACCTTGCCGTCGAAGCGGAGGCACGTGGTTTCTATTCGTTGTACATCCCTGAACACACGCACATCCCGACGAGCAGGTTGACGCCTGCGCCAACGGGCGATTCAGAACTTGCCGACGACTACAAGCGAAGCCTCGACCCGTTGGTGTCACTCGGTGCGTGTGCAGCCGTCACCAAGAAGTTGAAGCTCGGCACAGGTGTCGCACTCGTCGTCGAGCACGATCCCATCGCATACGCCAAAGAGTGGGCGACACTCGATTTCATCAGCGGTGGTCGCGCCGTGTGCGGTGTCGGCTATGGCTGGAACAAGGAAGAAATGGCCGATCACGGAGTGGACTATGCGACACGACGTGAACGCACACGCGAATACATGCTGGCGATGAATGCGTTGTGGCGCGATGAAGTGGCTGAATTCAAGGGTGAGTACGTCTCCTTCGAACCCTCGTGGGCGTGGCCAAAGCCCGTTCAACAGCCGCGTATCCGCACACTCATCGGGGGTGCACCCGGCCCGAAGATGTTCGGCGCGATCGCCGAATGGGCGGACGGATGGATACCCATCGGTGGTGCAGGTATTCGTGATTCACTGCCGGTCTTGCGCGACGCGTGGTCACAACACAACCGTGAAGGATCACCAGACATCGTGCCGTTCGGAACTCTGCCGTCAGACGACAAGTTGGCGTACTACCGAGACATCGGATGCACAGAGGTCGTGTTGCGTGTCCCAGCTGCAGACCGCGACACGGTGCTTCAGACGCTCGATGCCTTTGCTGTGTACGTCGGCAAGTACTGACAACGACGTCGACTGCGGCGCTACGACAGTCCGATCATCGAGCGCAGTAAGTCGCGATGCATGATGAGCTGCTCTGGCTCGTCGGGCTCTGGGGCCTCGCCATAGGCGATCTGCCGGCGCGAGGTGCGAATGGAGATAGCCGCGAATCGCATCGCGGCATACACCTGGTACCACGTCAGGTCGCCTGGGTCATGTCCACCGGCTGCCACGTAGTCCGCGACGACATCATCTTCACGCATCATGTCGGGAAAGCCCGGCATACCCATGACTTCGGCGATGTTCTGGAAGAAGCGGTGCATGAACACCATCCATCCGACGTCGACGCCGGGATGACCGACGTTGACCATCTCCCAGTCGAGGACGGCGACAGGAGTCGTCCCGCGGAACAACATGTTTCCGATACGAGAGTCTCCCCATGACAACACGACTGGGCCGGGGTCAGCCGGCATGTTGCGCTCGAGGTAATCAAAGGCAGCCTCGATGGTGGGGTAGGAGATACCGGCACGTGACCATTCGTAGTACTCATGCTGTTCCTTGAGCATGCGACGAAGCGGTTCATTCAGATTCGGCGCCGCGAACGACACATCCTCGTTCACCAGTGGAATTGCATGGATCTTGGCGAGCACCGTAGCCGCGTTGCGCTGCAACTCTCGGCGCTCGTCTGGCGACATGCCATCCAAGAAACTTCCTCCGAAGGTGTAGGGCATCATGTCGGGCGGCGCTTCTCCTTGGATGCGATCCATGATGAAAAACGGTGCACCGAGAATTGACTCGTCAAGCTCCACGTCGGTCACTGCCGGAACAGGAACGTCGCTCCGTGCGGCGACGAACTGCATCGCTTTGTACTGAGCTTCCAAGTCGTACACGGGAAACACCGGCCAGTCATCCATGCTCGGGCGAATACGCGCGACCTTCGGATACTTCATGCCGCCCGGGTCGAGATTGAACAAGATTGTCTCGCTGCTCATGCCCGTTCCTGTCGGAACTCCGACATCAAGAATGGCCACGCGTTGCTTGAGCTTCTGCTCGTACCAACGTTCCAGGTCCTCAGCGATGTGCTGTGGGTTGCGTTTTGACGGAAGTGGCATGACGGTCAGCGCATGTAGAGAAGCTGTTCGAAACGATCAGCAATCTTCCAACCGTCGCTTGTGCGCTTCACCTTGTCGCGATACCACCCGCAGGCTTCCATGTAATGCGGGGCGTCACCCGGAATGCGCATCACCATCTTGTACATGCTGCGCACATTTGCGGTGTCGTCTCCCGTGAATTCAATGACGACGTTGCTGGCTTGACTGGCGGAGATGTCGAACATGCCGAACACACCTTTCAGCCACTCAGCAGCCTCGGCTGGTGTACCAGCGACACCGCCGGCAGTGGTGTAATCGGCATGGCCGTCAGCTGAGAAGCAGCCTTGCCACGCGTCGAAGTCGCGGTCGAGCATGGCGTATGAATAGGTGTTGAGAAGTTCGGCGATGAGCAGCCGATCTCCTGCGCGTGCGTCTTGCATGATGTCCCCCAATTCGCGGGCCGCCGATGCGGCCTGTGAAAGAGAGTTCTAGCCCAACTCAGTGCCGAGGATGGAAATGAAGGACACCATTTCCCCGGGGTATCCCCCGAGATTGTGGGTGAGCGCCAGCGAGCGATCGGTGGAGATTTGGCGATCGTCGCCTGCCTCGCCACGCAACTGCAACCAGGCCTCGAACATCATGCGAAGTCCGGACGCGCCGACGGGATGGCCGAACGACTTCAAACCGCCGTCTGGGTTGACGGGAAGTTGTCCGTGCAAGTCGAAGCGACCGTCGAGGACGTCTTTCCACGCCGTTCCACGCGGGCTGAACTGCAAGTCTTCCATGAGGACGAGCTCAGTGATGGTGAAGCAGTCGTGCACTTCTGCGAGTGCGATTTGATTGCTCGGGTCAGTGACACCGGCTTGGGCGTACGCATCGACGGCGCACGCTGCGATTTCCGGGAATGTCGTGTAGTCATACTCGGGGTTCGTCAAACCTGAGCCATTACCAGCGACGAAGGAGAGTGCCTTCACGTACAGCGGCTTGTCGGTGTACTTGTGTGCATCTTCTGCACGACAGATGATCGCAGCGGCAGCACCGTCGGCCACGCCTGCACAGTCGAACACTCCGAGGTCACCAGCAACTTTTGGCGACTTCTTGATGGTGTCCATCGACACTTCCTTGCGGAACTGCGCGCGACTGTTGCGGGCTCCGTTGTAGTGGTTCTTCCACGCGACGTGTGCAATCGCTTCACGAAGCTCGTCTGGGTCGACACCGAATTTCTTGGCATAAGCAGGTGCGACCATCGAGAACATCGCGGCTGCAGTGAGCGTGCGGCCAGTGCCGTCGTTCGGTGGTGGTACGGCATTCAGACCTTGGAAACCACTGTCTTTCGTCTTCTCGACTCCGACCGCCATCGCGAGGTCGTACGCACCACTTGCGACCGCATACGCGGCTTGTCGCAATGCTTCACTGCCGGTCGCGCAAAAGTTCTCCACGCGAGTGACCGGTTTGTTGTCCAACTGAAGTGGACGAGACAGTGTGATGCCGCTCATTCCTCCTTGAGCAGTGCCGAGCCAGTATGCGTCGACGTCATTTTTTGCCACACCCGCAGACGAGTAGCACTGATTCGACGCTTCGATGACGAGGTCGTCAAGACCGAGGTCCCAGTGTTCGACGAAATTGGTGCAACCCATTCCGACGATGGCCACTCGGTCTTTGATTCCATGCGATGCCATGTTCGTTTCTCCTTCTCTATGCGCCGTCGGATCAGTTGTCCCGGACGAGCGTCGCCTTCCAGAAATAGTTGGGGATGTCGTCGACTGTGAACAGTCGGCGGAAAGTCATGCGAACGCGCCTTCCGATCTTCACTTCGTCGATGTCGATGTCGCACAACTCGACCGGCAATCGACCTCCTCCATCGAAGTCGACAACGGCGAACACGATGGGAGGGCTTGGCGAGTAGGCGAGGCGGTCGATGGTGAAGGTCGCGATCGTGCCGAGCACGTCGGCCATCGGTGCGTCTTCCATATCGTCGGTGCGCTGCCCGTCGACAGACACGCGCAGTGGCGGAAGATGCACGCTGCCGGTCGTCTTGTCACGAGAGCCGATGAAGCCGTATTTCCACTTCTCGCTACGAGCGGCCGCCGTCGCCGACACACGCTGAGGTTCGGGGCGACGTGGGGGCTCAATCGACATCATTCCGCGCCATGACAGGAACTTGCCGTAGGACAGCGGTGCGCCACCGTTCACCTGTGCGTCGAGGCTCAGAGTCGGGCGCGCGTCGGACAAGTGTTTCGTCGTGCGCAAGATGATGACGTCTGCGCCGTCGGTCAACGACACAAGGGCGATGACCTGGTTCGGTTCGCTGTTCTCGAGAAGACTCGCAAGCAGCAGACCCGGATGCGCGGCACCAGTGTTGCCAATGGTCGGCACGACGTCACCCACGACCTTGGCGACGCCAAGTTTTGCGGCAACTGATGACGCGACGCGAGCGTGCGGTGATGCGACCGCGATCATCGCAATGTCGTCGGCCGAGACGTTGGCGTCAGCGAGTGCCTGCTTCCACGCGGCCTTGGCTAGTGGCGTGTAGGTGACTTCGCTGAATTTCTCGTCCCACACTTTGGTTCGCACGGTGCCAGGGGCGCGCCAGCGGTCGATGAATTCTTCGGTCGCACTTGCGACAGCAAGAATTTCAGCAGCGACCGGGCCTGCCGACGAATCACCGAGAACGAACGCGGCACCTGCGTCACCACCGTTTGCTTCCTCTGCACTCCCTGCAAGTCCGGTGCGGATGTCGGCGCTCGTGACAAGAGTTGTGACGCCACTGCGTGCCGCCATGACGAGACCTCCGACTGCACTTCGGACGCTGGCCCCGAGGTCCAGTGCCGTCACTGAATCGTCCATGCGAAGCGCAGCATGGATGACAGTTGCATTCGTCTTGTCGGCATATGACGGGCTCACCGTCGCAAAGAGCAGCTGTTGCGGTGTGAGATTTCGACCACGCAAAGCACTTCGCGCTGCTTCGACTGCCATCGTCGTCGGATCTTCGTCGAACGATGCGACAGTTCGAGTTCCTTTTCCTCCACCTTGGCCAACAAATGGGGCGATGGAGGACTTGTCGAGTCGTCGGTAGGGCAGATAGGTGCCCCAAGTGATGATTCCTTGCACGATGTAAGGCTAGTTGTTCGAGGCTGAACGTCCGACATGAAACATCACCCCCTGTGCGTCTCTGGACCATGCGCACTACGGTTGCTGTCATGCGAATCGGTGACATTGACAACGTGCAAGCCAAGGGAAACGGCAAGCCGCTGGACGGGGTGCGCATTCTGGCACTCGAGCAGATGCAGGCGTTGCCCTTCGCCACACAGCTCATGACACGACTCGGTGCGCAAGTCGTGAAAGTCGAGAATCCGAAAGGTGGCGACCTTGCACGTGGTTCGTTCCCTGCGATGAAGCAACCAGACGGCCGATCCGCTGGTGCCACCTTCTTGCGCAACAACTTGAACAAGCGTTCCATCTCCATCGACATCAAGCACCCAGAAGGTCGAGAATTGGTGTTGAAGTTGGCGACAAAGTTCGACGTGTTCGCAGAGAACTTCAAAGGTGGCGCTCTGAAGAAAATGGGACTGGCCTATGACGATGTACGAGCAGTCGCGCCGAACATCATCTACTTGTCGGTCTCTGGGTTCGGCAACACCGTCGAGTCGCCGTACGGATATTGGCCTGCCTACGCCGCGGTCGGCGAGGCGATGAGTGGTCTCTATGAATGGAAGCGCCCAACGGGCAAGCCACCGATCGTCAGCCCGGTCGGAGCACTTGGAGACATCGGCACATCTCTCTTCGGTGCGATCGGTCTTCTTGCGGCACTTCGCCATCGTGACTTGACCGGTATCGGACAGCATGTCGACGTGTCGATGTTCGATTCGATGGTGGCCTTTGCCGATGTGGTCACGAATTACTGGTCGATGGGTGAGCGCCCTGAACCTGGTGGCGGGCTGAACCTCATCATGGACGGGTTCCCCGCGAAAGACGGATGGTTCATCGTGCAGTGCGGACGTGAACACGAGTTCGCACGTTTTGTCACCGAAATCGGCAAACCTGAATTCGTCAACGATCCACGTTTTGCCACACGGCAAGGGTGGCGGGAACACATGGACGTCATTCGTGAGGCTGCAGGCAAGTGGGCCGCAGACAAGACATCCGTCGAGGCGTGCCACATTCTTGCGAAGGCCGGCATCGCAGCTGGTCCGGTGTTGAGTGCGCAGCAAGTCATCGATGATCCGCATGTGAAGTCACGCAACATGCTGGTCGAGATGCCGCGCACAGACGATGTCGCTGATCCGATCGTCGTACCCGGTAACCCCGTCAAGATGACCGGAGTCACCGAAGGTCCAGATTCGATGCCACCGATGCTCGGTGAGCACACCGATGCGATTCTCTCGAGCGAACTCGGGTTGAGTCCGTCAGACATCGAGGCACTTCGTGCCGACGGCGTGGTCGGCTGATCAAGCGAGATCTCTAGTCGTCGAGTTTTTCGATGTCGAACAACGGAAACAAGTTCCTCGAGTGCAGCCATAGGTGCACGAGAACGAACACTATGGCGTAGGCGACGAGGCCGATTCGTAACGACACCAGGTCACCGATTGCACCGAGAGCAAACGAACCGACAGGGATGCCAGCGAGAACTCCGAGGAGATAAAACGAGACGGCTCGACCGCGAACGCGGTCGGGGACTGTGCCCTGGATGAGTGTGTTGAGCGCAACGGCCATCAAAAGATGTGCCATGCCACCCAAGAAGAAGCCAACCATTCCGAGCACGTAATTGCTTGTCGAGGCGATGAGCACCGTGGAGAGCACGTAATAAACGAGCGCTTGTCGCACTGCGAACGAACGCTTCATGCGTTTGCCGTAACGGGCAGACACGATGCTCGCCAGAACAGAACCGAGACCGAGCGACATCATGAGGCCTGCGCTGTCGGTACTTGGGCGGTCGAAGATTCGTGCTGCGACAGCAGCACTGATGAACTGCACTGCTTGGCCAAAGCAACTGCTGATGAATGCCATGATGACGGCAAGTCGCATGGGGGTGTGTCTCCACATGTAACGCGCACCATTCTTGAGCGCTGTCATGACGGTGAATTCGCGTGAGGCTGTCGAGCCAGGTCGTGTCGGAACAATCATCAACACAACGATGACCAGAATAAATGTCGATGCATTTCCGAAGATCGCGGCGCCGGGGCCGAATGCTGTGATCACGACACCTGCGAGTGCCGGACCGATGAAACGCGCGAGAGTGAACTGAACAGAGTTCAAACGGACTGCGTCGAGCATGTCCTCCTCGGGCACGAGTGATGGAACGAACGCCTGCCATGTCGGAGCACCGAAGCCGGTGGCGACCCCGTTCAGAAAGCCGATCGCGATGATCCACCACGGAGACAACATGTCGGCGACATACAACGCAAACAGAGAGAAACTCGCGATCATCTGGACTGTCTGAGTGGCAATCAACATGCGTTTGCGCGACACACGGTCGGCAATGACACCTGCCCAGGCTGTGAACAGCACCGACGGCATCGTGTTGACGAGCGTCGAGAATCCGACCCACGTGGCGCTGTCGGTCATGTCGAAGAGCAATGCAGGAACCGCCACAAGTTGCATCCATGCCGCACCATTGGAAATTGACGCAACGATGAAAAAGGTGCGGAATGATCTGTGTCTGAATACTGAACCCGCAAGTCGAGGAGGACGAGATGACCCCGAGCTGTTGTCCCGAGCGATGGCTTCAGCCTCTAACTCGCCGTCGAGGTCTCCGGTGCTCACAAGTCAGGCAGCGGAAGAGGCAAGTTGGGGGCGACAAGGCCGCCATCGACAGGAATGATCTGGCCGGTCACGTAACTCGATGCGGGTGATGCGAGGTACAAGACAGCTGCCGCGATGTCTTCAGGAAGGCCGACCCGTCGAAGTGGAGTTCCGTTCTCTAGTCCTTTGCGAATGTCATCGTTCGTCATGACGGTGGCGAGTGCTTCGGTGAGGATTGCTCCGGGCGCAACTGCATTGACTCGAATTTTCGGGTTCAACTCGAGCGACAGTTGACGAACCGAGTGGTCGACAGCTGCCTTGACCGAGCCGTACATGGCGTAGCCGCGGCCTGCAAGGTGTCCGATGGCTGAAGAGATCATGATGATGCTGCCGCCGCCGACTTTCAGCATGTGCGGCACCGCCGCACGAACGACGCGAATACCCGTTGTGACGTTGCGGTCCCACGCATCTGCCAGTGCAGCATCGCTTGCTCGTGTGTACGGACCGGGCATCGCACCACCGACCACGTTCACCGCGACGTCGATGCGTCCGAATTCACTTGCTGCCTGGTCGATCGCGGCAGTGACCGCGTCAGAGTTCATCGCGTCGCATTCGATGGCGACAGCGCGGCGTCCCATGGCGCGGATCTGCTCCGCCACTTCGTCGATCTGGGACTTGGTGCGGGACAACACGGCGACGTCAGCACCGGCTTCTGCCAATGCGAGTGCACTCGCGGCACCGATGCCACGACCTGCACCGTTCAACACGGCGACTTTGCCATCGAGTCGGAATGATTCGAGAACTGACATGTCAGACCATCCAGCGTGAGAGCGAATCGATGACGCAGTTCGGTTTGTCCGAACCCTCAGTTTCGATCGTGATGCGGATGAGTGTCTGGAGCCCACCGTTGATGTCGGACACGTCGACCAATTCTGCGCCGGCTCGCACGCGAGTTCCGACCTTCACGGGTGCAGGAAATCGCACCTTGTCGACGCCGTAGTTGACGCCCATCGAGAACCCTTGAACTTCGATGATCTGTGGAAGGAAGTAGTTGGACAACGAGAGCGTGAGGTATCCATGGGCGATGGGCGCACCGAATGGACCCGATTTTGCCCGTTCGACGTCGATGTGAATCCATTGACGGTCACCGGTCGCTTCGGCGAACTGGTTGATTCTTTCCTGGTCCATCGTCATCCAGTCGCTGTGACCGAGGTGTCGGCCCTTGGCCGCTCGTACTTCTTCGACGCCATTCAAAGTGGTGACTGCCATGTCAGGCTCCAAGTTCTTTCAGGGCCGTCTCGGCCTCACTGATGATGCGCTGGATGAGTTCGTCACAGGAGGGAAGGTCCTTGATGACGCCGACGACTTGACCACTTGCCATCACACCGGCATCGATGTTGCCGTCGATCATGGTCGCCTTCAACAGCATCGGCGTGTTCGCTGCCATCAACATCTGGGCGAAAGTCAGGTCTAGCGCCTTGCGCATCTCGAGTCCTTCGCGCAGCATGTCGCTCATGGGGGTGCCCGTCATCTTGCGGAACTTCAGTGCATTGAGAGCAGCGCGCGGCAACGCAAGAAGACGACCGCGACCACTTTCCAGGAACTCCACCAAATCTGTGCGCAATACACGGTGCGGAACCCCGTCGACTTGTGTGCTGACGACGGTTCCTTGCACATTCTGCTGTAGGTAGAACTGCTTGATGAGGTCCGGAACTGTCGAGTCCTTCGTCAGAAGAAAGCGTGTACCCATTGCAATTCCGTCGGCACCATAGGCAAGTGCTGCGACGAGACCGCGTCCACTGAAGAATCCACCAGCAGCGATCACAGGAATTCGTCCGCTCACAGCGTCGATGACGTCGGGCAACAAGATGCTCGTGGGAACTGAACCCGTGTGTCCACCGCCCTCGCCGCCTTGCACCAAGACGGCGTCGACGCCCCAGTCGAGGACTTTTTCAGCGTGGCGGCGTGCACCGATGGAGGGCATGACGAACACGCCGGCAGCCTTGCAGCGCTCAATGATCTTCTGCTTCGGGGCCTGTGCGAACGAAGCGACCTTGACACCTTGTTCAATGAGGAAATCGACGCGCTCTTCGATGTCTGCCGCATCTGCGCGCATGTTGACGGCGAATGGCTTGTTCGTGCGACGTTTGATTTCGGCGACTTCACTGCGCAGCTCGTCCATGTCCATGACGGCGCTCGCAAGAATGCCGAGGCCACCTGCGTTCGCAGTGCCTGCGACGAGACTTGATGTTGCCACCCATCCCATGCCTGTCTGGACGATGGGGTATTGCACCCCGACTTGGTCGCAGAACGTGGTGTGCAAAGTGGGATGCATGGTCAGGCGACTTCCTTGTGACGTAGTCCGCGCGGGTCGAGCTTTTCAATGATGGCAAGCTCATCGGCTGTCGGTCCGCGTGATTCAGGGACGCTCGCTGGGATCACCAGTTCAAAACTCGTGTTCGCCACGACGTCGTCCACCGACACACCAGGGTGCACACTGCGAAGACGCATGCGATTGTCGGGAGTCTCGAAGTCGAGGACGCACATGTTCGTGATGACACGCGGCAGAGAGAAGTTGTCTCGTACCCACTTGCTCATCTTCGCGACGCGGTCATAACCGATGCCACTGACCATGTCGACTTTCTCGACGAACACCTTTGAGGTGTGTTTCGGGATGAAGAAACTCGTCTTGTTGTTGATGGTGTTTCCAGGTGCGCCACGCACTCCAAGCAACTGAGCCTTCGGCTGTTTCCAAGGTCCGATATTTGCGATGTTCGAATTGCCGAATTGGTCGATCTGGCTGGCGCCCATCATGACGTGGCGCCGGCCACCCCACAGCGTGTCGAACACTTGGCGAAATGGCACCCAGCCTTCAATGACTTTGTCCGTACCGCCGATCGGCAGGTCGTTCGCGACGAAGAAAGCCTCTCCGTCGCTGACCAGGAGGTCTGGCTCAAACGTTGCGCGAGCAAGTCGCACGCCAAGGGTCTGAATTGTGCCCATGCCGCTGCCGAAGATCTCTCCGTTGCCACGGAAGGCCTCCGCTGCTGCCACCACACAGATGTCAGCAAGATTTGTGCTTGCAGTCATCGTCACGCCTGCGCTTTCTGTTCGTCGTGCCATTTCTTGACTTCGGCTTGGTAGTCCGCTTCGGTTCCCGTGAGGAAACGTCCGGCGAAGGCGGACCATGTGTCCGGGTCAGCTGCGGCCTTCACGTATGCCGACTGGAACTTCTCGTCACGTTCGTAGTCGGGTGTGCAATGAGTGAAATGTGAACCATTCGGGGACTCGATGACCCCGTCGACCATCGATCGATTGATCTTCATCGTGTGGAACGAACCGTTCTTCAAGAACTCATTCGGCTGAACGATCTTCTCGCAGCTCAAGAAACGCCGGCCAGGGGTGCACGCATTCAAGAACAAGTCATCGAAATACAGGTCTGGTCCGAGGAATTGAGCGTTGCCGTGCACATCGGCGCGGTTCAGGTGAACGAACGCGGCATCAAGCTCGAGAGCGGGAACTGCCAAAAGTTCTTCGCCGTCTGCATACGGTGAAGTGACTGTACGCAACTGTGGGTTCACGACGGTCACGTCGCTGCCGAGACCAGCCCGTGTGGGAAGAAACGGAAGACGAAGACTGGCGGCGTACAAGGCCCACTGAAGCATGCCTTCGTCGTACTCCACACATTCAGCGATCGAGCCACTCTGGCGTGCCGAGCGGAAATGTGGTTCGAGTGCGATCGAGTCGAGAGACACGAATCCGTAGACGACTTTCTTCACTTTGCCTGCGGCACAGAGAAGTCCGACATCGGGTCCGCCGTACGACACGACGGTGAGGTCTTTGACGTCGGTGCGAAGAAGTGCTCGCACGAGAGACATTGGCTTTCGGCGAGATCCCCAGCCGCCGATGCCTATCGTCATGCCGCTCTTCACCTGACCAGCAGCCTCATCCAATGTCATACGTTTGTCTCTGGCCATGTTGTCCTCGTTGTTCAGATGTCGTGTCGTAAGTCGTATTTGCGTCAGTGATGTCGTGCCCGAAGCGTCACTTGGTGGTGTCGGCGTCGCGCTTGTCGACGAATGCGTCACGAAGTTCGTCGGAGACGCCCGAGAGGTTCAATTCGAAAGTGAATCCTTGCTCGAAGCGATAACTCTTCTTCACGTCCCACAAGTCGATGCCGTTCAGGCTTTCCTTCGCGGCGCGCATGACCGTCGGTGACTTCTCTGCGATGCTCTTGGCGATGCGCATCGCTTCGTCGCGAAGCTCGGCCCGAGGAACGATCGAATGGACACTTCCGAAGTGGTGAAGTTCTTGAGCGGTCACGTTCTGTGCGGTGTACACCATGGCGCGCATCTTGTGCTGTGGCACGAGACGTGCCAGGTGCGTCGCTGCACCCAAGGCTCCACGGTCAACTTCTGGAAGCCCGAAGAATGCGTCGTCACTGGCGACGATGATGTCTGAGTTTCCGACAAGACCGATGCCGCCGCCCACGCAGAACCCATTGACCGCCGAGATCACGGGCACCGGACATTCATAGACGGCTGCAAAGGCAGCGAAGCATCCCTTGTTCGCGCCGATCAGGGCATCGAACCCAGTGGTGTTCTGCATTTCCTTGATGTCGACACCAGCGTTGAAGCCCTTGCCCTCGGCGCGCAAGATGACGACTCGCACCTTTTTGTCTCGACCGAGTGCTGTGACCGTGTCGGCGACTTCGAACCACTGGGCAACGGTGAGTGCGTTGACCGGTGGGCAGTCCATCACGACTTCGGCGATGCCGTCGGCACCTACTGAATGCGAAATACCCATAGTTTCCGAGGTTACTCCCGTGCGACTGAGGTCTTCTAAACGCACGAGAGCACGTGCGCACTAGGATGCAATGTCGTGACGTATACCGAATTGCGCGACAAAGTCGTTCTCATCACCGGTGGCACCAAAGGCATCGGCAGGGGCATTGGTGAGCGATTCGAAGCAGATGGCTCACGAATCGTGGTTTGCTCCCGTACGCCCGTCGATGATCTCCCCGCGACCTGGACCTATCACTCAGTAGACCTTCGCAATGGTGAAGATGCGTGGAAATTGGTCGATGATGTTGTGGCGGAGTTTGGCCGCATAGATGTGCTTGTGAACAATGCAGGTGGCTCTCCACCAGCGGATTCCACCTCGTCGTCGCCACGATTCACCGAGCGAATCGTCGCGCTGAATTTGTTCTCTGCCATCTATTGCGCTCAACGTGCGAACCATCACATGCAACTCGGTGGTGGAGGAGCGATCATCAACATCGGAAGTGTGGTTGCGCTTCGACCGGCCCCGACCACCGCGGCGTACGGCGCAGCAAAAGCAGGTCTCTTGAATTACACGAACACCGTCGCGCAGGAGTGGGCGCCAAAAGTTCGAGTGAACATGGTGACGTCGGGTCTCGTGTACACCTCGCAAGCTCACGTTCACTACGGCGATGCGGACAACGTCGCTCGAATCGAATCGACGATCCCGATGGGGCGAATGGCAGTCCCCAGCGACATCGCGAATGCATGTGCGTATCTGGCGAGCGACGCCGCGTCGTACGTGACCGGGGCAAACATCGTGTTGCACGGCGGCGGTGACCGTCCCGCGTACCTCGGCGCCGACTGACAGAAGCATCGTCCCAAGTCACTACAGTCGCGACATGGCAATCGTCTCTCTCGGCAAAGCTCTCACCAACATCGCAGCGGCAGATCCGAATCGTCCTGCGGTCACGTCAGATGGAGTCACCACCACGCGTGCGGAACTCGAATCACTCGCCAATCGCATGGCGCGTGCATTCCAAGCGATGGGTGTGAAGCAAGGTGACTACGTCACCATCGGATTGCCGAACTCGGCGAAGTTCTATGCCGCAGCGTTTGCCGTCTGGAAACTTGGCGCTGTGCCCCAGCCGGTGTCGCC
The DNA here is from genome assembly GCA_964394175.1 of uncultured Bifidobacterium sp. Lineage (GTDB taxonomy): Bacteria > Actinomycetota > Acidimicrobiia > Acidimicrobiales > Ilumatobacteraceae > UBA2093. The sequence continues at coordinate 65,149 of CAYMVM010000001.1, forward strand.
GCGATTGCCGATTCGTGAACGACAGGCGATCGTCGAGCTGGCGAACTCGCCGATCGTGGTAGGTGCCGATGGCGAAGCGCACCCTGGACGTCCGTGTCTCGCGCTTGACTGGATGCCGGACGAGTCGCTGTCCGATGCGCCGCTAGAAGACAAGATTCCACCGGCATGGAAGGCCCCGACATCTGGTGGCAGCACCGGTCGCCCGAAGTTGATCGTTGCGAGTGACCCTGGTGTGCTCGACGACGAGGGCGACCCCGGCCAAGGAGTGCAACGCAACGGCGTGATGATGGTGCCGGGTCCGATGTATCACAACGCACCATTCTCGTATTCGTCGCGTGGCCTTGCGAATGGAAATCACGTCGTCACGATGTCGCGATTCGATGCGGAAAAGACGATGCAAGGTATTCAAGAGCACAAGGCCGATTGGATGTTGCTTGTCCCCACGATGATGTTGCGCATGTGGCGCGTGGCCGATCGCGAGTCCTACGACATGTCGTCGCTGCGCGTCATATGGCACATGGCTGCTCCGTGTCCGATGTGGTTGAAGGAAGCGTGGATCGAATGGCTCGGAGGTGAACGAATCTTCGAGTTGTACGCCGGAACGGAAGCGCAAGCGGTGACGGTCATTCGCGGCGATGACTGGATGGCACATAAGGGTTCGGTCGGACGTTGTGTCATCGGCGAAATGAAAGTGCTCGATGAGAACGGCAACCAAGTAGAGCCAGGAACAGTGGGCGAGATATACATGCGACCGCCCGCAGGTCGAGAAACGTACAAATACATCGGAGCTGAACCGAAGAAGAGCAGCGACGGGTGGGAGTCACTCGGCGACATGGGTTACATGGACGCTGATGGTTACGTGTACCTGTCGGATCGTCTCTCGGACATGATTCTTTCTGGTGGTGCGAACATCTATCCAGCAGAGATCGAGGCGGCGATGGAGGAGCATCCGGCCATCTCAAGTTCAGCTGCGATCGGACTTCCCGACGAGGACTTGGGAAGCAAGGTGCACGGCCTCATCTACCTTGCGCCTGGTCAGACGATCGATCTTGATGACCTGCGCACATTCCTTGCTGAGCGCCTGGTTCGTTACAAGATTCCTCGCACGTTCGAGATCATGAGCGAGTCGCTGCGTGACGATGCCGGAAAAGTGCGTCGAAGTGCCCTTCGCGCGGAACGAGTGAATGCCGACGGTACGTCGAAAATCTGATTTATGCGTGTTGGTTGCTGACTGACAGCACTTCACCGGTCATGTAGCTCGAGTAATCACTCGCCAAGAACACAATCACGTTCGAAATTTCCCACGGCTCGGCTGCGCGGCCGAATGCTTCACGGGATGTGAGTTCGGCCAACAATTCGTCGGTCGTCACCTTGCTGAGAAATGCGTGCATCGCAAGTGACGGGGCCACTGCGTTCACGCGAATTCCACGCTCTGCCGCTTCCATGGCGGTCGCACGGGTGAGAGCCATGACCCCGGCTTTTGCGGCAGCGTAATGAGCCTGCTCTTTTTGAGCACGCCAGCCGAGCACAGATGCGTTGTTGACGATGACACCTTTGCCGCGTGGATACATGTGGTTGAGCGCTGCTCGCGTCATACGAAACGTGCCGGTGAGTGTCACTTCGAGCACGATGTTCCATTGGTCGTCGGTCATGGTGTGGATCTCGGCGCTGCCACCGAGACCTGCGTTGTTCACCAGCACGTCAATGCCGCCCAGTTCCTTGGCAGCATCGCGCACCAGTCGCTGGACGTCGTCTTCATTCGTGACATCGCAGGGAATGCCGATGACTCCGAGTTCCTCAGCAGTCTCTGCCAGCCGACGTTCGTGTTTGTCCGAAATGACGACCCGCGCACCTTCTTCTTTGCATCGGCGGGCAGTGGCGGCACCGATGCCAGTTCCCGCGGCAGCCGTGATGAGGACACCTTTGTCTTTCAGCAAACCGTGGCCTTGCACGTAGTTGGGTACAGATGTCATTGGGTCCTCCCGATTGTGACGTTCAGTCGATGTCGATGGTGCGAACGAGCGTGTTCTACAGAACTGGCTCTTTCGGCAGTCCGAGAACTCGTTCACCCAAGATGTTGCGCTGAACTTGATTCGAGCCGCCGTAGATGGTGTCGCTACGGGTGTACAGGAACAATTTCTGCTCCAAGGTCATCTCTTCACCTTCGAACACCATTGCTTCGGTTCCGATGACGTCGACGGCAAGCTCGCCGAGACTGCGGTGCCACGATGACCAGAACAACTTTGAGATGCTCGCTTCAGGTCCGGGCACACCGCCCGACATCGAGCGCAAGGCATTCCACTTCATCAATTGAAGTCCGGTCCATGAATCAGCGAGACGCTGGCGCATGACGGGGTCCTTGGCCGCACCGTTCTTCTTTGCGAGGTCGGTGATGGTCGCCAATTCACGCTCGAATCCGACTTGTTGCGCCAATGTGCTGATGCCACGCTCAAGCGCGAGCAGGCCCATGGCGACGCCCCAACCGTTTCCAGGTTCGCCGACGATGAGGTCCTTCGACGTGCGGGCATCGGTGAAGAACGTCTCGTTGAACTCGCCACCACCTGTGATCTGGATGATGGGTCGCACTTCGACGCCGGGTTGGTTCATTGGAACCAACAAGAACGTGAGACCTTTGTGACGCTGCGAGCCCTCTTCGGTGCGTGCAACGACGAAACACCAGTGGCTCACGTGGGCGAGCGATGTCCACACTTTTTGACCATTGATGACCCACTCGTCGCCGTCAAGGCGCGCTTTGGTCTGCACGTTTGCCAAGTCGCTGCCGGCATTCGGCTCGCTGTATCCCTGACACCAACGTTCATCACCGGAGAGAATTCCTGGCAGGAATCGCTTGCACTGCTCTGGTGTGCCGTATTCGATGAGCGTTGGGCCGAGCAAGTTTTCACCCATGTGATTCGTGCGCGCCGGGGCTTGGGCACGCGTGTATTCCTCGGCCCAGATGATCTGCTTGCTGACGCTTGCGCCGCGTCCGCCGAATTCCTCGGGCCAACCGAGACCAATCCAGCCTGCGGCACCGAGAACCTTCTCCCATGCGACGCGAATGTCAAAACCGACTTCTTCGTCACCAGGTCCGCCGCGACCTTTGAGTTCTGCGAACTCACCGACGACGTTGTCAGCTAGCCAAGCCTTGGCGACCTGACGAAACTCTTCGTCATCATCGGGGATGATCACCACGTCGGACATGTCAGGCGTTCGGCTTGGTACCCGCAGCGGCAGCTGCTCGCTGCGCCTCGATGGTGGCCATGAACGGCAGTTCTTCGACACCGACTGTGCTCTCTAAGTGTTCGGCGATCTCTTCTGGGCTCCATCGGCCGTTCGTGTACATGGAACGAACTTCCTTCGGCTGGGCCCACACTGCGATCTTGTTCCCGACGACGGTGTACACCTGACCGGTGACGTTCTTTGACTGGTCTGACAACAGATAAACGGCCATGGGGGACACATCTTCGGGATCACCGATTTCTTTCAGTGACGATGGCACGTTCGCCGACATTCGTGTGCGCGCGACCGGTGCAATCACGTTGCTGCGGACGCCGTAGCGGGCAAGTGAGAGTGCTGCGGCGTAGTTGAACGACACGATGCCACCTTTTGCCGCTGCGTAGTTCGGCTGTGAGACGGATCCGAGTGCCCACACGCCTGAGGTGAACGCGACGAGGCTGCCGCCACCTTCTTGCTTTCGCATGATTGCGGAGGCTTGTCGGTACATGGTGAACGTGCCGCGAAGGTGAACGCGGATGACGTCATCCCATTCGGACTCTTCCATGTTGAAGAGCATGCGCTCGCGCAAAATTCCTGCGACACACACGACACCGTCGATGCGACCGTTGAACGAGAGGGCTGCCTTCATGACTGCCTCGGCGTTGTCCATTGTCGAGATGTCACCGGCCACAGCCACGGCATTTCCGCCGGCCGCCTTGATCTCGGCCACTACTTCTTCCGCAGGCTCGCTACTCGGGGCGGACCCGTCCATCGAGACGCCATAGTCCGCCACGACCACCGTCGCGCCTGCTTTTGCGCAGTCCAAGGCGACGGCTCGTCCGATGCCTCGCCCGGCCCCGGTGACTGCCACAACCTTGCCATCCAACATTCCAGCCACGACATTCTCCAAAGGTCAGTTGATACTTGCTCCGCCCCCACAAAACCCCAGCAAACCTGTGAGCAAAGGGGTTTCTGATAAGGCGTCAGAATTGAAAGTACCATACGATGCCATTGCAATCCCGAGCCGGTTGCTCGGGTGACATGGTCACATGTGGCACATCGTCCGGCGATGCGTCACTCAGAGCACGAGGGAGACGGTATGTACTTGGCAGAGACTCCGGATCAGCAGGCACTTCGCAAGGAACTTCGCGAGTATTTCGCAGCGCTTCTCACGCCTGAGGTGCGCGCGACTGTCGGTGAAGGTGGTGGCAACCCCGAACCGTTCCGCAAGGTCATTGCAAAGATGGGCAAGGACGGCTTACTTGGCCTTGGTTGGCCGAAGGAGTACGGCGGACAGGGCCGTCCCGCCACCGATCAGTTCATCTTGTTCGACGAAGTTCAGCGTGCGCACGCGCCGTTTCCTTTTGTCACCGTCAATACCGTCGGACCCGCGATCATGGCGTACGGCAGCGAAGAGCACAAGGCGAAGTACTTGTCTGGAATTCTGAAAGGTGAAGTCAACTTCGCCATCGGATACACCGAACCAGAAGCCGGAACCGACCTTGCGAGTTTGCGTACAACTGCAGTGCTCGACGGTGACGAGTGGGTCATCAACGGGAACAAGGTGTACACCTCGGGTGCGAACCAGGCCGACTACGTGTGGCTCGCATGCCGCACCGATCCCGATGCACCGAAGCACAAGGGCATCAGCATCATCATCGTGCCGACCAATTCTCCCGGTTTCTCATGGACGCCGATCGTCACCGTGGGTGACGGAGTCACGACCGCCACGTACTACAACGACGTGCGCGTGCCAAAGGGCAACGTCGTCGGCGAGATCAACGGCGGTTGGAAACTCATCACTGCGCAGTTGAATCACGAACGAGTCGGTCTTGCCGCTTTGTCGGGACTCACTGAGCGTTTGCTCGACGACGTGACCGACTGGGCGAAGGTGACGCCATCTGGTGGACCGAACAACGAGTTGATGATCGACCTGCCGTGGGTGCAAGCCGATCTCGCGCGTTGTCACGCACTTCTCGACGCGACTCGTTTGATGACGTGGAAACTCGTGAAGGCTGTGAGTGACAACACTCTCGGACCGGCAGAAGCTGCGACCGTGAAAGTGTTCGGCACCGAGAAGGCTGTCGAGTCGTACCGCATCATGCAAGGAATTCTCGGACCAACTGCTCACCTGAAGCAGGGTTCGAAGGGTGCCATGTTGCACGGTGAAGTTGAGCGGGCAGCACGTGCTGCGCAGATCAACACCTTCGGTGGTGGAGTGAACGAGGTCGGCCGTCAGCTCATCGCGAGCGCCGGACTCGGACTGGTTCTGTCAGCTCGCTGATCGCGACACCGGCATTGTCAGCGCGCTCGTAGCGCGCCGACGCTCATCGTCACAAGGTTCTCGATGAATTCCTGACCCAGCAATGGCGGCTCGTCTCCTCGTTGTCGTTGGCGCGCTCGAGAACCGAGCGACGACACGACAAGACCGAGAAACAACTCGACTCGCTCACGACGGGTCGGCATGTCGAGGTCTGAGCCCATGTGCTCGGTGATGGCGACGAATGCACGTCGGGCTTGCGGTGGGGTCTCACTTGCGACATCCCACAAGTTGAACTTGTCCTGCAACTGACTGATGATGATGATGAATTCACGACCCTCGACTGTCTTTATCTGGCGAGCGAGAGGGTAGGTGACGGCCTGTACAAGTTGGTCGAGCGTTGCCGTTTCACCGAAGGAGTCGAGCATTTCACGTCGATCCGATTCGACTTGAGAGTTCCCTGTCTCGAGAATCGCAGCGAGAAGACCACCTCGCCCGCCGAAGTGATAGTGAAGCGCAGACGAGTTTTTCTGGCCTGCATCCTCGACGATCTGTTTGAGCGGCGTCTGGTACACGCCATTACGCGCAAACAGACGTCGACCAGCATCAATCAGTTGTTGTCTGGTGTCAGAAGCGTCGCGTGGCATGGACCCGAAAGGCGCAACTTCAGATGCGCTGGATGATGGTGCCGGTGCTCACTGCGCCACCACAGCACATGGTGACGAGTGCGAACTCTTTGTCTGCTCTCTCAAGTTCGTGGAGAGCTGTGGTGATGAGGCGTGCGCCAGTCGATCCGACCGGGTGGCCGAGTGCGATCGCGCCGCCATTGACGTTGACTTTCGTCGTGAGTTCTTCTTCGGTGATGCCGTAGACCTTCGCCCACGACAACACGACTGAGGCGAAGGCCTCGTTGATCTCGACGATGTCGATGTCCTTCAACGTCATTCCTGCCATCTCGAGGACTTTCTTCGTCGAATCGACCGGTCCGTCGAGGTGGTAGTAGGGGTCACTGCCCACGAGGCATTGGGCGACGATGCGTGCGCGCGGCTTCAAGCCCTCGGCTTTCGCGCGCGCTTCATCCATCCAGAGAACGGCTGCTGCACCGTCGCTGATCTGGCTGCTGTTGCCGGCTGTGTGGATGCCATCAGGAAGAACTGGCTTCAAGTTCGCGAGGTTTTCGAGAGTCGTCTCGCGCAAACCGCCGTCACGTGCAACTGTCACGTTCTTGCCATCGGCACCGGGAACTTCGACCGGAATGATCTCGCGTTCGAAGCGACCTTCTTCTGTCGCCCGAATCGCTTTTTGTTGCGAGACGAAGCCGAGGTAGTCCACTTCCTGCCGAGTGATGCCGCGAAGTTTCGCGATGCGCTCTGCAGCACCGAACTGGTCGGGCATGTCCCAGGGGAATGGTTCCGGACGTGATGAACCGTTCACCATTTCGTCACCAATGCGTGGCACGTTTGCACCGAGCCACACCTTGCTCATGTGCTCGACACCACACGCGATGCCACTGTCGATCGCACCTGCTGTGATGAGGTTCGCGATCATGTGGTTCGCTTGTTGCGATGATCCACACTGACAGTCGATGGTGGTCGACGCGACCTGGTAGGGCATGTTGGCGCTCAACCACGCGGTGCGCGTGACGTTGCTGCCTTGCTCACCGGCCTGCGTGACGCAACCTCCGACGAGCTGACCGACCGAAAGCGGGTCGACGCCTGCACGCTCGAGCACGCCCTGTTGCGCCTTGGCAAGGATGTGCGCTGCATGCGTCTCGGCGAAGAAGCCATTGCGCTTGCCGATGGGAGTACGCCCCGCTTCGATGATGACTGGTGTGCCCATGGTGAATTCCTCCAGTGACTGGCTGCTCATGCAGTAATGCCCGACATTACTAAGACGAAACTCCGACCCATCCCTCGAGAGCCTGAGGCGAGTTCTGGGAATCTCAGACCCTTTCGTGGGGCTGGCAGGAGAGCGTACGATGTGTTTCAGTGGGTCAGCTCAGGTGTCGACCCCGGGGGAGGGCGACCATGGGTCTGCGTAGGAATCTCATTGCGGTTGCGACAGTCGTGGCTGCCGGTGTTTCGGTTTTCGGTGGACCGATTGATGCTGCAGGTGGTGTCACCGTGTCAGGCAAGTTCACCGATTCATCGGTGTCGAAGGTGTTGTTGGTTGCGTCAACCGGCCGCACGTTCGCCGCACGTGCATCCGGTGGATCATTCTCGATTGCGGGTGTGCCCGCGAGTGGCGTCAAGAACGCGTCAGTGCACGCAGTCGACTCCTCTGGCAAGTATCTCGGCCCAGTCGTGTTGAAGGTCGCGAAAGAAGTGAGTCGCAACAAGGCGACCGGCAAGTACAAGTCGATAGTCGGTTTGAAGGGTGTCACGAAGGGCAAATTGACTCTCGGGAGCATCAAGAATGCGAGCACGGGTTGGTATCGAGCAGGTAGTGCATCGGCTGCTGGTACGGCCGGAACACGTGCTGCTGACAAGACCGGCAAACCACGTGGTGCGGGCACAGCGGGTCGAAAGGTGATCGTCAAGGGCGCATCGGTGCACAAGAATGGTGCAAGTTGGGGTGTGGTGCACGCGATGGCTGGAACCACTTGCCCAGACGGCGGTCCTCTTGACCCATTGTTCAATGGCACAAAGGCTGGTCAAGATCTCGACTGCGACGGCGTGATGAATGCAATCGACGTGGATGACAACGGTGATGGCTCACTCGACATGACCGACCAGAAGTCGACGCAGAGTGGCGGCAAGCAGAACACCGTCAATCTCATGACGTACGCAGACTTCCGTCTGCAACAGTCAGCGGGGGTCAATGCGCGGGCGACGACAGACACCGCAGCACTTATCAGTCGCATCAAATCGGTGTTGTCCGGTAGCAGTTCAAGTGGAAGCTTCGGCATTTCGATCTTCTTGCAAGAGCGCATGTTGACTAATTCGATGGAAGAGAATCCGGCTCTCACGCCGGACGGTGTGTGGGTCGAGTGTGCCGGCATCAAGTGGTGTGACACATCTGGTCAGTTCACACCGACCGCGAAGATCTCTGGCTTCAGTGAAGGTGGCCCGAGCAATCAGACCGGACTCGCATGGAACACGTTCGCGAGCAGCGACTACTCAAGTGGTACCGGAGTGCCGACGACTGTCGAGGCGGCCAAGAAGAACGGCTTGTTCCGGTTCTCTCGCAGCATCGGCAACGGTCGACGCGACCACATTTGGGGTGCCAACCTGACCCCAGCATGGAGCGGCGACGACGTCTTCTCTGCAATTCGCGCTAACGACGTGTTGCAACTTCACGTTGTGAAGGGTGGAGTTGACACGGTGTACACGATGACGGTGAGCCCGTTCCTCATGACCGTTCCGTATGTGAAGTCAGCCGGCACCAACACAGCAGAGCGCGTGGCAGCTGGAACGTTGCAACTTGACTCAACAGGCAAATTGCCGCTCACGTTCTACAGGCCTCAACGTCTCGTGCTCGAAGGTGAGTCGGCGAGCGGTGGCTCACTGATTCCGCAGCACAGCCTCAACTACGGCGTGACATTCGAGCAGCTCTATCTCGGCAACCAGATGTACCGGCCACAAGGGTCCGAAATCGGTTGCGGAGCTGAGGACTACGCCACTAACTACACCGGACTCTCGTCGACGATGAAAGGCTCAGCAGCTCAGTACGGCGAGCAAGACGGTCTTGCGAATCAGTTCTGGCCGATCAAAGATGATTCTGCAGACACGGCAGTAGATGATGACCTGAGCTTTACGCTCGACGTCAAGAACTGTCTGCAGACAGCGATGCAACGCACGGACAACGGCGGCAAGGGAACGACGCCCATTTGGAAGACCTTCGGTACTAGTCACAGCACCTTCGACGCATTTTGGTCGGCATTCAACGCTGATCAGTTCGCAAAGTTGGAAGTGGTGTTGGCGGGCGTCGGTGCTCCGATGACGAGCGGCTACAACCGCGCTGGCGTGCAGTTGCAGCTGTACTCGACAGCGTGGACCGGCAGCTCGAGCAACAACAGTGGCTCGTCCGGAAACAACAACTCGGGCTCATCGGGTAGCGGCAGCTCGGGCTCTGGATCTTCCGGAAGTGGTAGCTCTGGTTCCGGTTTCGCGATCACAGCGAACATCGATAGCTCGTCCTCGGTCGGAGTCACCTTCACCAACGCGGGAAGCTGCAATGGAAGTTGGGGTCCGAACTCAAACTGCAGCATGAACGTGAGTTCGGCGTTCACGGTGACAAGTGCGGGATCGAACATCACCGTTCTTTCAGCTAGTAATCCGAATCCGGCGAGTTGTGTGAACTCAGACGCAAAGACGATGACCTGCACGCCGAACGGCGCAGGAACAATTACGTTCAAAGCGACGTAGGTACGTTTTGCCACGTACAGCCGGTACACACCGTTTGTAGGGTGGCGACGTGAAAATAGGTGTTCTCACCGGAGGCGGAGATTGCCCTGGGCTGAACGCGGTTATTCGAGCGCTGACGCTGTCGGCAATCACCAAGCACGGCGCAGAAGTCATTGGCTTCTACGACGCCTGGGATGGCGTCATGGACGACCGCGCGATGCCACTGACAATCGACGCAGTGCGAGGCATTCTTCCGCGAGGCGGAACGATTCTCGGCACACGTCGGGGTGGACCTTACGACCATGCTGACGGTGTCCGACGCGTGAAGGAGACCTTGCAGGTACGCGGTCTCGACGCTCTCGTCGTGATCGGAGGCAATGGTTCATTGACGGTCGCATCACGGTTGTACTCCGAGGAAGGACTGCCGGTCATCGGCGTCCCGAAGACGATCGACAACGACGTGGTCGGCACAGATGTCTGTTTCGGATTCACGACTGCGGTAGAGATCGCAACCGAAGCAATCGACCGCCTTCATTCGACTGCTGAGAGCCATGATCGTGTGGTCGTCATCGAAGTGATGGGTCGTGACGCAGGGTGGATTGCATTGCAGTCGGGAATTGCTGGTGGTGCTGCGGTCATTCTCGTGCCAGAGCGTCCCTTTGACATCAATGTCGTCGCCGAACTCGTTCGTCGCCGTCACGCACGTGGGCGCCAGGCATCTCTCGTCGTCGTCGCAGAGGGTGCGATGCCAGCCGACGGGGACTTTCCATTGCCTGAATACGGCACCGACCACATCGGTCGTCCGAAGTTGGGTGGCATCAGCGTTCCCATCGCTCACGAGATCGAACGGTTGACCGGCTTTGACACGAGAGTGGTGCAGATTGGTCTCGTCCAGCGAGGTGGAACACCGTGCGCATACGACCGAGTGTTGTGCACGCGACTCGGTCTAGAAGCAGTCAGTGCGGTCGTCGAACAAGATTTCGGAAAGATGTTGGCAGTGCGTGCAGAGAACATCGAGCGTGTTCCGTTGACAGTCGTCGAAGGAAAGACCAAGACAATCGACGTGTCTCTCTACCAACAGGTGGCGGACGTCTTCTTCGGTTAAGCACCCACCAGATTCGTCAGCGCTTGCCAGAACGCTTTTTCTCGGCTTCGCGCTCTCGTTGCTTGCGCTCTTTGCGGGCGGCTCGTTTGGCAGCTTGCTCGGCTTCGTCTTTCTCGAGCACACCGATGCCAGCGGCGACGGGGAGTACAAAACGATCATCTGCCGCGATGAGTTGCTTGAAGCCCTTCAGTGACCGCGAATATTGAATGACCATGAGGCGCACAGCCTCGAGGCCGAACTTCTCGGTGATGGAAGGAAGAAGACTCTGCAACTCTTCGAGTGTCGGGTCGTCAGATGCGTCGCCGAGAGCTTCGATGCTGTGACGTGTGCACGGCTCGGACAAGAGAATTCCGACGTCGTGAGCAGCGCGTCGCCGAGCAATTCCGTCACGGATGAGACCGCCGAGCGACGCAGGCGATTCGAAAGCTGTGGCGGGCAAACCGGCAACCTTTGCAAGAGCGGTGCGAAGGTCGTCGTTGAGCGCCACGGCCAGAGCGGAGAGTGCGTCGTCGCTGTAGCTCGCGAGCACCGCTGAATATCGCTGGTCGAGAATGATTCGGTCTTTGTCTTCGCTCACGTCGTGCCTTTCGTCGCATGGACGGACGCATAGGTTAGGCGTTGGCAAGCGCTTGTATCTCATGCACTCGAAGGTCGATGGGCACACTGATGCGTTGCCGTGCGAAGGGGATCGTCGGCCCGAAGCCCAATCCACCCTTGATCGTCCATTCGACGCCAATGCGTCCCTTGAACACGCCACCAGGTCGACCGTCTGACGCGTGGAGAAATGTGTGCATGCAGTCTGACCGTGTCTTGTCCCCGTGGAAGATCGTCCACGGCCGGCCCGGCCCGTCACATTCGATAGTTGGTGAGCCGTCACCTGGGTTCAAGTAGATCTTGTCGGGAGTAGCGACAGTGCGCACGACGAGCGGTCCCCACGGTGTCGGAACGACTGCTCGCACGATCACTTCACGCCACAGTGCTTTTGACACCCAGAACCACGTTCCGACATTGACGACGAGATGCGAACGCAGCGGGGCGGTGCCGTACACGAGGTCGGGGAGACTGCGACGTGCGGTGTCGCTGTAGCTGCGCACGACTTTCTGTCGCGCTTCGTCAGACACCCAGTATGAGCGTGAGCTCGGTGCGCCGCCAGTGCATTGTCGTTGGACGAGTCGATAGAACTTTCCGTTTCTCGTCATGCTGACTTGCACGATGCTGCCGTTGTTCAAGTCGGTGCCACCCACGGCACGCCATCGGCACACCGTGGGCTCGTCGGTCAGCGGCACTTCGGTTACCTGTGTGGCGGGTGAGAAGAAATCATCGATGAATTCAGCCCGAGCAACAATGTCGCCGCTCTCGAATGACGATGAACCAGATGAGCCGGGAGGTGTCGGTTCGTGTCGTGAATTAGCTGATGCACCGGAGACGTCTACAAGCAGGCTGCACAGTGCGGTGATGAGCAATGCGCATGTGTGGCGACGTTTCATGGGTAAACCTCCGAAGATGCGAGCAGGTCTGGTCTGTTGGCGTCTCCCACGCACCCGGCTGGGCCGGGGCTTGAGTGTGACGCAGCACGGGACAGATGTGTCGGCAGGTGGGCCCAGTTGGCGGAAGTTGGCAGCCCGCTAGATTGGACAGACCCCGATTTCGGGTCCGACATTTCCAAGGACCTTCATGACCCAGCAGCACCCCGATCTTGACGCTGAACAGGCCTTGGTCGACCACGCCTACGACTGCCTCGAGCGCAGTCGTCAGGATGCGTGGAAACTGCGCGACATGAGCGAGCCGGGTCTCGGCGGAACGTTCCAGGCCCGCTACGAGCGGGATGTCTTCGACGAGGCACTGGTGAACCGTCTGACGCAGCTCGACCTGGGCGACGCAGCTTTGGTGTTTGGTCGCATCGACCGGTTGGCAGAAGGTCCCGAGTCGCTCGAGACCTTTCACATCGGCCGTCTTGCGGTGGCGGACGAGAATCGTGAACCGGTCGTGGTCGATTGGCGTGCACCGGTGGCTGAACCGTTCTATCGCGCGACAGGGCGCGAGCCGATGGGGTTGGCACGTCGACGTCACTTTGCTGTCGAAGGACGCACGCTTCTCGGAATCGAGGACGAACTGTTCGGCGAAGGTCACTTGGGTGTCGGCCATGACGAGGGACTCGGCGGTGCTCAGGTGCCGGCGTCTGGTTTGCGTGGCTACAGCACGCTGTTGTCCGTGCTCGAGCGTGGACGCACGGGTCAGCTCGGTGACATCGTCGCCACGATTCAGGCAGAGCAAGACGAAATCATCCGCTCGCCACAGGCTGGTGTTCTCATCGTGCAAGGTGGTCCCGGAACCGGCAAGACCGTCGTCGCACTTCATCGTGCCGCGTATCTCCTCTATACATATCGCTTCCCTCTGGAGGATCAAGGCGTTCTGGTCATCGGCCCGAACCGCGTTTTTCTTCGATACATCGAGCGCGTGTTGCCTTCCCTCGGAGAAGCCGGCGTCGAACAAGTGGTGTTGCAAGATCTCATCCCCGGTGCGGGCTTTGGAGGTCGCGAGTCGTCCAGCGTCGCCCGTGTGAAGGGCTCGACCGTGATGGAAAAGGTCATCAGCAAAGCCATCGCAGACCGCGAGCGCTCGATGAAAGACGACATCACTTTCCCGTTCCGTTCGGGTTATGTGCGCCTCCGTGCGCAGGTCACCGATGACATCGTGCGTCAGGCCCGCCGGCGGTACCACCGTCACAATGCTGGTCGTAGGTTCGTCGAGAACGAGATCTGGTCCGCACTCGCAGCAACGTGGCACGCCGACGTCGACCCCGACGAGATTCGTGAGACGTTGCGACCGACTCCAGAGTTCCGTGCCGTCATCGAACGGATGTGGCCAGTGCTCACCCCGGCTGAATTGTTGCATGACCTTTTCGGAAGCAAAGCACTTCTCAAGTTGGCGTGTTCAAAGTACATGTCCGAGAGCGAGTACCTGTCTCTCTATCGTGCGCGTTCTGAAGACGTGAACGAGGTTCGTTGGACCGCCGCAGACGCTGCGTTGCTCGACGATGCCCGTGAACAACTCGGACCAGTTCCTGGGCGCGGAGGAAAAATCGACGATGCCGACGAGATACGCACGTACGGGCACATCGTCGTTGATGAGGTCCAAGATCTCACGCCGATGCAACTACGCATGGTGGCACGACGCTCACTCAATGGTTCCATGACACTTGTCGGTGACATCGCACAAGCGACGGGCCCACTCGCCGCAGATGACTGGGATGACGTGCTCGCACATTTGCCACGCAAGAAGGAACCACGTGTCATCGGGCTTTCTGTCGGCTACCGCATTCCCGCGCAGATCATGGAATTGGCCGACAAAGTGATGCACGCTGCACGGCCGGGACTTCGTGCCCCTCGCAGTGTCCGTCAAGGCGACGAATCACCGCGCATCGTCTCGGCGTCGAATGAAGACCTCGTGAATGTGACAGTTAACGAAGTCACTTCGATGCGAGAAAGAATTGAATCCGGAAATGTCGCCGTGGTGTGTCCCGATCACATGGTGAGCGACATCTCCGATGCGCTTCACGCGGTCGGAGTTCATCACGGTCGTGCTCACGCGACAGCACTTGAGGCTGACGTCACGGTCGTGCCGGTGAGTTTGGTGAAAGGTCTTGAACTAGACGGTGTGGTGGTCGTCGAACCGGCCGCGATCGTGGCGGACGAGGTACATGGTCTTCGCGCTCTGTATGTCGCGCTCACGCGCTCGACGCGCAGCCTGACAGTGGTGCATGCTCAGCCCTTGCCCGATGCGATGCGCTGAGGCGCACCGACCACGTCAGAGTTGTGAAAAGGCGTCGATGACGAGGCCGAGAAAGCGATTCGCTTTGTCAGCATCAGCAGGACGCTTGCGCTCGACCGCAGTCGTCATCATGTCGACTATTCGTCGCATGTCCTCGACGACGTCGAGTTTCAACTTCTGAAGTTGCGGCTCAAGCACGATCCAATTCGCTTGTGCAGTGGCGAGAGCCGCACGTGCGTCGTCGCCCCGTGAGTCAGCGATGGAGTCGCCGAGATCTGCTCCGGCTGCTGCGATGTTCTTCATGAGTTGCAGTGAGTCACCCGTGGGCAACGTGGTTGTCGTGGCGACAGTGACCACGGTTGCGGTGGTGTCCGTGGACACGATGGTGGTCGCGCACCCGGACAACGCGAGTGCAGCAAAGAAGAAGGCGATGGAGGAGGAGCGAGACATGCGTGTTGATCAGGTGGTGACGAGTATTCGCGCACTTGCAAACGGTGTGACGTTCACATCGCGCCCAAGAACGGACACGACCACGTCTCCGTTCTCGTCGACGGCTGCCACTCGTCCACGTGTACCTGGAACGAGACTCGTCTTTTCAAGAAAGTCGAGCATGCCAGCAGCGAATTCGAGTTCTTCAGGGATGCGAGCGATGGTGAACTCGGCACCGGTGCCGAGTTGTGCGAGACGCACTGCGTCGTCAGGCGGTGAATACTGACTTCCTGGAATGGGATTGCCGTGCGGGCACGTGGTCGGGCTGCCGAGCACGCGATCAAGGGCCGCTTCGACTTTCGCGCTCATGACGTGCTCCCATTTGCCAGCTTCTTGGTGAGCTTCTGCCCATGAGAGCCCGAGCATGTCAGTGAGGAATCGCTCGGCGAGGCGGTGACGACGAACGACGCGCGTTGCCAATTCCTCGCCGCTCGATGTGAGGCGAATGCGGGTGTCGGCGATCGTGATGAGCCCTTCGGACTCCATGCGTTTGATCATCTCGGACACCGATGGCCGTGACACCCTGAGGCGCTCTGCAATGCGGGCTTGGATGACCTCGACGTCGTCCTCGCGTAGTTCGAAGATGCACTCGCAGTACTCCTCGAAGGCGGGGTGGTGCTCTCCGGGGTTCGGCATGGCGTCATCCTACAGAGCGGGTTTCTGGCGTGTCTTGGCGCACGGAGTGAACCTGTCACATCTGCTCACTACTCTTCGTCCGTGGCACAGCACCGCGTCCTCGAAGCGTTTTCACCTGCGGTGCGCGAATGGTTCGGCACCTCGTTTCCCGAACCGACTCCTCCTCAAATTCAAGGATGGCCGGCCATCGTCGGTGGTTCGCACACGCTCATCTGCGCGCCGACCGGCAGTGGAAAGACCCTTGCTGCATTCATGGCATCGATCGACAAGTTGGTGACGTCACCCATTCCTGAAAAGACCAAACGTACGCGTGTGTTGTATGTGTCACCGCTGCGTGCTTTGGCTTTCGACGTCGAGAAGAACTTGCGTGCGCCGCTGGTGGGCATCGGACACGCCGCAGAACGAATTGGTGTCGACCATGTCATGCCCACCGTCGCCATGCGCACAGGCGACACATCGGCACGAGAGCGCCAGGCACTCGCACGCCAACCACCCGATCTGCTCATCACCACACCCGAGAGTTTGTACCTCATGCTCACATCGGCAGTCCGTGAGACGCTCACGAATGTCGACACCATCATCATCGACGAGATCCATGCTCTTGCGCCGACGAAACGCGGTGCACACCTCATGCTCACGTTGGAACGCCTCGAAGAGTTGACTGTCACGCCACCGCAACGCATCGGTCTTTCAGCGACGCAACGCCCGTTGGAAGAGGTCGCACGCTTTCTCGGAGGCCAGCGTGACGGCAGTCCACGACCTGTGACGATCGTCGACACAGGAATCCGCAAACCACTCGACGTCTCGGTCGTCGTGCCGATCGACGACATGGGCAGCATCGGCAGCGAGACGACCGAGTTGCGCAGCGGTCCGGCCACAGCGTCACTCACTCCACGTCGCACAAGTATCTGGCCGAGCATTTATCCCGAGATCTTGCGCCAGATCGAAGAGCATCGCAGCACCATCATCTTCTGTAACGCACGTCGGCAAGCAGAACGTCTGGCTGCACAGCTCAACGAGTTGCACCGCGAACAGACATCGTCAGCACAAGAGAGTGAGGCTGACGGAAAGTCGCAGAGCGTCACTGACGAGCTCGTGAAGGCACACCACGGGTCGCTTGCTCGCGAGCAACGTGTCGTCATCGAAGATCAACTGAAACGCGGTGAGCTAAAAGCAATCGTCGCAACCAGCAGCCTTGAATTGGGCATCGACATGGGGGCCGTCGATCTGGTGATCCAAGTCGAGTCACCAGGAGCGGTCAGCCGAGGGTTGCAACGCATCGGGCGTGCGGGGCACCAAGTAGGTGAGCCGAGCGCTGGCACGATCTACCCGAAACATCGGCACGACTTGCTCGAGTCGGCGGTGGTGGTGCGTCGCATGCTCGACGGTGCCGTTGAATCGACCGCATACTTGCGCAACCCGCTTGATGTGCTCGCACAGCAGATCATCGCCCATCTGTCAATCGCTGGCGACGTGCAGGTCGCCGACCTCGTCGCCATGGTGCGGCGTTGTGCGAACTATGCCGACCTCACCGACGATGTGTTCCACGGTGTGCTTGATCTGCTGAGTGGTCGGTATCCGAGTGAAGAGTTCAGTGAGTTAAAGCCCCGCATCGTGTGGGACCGCATCGCCGCCACGGTGCGGGCACGTGACGGGGCACAACGTCTCGCCGTCATCAACGGTGGCACGATCCCTGACCGCGGTTTGTTCGGTGTCTTCTTGCCTGACGGAACAAGGGTCGGTGAGCTGGACGAAGAAATGGTCTACGAGTCACGCCCAGGCGAGACGTTTCTGCTTGGTGCAAGCACCTGGCGCATCGAGGACATCACGTTCGAGCGTGTCATCGTCACTCCCGCGCCCGGAGAGCACGGCAAGATGCCTTTCTGGCACGGCGACAGAATTGGTCGGCCTGTCGAATTAGGCAGGGCATTCGGAGAGTTCCTTCGAGCGATGCGAGAGCTCGACGGGGAAGCGGCACTTCAGGTCCTCGCTGAGCGACATTGCCTCGATGCGCGCGCAGCGTCGAACGTCATTCAATACCTCGACGAACAGGCGGAGGCGACGGGTGTGGTGCCCGATGATCGCACAATCGTGGTCGAGAGGTTCCGAGACGAAATCGGCGACTGGCGTGTGTGTATCCACAGTCCCTTCGGAACGCCGGTGCACGCACCATGGGCGATGGCGATTGAGCGGCACTTCATCGAGAAGTTCGACATGCACATTGAAACGATGTGGGGTGACGACGGAATCGTCCTTCGACTTCCTGAAGCCATCGAGAACCTGAGCGTCGATGAGTTCTTGTTCGACCCAGAGCAGGTGCGTGACATCGTCGTCGATGCGGTCCCACAGACGTCACTCTTTGCAGCTCGATTCCGTGAGTGCGCTGCACGTGCACTACTGCTGCCACGTCGTCGACCGGACCAGCGGACACCACTGTGGCAGCAACGACAACGAGCAGCAGACTTGCTCGCTGTCGCCGCCAAACATCCGACATTTCCGATGTTGCTCGAGACAAGTCGAGAATGCCTTCAAGACGTGTTCGATCTGCCGGCACTACAGAGCATTCTCGGTGCGTTGAGGTCACGAACCATCCGCATCGTCAGTGTCGACACTCCGAAGGCTTCACCTTTCGCACAGAGCCTCTTGTTCAATTGGATCGCGTCGTACATGTACGAGGGCGATGCACCTCTGGCAGAACGTCGGGCTGCCGCACTTGCTCTTGATCGTGACCTGCTGAACAGCCTTCTTGGTGCCGAGGAACTTCGCGAGTTGCTCGATCGAGAGGCCATCGCAGATGTCGAACTTGACCTTCAATGTCTGTCAGAGCACCGAAGGGCACGAACCTTCGACGAGTTACATGACGTGCTTCGCAGAATTGGCGATCTGACCATCTCAGAGCTTCGCTCGCGTTGTGACGGTCCTGCGGACGCGTGGCTCGCAAATCTCATTTCAGATCGTCGGGCGATTGCAATCCAACTTGCTGGCGACGAGCGTTTCATCGCTGCAGAAGATGCCAGTCGGTATCGCGACGCGTTCGGTTGCGCCCTGCCACTTGGTCTGCCGACGTCATTCACCGAACCAGTGGCTCATCCGCTTGACGAAGTCGTGGGTCGCTTCGCGCGTACTCACACCCCATTTGTGACGAAGGCTGTCGCTCAACGTTTCGGAGTCACTGTCGAACGGGCGACGGGAGTGCTCATGGCACTTGAGGCTGCCGGACGCCTTGTACGAGGTGAATTCCAGCCCGACGGCACAGAAAGAGAATGGTGCGAGGCCGACGTGTTGCGCACGTTGCGCCGCCGATCGTTGGCCAGATTGCGCAAAGAAGTCGAGCCGGTCGAACACGCAGCGCTCGGCCGATTCCTGCCGCAGTGGCAATCCGTCGGGTCTGCGCAGCGCGGAACCGAGGGTTTGGTCACCACCGTGTCGGTGTTGCAGGGAAGCGCCATTGTCGCGAGCACTCTCGAGTCAGATGTCCTGCCACTTCGTGTGCGCGGATATCGCGCAGCCGATCTCGACGCATTGTGCACGGCAGGTGAAGTGGTGTGGGTCGGAGCCGGAGCAATCGGGGCGAACGACGGTCGGGTTCGCTTGTTCTTCGCGGACCAAATGGATCTCCTCGTCACATCCCTCGAACCGCAGCAAGCCCCAGACGGTGACTTGCATGTGGCTATTCGCGAACATCTTCGCCAGCGCGGTGCGGTGTTCTATTCACAACTTCGAGCTGCAGCGCCGCATGCGAGTGACGCTGAAGTGTTGACAGCGCTGTGGGACCTTGTGTGGGCAGGGGAAGTCACGAATGATTCACTCGCACCGTTGCGTGCGTACCTTTCTGGCGGACGAGGGGCTGCAGCGCAAACTCGCGCACGGCACACTGGTCGTCATCAACGTCCACGACCGGGTCGCTTGACTCGTATCGGTCCTCCAACTGGTGCAGGTCGGTGGAGTCTCGTTCCGACGACGTCCGGTGCGCACACTGCAGAGTCAGCGATGGCGTATGCGCAACAACTTCTCGAGCGCCATGGTGTCGTCACGCGCGAGGCTGTGCTCGCCGAGGGAGGAGTCGGCGGTTTTGCGGCGGTGTATGCGGTCTTCAAAGTCATGGAAGAACGCGGGCATGTGCGACGCGGTTATTTCGTGAACGGACTCGGTGCTGCACAGTTCGCTCTTCCTGGCGCGGTCGATCGACTGCGCGATGTGCGAGAGCGCATCGATGCTGAGCTTCATCCCGAGTTGCAACCTGAACCGATTGTTCTCTCTGCCACTGATCCCGCCCAGCCGTACGGATCAACGGTGCCATGGCCGATGTCGGAAGGGCGACCATCGCGCAGTGCCGGCGCATTGGTCGTGTTGCACGAAGGGGAAGCGCTTGTCTGGTTCGATGCCCGTAGTCACTCGCTGGTGACGTTCCCATCGGCTGAAACTGATCATTCCTGGGCAGAGTCATTCGCGAAATTGGTGAAAGACGGACGACGTCGATCAATCGAAATTCGCAAAGTGAATGGCACGCCGCTCGATGCTCGACACGATTGTGTGCCTCACCTCGAGCGTGCTGGTTTCGTTGGCGGCTACCGAGGTTGGGTGTTGCGCGACTGACCGAGTGAGCGCAGCCCGGCCCATGCCAGACCACCGATCTGGCGACCAATGTCGACCGGGTCGAATGTCTCACCACTAGCGACCAGGTGTCTACTGACTGACTCTGACATGCCCACGAGGCCGTAGGCCATGGTGCGCCGCACTGATTCGCTGATGTCAGCAGCAATGAGAGGAGCGATCGCATCTGCAATGGCGCGCTCGACGCGTCGAATGGCGCCGGCGAATTCTTCATCGAGTCGAGCCCCACCACCGAACAACAGGTTGAAGGCGTCTTGGTGTGCGAGGACCCAGCTGAAATACGCGACCATTCCGCGTTCGGTCTGTTCGCGGCCATCGGCAGAGTCGACAGCCGCCTTCGTGATGGCTGCGATGAGGTCATTGCCGACAGCGTCGAGCAACTCGAGGTACAACTCACGCTTGCTGTCGAAGTGTTGATAGATGACGGGCTTCGTCACACCGATCGCGTCTGCGATGTCGACCATCGAAGTCTCGTGATAGCCACGGTGCGAGAAGGCGACCAACGCCGCATGAAGGATTTGTTCCCGCCGTTCGCCGGACGTCTGTTTCGTCGACATGTCACAGACCTCTTTCTCTGTCGTCACGTTCAGCAGCTTTGACGGCGTATCCGAGGACGATGGACGGGGCGAGCAGAATCGAGCCAGCGATGAGGCTGATGATGACGATGGTGACGAGCGGACCCGAAAATCCGATCGCAAATGCGATGACAAAGCAGCTGATACAGAATGCGTAGAGCAGGTATCCGATGCGATTGGCAAGCAAGGTGTAGTGAGCGATGCGAGCACGCCGCTGCCGAACTGGGTCGGTGTTGCTGTTCGAGTCGTTCATGACGACTCCCAGCGTAAGCGACTACAGGTTGGTGGGGGTGAGCCTGGCGAGGTTCTCGTAGAAGAAATAGAGGATGACGACGAACGGGACAAGCGCAATGCCGCGGATGACCAATTGACGACCACGACGTCGTCCGACAAAGCCCCCCATCCACCACATGGCAACTGCGGCGAGGCCCCAGAGCAAAGTCTCAGGAACTGCTGAGGGATCATGCAGCCAGCCTTCGCTCAACACTTCGTCGTCAGATGTCGATGACTCAGCACTCGTCGGAGATGGTGTCGATGTGGGTGGTGTCCACCGTGCTGTCGTCGCAACGGGTTCACGCAGGTCTGCTGACACGATGAGCCGGTTGGCAGATGTCCACTTCGGATGGCAGGTGACGAGAGTCAGGACTCCCTTTGTCGGATCAGCCGTTTCGATGACTTCGACTGCGGATGGCTTGACGATGTCGACCGAACGCACGTCATAGGTGAAGGATCCCTCACGAGTCGTGATGGTGATCACGTCTCCTTTTTCCAGTTTGTCGAGGTCGGCAAATGGGGCACCGAACGTGCTGCGGTGTCCGGCGATCGCAGTGTTGCCGAGACTTCCTGGCAAGGCAGTGTCGGGGAAGAGGCCCGGCCCCTTCTTTAGTGCCTTGTATGTGACTCCTGCGACGATCCAAGAATCGACTTTGATTTTCTCGATCGAAATCTTTCCGACGGCGTCACCGATGTCGATTCCGTTTGCATCGATGGTCGATAGTGGACTTGTTGCCGTTGTGGTCTCTGGTGGGGCTGTGGCTGACGTGAACTGCTTCTCAAGGTCCTCCTGGAACCGTGCGGTCTGTATGCCAGTGCCCCAGAGCTGGTACGCCGTGAATCCGAGAAGCAACAGGCCCGCCCAAATGAGCACTTTGCCGATGACCCCGAGCATCACATGTGAAAGCGATGGTCGACTTTGCTCGACTGCGGGGGTGCGGGCCATGTCCAAACGCTATTGGTTT
Source organism: uncultured Bifidobacterium sp. (assembly GCA_964394175.1). Lineage (GTDB taxonomy): Bacteria > Actinomycetota > Acidimicrobiia > Acidimicrobiales > Ilumatobacteraceae > UBA2093. Next base: position 87,399 of record CAYMVM010000001.1, read on the forward strand.
GCCTGACAAAAAGACCGACATCCGGGACTCTCGGAGTCGAAGGGGCGTCGTCGCGCCGGGGTCAGTAGCGTGACATTGTCATGACATCAGTCCCCGTGATCTCGTTTCGCGATGTCGTCGCAGTCGCCGGAAGCTATCCCGTGTTGGCGGGTGCGAATTTCGAAGTGAATCACGGTGAGATCGTGCTGCTCAGCGGCCCGAACGGAGCAGGAAAGACGTCATTGCTTCGGGTGTGTGCCGGCTTGCTGCCTGTCGAACGTGGAGAGGCGCTTGTGCTCGGCGTCAATCTGGCAAATGACCGCGCCGCAGTGCGTGACCGCGTCGGAATCCTCGGACACACGAACGGTCTCTATCTCGACCTCACGGTGCGACAAAACGTCGAGTTCTGGGCTCATCTGATCGGTGCATCGGCTGAAGAGGTGCACTCTGCGATCGTGCACGTCGGTCTTGACGGTCGGCTTGCAGATGTGCGCGCATCGCAGTTGTCAGCTGGTCAACGTCGTCGGGTCGCATTGGCGCGTCTCATCATCCGTCGCGCAGAACTGTGGTTGCTCGATGAACCACATGCCGGGTTAGACGCTCGTGCGCGAGACGAACTTGATTCGACCTTGCGCGCAGCAGTCTCGGTAGGTGCGACCGTCGTGGTCGCATCACACGAACTTGAGCGGACAGAGCGATTGGCGACACGCCGAGTGATCGTCGACGGCGGGGTGGTGCACCAATGAACGGCACGATGACATCACGGGCGAGCCTGTTGAAAATCACGCGAGTGATCATGGCGAAAGACCTCCGTACGGAAGTCAACAGCCGTGTGTTGTTGAATCAGGTCGCTCCCTTCTCTGTCGTCATCATGATTCTCTTTGCGTTCGCTCTCGATAACGACGGCATTTTGCAACGAGTTGCGCCTGGCCTCGTGTGGCTGGCGACGATGTTTTCGATGCTCGTCGTCGTGCAACGATCTTTTGCGGTGGAGACTGCCGATGGTGCGCTCGACGCGCTTCGGGTCGCCGGAGTCGACACGCGAGCCATGTTCCTCGGGAAGTCCTTGGCGCTCGGTGCGCAATTGTGCGCGCTCGATGCCGTGTTGGTCGCCACGGCTTTCTTCCTCTATAACGTTCAGCTCGAACCATCGGGTGTCTTGGTGGTGTTCGTCACGGTGGTTCTCGCCTGCATCGGATTGGGGTTCATCGGTACTCTGTACGGAGGCCTTGCTGCAGGCGCTCGGGGCCGAGAAACCCTCCTTCCCTTGCTCCTGCTGCCCGTCGTAGCACCGGTGCTCATCGGTGCCACGCGCGCGACGGAGGCTGGTTTCAACAGCGGAGGAGCAGAAGTGTCGGAAGGTTGGCCCTGGAGTGGATTACTCCTCATCTTTGCGGTCATCTTTGGGGTTGTCGGTTCGGTGGCATTCGGGCCACTCATCGACGAATAGAGACGGACTTCCCATGCCAGGCACTTCGACCCCGACCGGTACACGCGCGACGCGTGTGCTCGGTGTCGTGACGATTGCGTTCACGGTGTGGCTCATCGTTTTTGGTCTCGTCGTGTCGGCCGAGGACGTCGTTCAAGGCTCGACGGTGCGAATCATGTACGTGCATGTTCCGTCGATCTGGGTCGCATATGTCGCATTTGCCCTCACAGCGGTCGTGTCTGCGGTCTATCTCTCCGGAAAGAATCGGTCTCTCGCGTGGGACCGCGTCGCCGGTGCGTCTGCAGAAATCGGAGTGCTGTTCGTCGCGATCTCACTCGTCACCGGCAGTTTGTGGGGTCGTCTCACGTGGGGCACGTATTGGGTGTGGGACGCACGACTGACGAGCACGGCATTTCTCTTCATCACCTACATCGGGTATCTGGCAGTTCGTGGACTCGGCGGCACATTCAGGCAAAGAGCGCGGCGCTCAGCAGTGCTCGCTCTTCTCGCAGTGCTCGAAATTCCGCTCGTCCATTTCAGTGTCGTCATTTGGCGGTCGTTGCACCAAGAGTCGACAGTCGCAAACAGCGGAACCGACGTCGAGCTTGATGGTCTCATGCTGTTCACGCTCTTTCTCGGAATCGTCACCTTCACGATGCTGTTCGTATGGATGGTTCTGCACCGCCAGCGAAGTCTGACTCTGCAGGACGCGGTCGACTCTCACGGCCTCGACGTCGCCATCGAGCAACGCCGTCAGGAAGCAGAGGCTCGCTGACCATGGAACACGCAACTTTCATCATCGGTAGTTACGTGCTCACGTTCGGTTCGATTGCGACGTACATCGCATGGTTCCTACGACGTTCACGGTCGATCGACAAGTTCATGGACGAAAAGGACAAGCCGTGGACCTGAGCCCTCGTTCGACCAGTGACGTGACACCGCAAGGTCGCAGCACGGCATCGCGACGTAAATGGCTACCGATGGTCATCGTGGCCGTGGCAATCGTGGCTGGTGGTGTCGTCGTCACCCGCTTCCTCACGAGTGCGATCGACTACTACTGCAACGTGGATGAGATAGGTGTGCGCAGTGGTTGCGATGAAGGACGACGCATCCGAGTGCAAGGTGTGGTCGTCGAGGGCAGTCTCTCCAAAGTGAGTGGTGCCACGACTTTCGACCTGTCGTTCCACGACAAGACCGTTTCGGTGCGTTACGAAGGCGACCCTGGTGGCGTGTTCCAAGAATGCATTCCAGTGGTGGCTCATGGGCGACTCGAAGAGGGACTCTTCGCGAGCGACCGAATCGAAGTCAAACACTCGAATGAGTACGTGGAAAAAAACGACACTCGTCTACAGGAATCTGACAAAGAGGCTGCCGCATGCTCAGTGCAGGAGGGGTAGGCGGTCCGATCGGTCGTGCCTTCCTGTTGGTAGGTCTGGTCGGAGCTCTCTTCGGTTTCGTGTCGTGTGTCATGGGCATGCGACAGAAGGATGAGAAAGTCCTTCGACTGTCTTTACGATTCGCGACCCTGTCCGCTGTGTCGGCGCTGGGAGCGTTCGTCGCGATGGAATACGCGATGATCACTCGCGACTTCTCGTTGGATTACATCCAGAAGGTCGGCTCACGTTCGACGCCAGCGCTGTACAACTTCACCGCGGTGTGGAGTGCACTCGAGGGCTCGATCCTGATGTGGTTGCTCGCGCTCGCACTGATGACAGCGTGGGTCGCGTGGCGATATCGATCGAAGATCACGGACCCATTGGTGGCGTGTGCGCTTGCCGTGATGTTCGTCACGGCATTCTTCTTCTTCCTGTTGACCGTCGGACCGGCCAATCCGTTCGCACAAGGTGCAGCCGGTGTCACTGATGGCCCTGGCCCAAATCCGCTGTTGCAGAACCACATTCTCGTTCTGTTCCATCCGCCGATCCTCTACATCGGTTATGTCGGCTTCACCATTCCTTTCGCATTCGCAATCGGTGCGTTGGTGACCGGTCGAGTGGGCGAGGGCTGGTTGCTCGAGACGCGCCGGTGGGCGCTTTTCTCGTGGGGTTTTCTCACCTTCGGCATCGTTCTCGGCGGTTGGTGGAGTTACGAAGTGCTCGGTTGGAGTGGCGTGTGGGCATGGGACCCCGTCGAGAACGCGTCGCTCTTGCCATGGATCACCGGAACCGCGTACATCCATTCAGTGTTGGTGCAAGAGCGACGTGGCATGTTGCGGGTCTGGAACCTGTCGTTGCTCGTCGCAACTTTCAGTCTCACGATTCTCGGCACTTTCCTCACGAGGTCTGGCATTCTGAATTCGGTGCATGCGTTCAGTGAGAGCGACATCGGCCCATACCTTCTGACGTTCTTCGCGGTGATCGTCGTGGTGTCGCTCGTGCTCATCGGGTGGCGAGGAGATCGTCTGCGTGCTCCCGGAATCATCGATTCACCGATGTCGCGTGAAGGCGCTTTCCTTGCAAACAACGTCCTGTTCTCTGTGTTTGCATTCGTCGTGTTGCTCGGGACTGTCTTTCCGTTGATCGTCGAAGCTGTGCAGAACCGTCAGATAGTCGTTGGTGAACCGTTCTTCGACAGCCTCGCAACGCCAATCGGAATCGTGATGCTCTTCCTCATGTGCATCGCGCCGGTGCTGCCGTGGCGCAAAGCGTCGACCGAACTGTTGAGTCAGCGCCTGTTTTGGCCAGCATGGTGTGGTGTGGCGGCTCTTGCTGTCGCCGTCGTTCTGGGGGCGACAGGTATCGAACCGTTGCTCACGTTCACGCTCGGTGGGTTCGCCACCGGTGCAGCACTTCGACAACTCGTTCTCGCGACACGCCGTCAGAAGTGGCGAGGACTTGTCGGTCGAGCAAACGGCGGCATGATCGTCCACATCGGGGTGATCATGATTTCGGTGGCGCTCGCCGCGTCGAACTCGTACACCAGAAGCCAGGAATTGACGTTGACGAAGGGGGTCCCCGCGTCATTTGGTGGTCACACGTTCGAGTTGACCGGATTCGTGGAAGAGTCCGATGCTCGTCGCACATCGATCAAAGTCGACGTCTCCGTCGACGGCGGCAAGTCATATCGACCAGCCATCCACAAGTTCACCTCGATGGGACAAAACGTCGGCACACCGTCGGTGAAGTCGAGTTGGTCAAAGGACATCTACCTGACGCTCGAACCACCGGTGAAGCCCACGAGTGACGAAGCAAAGATAAAGGTGTTCATCAAGCCGATGATGACGTGGATGTGGGCCGGCGGAATTCTCATGGCCATCGGAACGGTGTTGTCCGCTTTTCCGGGTCGCCGACGTCGGCCCACGGATCCGGTGTCAGCACCAGTACCGACAGCCTCGTCAGCGGGAGCTGCGTCGTGACCGACGAACCAGCACGCGAATCGACGACCGTCGTGGGTCGACGTTCGTCGGTGATCGCATCAGTGGTCGGAGTCCTCGTCGCACTGTTCTTCGTCGTGCTCGTGGTGTCGTCACCCGAAGACAGAGAGAGCGCTGCATCGCCCCTTCTCGGAAATCCGGCACCGGTCGTGAAGTCCACCACGCTGGACGACCAGCAATTCGAGCTCTCACGGCGTCGCGGAAGTTGGGTGATGTTCAACTTCTTCAATTCGACATGTGTCCCGTGTCGGCAAGAGCACCCCGAGTTGGTGGCGTTCCATGACGCTCAGGCAACTGCACAAACTCCGACAGAGTTGTACTCCATCATCAATGATGACAGTGACAATGCAGTGCGCGCATTTTTCGAAGCGAACGATGGTGACTGGATCAAGGTTCGTGATGATGACGGATCGATCGCGGTCGCATTCGGTGTCGCCAAGGTGCCAGAGACCTGGATCATCGACCCCAACGGCTATGTCCGGCTTCGGTTCATTGGCGCGGTCACCAAGGACTTGCTCGACGAGAAATTGTCCGAGCTCCGCGCGGCATTCGAGGGCATGTGATGAAGCAATCGATGTCGTCACGGCTGAAGTCATGGCCCATGTGGATGCTCATGGGGATCGTCACCGTTTGTCTCCTGGCAATCGGTGCCGGACGCGATGGCGGACCGCTCACGCAACAAGAGCGCATCGACGGCATCACGAAACGGCTTGCCTGCCCGACCTGTGACGGTGAGAGTGTGTTCGTGTCGCAGGCGTCAGCTGCGGTGAACATCAAGAACGAGGTCGCTCGTCAGGTGGCCTCTGGCCAACGCGATGACGAGCAAATTGTGGCGTTCATCGAAGAGCGTTTCGGCGGACGAGTGCTGTTAGTGCCGCGAGCGACAGGTTTCGATTCTCTGGTCTGGGTTCTGCCCGTGTCTGTGTTGGTGTGCTCAGTGGCCGGACTCACCGCGACATTCAGGCGTTGGCGCCGAGAGCAGGGACTTGTTCCATCAGACGACGACCGGGCGTTGGTCGCGCGACTTCTTGCCGAAGAGCCAGAGGACAATGACGAGGTTCCGAGATGAGCGCGCGCGATGACGCCCGCAAGGAAGAACGTCGATTTCTTCTCGACTCGTTGCGGGACCTCGAACGGGAACTCGACGCAGGGGACATCGACAGCAATGACTACGAGGGTCTCCGCGACGATTACACCGCTCGAGTCGCTCTCCTCACCAAAGAGATAGAGCACGAGGATTCGAAGCGTGATGCATCGGGTCGTCGACTCGGCAGAAAGGCCGTGACGGTGCTGATTGTGGTGATGTTGGGTCTCGTGGCGGGTTGGTTCGTCGCCGACAACAGTGGGCAGCGGCTTCCCGGACAAAGTGCAACCGGTGGTATCGAGCAGAGCACTGCGACGTTGCTCTCTCAAGCGAGGCTGTTGAATTTCAATGATCCTGCACAGGCGATCACTTTGTACACCGACGTATTGAAGATCGAGCCGGACAATCCGGAGGCATTGACGTATCGCTCGTGGCTTCTCGCACTCTCGTCGCGCGAGGCGTCTGACGACATCAAGAAAGTCGCCCTCGCGACTGCACTCACGGACATCACACGCGCAATCGAGAAAGACGACACGTACGTCGATGCGTACTGTCTGCTCGGAATCATCAATTTCCGATTCCTAGACGATGCAGAATTGGCCAAGCCGCCTCTCGACAAATGTCTTGCGGGAAACCCACCTCACGAAGTGCTTGGTCTGGTCACCTCGGTCGTCGACCAGGTGAATGCCGCTGTCGCTGGCAAGTGACCATCAGCTGACGGTCGGTGGTGGCAGATATTCGGCACTGACGAATCTTCCGTCGTTGCGGTGCAAGAGGTAGGTGGATCCCTTCTTGAGGGCGGATGGACCGTCAAGAGATAGACCCCTTCGCACCAATGCTCCGATCGTGGCAGGGATCACGTCACCATGACTGCACAATACGGTGCCTTCCTCGACGTGTTCGAGAAGTGAAAGCGTGACTTCGAACGGCGTGTCTTCAGCAAGACGATCGTCCACCGTCACGGGAACACCACTCGCAACACCGAGTGGTTCAAGTGTCTGGATGCACCGAAGGTACGGACTAGCGATGAGTGCGACGATGCCGTTCGGGCGAAGCAGTGAGACGAGGCCCAGTGCTTGCAGTCGGCCCTTCTCAGAGAGCGGACGAAGCTTGTCGTCGTCAGTCCACGCGCTGCGCGAGCCCGCATGTGCGTGTCGAACAAATGCAACAACCATTTGTTCAGAGTATCTCGTCACCGGACCACAGTTCTGTGGGTTCGTCCGTCGTTTACCTAGATGTTCACAACTGTCTACAGTCTGTCGATGAAGATTCCGTTGTGATACCGACACAAGCTGTGGCCACTACCGAGGTGAGAAGGAGCTTCATCAGGCGAAATCATCAACTGCATGTCCGTCGTCGAGATGTCATGCGAATGAGTGGTGTCAGACCACTGCTAGCTGGTCAGTCATTCGGCCAGATAGGTGATGCAGCAATGTCATTAGTCATGGCGCAGATGCTGTTGTTCACAGAACGTGACGACTCCGTCAGGACATCGTTGCTCCTGTCAATTGTCATGCTGCTCCCCGTAGTGCTCTTCATTGGACCTCTCGCTGGGGTGTTGGTTGATCGACTGGACAGGCGTCAGATCTTGGTTGTCGGTCATATGGCTCGTGGGGTTCTCGCACTCGGACAAATAGCTACGCTTCAGGTAGGAAACCATCGCAGTGCAGTTGTCATCTATGGACTGACACTTGCGGTGTCGCGGCTCCTCTACAGCGCGCGTGTCGCAAGCGTTGTCAATCTCGTTCGACGTCATGAACTTCCTGCAGTTGACTCACTCTCTTTTATCATCGGCATGATTTCTGGTTTGATGGGAGGCGGCTTGGCAGCTGCACTCGTCGATGGCAATTGGCAACTCGTACTTGCCATTTCTGCCTCTTGTCAATTGGCTGCAGGAGTCACGCTCCGCAAGCTTCGAACGGCTGACAATTCTGGCGACCACCACGCAAGGTCAGACGGCGGTGAAGCGCTACGTAATCAAGTTGATGCATCAAAGATCAGGTTTGCCATAGGCTCGACGACGTCCTTGCGACTGTTGCTTGGCCTGTCAATCGCCACCGTTGCACTACGTGTGGGAGATCAGCTGAAACTTGAGGCTTTTGGGTTTGCGGCATTGCTCGCATTTATATCTTGTGGAAATTTCCTTGGGTCCGTGACCGCAGAATGGTTCATTGAACGTTTTCGTCGCCGGTCGATTGCTGTGATGGCAGCCGTCGCCTCTTCAGTCTCCATGGCCATCTCTCTGGCAGCGAATGTGCCCGCAGTTCATGTACTTGCAGTTGCTTTTTGCGCATTCGCATTTCAGAATCTACGCATTTGTACGGACTCCTCAGTGCAGGCAAACACTACTGATGGCGCTTTGGGTCGCATCTTTGCTGCCTATGACGCGGTGTACAACGTTGCATATGTAGTTGGCATTTTGTCGGGAGTTCTGATCTTCGGAGTTGTTCCCATGATGCTGGTCCTCGGCGCGGTCATTTTCGCTTACGTAGCTGTGGCAATCGTCTTGCTCAGTGGCACCGAGACCGTAACAATACGGTCTGTGCCTAGTTCAACGGTGCATTCCTCGGTGAGTTGATGCACAATGACGGCGTGGGTTTCTTCGACCGTAACCGCGACGACGTCGCAGCGAAAGGGTATGACCCGTCTCGATTGCCGCCGGGTCAATACCTCACCGAGCGGTTTCCAGTGCTGCACGTGGGAGATGTCCCCACCTATGAACCTGGCGAGTGGTCATTGACGATCACCGGGCTCGTTGACAAGCCGTTCACGTTGTCATTCGATGAGTTGACTGCTCTGCCTTCTCAGACAATCACCACTGACATCCACTGCGTCACCAAGTGGTCGAAGTTCGACACCTCATGGACCGGCGTGCGCGTGAAGGATCTCTTCGCCATTGCGGGTGTGAAGCCAGAGGCATCACACGTCATGGGCCATGCCGAATTCGGATACACGGCGAATCTTCCACTGGTCGACGTGATGCGAGATGACTCCCTCGTTGTCTACGCCTACGACGGAGAACCAATCGAACCGATTCACGGTGGCCCAGTTCGTCTCGTCGTCCCGCACCTGTACTTCTGGAAATCCCCCAAGTGGCTTCGAGCGCTTGAGTTGATGCCATCTGACAAACCCGGTTTTTGGGAACGCAACGGCTATCACATGTATGGCGACCCGTTCTTGGAACAGCGCTACTGGGGCGACTGACAGGCAGGGCGGGTCGCGGCTGACGCGTTGTTCGTCAGTTGATGGTGGTGCTGCAGAAAGTGTCGCCCTTGGGCAACGACTCTGAATGCTCTGGGTCAGTCGAGCCGTACAGGGCATCGAGCATTCCCTTCACCATCCCACGATCGACAGAGCAGATGACGGGGTTCTCGATGGCGACGTCTCCGAACGGACAATGGCTCGTGACGATGCGCAGCTCGTTGTTTCGTTTTTCGGCGTGCGCTGCGAACCCATGTGCGGTGAGTGCATCGGCGACAGCTTGCATTGCCGAACGCAACGAGCGTTGACCTGCTGCCATGTCGGCGCCGGTGAGTCCGGCAGCCATTGCTCGACCGTATTCCTGGCCGACTTCTTCGGCAATCGTGTGCGCTTTGTCCGCAGGCAGTGCAGCGAGCGCCTTTCCGAGAAGAGTGAGCACCAGGTCGTCGCTTCGCACAGGAAAGTCGAGTTCATGGCCGGCAGTTCCAGCGCGGTAGTGCTTGCTTGGGCGACCAGCCCCTGCGCGCTTGGCATGGTCAGTCGACACTTCGAGGTAGCCGCCTGCGGCCAGTTTCTCGAGGTGATGTCGAGCGACGTTCGGATGCAGCTCGAATTTCTCTGCGACTTGGGATGCGGTCACACCGTCGGGGCAGTCGCGAGCGAACAGATATACCGCGCGGCGTGTGGGGTCTCCGAACGCGGATGTGATGGCAGACACAGTGGCCGTGAACGACTTTGGAGTCATCACAGGGGTGGTCGTCACTTCAGCCACATCGGTATTCTACCTATTGCCATAGTGCAAATTGCCGACGTCCCCAACCGGAAGAACCCCCATGACTGCCACGCCCGAACAAATCATCGAAGCCCTTCGACCCGTCGAGGACCCAGAGCTTCATCGGTCGATCGTGGAACTTGGCATGGTTCGAGACGTGCGCAACGACTCTGGGGCGGTGTCGCTCACTGTCGTCCTCACTGTCCCGGGTTGTCCACTGCGCAACGAGATTCAAAATCGCGTCACGACCGCGGTGAAGCCACTCGACGGCGTTCGCGAGGTGTCGATCGACTTCGCTGTGATGAACGACGCGGAACGTGAAAAAGTGCGGCGCTTGGTGCACGGCGATGCAGCGGCATCCGCAGGTACCAACGCTGCACATGGTCACGCTGAAGGTCGTGTCATTCCGTTCGCAGGCAATGACAGCAAGACGCGCCCGTTGCTCATCTCTTCTGGAAAGGGTGGCGTCGGAAAGAGCAGCGTCACGACCAACCTCGCAGTCGCACTTGCTGCTCGTGGGCACAAAGTTGGCATCGTCGACGCAGACATCTACGGATTCTCGATTCCGCGGATGCTAGGAGCGGAACGTGACCCCGTCGTCATTGACCAGATGTTGTTGCCGCCCGAAGCATGGGGTGTGCGTTGCATCAGCATCGGATACTTCGTCCCAGAAGGACAGGCAATCATTTGGCGCGGACCGATGTTGCACAAGGCACTCGAGCAGTTCCTCACCGACGTCTTCTGGGACGAGCCAGACTTCCTTCTCATCGACATGCCGCCAGGCACAGGCGACATCGCACTCAGCCTCAGTCAGTACCTGCCACGCGCAGAGGTGTACGTGGTGACGACACCGCAACCCGCCGCGCAGAAAGTTGCTCGGTTGTCTGCGGCAATGGCAGAGAAAGTGAACTTGCCGGTGAAGGGCGTCATCGAGAACATGTCATGGTTCACCGGTGACGACGGAAAGCGGTACGAGTTGTTCGGTGCCGGTGGCGGTCGCGAACTTGCTGAAGAACTCGAGGTGCCGTTGCTCGCCCAGATTCCGCTCGTTGCACAGCTTCGCGAAGGTGGCGACGATGGACGTCCGATTGCGGCCGTCGCTCCCGACTCCGAGCCGGCCCGTGCGTTCTTTGCTCTCGCCGAGAAGATCGAGCAGATGGCCCCGAAGAAGCGTTTCAGCAAGGGTTTGAAGCTCATCTGACCGGTACGGTGAGTGAGTCGATTCAACATCGAAGGAACAAGGAGCACCAGTGGACCTACGCATCGGAGTCACACAATCACCTCGCGAGATCTCCATCGAACTTGCCGATGACGATGCCCTTCGCGACGACGTGAAGGCCCGCGTGGAAGCGGCGCTCACCGGTGCGGTCGACACACTGTGGATAACAGATAAGCGCGGACGCGACGTGGCGGTTCCCGCGCAGAAGATTGCCTATGTGGAGATCGGCTCGAGTGGGGTCGACCGGCGCATCGGCTTCGGCGGTTGATCTGACACCACTTCTTCGCCACCGACTGGTGTTCGTCACCGGAAAAGGCGGCGTCGGAAAGTCGACAATCGCAGTCGCGCTTGCGCGACTTGCCGCTCAGCGCGGACTTCGTACGTTGTTGTGCGAAATGGATGCCAAAGGCTCTGTTGCTGCACGTGTGGGTGGCGGCACGCTCACTTTCGAGCCCCGTTTGGTCGAATCGAATTTGTGGGCCATGGTCATGGACACCGAACAGTCCTTGCGCGAGTACTTGCGGCTGTTCGTGAGGGTTCCGCTGATCACGAAGATCACGCCCATCGCTGCTGTCTTCGACTTCGTGGCCGATGCGGCACCTGGCGTGAAAGAGATACTCGGAGTGGGCAAGTTGTGCCACGAGGTTCGCCAGGAGAACTACGACATCGTCATCGTCGATGCGGAGGCGACCGGCCACATCGTCAGTCAGATTGCTGCTCCACGAATCGTGGGTCAGCTCGCCGGAGTCGGAATGCTGCGTGACCAAACCGAGTGGATGGCAAAGATCCTTGAAGATGAATCCACGTGCACGGTCGTCCCCGTCGTTGTTCCTGAAGAGCTCGTTGTCAGCGAGACGATTGACCTGGTGAAGTCCATCCGCAGCCAGACGAAGACTGCGGTGTCATGGATGATCCTCAATAGATCGGAAGAACCGCTGGTGATGTCGATCGACGAGTCGACGTGGTCGGCACTTGAAGGTGTCTTGGCTCCAGAGGCAAGTGAGTCGCTACGACGCGCAACGGCGGCACGACATCTGCAACAAGTCGCCATCGCCGAATTGCGCGACAACGTGGGTGACCTCGGCTTCATTGTTCTTCCAGAGGTGGGTGGCTGGAGCGACGAACATCCTCGGGGTGACGTCGACGAGGCGTTGCTGCAGCGACTGGATGAAGAGTTGTGAGCGTCAATGACCGGTTGAGTGACGTCAAGGGTCGTTGCGTGCTCGTGTGCGGCCCTGGCGGGGTCGGAAAGACGAGTGTCTCTGCTGCGATCGGAAAGGTGCTTGCGACCTCACGCGGAACGGTCGTCGTGCTCACCATCGACCCTGCGAAGCGTCTCGCGCAATCACTCGGTTTGTCGATGTCAGGAAACGAGATCGTGGAAGTCGGGGGCGGGTTACACGCGACGATGCTGGACGCCAAAGCTGGGTGGGATGACTTGGTACGCCGGTACGCACCCGATGCAGAAGCTGCCGAGCGACTGTTGCGTAATCCGTTGTATCAGAACATCACCTCTCGTTTCGTGAACAGTCACGACTACATCGCGATGGAGCGACTGTATGAGTTGAGCAACGACCCGACATTCGACGTCGTCGTGGTCGACACTCCACCTTCTCGTAATGCGCTTGATTTTCTCGATGCACCCGACCGGATGGGTGATTTCTTCGGGGGCCGACTCGTACGTTGGCTCACCATTCCGTATCGCAATCGGCTTGTCGGTATCGCGTCACGCCCCTTCTTTCAGATCGCCGATCGTGTGCTCGGTGCTCGGTTCTTGACCGACATCTCTGAATTCTTCGTGTTGCTGCAGACGCTTGAGGAGGGATTTGTCGATCGTGCGCGTCGCGTACGTGCCTTGCTCGACTCACCAGAATGTCACTACGTCGTCGTGACCAGCCCCGGAGACGACTCTGTGCGCGAAGCCGATTACTTGCTCGACCGAATCGCCTCTCGGTCCTCGCACGTCCCAACAGTCCTGATCAACCGCACCATGCCGCGTCCTTCCGACATCTCGGTCCCGTCGGTGTCTGAACTGTCGAGTGCGACGACATGTGATCCCCGCGCTGTCGAGCGAGTGATGTCGGCACTTCACACGGCACGTCGAGTCCAGGCACGCCGATGCGAGGAGCACTCGTCAGTCCGCCGACATTTCGAGTCCCGGGGCGTGACGGTTCTCGAGGTTCCTGACATGGCAGTCGACGCGGTTGCAGTCGTGGATGGGATAGCCAGAAGCCTCAGCACCGAGTAGGGCAGACTGTCCGAGGAGGACACCCCATGGCGACAATCGGAGAACTCGCGCGGCAACACACATCTCTGTCGAAAGAGGATGTCTCCCACCTCCAGGCATTGACCGGCGAGTGGGGCATGCTTGCGGATCTCTGTTTCGCAGACCTGCTTCTTTATGTTCCGACGAACGAGGGGTCATGGCTCGTCATCGCGCAGGTTCGCGCAGCGACCGGACAGACCTTGTATGTCGTCGACTGGGTCGGGGCGCTAGCCAACGACAGTGAGGTGTCTTTGTTGGCTGCCGCGTACGACTCTCAGGCCATCACAGAAGGCGAGATCATGGTCGAAGACCTTGTCGACCCTTGCTTCATGACCGCCATTCCGGTCGTGCACGAAGGAAAGAGCATCGCAGTTCTGACGCGCGAGTGGAGCACGCGCGGGGCACGCCAACCAGGACAACTTGAACGGACGTACCAAGACTTGTTCGCGCGTTTCACCGACATGATCGCTGCGGGACTGTTCCCATTTCCTGGTCGCGTAGCGGACAGCAGTGTGGCCCCACGAGTCGGTGACGGCGCAATCGTCCTCGACCAGAATGCAGTCGTCGTGTACGCATCGCCGAATGCGACATCGGCGCTACATCGTGTCGGAATCAGTGCGAACGTCGTCGGACAAACGCTTGCTGAGATGGGCATCATCGATAGTCCAGTACGGCAGGCCTTTGAACGAAAAGAACCAGTTGTCGAAGAATTCGAACAGACAATCGACGTCACTCTCCTCACACGGTGTCTCCCAGTTCTCGCAACGTCGGTGAACGCAGAGCCGGTCGTCACCGGTGCAGTCATGTTGCTGCGTGATGTCACGGAACTTCGTCGTCGGGATCGACTTTTGCTCTCGAAAGACGCGACCATCCGAGAGATTCACCATCGAGTGAAGAACAACTTGCAGACGATCTCTGCACTTCTTCGACTGCAAGGTCGACGACTCAAGTCTGACGAAGCTCGCGAAGCCGTCGCAGAATCAGTGCGCCGTATTCGCACCATCGCACTCGTCCACGAGACATTGTCACGCGAGCCTGGTGACGATGTCGTCTTCATTGAAATCGTGAGACCACTCTTGCGACTCTCTGAAGAAGGGTTGCAATCGCCTGATCGTCCGGTGCGATTCGTCGTCAACGGTGATGGTGGCCGCATACCGGCCACGATTGCGACGCCGTTGTCAGTCGTGGTGACCGAACTTCTCCAGAATGCCATCGACCACGGATTTCCCGAGGGTGAGGGCGGCGGCACCGTCGTCGTGACTCTCGATTCAAATGACACGGTGCTCACTATCAAGGTGATTGACGACGGGCGAGGGCTTTCCGATGCCTTTGATTTGTCGGCGGCGACCGGCCTCGGTCTTTCCATCGTTCGCACCCTGGTCACCACAGAACTCGCCGGAACCATCGACATGCGACGGCCGACGCAAGAAGAGCTAGACGGCACGAACCTCACGTTGCGCCCTGGTTACGTGGGAACCGCTGTCGAATTGTGCGTTCCCTTACGCGTCGAGTGACGGACGCTTCGGGGTCGTGAAGTCAGCCGGCTGCGGCTGCCGCGGCTGCAAGGCGCTGTGCACGAGCACGAGCTGCGCGCTCGCGACGAATCTGACGACGTTCGTCCTCTGACGTTCCGCCCCAGATGCCCGTGTCCTGGTTCGTCTCGAGTGCGAAGTCAAGACACTCGATCTGAACGGGGCATTCGCAGCAGACACTCTTTGCTTTCGAGATCTGCAGCAGAGCTTGGCCGGTTGTTCCGACGGGGAAGAAGAGTTCTGGATCGGTGTCGCGGCATGTGGCGCGATTTCTCCAGGTGTAGTCGGCGCTACCGAGAGCCAGGCTGGACGCGAGGATTGACACGTCAAATTCCTTCTTGGGGGTTCAGGGGCGCTGGGCGCCACGGTGGACTTGCTAGGTGCATCGGGCGAACCGGTGCGAGGCAACGCTACGACCGTCTGTGATGAATGGCAAGAGGTTCAGCCAAGTTGCATCGGTGTGATTCACATGCACAGCGCCCTCTGATAAACCAGCACAGCGGACATTCCAGCGGAGGGGGCAAAAGTGACGTCAGGGCGTTATCCACAGGTCATCGCTCATCGCGGTGCGTCGCGACGTGAGCCCGAGAACACCGTCGCGGCATTTCACACGGCACAGACGCTCGGGTCTGACGCTGTCGAGCTCGACGTCCGTCGACTCGCCGACGGCGAATTGGTGGTCATGCATGATGCGCATCTTGCAGACGGACGTGCGCTCGTCACACTTGAGCGAGACGAAGTACCCGCCGCTATTCCGTCACTTTCTTCGGCACTTGATGCGTGCGCCGGTATGTGGGTGAACATCGAGATCAAGAATGAAGGTTCAGAGCCTGACTACGACCCACATGATGTCGTCGCCGAACGTGTCGCAAAGTTGTTGCACGACCGGGGTGAGCCCGAGCGATGGCTCATCTCGTCTTTTCGACGCGAGACCATCGTCGCGATGCGCGATTTTGCACCTGAGGTGCGCACTGCGTGGCTCATGACGCACTGTGATCCCCGCGGAGTGGAGGAACTCGCACGATCCCTTGCCAAAGAGGGTCACAGCGCGCTGCACCCGTGGCACAAAGTGGTGACGCGCGAGATGCTCAATGCATTCCATTTGCAGGGACTGAGCGTCAATTGCTGGACCTGTGACGATGCGGACGACATGACGCGTCTCATCGAGTGGGGAATCGACGGAATCTGCACCAACGTTCCCGATGTCGCGCTCACCGTGCGCCGTTCACTGCTGGGGAAATGATTGCACCAGACGCACGGCGTCGGGCACGTGTTCAAAGCGAAGTTCCTTGACTTCGCCCAAGTAGTCACCATCCATCTGGTACGGAAACGCCCGATCGTGTGTCACTCTGACTTCTGAGACGTTCGACTGGACATCGAGCCATGAGTTTGTCGACACCCCACCGCCTCGCAGAGCAGTCCCCACTGAACGGAGAATCTTCGTTGCGTTCATCGACGTGAACGTGACCACGGAGAGTCCTTTGGTGAGGTCCGTGGACGGAACGAGATCGAACGGACGTGGACCGAGATAGGTGTAGGGGTTGGTGTTCATGACGATGGTGAAGAACGCTCCCGGAACTGATGTTCCGGCAGCACCGCCGATGTCGACAGTGAAATGTGGCTGACGTCTGTCGTAATCGAAGGCCCATGTACGCAGTGCTGCGACGACGAACAATGGGTGACCCGCATAGCGCTTCAGCGCTGCGCGTTGTTCGACACGTTTCACCACTGCGGCGTCGTAGCCGACGCCGGTGTGGAACGTGAAGTACCGCCCGTTGACTTTGCCGAGCCCGATGGATTTTATGTCGCCACGACCGAGTGCCTCGATGATCAGGTCGACTGACTGCAACGCATCGTTTGGCATGCCGAGGGTGCGAGCAAAAACGTTCGTGCTTCCCCCCGGCAGAACAGCAAGCGCCGTGTCGCTACCTGCGACGCCGGTTGCCACTTCGTTCAAAGTTCCGTCACCGCCGTAGGCCACGACAGCGTCAAGACCCCGCATCGCCGCGTCTTGGGCGAAACGGGTGGCGTGACCTCGCCTGTTGGTCTCGACCACCTGGACGTCGTGGTGGCGGGAGAGTCGCTGGTGGACCACCACGGTGTTCCTGGCGGTCACCGACGAGGCGAAGGAATTGACGATCAGCAGCAGTCGCAAGGGGATTCACGGTACCAGCAGGCCTGCGACGAGGGTCACGCCATCTCTCCCAGAAGAACCTTGTGCCAGTTGGGTTATCGCCGATCGGGTGGGTAACAATGGTCACCCTATGAACGTGATCGTGTGCGTGAAGCAAATCCCCGATCCGGCGGCACCTGGTGCCCTCGATGCGGGAACCAACACTCTGAAGCGAGACGGCAAGCTCGTCATCGACGACTCCGACATGTACGGCGTCGAGATGGCATTGCAGCTCGTCGATGCGGCCGGTGGTGGTGAAGTCAATCTCGTGTCGATGGCACCCAACAGTGAAACCTCAGGTATGCGCACCGCGCTTGCCATGGGTGCAGCCAAGGGCGTGCTCGTGTCCGACCCCGCGTTGCAGGGTAGCGATGCGTTGACGACGGCAAAGATCCTCGCCGCGGCGGTGCAGAAGCTCGGCGGTGCCGACCTCATCATCGCGGCAACAGAGTCCTCAGATGGTTACACCGGCACGGTGCCCGAGCAGATGGCTGAAGTCCTTGGTCTTCCGTCAGTCACCTTCGCAAAGAAGGTCGCGGTGGACAACGGAACATTGAAAGTCGATCGTCAGACCGAATCTGGATACGACGAAGTCACTTGTCCGATGCCCGCTGTCATCAGCGTCACCGCTGGTGTCGTCGAGCCGCGTTACCCGTCGTTCAAGGGAATCATGGCGGCAAAGAACAAGCCCATCGACGAAGTGAAGGCATCCGACCTCGGCGTCACGCCCGTGGGTTGGGAAGGTGCCGGTCAGAAGATCTCAGGTGTGGCACAAGCAGAAGCGCGTCAAGCCGGTGAGATCATCGAAGACGACGGCGAAGCATTCGGCAAGATCGTCGGGTTCCTCGAGAACCTCAAGGTCATCTGAGAGCGGCAAGGAGAACAGTAATGGCACTCAACAACATCTGGGTCTTCGCACAAGCTGCGAACGGTGCGCCAACCAGCGCAACACTCGAACTGCTCACCAAGGCGCGGTCGCTGTCGTCCAACGTCACGGCGTTCATGGGCGGTGACGGCAATTCCATCGCGGCGGCACTCGGCGAGTACGGCGCGACCAAGGTGTACGCCGCCGACCACGGCTCGAACCTTCCTGGTGTCGCTATCGCGGCAACAATGAAGTCGGTCATTGATGGTGGCGACAAGCCAGATCTCATCATGTTCCCGCAGAACTACGAAGGTCGCGACACCATGTCACGTCTCTCGGTGAAGTTGAACAAGACCGTCATCACCAACAACATCGACATTGCTGACAGCGGTGACGGAGTCACCACGGTCACGCCGATTTTTGGTGGAAATACCCTCGTCAGCACGACGTTCACCGGTGAAGGTCCGTTCTTGGCGGCATTCCGCCCGAAGAGCTTTGCTCCTGAAGCATCCGGCGGAGGAGCTGCAGCAGTGACGGCAGTTCAAGTGCCAGATCTTGGTGCTGCCGGTGGAGCCAAAGTGCTTGCCGTGCATGTCGAAGAGACCACCGGTCCGAAGCTCGATGAAGCCGATGTCGTCGTCTCTGGCGGCCGCGGACTGGGAGAGTCTGACAAGTTCACGATGGTCGAGGAACTCGCGAAAATTCTGAAGGGTGCACCTGGTGCGTCACGTGCGATTGTCGATGCCGGTTGGGTTCCGTACAGCTACCAAGTCGGTCAGACCGGCAAGGTCGTGAAGCCGAGCGTGTACATCGCAGCAGGTATCTCCGGTGCCACCCAGCACATGGTGGGCATGAAGGGCTCAAAGAACATCATCGCAATTAACAAGGACAAGGAAGCACCGATCTTCGGCATTGCAGACCTCGGCATCGTCGGAGACGTGCACAAGGTTCTGCCGAAGCTCATCGAAGCGCTGAAGTCCCGCTGATTCAACTCATACAACGTGAAGAGACGCCGCCTTTAGGCGGCGTCTCTTGCATGTACGGCACAGGCGAGTCCCGTTGTCGAATCGGCGATGGTGAGTTGCAGTGACCAACCCGTCGCGGGTTCATGTGAATCCCACAGGTGGAATGTGAGGTCTTCGATGCGTGCACCGAGTTCATCGGTGTTCGTCGGCCAGTCGTCACCCAAATCAAGGAACTGGTGAAGGAACCACCACGTCGTCGAACGTCCGTTTGCGCGACCTCGTCGTCGTCCGTGTGCACCACCACTTGATGCAGCCCATACCAGCCAGCGGAGCGCGAGTCGATGGTCCACCTCACAGTGGCGAGCGTCAGCGACACCGAGCGCTCCTAATGCTGCGAGGCCGTCGCCTTCGACGACTGAAATATCTGCACGCCCGTTCGATGCTGCGGTCCATGGTTCGACCAAGAGACGAAATGCGGCAGTGGTATCTGGGTCGTCGATGACCCGACCTGTCGTCACCCCCACGCTTGATGTTGACGCTGGAGTTGGGGCAGGGAACTTGCCACCGTCATCGGTGTAACTGACATCGTCGTATACGGGTTCCCACAGTTGACGGGCAAATGGCATGTCGAGTGACGACACCTCGTCGGATCCGATCGTGTCGCCTCGAAGAGCGCGCTCATGGGCTACCAGCGAACGATCAGGTGATGGCTCGAGATATGGAGAGAGTTCGTCCCATGTGTGATTGACGGCGAGTATCTCACTCACCGGACCTGGCATGAATGTTCGCATCGAATCATCGAGTGATCGGCAGGCAAATGCAGGCGGTGCCCACAGCGCAAGCCGATAGTTCGCCAACGTGGCGATCGGCCACACCTGGCGACCTGTCTTGACCGCCGACGTGCAGGCATCGCGTACCCGTACGAGGCGTGACCACTCACGCTCTGACACCGTGTCATCGACGAGCCTGACGAGCCCATCAAGGTCCACACGGTGGATCAGTTCGTCGATGTCAGTTGGCATTGCAGGTGTTCCTCACGAGTTCATCAAATGAGTGGCCACGGATGGCGTCGCCCTGAATGGTCAACGGGGAATGTCGGGTTCTCGAGCAGGTAGCTGACGCGCTCCTGAAGCGCGTTCGCCTCGTCGTCGTCGAGAAGTGAGGCGAGGGGAAGTGGTAGGCGGTCGAGGAGGTGCGAGGCGACATCGAGCAAGTGAGTCGGAATGTCCTCGCCACCGAAGTCCCAGATGACGGTACGCAACTTGAAGTCGGCGCTGAAGCACACGCCATGGTCGATTCCCCAGAGTCGATCCTCTGCATCCAAGAGTATGTGACCACTTTTTCGGTCAGTGTTGTTCGCGATGAAGTCAAAGAATGCAAAATCACGAAGTCGGTCGTGCAGGTCGGGTCGTGACTCGTAGATGCTGAAGTAATGCTCTCTTGGGTCGGCATCGATGAAGAGCTGTAGTGAGCCCTCACCGAATGGCCCTTCACGGTGGATCGTGGGAGGCACAAGGTCAAGACCGAGCGTGTCGCTCAACATCCGCGCCGCGATTTCTCGTTTGTAGAGGCCCGGTGGAAAATCCCACAGAGGTCGTTCTCCTCGAAGAGGTTTGTACACGGCATGTCCGTGTCCGCCGTCAACTTCGAGCCTCACCAACAAAGTCGCGTTGCTGCTGTGGGCGAGGCGTCCGATGACTTCGATCGAGCCGTGTTCGAGCAGCGCTTCGACATCATCGGTGTCGGTCGTGTATTGGCCAGACATCAGGTCAATTCATGCGCGGACACGCATGACCGCTGGGGTCTTTGGGTGCGCCACACCATCGACACGGCTCGCGTCCGCCGGCGACTGTGGTGTCGGCACAATTGCAAAATGCCTCGGCTTGCTCGGGAGAGATGAAGAGACGGACGCGACCGGCGAGCGCGTCATCCTCGTCGAGTGCGTCGTCTTCGTCCATTGCGGTCATGTCGAGTTCACTGTCATCAGTCGTGCCGATGACGAGTTCGTCGAATTGAATGAACATGCGCATACCGCTTCGGTCGTACCCGAGTCCGATTGTGCCGAGGACGAAATCCACTTCCTCAGTGTCGTGTGCGAGTGAGGCATCGGGCAACATCGACCGCGACTCGGGAAGGTCCTTCAGCAAGTTGCGGAGGTGTTGCGAAATCGCCGCAACTTGTTGCTTTTCGCACTTCACGTTCAGTATGCGACCGTCAGCGCGTATCTGAATGAAGAAGGTGCGTTGTCCTGGTCGACCGACAGCACCTGTGCGAAAAGCGTCGACGTCGTCGAATTCGTATAGGAAGCTCATGTCAGCTCGGACGAAGATCGGACAGAGAGCCACCCGTTGAGTTGACCGTGAGCACGACGGGTCCCGTCGACAGGTACGAGACGGCACTTACAGAGCACGTACCGATGACGATGCGCTGAAACAGATCGAGATGGGTTCCCATCGCATGTGCGATGAGCGCCTTGATGGGGTCGGCGTGACTCACACACACCACGACTCCGCCGCGGTGTCGTGTGCGTAACGTGTCGACCGTGTTGGCCATGCGCGACTGCATGTCGATGAAACTCTCACCGTCCGGGAAGCGGAACGTCGATGGAGCACGCTGGACCGTCGACCATTCGGGCTTCTTCATCAGTGCCGACAGCTTGGCGCCGGTCCAGGCTCCGAAGTCACATTCGAGCAGACCCTTCTCGATGTTCACCTTCTGGCCGAGCGCTTTTCCGATCGGTGCTGCAGTCTCGCGAGCACGCTCGAGAGGTGAGGCGTAGATTGCGTCGACACGTGGAAGTTCGGCCAGCCGGCGCGCGACCGCCTCTGCTTGTTCGCGACCTTTGTCAGATAGGTGAAGGCCAGCGGCTCGCCCAGGAAGGACCTGGCCGGTCGTGGGGGTCTGTCCGTGGCGCACGAACAACATCAACGTGGAAGACGGTGACGAAGAAGTCTTGGTGCGGGCCATGCCTGCAAACTATTGCGGTACACCTCGTGATGCCAATCTAAGGTCGAACACATGTCATCGAAGGGCAAACGCAACGATTCCATCGATGCACTGGTGAAAGACATCACCACATGTCGCGCATGTCCACGATTGGTCGAATGGCGTGAGTCGGTGGCGCGCGAGAAGCGCGCATCGTTCAAGGATGAGACCTATTGGGGCCGACCCGTGCCAGGTTTCGGCGACACGTCCGCGCGAATCCTTGTGCTCGGCCTTGCACCTGCTGCCCACGGAGCGAACAGGACCGGTCGGATGTTCACCGGAGATCGAAGTGGAGACTGGCTCTATCGCGCGTTGCACAAGTGTGGTCTCGCAAACCAGGCCACGTCGACTGACCGATCGGACGGGCTGACACTCACGGGTGCGTATGTCGCCTCTGCGGTTCGATGCGCTCCACCAGACAACAAGCCGACGCCGACCGAGCGCGACGCATGTGGCAGTTTCTTGACTCGAGAAATCGCACTGCTCGCACAATTGAAGGTTGTGGTGTGTCTAGGTTCATTCGCCTACGACGCTGCATGCCGTGAGTTTGGGGTGCGACCAAGACCGAAATTCGGCCACGGCGTGGTCGTCGAGACCGAGAACGTGACACTGGTGTGTTCGTACCACCCCAGTCAGCAGAACACCTTCACCGGCACGTTGACCGAAAAGATGTTGGACGACGTGTTCGCAATCGCAGTGCGCATGGCGCACCAGTGATCTAGGCGTCGAGGGCTTTCTTCACCATCGCAGATGCGTGG
The DNA here is from genome assembly GCA_964394175.1 of uncultured Bifidobacterium sp. GTDB lineage: Bacteria > Actinomycetota > Acidimicrobiia > Acidimicrobiales > Ilumatobacteraceae > UBA2093. Next base: position 110,000 of record CAYMVM010000001.1, read on the forward strand.
CTGTGCGCAGCGTGTGCGTCGTCGAGCATGGCGAACATCGAGAAGAATCCGTGGAACATGCCGAGATAACGAGTGACAGACGCATTGACCCCGTTCTCCATGAGTCGCCGTCCGTATTCCTCGCCTTCATCTCGCAATGGGTCGAACTCTGCGGTGATGATGAGTGCAGGTGGTGCGGTGGCGAGAACTTCGTCGCTCGCCATGATGGGTGAGACGCGGGGGTCTTCGGGGCGCGCAACTCCACCGATGAAATGGTCCCAGAACCATTTCATCGAATCAGCAGTCAGCATCGGTCCGTTCTTGTTCTCGACGAATGATGGCGAGATCATGTGGGCATCCGTCACTGGGTAGACGAGGAGTTGGAACTTGAGAGGCACTGGTTGGAGTTGTGCGACAAGAGCAGCAAGGTGGCCACCTGCTGAGTCGCCACCGACCGCGATGCGAGCCGCATCGATTCCGAGGTTTGCTGCATTGTCGTGAGCCCAACGCAGCGCCTGCAGACAGTCTTCGAGGGCCGCCGGGTACTTGTGTTCTGGTGCGAGGCGGTAGTCGACTGACAAAACTGCATGGCCAGTGCGGTTGGCGAGTGAGCGGCACCCTCCGTCATGGGTGTTGATGCTTCCGATGACCCAGCCGCCACCGTGGAAATACACCAGTAGACCAGTGACGTCAGACGACGGCTTGTACAAGCGACAGGGCACACCTGCAGCGTCGACGTCACGAATCTCGTGCATCGGTTCGGTGGATGGCACTCGCATCGCCTCGAACATCTGACGCGCTTCTTGCGGAGATTGCTCGTTGAGAGCCGGAGCTCCGGACGCCTCCATGAGGTCTGCGATCGCTTGTGCTTGAGGATGCAATGGCATGGTGTCTCCTAGTGGCTTGCGTCTGGTGCGGGTGGAGCGTCGGCCTTTTTCTTCGGCGGTGGAACCCCGACACTTGGTGCTTTGTCAGCCCATTCGGGCCAACGGCGACGGCTGACGATCGACAGCATGCGCAGCAACTTCATCGCCTTCTCGTCTTCTTGTGCCGGCCGAGCCACGATGACGCCGTCTTTGATCATGCGATTGATGACTTCTTCGCCGAGCGCAGTACGCACAATCGTGAGTGTCCAGTCGTTGTCCTCACCGATACCGCCGGTCGAGATGTCGGCGTGTTCTGCGGCAAAGTCTGGGCAATGTTTGCAACCCTCGCGCGTCCACTTGTGGCATTCCTTCAGGTCGATCTCGTGATACGAGCCGTCTTTCATCCAGATCTGGAAGACGCCCTTGATGTTCATCTTCACCATGTCTTGTTTCTTGAGCCCGTACTTGGCCTCGAAGAGCTCGGGAAAGATCGCGTCATCGAATGTCTTTGAACACAACAATCCGATGTTGAACAGGAATGGTTTGGAGACCTTGCCAGCTTTGCGGTCCCACATGACAGGCGGCGACGAGGTCTGGCATCCCATGCCGACGAGCGCAAGGCGGTTGAGCCCTTGGTCTTTTGCGTCGCGAAGTGCGAGCGGGTTCGCACAATATGTGTACCGACTGCCAGCAGTGGCCAAAACTTCCTCTTTGTTTCTGGCAAGTGCCGGTTTCGCTTTCCAGGCGTCGTCGTCCTCGACGCCGCTGACGAGTGCCGCTTCGATGTAATCGTTCTCAAGGAGCCAGATGAGCATGGCAGACACGAAGCCACCATCTTGACCCTTCTCGTGTTGTTCCTTGTCCGCTGCACGGGTGAGAAGTAGTTGACGCCAGATGCCACCCATCTCGTCAGGCTCACGTGTACGACCGAACAGGTGCATGTCTGCGGCAGGCTCCCATGTGCGAAAGCGGGGGCAAGCTCGCGTGCATGTCGTGCAGCCCTTCTCGCCGTGGATGCAGTTGCTGAGGCCGAGTTCTTCCTCGAGGTGGAACGGCTTGTACTTACCCTCGACGTGTTCGTATCCGATGACGTCGTGTGGACACGTGACGACGCAGCCTGCACATCCGGTGCACAGACCTGTGGTGATCACCTCTTCATAGAGTTCCTTCCACTGCGCGGTCCAGCGTTCGGCCTTGGCGGGAGTGCTCGTCATGGTCATTTCACGAGACTAGGTCGGCAGCCCGTCGGATTCGCCATCTGAGGAGTGGTGGGGCGACGATCGTGGTCACGAGAACGACTGCCACGACGACGGCATAGAGCTCATCGTCGAAAACCCCGACCGACGCGCCGATGCTCGCAAAGATCAATCCGACTTCGCCACGCGGAACCATGGCGACACCGACCAACATGGCGTCCATTCCCGAACCGCGGGCACCAAGCGCGGCCAGCATCTTGGCTGCAACGGCGACGACAGAGAGCAGTACGGCGAGTCCGATGACCTTCGCATCGGCGAAGGCACCGACGTCGACAGTGAGTCCGATACTCACAAAAAAGATCGGTACGAGGATCATCGCCAACACGTTGAACTCATGCTCGATGCGCTCTCGTTGCTCGGTCCGTCCCAATGTCACGCCAGCGATGAATGCCCCGATGATTGGTGCGAGCCGTGCTGCGTCGGCCGCGGCCGCAAGTGCAAAGGTGAGCGCAGTCGCCACGACCGGAATAACTGCATAAGAGGTGGTAACGGCATCAACATGGCGAAACAGTCGCGGGACGACGGCTAGTCCGATGGTCGCACTGACGACGACGAACCCGATCGCAACGAGGATCGTGAGACCGATGCTGGCAGGGTCGAGGTCGCCTGTCTCGACGACGCGAGTGATGACGGTGAGAATGATGAGGCCGAGCACATCGTCAGCAACGGCGGCACCAAGAACGACACGTGCTTCACGGGTGTTGAGGGTGCGAAGATCGCCGAAAACCCGCGCCGTGATGCCCACACTTGTGGCAGCGAGGGCAGCACCGAGAAACAGTGAGGCATTCGTTGTCTCGTCAAGTAGTTGACCAACACCGAACCCCGAGACCATCGGCACGATGACTCCGATAGCAGCCACCATGAGCGACACTCGCCCAACTTTGCGCAGTTCGGCGACGTCGATCTCGAGACCGACTTGTGCGAGCAGCACGATGACGCCGAGTTCAGCGAGAATCGCGATGGCGTCAGACATCTCGACGAAGCCGAGAAGCGATGGACCGATTGCAATTCCGACCAGAATCTCACCCAGCACGGCAGGTATGCCGACGCGCTCACATAGTTCCGCCGCAGCCTTTCCTGCCACCAGGATGATCGCGAGCGAGATGAGAATCGTGCCCCAATCGAGTCCGGGAGAGGCTGCCAGGAGCATTCATTCAGGCTAATGAGTACTCGCTGCTCCGGTGGCAGGTGATGGCTCAGAGATTGCAAGACTGGAGGGCATGGATTTGACCTACCCCCAGGACGCCGAAACATTCCGCACTGAGATCCGCAGTTGGCTCGAGGACAACTTGCCGAAAGGTTGGTTCCAGCCAGGGTTCTCGATGACGTCTGACGAGCGCCGGAAGTTCAATGAAGAGTGGCCGTCAAAGATGTTCGCAGGAGGATGGATCTGTGCGACGTGGCCGAAAGAATACGGCGGCAAAGGGCTGTCGATCATGCAGGGAGTCGTCCTTGCGGAAGAGTTCGCACGAGCGAAGGCTCCGATGCGCGGAGACTTCTTCGGCGACACGCTCGTTGGACCGACATTGCTGCAGTGGGGCACAGAAGAACAAAAGAAGCAGTTTCTTCCCGGCATCTTGAAAGGTGCGACTCGCTGGTGTCAGGGTTTCAGTGAGCCAAACAGCGGTAGTGACCTCGCGTCGTTGAAGACCACGGCAGTGCTCGACGGAGATGAATGGGTCATCAACGGCCAAAAAGTCTGGACCACGCAGGGTCACAACGCCGATTATTGCTTCTTGTTGACACGGACCGACTCGTCAGCGACGAAACACAAAGGCATCAGTTACATGCTCGTGCCGATGAACCAAGCCGGTGTCGAAGTGCGCGGCATCACCCAACCAGACGGAACAGCTGAATTCAATGAAGTGTTCTTCACGAATGCTCGTTGTCCGAAAGAAAATGTCGTCGGAGGGCTGAACAACGGCTGGGCGGTCGCAAACAGCACGCTGGCATTCGAGCGCGGCATGAGTGCGACGACAGGTTTCCGCCGCTTCGAAGCCGAGTACGACATCATGCGTCAGGTCGCCGAACAAAATGGAGCGATCTGTCATCACGACGTCCGTCAACGACTGATGAAGTACTACACGAAAATCCAGATCTTGAGAATCAACGGATTGCGTTCGCTGTCGTCGACGCTCAATCAGACGAAGGACCTTGGCGTCATGGCGCTCGGCGTGACGAACAAGATGTTCTGGTCAGAAATGCACAAGGAAGCGATGGAGCTCGCTCTCGACATCTTCGGGGCCGACGCGATGCTCGCCGACTGTGGCCCAGACGGCGAGGGTTGGCCAGGTACTGCACGCGAGAAGCGTCGCCCCGGCTACCCAGTCAGCGGCATGATGTCGGCATTCTTCTTCTCGCGCAGTGAGACAATCTGGGGTGGAACCAGTCAAATTCAACGCAACATCGTCGGTGAACGAGTGTTGGGACTTCCCAAAGAGCCAAAGGCTCCGGGCGAGTAGGGGTTCAGCTCGACAGGATCTCGACAGTTTGGTCGAGCGCAGAGCGCTCACTCAGTTTCTTGTCACGAAGTGACAGGGCAAGCAGGAACGCAATGATTGCCAGCGGAATTGTCGCTTTGTAAATCATCGAAATTGCATGACTCAGGACGTCGAGAGTTTCTGACCTCGTTGGTTCAGGTAGATCATTGATGGCGCGGGGCTTCTGCAGTATCGCAGGGTCGATGTTCCCTCGAAGCTGTGTGTTCAGAATGGCACCGAATGCGGCGAGGCTGATGACGCTGCCGAGTGAGCGGAACAAAACGACCACAGACGATGCCACACCAAGCTCGTGGAACTCGACGCTGTTCTGCACTGCGAGGGAGGACACTGGCATCGTCGAGCCGACACATGTACCGACAAGGATCATGCCGATGATGACGAAAGCCACGCCACTTGACGAGTTGTTGATGAGGCACAACACAGCGATACCGACGACACCGACCCCAGTGCCGAGCACGGGAAAAATGCGGTAGCTGCCGGTTCGAGATGTCACTCGTCCGATGGAGACACTGGAGATGGTCACTGCCGCCATCATCGGCACGAGCAGCAATCCGCTGTTGGTCGGAGAAATGCCCGTTACTGCTTGCAAGAAGAGCGGAATGAACGTTCCGACGGCCATCAACACTCCGCCGAGCATCGCCACCAATGGTGACAGCGTGTAGACCTCGCGGTTGCGGAACAGATGAAGCGGGATCACTGGACTCGTGGCACGGGGCTCCCACCACAGGAACAGCGCCGTCATCGCGACGACTGCGGCAGACAGTGCGACGTTGACGGTGGCAGTCCAGCCGTATTCCTCGGATGTCCACGAGAACACGAGGATCAGTCCGGTCACGGCGCCGACAAGCAGGCCCATTCCCAAGTAGTCAATGCTGATTCGCCGCTTCAGTGCCGGCAGTTTGAGCGAAGACGTCGACATGTACAGCGCGACGAGGCCAATCGGCAAGTTGATGATGAAGATCCATCGCCATGACATGTGGTCGACAAAGAATCCACCAAGAAGGGGACCAGCGACACTTGAGATTGCGAACACACTCATGAACGCGCCGACGTATCGCCCGCGATCACGGGGGGCGATTATGTCTGCGATGACGACATACGACATCGACATGATTCCGCCGCCTCCGATGCCTTGAAGTGCGCGGCCAATCACGAGTGTCGTCATCGAGTTGGCCGAGGCGCACACGAGTGATGCGACCACGAAGATGATGACGGACAACTGCACAAAAATCCGTCGACCATAGAGGTCGCTCAATTTGCCGATGAGCGGCGTGATCGCAGTCGAGGTGAGCAGATACGACGTTCCGACCCACGTGTACGCGCGCAGGCCACCGAGCTCTCCGACGATCGTCGTGAGAGCGGTGTTCACGATGGTGCCGTCGAGCGATGCGAGCATCGTTGCGGTCATCAGACCGGCATAGATCGTGCGAATCTGTTGCGGCGTGATCTGAAAGGGGGCGTCTGTGTCGGGGGTGGACATCTGAATCACTTGCACCCTACAACTACCGAGCATGGCGAAGGGGTACCCAGAGGCGACGGGCGTTGTACGTTCTGTCACATGGCACGAACCGATGACGATGTGTTGCGAGGTTCGATATCAACACCAGTCGGGCGCGTCGGTGTCGTCGTTCGCAATGCGAAAGTGGTCGAGGTGCGGTTTCGAGTGACTGGCAAGACATGGTCTGCAGACCCCATCGCTCGTCGGCGCTCGCAGCAGGTCATGGACCAAGCACTGAAGCAATTGAGTGAGTATTTCGCGGGCCGTCGACGGACCTTCACAGTGCCCACCGCGCTTGATGGCACTGACTTTCAGTTGAAAGCGTGGCAGACACTCGCACGGATTCCCTTCGCACACACCATGTCATACAAGGAGCAAGCGACACTCATGGGTCGACCCACTGCGATGCGAGCAGTCGGAGCAGCGAACGGTCGAAATCCGATTCCGGTCATCTATCCATGCCACCGCGTTGTCGGCGCCAATGGATCATTGACCGGCTTTTCCGGAGGGATGTCGACGAAGAAGTGGCTGCTCGCCCACGAAGCATCCGTCGCCAATAGACCCCGTACTACGGTTCGCTCGTGAACATCGTCGCCATCGTTCTGGGATGCCTGCTCATCCTCGTGTGTCTAGGAACAGCAATCGCAGACTTTCGCGCGGACCCGAAAGCCCTGGCGGTGACCGACAGGCTCCAGATTCCGCGGTCAGTGGTTCGCACCCTCGGTGTCGTGAAATCTGTCCTCGCTGTCGGCTTGCTCATCGGCATGGTCGTCGACGCGGTCTCATTCGTGACAGGTGTGTCCCTCGTCCTTTACTTTCTCTTTGCGATCGTCGCCCATGTGCGTGTGAGGGACTCTCTCTCGAACATTGCGCCAGCATTCATCTGTTGTGTCGCGAGTTCTTTGTACGTGTTGACATCCGTCGCTTCCTGACGGTTCACACCGCCACGGGAAGAGCTTTGATTCCGCGGACGAATGCGGATGCCGTGTAGTCCGGTGTCGCGCCGGCGTCAGCAAGACGCAATTCAGGTGCGCGGCGACTGAGCACTTCAAGAACAGTGCGGATTTCGAGTCGAGCAAGGCTCGAGCCCAGACAGAAATGCGGTCCGAATCCGAAGGCGATGTGTTGGTTCGGTGTGCGGCGGATGTCGAATGTGTCCGGCTCGGTGAAGACCCGTTCGTCGCGGTTGGCCGAGGAGTACATCATGAGGGCTTGTGCACCGGCGGGGATCGTCACACCCCGAACCTCGACATCCTCCGTCGCGACGCGATTCATGCACACGATCGGACTGACCCACCGCAGGCACTCTTCGACAGCACCAGGTATGAGTGACGGATCAGCGACGATGGCGTCCCACTGATCGCGGTTCTCCAACAAGGCATGAATGCCACCGGTGATGACATTGCGCGTCGTCTCGTTGCCGCCAACCAACAACAAGAGGGCATTGCCTTGCACTTCGTCAAACGTGAGCGAACCTTCGTCGCGTGCTCCGACGAGAATCGACACCAAGTCGGCACCTGGGGCCTTCTCGCGGTCGGCGACAAGTTTCGTCAGGTACTCGTACCAAGCAAACGCAGCGTTCATCACGTCTTCGGTGACGTTCTCTGGGCCGTCCGCGCCTTGGATCATCTGGTCGCTCCAATGTTGGAGCATCTCGTGGTCTTCGTACGGCGCGCCGAGCATCTCCCCGATGAGTGTCATCGGAAGTGGGCGAGCGACGTCGGCGACGACGTCAAACGTTCCTCTTGCAAGTGCGTCGTCGACGAGGCGTGTGGTCACTTCCTGCACGTGTGACTCGTAACGAGACATCTGCTTCGGAGTGAAGCCCTTCGCCACGAGTCGCCGCTGTGAACTGTGTGCCGGATCGTCGTTGTCGATCATCGACGGTTGAGGGTCACCGTTTGGCCGTGAACCCTTCGCATTCGAGAACAGGTTCGGCTGTCGTTCGGCCCAGATCACGTCTTCATGCAACATCAGTGCGTAGGTGTTGGTGTCGGCGTCTTTGGCGACCGGTTCGGTGGCGCGCAAGCGAGCGAAGGTCGGATGCGGGTCGACATACCAGTGACGGTCAAAAAAGCGGGTCCCCATGCGGAGAACCTTAGTGCAGCGCGAAATTCGGCCTACCAGCCCGCCACAATGGTGCAATGGCATCTCTGAAAGACACCCTCAAAGCCGACCTCAACACGGCGATGAAAGCCCGAGCGGAACTCGAAGTGTCGACCTTGCGCATGGTGCTCGCTGCCGTGATGAACGCAGAAGTCGCCGGTGACGAGGCCGTGACATTGACCGATGATCAAGTGATCGCCGTGATGATGGCCGAGGCAAAGAAGCGCAATGAGGCCGCTGAGGTCTACGAGCAGGCGGGCCGTGCCGAGTCAGCGACGAAAGAGCGCGCCGAACTCGCCGTCATCGAGCGGTATCTGCCTGCGGCACTCAGCGATGACGAGATCGTCACGATTGTCAACGAAGAAGTCGCCAAGGCGGCCGCCGAGGGGCACACCGGCGGCAAGGCGATGGGACTAGTCGTCAAAGCAGTTCGCGCCCGCGCCGGAGCTGGTGTCGATGGCGGACGCGTGGCATCTCTTGTGAAGTCGGCGCTCGGGTCATGACCGAGCTCGACCCTGCGCTCATCGCCGATGCGCCGCCGGGGCGAGCACCGGTGTCGCCGACACTTCAACGCGTCATCGCGGCAGCGCGACGCATGAACCGTGCGTTGGTGCACGTCGATCCTGCAGCCGATGTGTCCGATGTCGCCGACGACATCGAAGACCTCGCGGAGCGTCTCGTAGACCTGGGCACGATGGAGGTTCGACAAACGGAACTGAATCGTCGGACTCGTAATCCGGCCACCGGATCCATGAATCCGATTGCACCGCCCATCAACGTCGACATTGCCGGCGAGAAGGTCGTGTCCACCGTGAATTTCAGCGAGGCCTATCAAGGTCCTCCCGGCACGGTCCACGGTGGGTGGGTCGCTGCACTTCTTGATGAGACCATGGGACGTACGCGCTTGTTGGTCGACAACAACGTCGTGACGGGTTCGCTCCATGTGCGTTATCTCGCCCCGACACCGATCAACACCGACCTAGTCGGTGAGGCGTGGATCATCGACCGCCAAGCGAAGAAGATGATTGTCCACGGAGAGATCAAGGCTGGAGACACCGTCACCGCAACGGCCGAAGGCATCTTCGTCTACATTGCCCGTGAGCGGTTTGTGTCGCTCGGAAATGTCGATGATCCGCGGGAGGCGTCATGAGCAACTCACTCATCCTTGATTCACTCCGACGACGCTTTCGTGCACTGCACTCGCTGTACGAAGACGCGACCGCGACGATGACGGTGGAGCATGTCAACCATCGCGAACGAGACGGCGTGTTACCCATCGCCTTCAGTTTGTTCCATTACGTCAACATGCATGACGCGTCTTTCATGTTGCTCACGGGCCGACCGCCGATTTGGAATGACGAGTGGAGCGCCAAGGTGAATCCGGCGATCGCCGACCATGGCAAGCACAAGACCCCGGAGGAAATGCAGTTTCAACAGATCGGGGATTACGGGCAGTTCATCGCCTACATGAACGAGGTGTTCTCCCGTACCGAGGCTTGGTTACACGATCTTGATGCAGCAGACCTTGACCGCCTCGTCATTCCGCGGCCATTTCCGCCTCAGATCGCGTCGACCTTCAGTGCCCGCGTGGCGAATGATCGGGGCATCACGGTGCTTGATGGCATCGAATGTTGGCTGTATCAGCACGGCATGCGTCACATGGGTGAGATCGAACTTGCGCGCGGGTTCGTCGGCCTGAATGGAATGACGTCGTGACACCGACGCGCTCATTCAACTAAGAGCGCTCACGGCAGGACTTGAACCTGCGACCCCTTGCTCCGGAGGCAAGTGCTCTATCCGCTGAGCTACGTGAGCATGACTGACATGTCATGTCAACTCCCTGAGGCTACCGGTACGACCCGAACCAAGCCTTCCTTCGATAGGCGGGTGCGACAGAATAGGGACTTCATGGCCGACCCACTTTCATTACTCGCGCGGCGACTGTCGCCCGCTTTTGCCGCTGTCGCCGGTGCCGAGGTCGACCCGGTGGTGCGTCCCAGCGAGCACGCCGACGCGCAAGTGAACGGAGCACTGGCTCTGGCAAAGTCGCTCGGGAAGTCTCCGCGTGACGTGGTGGCACTCGTGCTCGAACACGCCGGTGACATGTCGGATGTGTGCTCAGACCTTCAGGTCGCCGGTCCTGGTTTCGTGAACGTCGTCTTTGCCGATCGATTCCTTGCCGAACAACTGAGTCTCGCGATGGGAGATGAATTGTTGGGTGTGGCTCCGGTATCGACAAAGCGGACGTTCGTGGTCGATTACTCGGCGCCGAACGTCGCGAAAGAAATGCACGTCGGTCACCTTCGCTCAACGATCATCGGTGACGCTCTCGTGCGTATGTTGCGCTTCGTCGGCCATGACGTCGTGCGAGAGAACCACATCGGTGACTGGGGAACACCGTTCGGAATGCTCATTGAGCACCTCGTCGATCTCGGCGAAGCCGACGCGGCACATGAACTCGGAGTCGGAGACCTCGATGGCTTCTACAAAGAGGCACGAAGGAAGTTCGACGCGGACGACACGTTCAAGGAGCGGGCCCGAGCACGAGTCGTCGCACTTCAGGGGGGTGACGCCGACACGCTGCGCTTGTGGAAGACCCTCGTGAGTGAGAGCACGAAATACTTCAACCATGTCTATGCGATGCTCGATGTGCTCCTGACCGATGATGACCTCGCCGGCGAGAGCAAATACAACTCGTTGTTGCCCGAAGTGGTGCAGAGATTGTCGCGCCTCGGAATGTTGGTGGAAAGTGACGGCGCCGAAGTGGTCTTCCCCGACGGCTTTTCGAATCGCGATGGTGACCCTCTGCCCCTGATCATTCGTAAAGGAGACGGTGGCTACAACTACGCCACCACCGACCTGGCGTGTGTCATCGACCGGGTCGAGAACATCGGTGCAGATGTCTCTTTGTATGTCGTCGGGGCGCCACAGGCTCAGCATCTGCAGATGATCGAATCAGTGTCGCGCTCTGCCGGATGGCTGTCCGCCGACTCCGACATGGTGCACGTGGCATTCGGCAGTGTTCTCGGCTCTGATCGAAAGATGCTGAAGAGCCGGTTAGGTGACGCCGTGAAGTTGGCCTCGCTGCTCGAGGAAGCGGTCGACCGGGCGAGTAGAGCGATCACCGAGAAGAACCCCGATATGGCCGATGCTCAGCGGGAAGAAGTGGCACGAATGATTGGTATCGGTGCGGTGAAGTACTCGGACCTCAGCAGTGACCGCGTGAAGGATTATGTGTTCGATTGGGACCGGATGCTGTCCTTCGAGGGCAACACCGCTCCGTACCTGCAATATGCGCATGCGCGTATCTGCAGCATCTTTCGCCGCGCAGGTGTCGAACGTAGCGTCGTGCGCACCGTGGTGCCGACTCTCGATGCACCTCAGGAGCGTGCGCTCGCACTGCGACTGCTGCAATTCGACGCGGCGGTGTGGGATGCCCTCGACAAGTACAGCCCGCACCGCTTGTGCACGTACTTGTACGACCTCGCCTCAGAATTCACTACGTTCTACGAGCACTGCCCGGTGCTTCGCGCTGACTCAGACCAACTTCGTGACTCCCGCTTGTTTCTCTGTGACGCGACTGCGCGCATCATGCACGCCGGCTTGTCGGTCCTTGGCATTCGGGCTCCGGAGATGATGTGATGAGTGTCATTCCGCAGCGCCTTCTGCCCGACACCGCATCCATCGCAAACAACGGCATGTTGTCCATCGGCGGCTGCACCGTCGAGGCTCTCGCCACTGAGCATGGCACACCACTTTTTGTGTATGACGAGACTCACTTGCGCAATCGAGCGCGCGAGGCAGTCGAAGCGTTCGGGCCAGACCGTGTCATCTACGCGACGAAGGCGTTTCTCTGCGGTGCCATGGCGCGACTCGCCCACGATGAAGGCCTCATGTTGGACGTCGCGACCGGTGGCGAGTTGTTTGCAGTGCGCCACGCCGGTGTCCCTGGTGACCGCTGTGTGTTACACGGCAACAACAAGAGTCTCGAAGAATTGCGTTTCGCCATCGAAGAGGGTGTCCGCCACATCGTCGTCGACAGCTTCGACGAGATTGACAAACTCGAGCAACTGCACCGCGAGGGTCACCCTGCACCACGCGTACAAGTTCGGATCACGCCCGGAGTGCATGTGCACACCCACGAATTCGTGCAGACCGGCCAAGATGATTCGAAGTTCGGATTCAACCTCCGTAACGGTGACGCGCTGCGCGCCATCGAGCGATTGTCGCGGTCATCGGCGGTCGACCTCGCAGGTATCCATTGCCACATCGGCTCGAACGTGTTCGCCGCCGAGAACTTCGCCAAGGCGAGCGAGGTGATGGTCGATCTGTTCAACTCCTTGGACGTCCCCGAGCTCACACTTGGGGGAGGACTCGGTGTCGCGTACACCTCTGACGAGACGGCGCCGACAATCACCCAATGGGCGAACGTCTTGAAGAGCGCCACGTCGACGTTGCGTGCCGGCTCGCTCGTGTTCGTCGAGCCTGGTCGCAGCATCGTCGCCTCAGCCGCGGTCACCGTGTACCGCGTCGGCACCGTGAAGCACATCGAGGGAATTCGAACCTACATCGCAGTCGACGGGGGAATGAGCGACAACCCCCGACCCGTGTTGTACGGAAGTGGCTATGAGGTATTCGACCCCTTGCGGACGCACTCAGATCGCACCGAGGTGGCTCGGGTCGTGGGAAAGCATTGCGAAAGCGGTGACATCCTCATCAACGAAGCCGCCGTGCCACCGCACGTGGCAGTCGGCGACTTGCTGGCGATGCCAGTGACAGGTGCATACGGCTATTCGATGGGCACCAATTACAACAAGGTTCCGAGGCCCGCAATCGTGTTCGTGCGTGACGGCATCTCACGAGTGGTGGTGCGACGTGAGACGTACGCAGACCTTGTGCGCCTCGATGCGTAGTCGCTGAAATCTCGGCGACTACGCTTTCGCCTACGAATGAAGTCGAACCGGAAGTGTCTTGATCCCGTGCACGAAGTGTGAGCGCAAACGCGACACGTCGCCGGTGAGCTCGATGCCCTTCACCTGACGGGCGAGTTCTTCGAAGACGATGCGCATCTCAAGACGCGCAAGGTTCGAACCAAGACAGAAGTGCGGCCCACCTCCACCGAACGTGAGATGCGGATTCGGGTTGCGTCGTATGTCGAACGTGTATGGGTCTTTGAACACTGCTTCGTCGCGATTGCCCGACGGATAGAACATGACGACTGCGTCGCCTTCCTTGATTTGTACTCCGTGAAGTTCGACGTCGCACGTCGCGGTGCGACGGAAGTTGTTCACTGGTGTCGCCCAACGCAGGATCTCTTCGACGGTACTCGTCACGAGCTCTGGCTCGGCACGAAGTTGCTCAAACGAATTCGGATTCTCGATGAGCGCCAGAACACCGTGGCTGATCCCGTTACGGGTCGTCTCGTTTCCTGCGACGCTCAACAAGAGGACGAACAGCTCGAACTCGTGGCTGGCGAGGTGGTCGTCAGCAGTCTCGTCGATGAGTGTGGTGATGATGTCCGACCGAGGATTCTTGCGGCGGTCTTCTGCGAGTGACTGCGCGTACATGTAGAGCTCGGCTGCGGCATTGGCGGCGTCGTCCGGGCCACCCGAGTAATCGGGGTCAGTGGAGCCGATCATGCGGTTCGACCACTCGAACACTTTGTGGCGCTCTTCGACCGGTATGCCGAGCAACTCGGCGATTGCGACCAATGGAAGCTCTGCGGAGACTTTCTCGACGAACTCCACGTCTTTCTGCTTGACGGCATCGGCGACCAACTGGATCGCCACTTCACGGAAGTGGTCTTCGAGTGCACGCATGGCCTTCGGGGTGAAGCCACGGTTCACCAGTGTGCGAAGTCGCGTGTGTTCCGGCGGATCGGTGTCGATCATCATTCGTGCAGCTTCAAGATCAGGGCGATCTTGCTGCATCAGCGAGCCCTTCCGTGCCGACGAATAGGTCTGGAACTGGCGGCTCACCGTGACGATGTCTTCGTGTCGGAAGATTCCCCAGAACCAATCTGGAAAGCCCGGTTCCATGCCCGGATGTCGCACGATCGGAGCCTCACGACGTAACAAGTCGTACTGCTCGTACGGAGGGCCGTTTCGGTACGCCTCGTTGCTGATGACGTCGATCTTCGACATGTCGACAGTGCTCATCGATCCACTCCCAAAATAAGTCCGCTCGTCGGAACGCCGGTGCCAGCTGACACCAGGACGTGTTCCACTCGCGGAATCTGGTTGACGCTTGTTCCACGCACTTGTCGCACGGCTTCGGCGATGCCGTTCATGCCGTGGATGTAGGCCTCACCCAATTGTCCGCCATGGGTGTTCATCGGCAGGTCGCCACCAAGTTCGATGTTCCCGTTCTTGATGAAATCTTTCGCCTCACCGCGCTTGCAGAACCCGAACTCTTCGAGTTGCATGAGCACGTACGGGGAGAAGTGGTCGTACAACACCGCTGTCTGGATGTCGGCCGGCGTGAGTCCGCTCGATGACCACAGCTCATCGGCGACGATCTTCATCTCTGGCAACTGAGCGATGTCGTCACGGTAAAAGCTGGTCATCGTCCACTGGTCCTTGCCGGCACCTTGGGCGACGGCTTGGATGATCGCCGGCTTTTGCTTCAAATCGCGGGCACGTTCGGGACTGGTCACGATGATTGCCTGTGCTCCGTCGCTCTCCTGACAGCAGTCGTAGAGATGCAACGGCTCGACAATCCAGCGACTCTGCTGATGTTCTTCCAACGTGATGGGTTGGTTGTAGAACCACGCGGCAGGGTTGGTTGCTGCATGCTTGCGCATTGCGACCGCCACACGTCCGAAGTCTTCACTCGTCGCGCCGTACAAGTGCATGTAGCGACGAGCGACCATCGCCACCCACGAAGCCGGAGTGAGAAGGCCTTGGGACGAGGTGTAAGAGAACTGCGCACGCTCTGCAGTCGCGGCATTCGGAAGATCCTGCACGCCTGCACCAAATCGACGCCCGCTTCGTTCGTTGAACGCGCGGTAACACACGACGACGTCGGCTGCGCCGGTGGCAACAGCCATGGTGGCCAGGGCGATGGTGCCACATGCAGCGCCACCGCCGTAGTGCACGCGCGAGAAGTGACGCAATGCGCCGATGCCGACATTGCGAGCAATCTCGACGTCGGGATTGTTGTCCGTCGAATAGGTGACCATGCCGTCGACGTCGCTCGGCTTGAGTCCGGCGTCGTCGATTGCCGCACTCACTGCCTCGACCGCCAGTTTCATCTCGCTGCGACCGGAATCTTTCGAAAATTCGGTGGCGCCGATTCCGCAGATTGCTGCTGTGCCTCCAAGTTTGTTGCTCATGACAGTTCCACCTCGACAGTCGCATTCACGTGGTCTCCGAGAGAATTTGCGCCGCGAATCGCGATCGTGGCGACCTTGCCGTCCATCGCGGTGACCGAACCGGTCATCTTCATGGTGTCACCGGGATAGTTCGGCGCACCGAGGCGCACCTTCACGCTCTTGATGAGTGAGTCGGGGCCGGCCCAGTCGGTGACGTAGCGACCGACGAAGCTGTTCGTGGTCAGGATGTTCATGATGATGTCCTTCGAGCCTCGTTCAACGGCAAGACCCGGATCATGGTGCACCTCTTGATAATCACGGGTGGCGATTGCCGTCGCGACGATGAGAGTGCGCGTGAGCGGAATGTCAAGACCGGGAAGTTGGTCTCCCACCTTGACCTTTGAGTGTGACAGTGAAGTCTTCATCGTGATGCGATCAACTTTCCGAGTCGGGAGAGGTGCTGACTGGCACCTCCGAGTTCTGTCGAGATTTGGATGCCCCAGAGGAAGTAGCGGTGCACCGGATATGAGATGTCTGCGCCGATGCCGCCGTGCAGGTGCTGGCATGCGATGACGATGGAATGTCCACCTTCTGTCGCCCAGTACATGGCCACCAAGACGTCTTGACGGGCGTCGAAACCTTCGGCCATTCGCCACGCCGCATTGAGGGTGGTGACCCGAATCGCTTCAGTGGTGACGAACTGGTCGGCGGCACGAACCGCGACAGCCTGCTGAGCCGAGAGAGGCTTGTTGAATTGGGTGCGAGTCTTCACATGGTCACTCATGATGCTGATGGCACCTTGAGAGATTCCGAGTTGCAATGCACACAAGCCGACGAGCGCGTGTTCGTGCACCCAACGCAGGGCCTCGCGCCCGTTTCCTTCGAGACCCGCGACGATGTGAGTCGATGGCACCGCGACGTCGAAATCGATGTTTGCGGTCGGCTGGCGATTGCTCGCTTCGACCGGAGTGACAGTGACGCCAGGAGCCTTCAGATCGACGAGTGCGAGCACGATCGAATCGTCGGCGCGCTTTGCTGAGACGAGCACATGTGACGCGTGTTGAGCGAAGCTCACAGCCGGCTTTCCGCCGCTGAGCTTCACACCACCGTCGCTGTCGGTTGCCGTGACGGATGGGTTCATCACGTCGTTTGCGCCGTAATTCGCTAGCGCCAATGCGACCGCATTCTTTCCTTCGACGACTGCGGGAAGCAGACTCGACTGAAGGTCTTTCGAGCCATATTCCGCGACCGCCATCGAGGCGACCGAGGTCGACCACAGCGGCACCGACGCAACTGTCTTGCCTTGCTGTTCAAGGACGAGAGCCAACTCGACCATGTTCATGTTGAGCCCGCCGTGTTCTTCGGGCAGACACAGACCGAGCAGTCCGGCCTTTGCAAGTTCGTTCCACAGCGTGCGGTCGAAGCCGTCGCCGGACTCGACTTCGATCACGCGCTCGACGGTCGACTGACCACTGAAAATTTGTGCAGCGAGGTCGCTGATGACCTGCTGTTCATCTGACAGATCGAAATTCATCTCGTACGTTCCTTCAGTTCGCTGACGTGTTTCACTTCGCCAAGCGGGCGAATGGCAGGGACAGATCTGCGTCGCACTTGTGCACCTCGACGGTGACCTTGCGGCCGATCTGTAGGTCTTCTGGTGTCGCATCGATCGGGTTCATCACCATGCGCACTCCTTCATCGAGATCGACGAGGAGAATCGGCAGCGGATAATCGAAACTCGGCACGACGGGGTAGTGCGTCACCACGTAACTGTGGATCGAACCTGTTCCCTTGGCTTCGATCGAGTCCCATTCCGTGCTGCGACACGATGCGCACATCGGATGTGGAGGATTACGCAACTCACCGCATCCTTTGCACCGTTGAATGAGCAACTTTCCTTCCTTCAGAGCATCGAACCACCAACTGTTGTCGTGCGTGGTGGCTGGCGCCGGCCGCGGGGGTTTCGGCTTTGCTTTTGCTGCTGGGCGGAAACGAATGATGCGGAACAACATCGAGCCGACTCGTGCTCCGTCGGCATCCCAGTAGTCCTGGCGAGTCGTGACGAAGTGTCCCGTCCCGAGACCTGTGGTCTTTTCCTCGCTAATCGAGTCGATCGTGGTCGTCATCGAGAGACGATCACCGGGCTTGACGTATCGGTCGTACACCTGCTCACAGTTGGTCGCGACCACACTGGTGAAACCTTTTGAAAACAGCAGACGGTTCATCTGCTCGTACGGTCCGTCACCTTCGTTGCTGCGCGGCGTGATGCCCTGCATGACCCACGCCTGAAGCATCGTGGGCGGTGCGACGAGCTCGCCATGTCGCGAGGCTCGCGCCGCAGATTCATCGAGATAGATCGGGTTCTCATCGCCGACTGCCTCCACCAGATGGCGGATCATCGGAATGTTCACCTCGTCGGGTGCTGGCTGAGGTGGTCCGATCTGCTGTCCCACGAAGCCCTGGAGCTGTTCGTAGAAGGCCTTTTTGTCGGCGTCTGATTCTTGTTGCACTTGTGACACGGTCATCCCTTCGCGAGTGATCGCCATGGTTGGTCTCGATCTACGGACGGTTCACGCGGCAGACCAAGGCCGCGCTCTCCGATGATGTTTTGTTGCACCTCGTTCGTTCCGCCACCGAGTCGGATGGCGAACTGGCCGAGAAGATTGTGTTGCCAATGCATGGCATCGCCCGCTGCATCGCCACTGATCATTCCGTGGGCACCGGCGATTTCCATCGCGACGTCCATCGTGCGTGACCAATGCCGCGCATAAGCGAGTTTCATGACGAACATCTCTGGCCCCGGCATGGTGCGATTCGATGCAGCAGTACGCAAGCGGTAGCCGAGGTACGTGAGAGTCTGTGCTCGCGCATAACACTCGGCTAATTTTCCGCGGACGATCGGGTCCTTGTCGAGGCCACGTTCGCGCGCGAAGTCGATGAGTTCGTCGACAGACCACGAACTCGAGCCTCCGCCGATGAATCCACGTTCACTGGTGAGCGTGGTGTTTGCAACCGCCCAGCCTCCGTGTAGTCCGCCGACGATGTTCGCCTTCGGAATGCGCACGTCCGTGAGGAACACCTCGTTGAAGTGCGCGACGCCGGTCATTTGCACGAGCGGTCGCACTTCGATGCCGGGAGTCTTCATGTCGACGATGAAGTACGTGATGCCTTTGTGCTTCGGTGCGTCAGGCTCGGTGCGTGTCAACAGAATTCCGTAGTCCGCATATTGGCCCATCGACGTCCAGACCTTCTGTCCGTTCACGATGAAGTCGTCACCGTCTTCTATGGCGCGTGTCGCGACGTTCGCCAAGTCGCTACCGGCATTCGGTTCACTGAACAACTGGCACCACACGTGTTCACCGCTCAACATCTTGGGAAGGAACACCTCTTGTTGTTTGGGAGTGCCGTGCGCCATGAGAGTCGGCCCGACCATGCCAAGACTGACGGCAAACAGGCCGGTGTGGGTCTCGAACTTCGCTTGCTCTTCATTGAAGATCGACTCTTGAAGGTGTGACCCGCCGCGACCACCGAATTGCTTCGGCCACGAGATACCGGCCCAACCGTTGTCGAAGAGAACTCTCTGCCACTTCTTGCACGCGATTGAATGTGCGTCGAGGTCATCGTGCCAGTTGCCACCGTCGTCGGAACGAGGTGCCGCATGTTGGCTGAGCCACGCACGAACCTCGTCGCGGAACGCTGCTTCCTCTGGCGAATCGCCGATGTGCATCGACATAGTGGTGTGGGACCCCCGACTGGTGTCGCACCGCTCCTCGAGGGCTCGTTACGACGGGAAAACCTTGATTTGGGACAGTTCCGTCAGTCTGTCAGAAGGGCGCCGCCAACGTTCAAACGGAACGGGCGTGATAGGAAACCCCCATGAAATTCTGGTCAGCAACGGCGTTCATGGATGCCCGCCAACTCATCACGGTTTCCCGTCTGCTGGACGAGGCGGGCTACCACGGAATCATGGTGTCGGACCACCTGGTGTACCCGAAGAAACTAGAGAGCAAGTATCCGTACTCGCCGTATCCGGATGGTCGTCCGATGTGGGACGAAAAGGCCCAATGGCCCGATCCGATGGTTCTCATCGGTGCGATGGCCGCGGTCACCACGTCGTTGCATTTCAACACGAACATCTACGTCGCTCCACACCGACCCCTCGTCCAGCTAGCCAAAGAAGTGTCGACGGCCGCGGTCATCTCGGACAATCGCGTCGCACTGGGCGTGGGTGCCGGTTGGATGAAAGAAGAATTCGACTTGCATGGTGTCGACTATGCGACGCGAGGTAAGCGGTTGAACGAGATGATCCCTGCGTTACGTGCACTCTGGGCGCAAGGCTGGGTCGAATGGCACGGCGAATACTTCGACGTGCCGTTGTGCACGATGGAACCGACACCGTCTAAGCCGATTCCGATCTACGGCGGGGGCCACACAGACGCGGCATTGAAGCGTGCCGCGCGTTTTTGTGACGGATGGATCGGCAACGCGTATCCGTGGGACCAGGCTGAGCACTATGTCGGAAAACTCAAGGGGTATCTCAAAGAGTTCGGGCGCGAGAACGACGACTTCGATGTCATGTGCGGTATCTATGCGATGCCTTCTGTCGACTTGTACAAACGTGCCGAGGAGGAACTCGGTGTCACGAGCATGATCTGCATGCCATGGGCGATGGATCAGAACGTGAGCAAAGGCCAGATGGAAGGCCTCAACTTGACTGCTGACGACTACCGGCCATCTATCGAGAAGTTCGCCGAAGACATCGTGTCACGAGTCCAGCATTGAGATGTGTTGTGTGACGTCGGCTCAGCCGATGGCACCTGACTCGCGCACTTTGGTGATCGCGGCAGCATCCATTCCCAACACGTCGCGCAACACCTCTTCGGTGTGCTGACCACACGTCGGGGCACGTGAAGGAACGGGAAGTTCCTCGCCATCGACGTGCAGTGGGAACAACATCATCTCTGAACCAGTTTGTTCTTTGGTGGTCCACGTGAACCGATCCTTGAACTGCGGGTCGTTGACCACCGTCTTCGGTGTGTTCACGGCCGCAAGTGTCGTGTTGTGCTCGTTGCCGAAGTCGATCCACTCTTCCGTCGTCTTGGTGAGAAAGATCGTCTTCAATTCTGCCTGCAATTCGAGATTCCCCCGAGCGTGATCGCCATAGGTGGCGCCCGGCCATTTGTCGAACAAGTCCATGCGTCCGATGCCGTTGCAGAAGTTCTTCCAGAAAGCCTGCTCGCTGGCCATGAACAGCACGTGTCCGTTCTTGCTCTTGTACATCTGATAGCGGACACCAGGCCACATACCGGCAAGACCTGGCTCGCGACGCTCGTAGTTGTCGCTCGGGTTGCCTGTCACCTCGCTCTGCGGACGTTCGTAGGCCTTGTAGGTCTCGATGCGGTACCAGTCGAAATAGGCGGAAGCATCACTCTGGGCGATCTCCATCGCTGCCGGCTCACCTGTCGTCCGCGCACGCACGAGTGCGGCAAGGATCGCCATGGCCCCGAACGCAGGACCGGCAACGATTCCGATGTTGGCTTGGTTGGGAATTCGCTCAAAACCCAACTCGTCAGTGACAGGGGCGAGCACTCCGCTCCATGTGTCGTACGCGATGCCATGTGACGGCAGGTTGCGGTAGGGGCCGGTGGCTCCGTAACCAGAAATCGAACAGAACACGATGCGAGGGTTCAGTTGCTTCAGCTTCTCGAATCCGAATCCGATCTTGTTCAGGAATCCGGGACGCATCGCTTCGATGACGACGTCTGCAGATTTGATGAGCTCGGCAAAGATGCGCTTGCCCTCGTCATTCTTCAAGTCGAGGACGACAGACTTCTTTCCGCGGTTGATGTGGTGATGAAGAAGGGACTCACCTTCGACGATCGGCCAAGTCATCTGGCGGCCATAGTCACCAGCGGGTGATTCGATCTTGATGACTTCCGCGCCGAAGTCGACCATGTGTCCGGCAAGTGCCGCCGGTCCGAGGAGCGAGCAGTCAATGACTCGAACGCCGGAGAGGAAACCCTGTGTCGTCATGAGAAGTGAAGTTCCTTTGTGGAAGTGGAATTCTCAGTCTTGCAGGCCGTCGCTCGCGCAGGCCAAACGACGGCCCGTGGCTCCGTCTGCGTCAGTATTCCGACGCAGGCGGCTCGTCGCGGGTCGCTTGGTTCGCCGCAAAGACGCCAGTGGTACAATCTGACGGACCGTCAGAAATCATTCACGACAAGACCTACGGCACTTTTCAAAGGTTGTCGGCGCGGGTTTCTCAGATGCGCATCTTCAATTGAAGGGAAGAGAACGAGGACATGCTTGATCACCTGATCACCGGCGGAGTTGTCGTCGACGGCACCGGTGCAGTTCCTCGTCGCGCAGATGTCGGCATCACAGATGGTCGCATCGTCGCCATCGGAACGATCAGTGAATCTGCAGCAAACATCATCGATGCGACGGGCAAGGTCGTGTGCCCAGGTTTCGTCGATCCGCACACCCACTACGACGCACAGTTGTTGTGGGATCCGATGGCGACACCTTCGAGTCTGCATGGCGTCACCACTGTCATCGCCGGAAACTGTGGTTTCACGCTCGCACCACTCAAGCCGGGAGACGCCGACTATCTGCGTCGCATGATGGCAAAAGTCGAAGGAATGCCGTTGGCAGCACTCGAGAACGGCACTTCCTGGAATTGGGAATCCTTCAGCGACTACCTCCAGATGTTCGAGGGACGAATAGCGGTGAACGCCGGTTTCTTGGTGGGTCATTGCGCTATACGTCGGTATTCGATGGGGCTCGATGCCGTCGGAAACCCCGCGGATGCGACACAGATCGAAGCCATGCGCAAGGAGTTGGCGAAAGCAATCACGGCCGGTGCCATTGGTTTCTCGTTCACCAACTCCACGTCGCACTCTGACGGTGACGGTGAACCAGTCGCAAGTCGTTGGGCGACACATGACGAGCTCATCGCACTCTGTGAAGAGACCGGAAGACACGAGGGCACCACACTCGAGGGAATCGTGCCGGGATGTCTCGATCAATTCGCCGACGACGAGATCGAACTCCTCGCAAAGATGAGTGCTGCGGCCAATCGTCCGATGAACTGGAACGTTCTCACGGTCGACTCGCGCGAGCCAGATCGTGTCCCGCGCCAATTGCAGGCATTCGAGCGTGCAAAGCAACTCGGCGGACGAGTCGTGGCGCTCACGATGCCTGTCCAAGCGCCGATGAACATGTCGTTCCTGAATTTCTGCGGACTGTGGTTGCTGCCGAATTGGCAGTCGGTGCTGGGCGTTCCGGTGCCGGAGCGCATCGCACGCCTGCACGATGTCGACACTCGCCTAAAACTCATGGAATGGGCGCAGTCGCGCGAAGCCGGTGTCTTCCGCCGGCTCGCCGATTGGGGTGACTACGTCATCGGTGACACATTCAGCCCTGCAAACGAAGGTCTCTCTGGGCGACGAGTGAAGGACATCGCCGCAGAACGTGGAACATCAGATTTCGACACGCTGCTTGACATCGTCATCGCTGACGAACTCTGCACCGTCTTGTGGCCGACACCCCAAGACGACGATCCAGAGTCGTGGAAGATGCGTCGCGACTTGTGGCTCGATGAACGAGCGATGATCGGCGGATCCGATGCCGGAGCGCACCTCGACCGCATGTGTGGGAGCACGTACACCACCCAATTCATCGCCGACTGTCTGCGCGGACGCAAACTCATTCCGCTCGAGACGGCCATCAAGTTGATGACATCAGAGCCTGCGTCGCTGTTCGGATTGAAAGACCGCGGTGTGTTGACCACCGGTGCAATAGCTGACGTCGTGGTGTTTGACCCCGAGACCGTGGGCAGTGAGCCGGTGCGCCTCGTGAAAGATCTTCCGGGTGATTCGGCTCGTCTGACTGCAGGCTCGGTCGGTGTCGAGCATGTCTTCGTGAACGGGACTGCGATCATGACGAATGGTCAGCCCACCGGCAAGACCCCCGGCACTGTTCTGAAGAGCGGCCGCGACACAGTGACGGTCACAGCACGATGACGCGTCGGTCGACAAAGAACTCACATTCAGTATTTTTCAAAAGGAGCAACCATGTCTGATGACTCAACGAGCGAAGATCTTCTCTGTTCGATCGACAACGGCATCGCCCGCGTCACGCTCAACCGCCCACAGGCTGCCAATGCGGTGACGCCTGACCAGCGCAACAAGATGATTGAACTCTTCAATGAGTTTTCGTCAGACCTCAATGTTCGTGCTGTCGTGTTGACAGCGAACGGAAAACATTTCTGCACCGGCGCTGATCTTCGGGTGTCAAAGGTTCCGGAGAACAAGCGACCCGAAGGTGCACCCGAGCGTTCCACTGGTGACATCGGCCGCAACATCAAACGTGGTGCGCAACGCCTCATCAATGCGATTCTCGACTGCGAAAAGCCGGTCATCGCGGCGGTCAACGGCACCGCGGCGGGAATCGGAGCACACATGGCATTCGCCTGCGACTTGGTGATCGCTGTCGACAGTGCCAAGTTCATCGAAGTCTTTGTGCGCCGTGGCATCACTCCCGATGGAGGTGGCGCATACCTGCTGCCGCGCATGGTCGGTCTCCACAAGGCCAAGGAACTCGTGTTCTTCGGTGATGACCTCAGCGCAGCTGATGCAGAGCGTATCGGCCTCATCAACAAGTGTGTCGCTCCTGCAGATTTCGAAAGCACAGTCGCCGAGTGGGCCGGAAAGCTCGCGCAGGGTCCGACTAAAGCAATCGGTTTGGCGAAGTGGCTGCTCAATCGTTCGCTCGATTCTGACCGCGGGGCCGCCTTTGATGAAGAGGCGTGGGCTCAAGAGTTGGCGTCACATACGCACGACTTCCAAGAGGGCGTACAGTCCTTCATTGAGCGACGAGAGACCCGCTTTCAGGGTTGGTGAGTCGGGAACGACAGGGACGACAGAGATCAACATGGCATTCACGAGACTGTTGAGTCCGGGGCGCATCGGAAATGTGGAGTTGTCCAACCGGGTGATGTTGCCCGCGATGGACATGAACCTCTGCGAAGACGGTCATTTTTCGCCGGCCGAAATCGCCCATTACACCGCGCGTGCAGCTGGTGGAACCGGAATGATCATCACCGGTACCGGGGCAGTTGCCTGGCCTGTTGGCGGATGTTCGTGGCATCAGCCGGCATTCAGCGACGACAAGTTCATCCCCACAGTCAAGGCACTGGCAGACAGCATTCATGCTGCGGGAAGCAAGTTGTGCATACAGATTTGTCATCACGGCAAGACGGCCAATTGCGACACTGCCGAAGGTCGACCGCTTCTCGTGCCGAGCAAGCCCGAGAGCAAGCTCGACATGAGTGCCTTGCAGGACAACACGATGGATGAGTTGATGCGACTCGGAACTGCGTCGCGAGGCAAGACCCCGACGGTGAAAGAGGCGACCGAGGACGACTTGCTCTGGGTCATCGATCAGTTCGCGTTGGCTGCAGAACGACTGCGTCAAGCGGGCGTCGATGCGGTCGAAGTGCATGCTGCCCACGGGTACCTCATCAACACGTTTCTTTCCGCCGGATACAACAGACGGTCTGACCGATGGGGTGGTTCGGTCGAAAATCGTGCTCGTTTGATGGTCGAGATTGTTAAGGCCATTCGCGCACGCGTCGGCGATTCTCTCGCGATCAGTGTGCGCCTGAACGGCATGGAATACGGGCTTGACGGAGGTCAGACACCTGAAGAGACCGCGGCCTTCGCGCAATTGGCCGAAGCAGCCGGTGCTGATGCCATTCATGTGTCGGGCAACTCGCATAATCCCTTCGCTGACTTCACGCTCGGACCGCTACCAGCCGAAGTGGGGCAGTACCGCGAATATGCCCGCATCGTGAAACGCGCGGTCGGAATTCCTGTCATCGCAGTTGGTCGAATTCTTCCTGAAGTCGCCGAAGAGATGTTGGCTGCAGGTGAATGTGACTTCGTGTCGATGGGACGCCAGCTGCTGGCTGACCCCAATTTGGTCAACAAGTTGCGCGCCGGAGATCCAAAGAGCGTCCGCCCATGCATCAACTGTTACGTGTGTGTCGAACAGAACTTCTTCGACGGTGCACCGAAGTGTGCGGTCAACCCTGCGTTGTGCAATGAATCGCTCGCAATAACGTCGAAGGCGTCGACATCGAAACATGTCGTGGTGGTCGGCGGTGGACCAGCAGGCATGGAGGCGGCTCGTATTGCCGCTGAACGTGGGCATCGTGTCACGTTGCTCGAGGCGTCGTCGCGGCTCGGTGGAACTGCGTGGTTCTCACAACTCACGACGCCAGCGAACGGTCCGCTCGTGGAACATCTCGAGCACGAAGTTCGCCGACTTGGTGTGTCTGTGCGCACTGGCGCACGTGCCACGGTCGAGTCAGTGCGAGCACTGGCTCCCGATCACGTGGTCGTCGCGACCGGTGCTGTGCGTGGCAGACCAGCCATTGCAGGTGCCGACCAACGACACATCTACACAGGGGATGATCTTCGTGCCCTCATGACGGGCGACGGAAAAGTCGATTCCGCACCCGCCCTTGCTCGCATCGTCGTGGCTGCAGGCCGTTCACTCGGCATCACCAAGTCCGCTGACCGGGTTCGAACGCTGAGCAAAGCATGGTTGCCGCTCGGAAAGAACGTGGTGGTCGTCGGTGGTTCGTTGGTCGGTCTTGAGTTGGCCGAGTTCCTGGCGGAACGCGGGCGTCGCGTGACCCTCATCGAATCTGGCGCACAACTTGGGCTGCCGATGGCCATGCCACGCCGATGGACAGCCGTCAAGAAAGCGTCAAAGCATGGCGTCACCCTCGTTCGCAATGCAGAGGTGACGTCATATGAGGGCGGACGCGTGTCGTACTCAATGGGCGAGGAGACGCACTCTGTTCCTTTTGATGACGTCGTGATCGCAGACAATGTCGCGGCATCGGCACCCCTTGCAGACCAACTTCGTGGTGCTGGTGTGAATGTCGATGTCATCGGTGATGCACACGATGTCGGATACATCGAAGGAGCAATCCACTCTGCGGGCAATCTGGCCCGCTCGCTGTAGGAAGTCCCATGGCCACCTTTGCTGACCACATTCGCGCGCACGCCGAAGATGACAATGTCGCCGTCGTCTTGAACGACGACAAGTGGACGTACCGCCAGTGGACACGATGCATCGCTGAACGAGCGGCGTTGTTCGAATCGATGCGACAGCCCGGACCCGCTCACATCGGTGTCCTCATGGACAACCATCCTGAATTCACGATGTGGATCGGCGTCGCCGCTCTCACGGGGGCGACGGTTGTCGGGCTTAATTCAACCCGTCGCGGTGCAGAGTTGCAGCGTGACGTGACGTTCACTGATTGTCAGATAGTCGTCACACACGAAGGCAACGCGGAGTTGCTCGAAGGGCTTGATCTTGGACCGGCCAACGGACGTGTTCTCGTCGTCGACACTCCTGAGTACGCGCAACGCCTTGCTCCGCACGCGGGTGCACCTCTGCCGTCTGCTGCGGTCGACGAAAAGACCAACTTGATGTTCGTCTTCACGTCCGGAAGCACCGGAGCGCCGAAAGCCGTCATCGTGTCGCACGGCCGTCTCGACATGGTGGCGACGTCTCTCATCGGCATCACCAACATGACGTCTGAAGATGTCACGTACATGGCGATGCCGCTCTTTCACTCGAATGCGCTCATGACAGCCTGGGCTCCGACAGTCAAGGCCGGAGCGACTCTCGCGTTGCGCGAGAAGTTCAGCGCATCGCAGTTCATTCCTGACGTCGTGAAATACGGCGCCACATATTTCAATTATGTTGGTCGGCCCCTCGCATATGTGTTGGCCACGCCGCCGAGCGAACTTGACCGTCGACACAAACTGCGTATCGGTTTCGGTAACGAAGGTGGGGAACAAGACATCGCAGGGTTCAAGGAGCGTTTCGGTGTCCCACTTGTCGATGGTTACGGGCAATCAGAGACCGGCGCTTCGATCAATCGAGTACCAGGTATGCCTCCAGGTGCGCTCGGTCGGGCGACGTCTCCTGATGTCAAGGTGTTGAACCCAGACACAGGCGAAGAGTGTCCGCCGGCACAATTTGATGCAGACGGGAAATTGTTGAACGCTGCAGAGGCGACGGGTGAGATCGTCAACCTCGGCTACAACACGTTCGAGGGGTATTACAACAACGCAGAGGCAAATGCTGAGCGAAGTCGTAACGGTGCTTATTGGACCGGCGACCTGGCGTATCGCGACGCCGACGGTTTCTTCTACTTTGCGGGGCGCAATGCAGACTGGATTCGAGTCGACGGAGAGAACTTTGCGGCAGCGCCCATCGATCGCATCGTCGCGCGTTATCCCGGCATCGTCTTGTCGGCTGCCTACGGTGTGCCCGACCCTGAGATCGGCGACAGAGTGATGGTGGCGCTCCAGTTCGAACAAGGACATCGTTTCGACGTCGAGGACTTCAGCCGGTTCTTGTCGTCACAGGCGGACATGGGAACGAAGTGGATGCCGACGTTCATCAGAGTGGTGGACCAATTGCCGCTGACCCAGACCACGAAAGTGCTCAAACGTCAACTGGTGCTTGAGCGCTGGCACAGTTGCGAGACCGGTGAGAGCGACGTGTGGTGGCTTCCCGCGAAGGGCTCGTCATACACGAAGATGACCGCCGATCATGCGGCGCAGTTGCGAGAGAAGTTCGTTGCGGCTGGTCGCGGTGACATCCTCAATCACTAGTCTGCGGAGATGAGGTTTGCGGCATGAGGTTCTGTGTACCTTTCCCGATGTTTCCCGCAGAACATGTCAAGGCGCTCGCGTCCGTCGCTGAGGAAGCGGGTTTTCATTTCATCGCTGTTCCTGACTCGGTCTTTTTCCCAGAGACGGTCTCGGCTGGGTATCCGTACAGCAGTGACGGCTCGCGTTTCTGGGCCGCAGACACGCCGTTTGTCGACCCGACAGTGTCGATGGCGTGGATGGCTGCTCGCACGACGAGTGTCCGGTTCGTCACCAACGTGTTGAAGACCCCGCTACGTGATCCGTTGCTGCTCGCAAAGCAGATCGCATCGCTCGCTGTTATGGCCGACGACCGGATCGAAATTGGTGTCGGACTCTCGTGGATTCCGGAGGAGTTCACCTGGACCGGTACGAACATGCGCACGCGTGGCGCACGCCTCGATGAGCAGATCGACATCCTGCGCCTCGTGTGCTCGGGAAATGGCCCAGAGTTCATTGAACATCACGGCAAGCATTACGACTTCGGGCGCCTCATGATCAGCCCGTCACCGACCACGCCCATCAAGGTTCATGTCGGTGGGCACAGCGAACCTGCGCTCGAACGCGCGGCGCGTGTGGGCGATGGTTGGATCTCGGTGCAGGCGACCAGCCAGGAAATCATCGACATTGCAGAGCGTCTTGCTCACTTGAGGGCCAAACATGGTCGAACAGGTGAGTTTTCGGCATTCGTGCTGCCGATCGATGCCGTCGGACCAGATGCGTATCGTCGCCTCGCTGACACGATCGAGGGTCATGGCATGGAACCTGTGTTCATGGCCGTACCTTGGTATTACAGCGGCAAGGACCCGAACAACCTCGACGTGCGACGCGAGTCGTTGATGTCGTTTGGTGAAACTGTCATCTCGAAGATCTGAAGATTGCACCCCAGAAACACAACAAGAGAGGGAAGTACACATGTCGACGATTTGTGTCACAGGTGCCGCGAACGGCATCGGAAAAGCCACCAAAGAGTTGCTCGAGTCGCGTGGGCACACGGTCATCGGCGTCGATTTGAAGGGGACCGACATCTCTGCCGATTTGTCGACGACCGACGGACGCCAAGCTGCCATCGATGGTGTGTTGAAAGCGTGTGGTGGGCGCCTCGATGGTTTGGCTCAATGTGCCGGTGTCAACGGCATGGGCGGAATCGACGTAACAGTGAAAGTCAATTTCTTCGGTGTCATGGCACTTGCCGACGGTCTGCGCGAAGCACTGAGCAAAGGTACGAACCCGGCAATGGTTCTGGTGTCGTCGAACTCCACCACTATGACTCCGGGATTGCCCGTTGAAGACGGACTGTTCTACCTGTCTCACACCGAACAGGAGTGCATCGAACATTTCGAAGGTCGGGGATGGATGACCTACCCCGCAGGGAAACTCGCCGTCGCGTACTGGGTGCGCATGAATGCCGTGAAGCCAGAGTGGCTCGGTGCCGGAATTCGAGTGAACGGCATCGCGCCAGGCATCGTCGACACGCAGATGACGCAGCAGGCTGCCACGAACGAACTCACAAAGGCTGCATTCGAGCAGATCCCCATTCCCATCAAGCGGTGGGGCAAGCCCGAGGAGATGGCCGAACCGATCGCGTTCTTGTTGTCACCTGCCGCGAGTTACATCGTGGGGCAGACGATTTTTGCAGACGGCGGAATCGATGCCTTGCTACAGCCCACCGCCCATCCGCATCCACTTCCACCAATGAACTAGGAGCATCAGTGTCGTTGCGCGAATCTGACCCCGTTGCATGGCTCGTTGCCCATGAAGACATTCGACAGCTGGCGAGTCGCTACGCCGTGTACATGGACATGCGTGATCTCGACAAGGTGGTCGAGCTGTTCGTGCCCGACGTGAAAATCGGCAAGTCGCTACAAGGTCGACAGGCACTGAGGGACAACATGAACGGCATGCTGCGTGACCTGAAGCGGAGCATCTTGCAGGTGACGAACCACGTCATCGATGTGATTGACGAATCAACTGCGACAGGGATTGTGAGTTGTCGAGGTGAGATCGAACCTGTCGACTCGCCCGGAAAATGGGTCGTGCAGCAGATTCAATATCATGACCAATACGCCAAAGTCGACGGACACTGGTTGTTCGTGCGGCGTCGTCACATGTTGTGGTACGGCGCCGACATGTTGCAACGACCGATCGACCTTCCGGACGCGAACTGGCCATCCAACCACTCGGGCAAGGGTGAGCTTCCCGAGTGGTTCGACACGTGGCGTCAATGGCAATCGTGATGAAGTGCGCGATGCTCGCTTACTGAGCCGCCCACGCTGCTTCAAACTCGGCCTCGAGGTCGCGTTGTTCGCGACCACTCACGTCGATCATCGCGCGGTGGATGACGTTGGTGTACCGGAACTCTCCGAGATAGTTCGTGGTCGCCGGAGTGCAGTCGTCGTAGCCACAGCAAATTCCTTCGCCGGCTAGCGAGAACCTCACCGGCAAACTGCGCTCCATGTGCACAGTCGCAAGCGACTTGCCGTCGATGAGGATTGAGATATCGGATGGTCCGGCGACACGAGGGTTCGCGCGAGCAGCCGCGGCGACCTGCGGATCGGTCTCGGTGAGACGGATCTCAGCAGTGACGACATGACGGCCTTTTGGCATCGGTGCCCTGACCGTGTGTTCGTCCACGCCGAGATAGTTGTACGTGAAGCAGGCGTGACCGTCCTGCACGTACAGCGAGAATCCGGCAAATCGCCCTCCGGCTGCAATCAACACTCCTTCGTCGTTGTCGTCGCACGTGACGTCGGCAACAAGTCGCGTGTTGCGGCGGTGGAGAAACGGCGCGTTGGCTTCGGGCAATGGCGCCGCCCCTTGCCGTAGGTGCACGGTGTCGCCGATGGGTCCAGGTGGGCGCTTCGTCGCTACGGAGCGACGAGCTTGCAGTGGCAGCGCACCGTATTTCCATGCTTCGTCCCACCAGAGTTGTTTCATCATCTCGAGTCGGGCTGGTTCTGTTGCGGCAAGGTCATTCGTCTCTGCAGGGTCGATGGCGACGTTGTAGAGCTCCCACACATCCTGCGAGTAAGGCGCATCCGGATCATCGGTCTCGACATACTTCAATTGCGGATGGAATGTGACTGCTTTCCATCCCTCGTGGTAGATCGCCCGACACGCGAACTGCTCGTAGTACTGCGTGCTGCGTCCGGGATGATTCGCGGCGTCAAATGACGGCATGATGCTCGCACCCGCGAGGGGTTCTTGGGTGATGCCGTTGACAGTGTCGGGTAACTCGATGCCTGCGGCAGCCAGCACGGTTGCACCGAGGTCGACGGCATGTACGTAGCCGTGACGCAGCTGACCAGCACCTGCAGCTATGCGCGCGGGCCAGGACACCAGCAGTGGATCTCCAACGCCGCCCTCGTGGGTCTCGCGCTTCCACCGCTTGAATGGGGTGTTCCCAGCCATCGCCCAACCCCATGCATAGTGGGCATGGCTGTCTGGTCCGCCCAACTCGTCAATCAACTCGAACGTGCGAGCCTTGTCGTGAGGTAGTCCGTTGAAGACGAAGTTCTCATTGAAGGTGCCGTGAACACCTCCTTCTGATGATGCTCCGTTGTCGCTGCTCACCATGATGAGCGTGTTGTCGAACTCGCCAGTGCTCTTCAAGAATTCGACCACACGACCAATTTGGTGATCGGTGTGAGTGAGCATTCCGGCGTACACCTCCATCATGCGTGCATACACACGACGGTCCTCCGGTGGGCATGAGTCCCAAGCTGGCACCCAAACGGGGCGCTCGTTGAGCAATGTCGAGGGGGGCATGACGCCGAGTTCTTTCTGACGTGCGAGAACGCGCTCGCGATATGCATCCCAACCGTCGTCGAATTTGCCCTTGTATGCGTCGATGTATTCACGCGGTGCTTGGTGAGGAGAGTGGCATGCGCCGAAAGCCATGTACATGAAGAACGGTTTCACCGGCTCGCCGACTCGCATGTCATTGATCATGCCGATCGCCTTGTCGACCATGTCCTCTGAGAAGTGGTATCCCTCGCGATGTTCGACCGAATGAAGAAGCGTGTTGTCCATCACTAGGTCTGGCGCGTACTGGTTCGTCTCGGCGCCGATGAAGCCGAAGTATCGTTCGAAACCCTGACCGAGGGGCCACCGATCGCGTGGTGCGCCGGCGTGCAACTCGTCAGCAGGCGCGAGGTGCCACTTGCCGACGGCAAACGTGGAGTAGCCGTTCTGTCGCAACACTTCGCTCACGAATGCGCAGCTCTTCGGAATGCGTGCATGGAAACCGGGGAAGCCCATGGCCAAGTCGGCGATGCCACCCATGCCGCAGGTGTGATGGTTGCGTCCAGTGAGTAGGCACGCCCGCGTGGGTGAGCACATTGCGGTCGTGTGATAGCGCGTGTACTGCAGGCCGCCTTTTGCCAGAGCATCAAGGTTCGGCGTGTCCATCGGGCTTCCAAAACAGCCGAAGTGTCCGTAACCGACGTCATCAAGAACGATCATGAGGATGTTCGGTGCTTTTGCTGCTGCCCTAGGTGGTATCGGCCATGCCGGAACGCTGTCTGCGAGTGTCTCGCCGACTTTGCCGATGAAAGGCGAGCCTTCGGGGTATGTGAGTAATTGATCCATGTTCCCTCCCATGAATGTGCTGATTGTCAGAATTGTCGAGTCAGAGTTGTCTGCTCATCGCGGACCACCCGCGAGAATCGACGGATCGCGGCGTAATTCGCGCCGGGCCATCGCTTCCCAGAAGCCGATGAATCCGTCACCGTCGCTGTGGCGGAAGCGCTCTTGTACTGGTTCGGCGAGCGGTGTGCCGCCTCCGATGGCTTCGACGTACCACGCGTGCTGGCACCGCTGTTCGAGTGCAACGGCTCGTTGGTGCACCGCACGGATGCTCTTGCCTGTGACGAACACACCATGGTTGGCGAGAAGTGCCATGTCGGCGTTTCCCATCGCTGTGGCTGCTGCCATCGCCGAGTCCATGTCGTTCACCGCAGATTTGTATTCATCGACGAGGGTCAATGTCCCGCCACCGAGGGCACTTGATTGGTCATACGGTGGTGGCACGCGACCAGCGTTCGCGAATGTCGTCCCGTACAACGGATGATTGTGCATGGCGACAATGACGTCGTCACGCAGTCGATGCAATGCAACGTGCAGCGGAATTCCGAGCGGAACATCCCACTTTCCGGAGATTTTGTTTCCGTCTTTGTCCATCACCAACACGTCGTCGGGTCCGAACTCATCCCACACCAACGGCCAGGGATTCACTAAGTACGTGCCATCGGATTGTTTGTATGTGATGTGGCCCGCCAAGTGGTCGTCGTAGCCCTCGCGCATCAGTGTTCGAGCTAGCAACACCACCATCTGACGCGGACCGAGCTCGGGTAGCAGGCGAGTGGGAGAAAATGCGACCATCAGCTGATCATCACTCAACGACAGGTAGCACTTCGGGGGGAAGTGGGTGTCGGTAGAGACGCGAGGCGTTCTCGCTGCAGAACTTGCGCAGCACTCGTGCCGGTAGATGACCCCAAGCCTTCTTCAACTCTTCTTGTGTGTCGGGCCAGGTGCTGTCGCCGTGTGGGTAGTCGACCTCGACCATGATGTGGTCCTCTCCGATGACGTCGTACAAGTCGATCGTGCTCGGGTCGTCGATGGTGCAGAAGTAGAAATTGCGTCGCAGGATTTCTGCGGGGCGTAGGTCCCAACCACGGCCGTAGCCGCTGCGGTCAACGACGTTTTCGAGACGGTCGAGCAACATCGGCACCCATCCGATACCACCTTCGCTCATCGCGATTTTCAGCGTCGGGAATCGGTAGCCATAACCACTCCACAACCATTCGGCACACGCGTTCAGCGACAATTGACCGAACATCGTTGCGCCAAGCTGCAACGCAGGTGCAGCCTCGGGAAGTGGGTACATGCCGCTGGAGCCGACGTGCAACGAGATGACGGTGTCAGTCTCGACGCAGGCTTCGATCACAGGATCCCACCAACCGGTGAAGATCGAAGGGAGACCGACGTTGTGTGGACGCTCGGGCAATGTGACTGTTGTGAAACCGCGAGCCGCGTTGCGCCGAATTTCTTCAGCGGCCAGATTCGCGTCGGCGAGGTACGTGATTCCACAGCGGATGATTCGTTCTGGGTACGGTGCCCACCACTCTTCATGCATCCAGTCGTTCCAGGCTCGCGTCACGGCAAGGCCCAGGTCCGGATTGGCGCATGCACTGAACACGCGACCGGCGAATCCGGCAATCTGGGATGGGAAATTGAGAGATGCCCAGCAACCGATGACGTCCATGTCTTTGACGCGTTCATGAATGTCCCAACATCCACGACGCATGTCTTCAAAACGTGTCGGCTCGAGTGAACGCGCTTCTGGTCGACGACCGGCGACGGCATTCATGCCTACCTGCGAAAAGGTCTGCCCATCGAAGCGCCACACTTGATGGCCATGTTTGTTCACAACGAGAGTCGGGGCTTCTGCTTGAAGATGCTTGGGTAGACGTCCATCGAACATGTCGGGAGGTTCGACCAAATGGTCGTCGACAGAGATGAGTGTGTAGTGCACTGGGCGTGCGACCGGGTCCGGTAGCAGCATGTCTGAGTTGGTGTCGCCGATGACGTAGGTCATGAGATTGCTCCCGCTGGTAGGAAACTGACTCGTCCATTGTCCACGAACTGGCGATGGAGTGCATCTTTCAGCTCTGAAGTGAACGGCTCAAGTGGCGCACCGGGGACGGTACGCCAGTAGATGGGGTCGCTGACCAACCATGATTCGACTCGCAGAGGCTGTTTGTTGACCTTGTTGTTCGCCGTCAGCGGTGTGTTCGAGGCCACCCGCACGAACCGAGGCGCCCACTTCGTGCCGAGATCCTTCTGTTCGGTGAGAAATGCATCGAATGCGGCTGCATCGAACGAGATGCCCGGCGCCATCTCGAGTGACGCCATCACTTGGTCGCCAGTTCGTGGGTCGGGAACTGCGTACACCGCGACCATGACGACGCCAGGAAAGCGACGAAGTATTTCTTCGATGGGCGATGACGCAAAGTTCTCACTGTCGACTCGCAACCAGTCGGCATTGCGACCAGCGAAGTAGAAGAAGCCGGCAGCATCGCGGTAGCCGAGGTCACCACTCCAGAACCAGCCGCCGCGCATGCGTGACTCGGTGGCCTCTTTGTTGTTGTAGTAGCCCTCGAACGCCTGACCCGGAGTCTTGTTCACCAATTCACCGATTGCTTCTGTGGGGTTGAGAAGAGCACCATGCTGGTCGAATCGTGCACGCTCGCATTCTTCGCCTGTTTCTGAATGGACGACGACGATCTCATCGGCGGGGTTTCGCGGAAGACCGAGAGAGCCGGGGGGAGAATCAGGTGTCAGTCCGATGACGACACCGTTCTCACTGCTTCCGTAACTTTCAATGAGCTTGCACTTGAAACGCTCTTCGAACAACTTTCGGTCGAGGATGCTTGCTTCGGTGCCAAAGCCGGCGCGGAGATTGTTCTTCGCGTCGAATTGCGTCTCTGGTTGGGCGAGGATGTAGGCGATTGTGCGACCCACGTAGGTGAAGAACGTGGCGTCATGCTCTCGAATGTCGTCGAGAAACTTCGACGCAGAAAACTTTCGACGCAGCACCACGGGTGCACCGAAGTGCAGTGCGGAAGACCACAGTGCCATGAGGGCATTTCCATGGAAAAGGGGCATCGGTGAATAACAGATGTCGTCGCGGGTCACGCCAGTGATCTCGGCCGCCCGAATTCCGGAGATGGCCATTCGAGCGGTGCTGCACACGACGAGTTTCGGCGCACTCGTACTGCCGCTGGTAAACAACAGAAAGAGTGGTGCCATCGGGCTGGGGTCATCCTCGGGCGCCTGCACGCCGACATCGGCATGCTGGGCGAGGAGTGCCCGGTACTCGTCAGAGTCGACATACAGCGTCGTGTGTACGTCACCGAGGTCGAGGCCTTCAAGCATGTGACGACTCTGATTGTCGGTGATGATGAGTTGGCAATCGGCATGTCTGATGTCTTTTGCCAGTTCTTCGCCACGACGTGTGGGATTGATACCGACAATCGCGCCACCGGCGAATGCGGCGCCACCCGCCAACAACAAGTACTCGGGCGTGTTCTCCAGCAACACTCCGATGTGAGGAATGCCTGGCCGAAGCAATTGCCGCAACA
The DNA here is from genome assembly GCA_964394175.1 of uncultured Bifidobacterium sp. Taxonomy (GTDB): domain Bacteria; phylum Actinomycetota; class Acidimicrobiia; order Acidimicrobiales; family Ilumatobacteraceae; genus UBA2093. The sequence continues at coordinate 146,402 of CAYMVM010000001.1, forward strand.
TCGCACCTCGAACCGCGGATTGCATCGCCACTTCATGCCACGTGTAGCGCTCATCATCGAGCACGTATCCCATGCGGTCGTCACCAAGTCTGGCTCGAAGTTGAGATGCGACCGTCGGAATGGACGTCGGATCAATTCCGTTCAACGCCATGTGCAATTCCCCCCGTGTTGTGCGCGACGTGTGGCCGCTACTTGACTGCCACCGGATTCACCATCGACCCTGTTCCTCGGGTGATGGGTTCTGGTGAAGCGTTCAAGAGGAAATCGTATTGCCCGTCACTCGCGCAGTCATCAGCGAGTTCCTCGAGGTTCCAGTTCTGGCCTTGGATCATTCCCATGTGCACGAGATGGAGGAAGTGCACCGGCAACCAGGCGTCTTTGCTCTCGCACGGAAAGACCTCGAAAATGAGGTTGTCGAGTGCGAGCGCAGCGACACTGTGGCGGTGCATCCACTCTGCGGCATGGATGCCGGGACCTGGTGCGGTGATGGCGTAGTTCAACTTGTCGCCGCTCAGGAACACCTGCATGTGACCGGTGCGCAACAAGATGATGTCACCAGGTTCAACTGTGAGACCAGTCAGAGCGAGCGCCGCGTCGAGGTCATCAGGGCCGATCGCATGTCCTCCGGGGAGGCGGTCGACTCCGCGTGCGCGTGCGACGTCGAGCAAGATGCCGCGGCTCACGATTGTTGGAATGACGTCGATGCCGCACAAAGCTGCACCTTCGGATGTGATCGCAGATGCAGGGTGCCCGTTGTACAAATGTCCGTCGAGGCTCGCATGCGATAACGCATCCCAGTGGGTGCACGCCTGCACACCCATCGTGATGGCGTCGTCGTTCCAACAACCGGTGCTTCCAGGTTGCGATGGCTCGTTGACCATCACCATCGTGTGCACGGGATTGTCCCGACCTTTCACGAAACCCATTTGTGGGCCGTTCTCGTCGAGTGGAAGCCCGAGCGCGAACGCGCGTCCGGTCCGAACCGAATTCACACCACGCAGACGAGCAGAATCGTCGATGAAGTTGAGCGTGCCCAACTGATCGTCGCTTCCCCAGCGGCCCCAGTTGTTGACTTTTTTGGCTATCGCCTCGACGTGTTCAGGAAGCGGCACCCCCGTCACCGCACTCTCTGACTACGGCTTGCGCCAGCGACCCGTGACCGGGTCGAGGTTCAGCATCTTGATGGCATTGCCGCGAGCCAACTTGTAGACGAGCTCGTCGGAGAGGTCTTGCACTTGCTCTTCGAAGATCTTCTTCGTGAACGGCCATGTGCTGTCGGTGTGTGGGTAGTCCGTCTCGAACGTGACGTTGTCCTCGCCGATTCGATGCAGGCTCTCAAGACCATGGCGGTCGCGATAGAAGCAGCCGTAGATCTGACGATGCCAGTACGTGCTCGGTGGCTCTGGAACGATTTCTTTGACTCCGCCCCATGCACGGTGTTCGTGCCACACGTCATCGGCACGCTCGAGGATGTAAGGCACCCAGCCGATTTGTCCTTCGCTGTATGCCAACTTCAACTTCGGATGGCGGACGAGAACGCCGCTGAACAGGAAGTCAGAGAGCGAGCTCATCGCGTTGCCGAAACTGAGAGTGGCTGCGACCGCAGGAGGAGCATCTGACGATGTCGCTGGCATCTGGCTGGATGAGCCGATGTGCATGCAGATGATGGTGTTCGTCTCTTCACACGCTTCGAAGAACGGCTCCCAGTAACCACTGTGCAACGTCGGAAGACCGAGTTTCGCGGTGATCTCAGAGAAGGCAACGGCCGTCGCGCCGCGCGCGGCGTTCTTGCGAATTTCCTCTGCAGCGAGTTGCACGTCCCACAACGGAATGAGCGGCAGTGGAATGAGACGACCGTCGGAGTCTCCGCACCATTCTTCGATCATCCAGTCGTTGTAGGCGCGGACACAGGCCAAGGCGAGGTCCTTGTCTTTGCGCTCAGCGAACGTCTGACCACAAAAACGCGGCATGGTGGGGAAGCACAGAGAACCTTCGACGTGATCGGCGTCCATGTCCTTCAAACGCTCTTTCGGGTCGTAACAGCCCGGGCGCATCTCGTCATAGGTGATGGGCGAGAGGGTCATGTCATCGCGTTCGAAGCCCACTGCTGCGACATGACGCTTGTGTGGCTGGACGAGATCTTCGTAGAACCAGGTGTCAGCCTTCGGCTTTGAGTCGTCCCACTCGATGTCGTACTGCGTTCCACCCTTGTAGACCATGCTGCCGATGCCGCGCCGTTCGACTCGCGGAAGATCGGGGTGGTTGCGGAACTTGGGATCGATCCAACGTTCGAAAATGTGCGGAGGTTCGACGACATGGTCGTCGACGCTGATGATTTTCGGAATCTCACGTCCGCTCGTTCTGTCGCCTGCGGTGTTCTCAGCCATGACTGTCCCTTCGCGCTCACCACTGCTTCCGAATCGTCGGAAACACTTGTGGTTGATACTTTCTGACAAGGTATCAGAAACATTTCTGGACTCGCTAGGGGAGCCTCCAACTACTGGATTTTCAGTGAGGAAGGTGCGGGAGGATCTCGGCCCCCCATTTCGCGACGTTTTCAGCGAATTCCACAGGATGTTCGCCAGCCACATTGACGACCAGCACTGTGACACCTGCCTCTGCGAGGTGGTGCGCCTCATCAATCACGGCCTGTGGTGACGCGTTTTGGTCACCAAAGTGTGTCTGTTGGGCAGGAAGCATCGCCACATCGAATGTCGCGATGTCGCGTCCCGCCGCGTGGAGCAGCTCGTGGAGGCGCTCGATGCGCACTCGCAAGTCGTCCACGGTTTCCATACCTGGCGTGCCGAGAAACTTCGCACTTGATTTTGGTGAAGGCATCGGCGCCCAGCCATTGGCGAAACGAACAGCGCGCTCGATCGCCTTCATCGAGTTGCCGCCCACCCAGATAGGTGGATGCGGACGTTGCGTCGGTGCAGGTTGCACGATGATGTTTCTTGCGACGAAGTCGATGCCATCGTGGTCGAACGGTTCGCCAGACCACGCTTTGATCATGGTGTCGAGGGCGTCGTCACAGCGTGCGGCACGATCGTCGAACGGTACGCCGAGTGCAGCGAACTCTGATTGCAAGTATCCGGCACCGACACCGAGAATGAGACGGCCACCTGACAACACGTCGAGGCTTGCGACATTCTTCGCCGCGAGCAGCGGGTTGCGATATGGCAGGACCATCAAGTTGGTGTGGACTTTCAGTCGCGACGTGGTTGCTGCGGCGAAACTGAGAGCAACGAAGGGGTCGAGAGTCGGGTGACCTCCATATGTGAGCCACTTTGCGTCGGGGGCGGGATGGTCAGTGGCGAACACAGCATCGAATCCGGCGCTCTCTGCAGCACGGGCGCTGAGTGCGATGCCAGTGCCGGACACGAATTGACCACTCGGGTCGGGTCTGTCGATGGGTAGGCCTACGGAGACGCGCACGTGCTCACTATAGAGTCGTGCTTCGTGCGTCGAGCCATGGCGCCGTTCGCACGCACTTGTCGACGACCGAAAGGACATCACCATGGGAGCACTCGACGGAAAAGTCGCAATCGTCACCGGAGCTGGTCAAGGAGTCGGGCGCTGTCATGCGGAACTCCTCGCGAAAGAAGGCGCAACAGTCGTCGTGAACGACGTGACAGACGCAGCCGACGACGTCGTTGCAGCAATCACGGCAGCAGGTGGCAGGGCATCGGCGTTCAAGGGAAGCGTCGCCAAATGGTCAGATGCGGAGGAACTGGTCAACGGCACCATCGCGAAGTACGGCGATCTCGACATTCTCGTCAACAACGCCGGCATTCTCCGCGACGCGATGGTGTTCTCGATGACCGAGGAACAATGGGACATCGTGATCGATGTGCACTTGAAGGGCCACTTCGCGTGTTCGCATTTTGCCGCCATGCATTGGCGCAATGCAGCGAAGGCAGCCGGCGAAGGCGGGGCTCTCAAGCGTCGCAAGATCGTCAACACCTCAAGCGAATCGGGGCTCTTCGGTGGTACGGCGCAGAGCAATTACGGAAGCGCAAAGGGCGGCATCATCACGATGACCGTCATCCATGCTCGAGAGCTGGGGAAATACGGCGTCGACGTGAACTGCATCGCGCCACGTGCGAGAACTCCGATGACCGAGAACAGTCCCATGTTCGCCAAGCCCGATTCCGGATTCGACCGCTACGACCCAGCTCACGTGTCGCCGATGGTGGGATGGCTCAGTTCGCCCGCATCTGACGGTGTGAACGGGCAGGTGTTCATCGTCACTGGCGAAGAAATTCACCGCATCCAGCAGCACATCGTCGCGACGTCCATTCGTGCCGGCGAGCAACGTTGGACGCTCGATGCCATCACCGCGAACAAAGACAAACTGTTTGCCGGAATGTCGTCGACTGACGTCGCTCCTTTCGGCAGTCTGGCGATGTGACTCCGCGTCACCAGGCTTCGCCGGTGACGGTTTGAAAAGTGAGTATCGCGAGCGTTCGCTTCATGTCGTCTTGTGACACGCCACGTTGCTCGAAGATGTCAATGTACGCAACCAAGCGCTCGAGAGTCGCAAGAATCGCACTTGCCGTTGCATAGGGACTGAGCTCTTTCGAGATGCGTCCAGACCGCTGGTTTGCTTCGATTTTGGAGACGAGCGCGTCGAGAAATGGTTTCAACGCGCGACCACGAGCCCGACGAAAGGCATCATCACCCTCTTCGGCCTGAAGGTTGCGCACACGAAGGATCGCGGAGTGGCCCATCCAATGTTCGATGAATGCGCTGACGAAGTCGAGGGCGTGTTGCTTGCCGGTCTCGCCCGTCCACTCATGTTCGAGATGCGCGATCATCGACACCGCGTCCTCGCCGGCCTGTCGCGCGAGCTGCAGGACAGCGTCCGAGACGTCGGAGAAGTATTGGTAGAACGTGGCCGGTGACGTGCGTGCCTCGCGAGTCACATCGATCACTTTCAGATCGAGCGCACTGCGTTCTTCGAGCAACTTCGCCGCAGCCTCGAGCAGGCGCGCGCGCGTCTGTGTCGCTCGAGTACCGATCACTCGGCCGTCGGTCGCTTGTACTTTCGTTCTCATTGGTCGATGCCTCAGCGGCGAGTGCTCAGGATGCTCCGTACACGGGTGCTGGAGATGGAGCGGTGCTCAGCAAGTCTGCGACGACTGCAGTGATTTCTTCTGGTTCGTAACGTGCGCCTTTGTCGAAGGACACTCCGTGCTGCCAACCGTCACACAGGTTCAGCTCGCCACCGGCGATTTCAAATGCACGGCCGCTGACTGTGCATGCGGAACTTCCGAGCCACACGACCAACGGCGAGATGTTCTCTGGTGCCATCTTGTCGAACCCACTGTCCGGCTTCTTCATCATGTCGGCGAAGGCTTCTTCGGTCATGCGACTACGTGCTGATGGCGCGATGGTGTTTGCGAGAACGTCATATCGCGCAAGTTCGGCCGCAGCGACGATGGTGAAGGCAGCAATGCCGGCCTTTGCAGACGAATAGTTGGCCTGCGAAACGCTGCCGAAGAGACCAGCACCTGACGAGGTGGTGACGATCCGCGCCTCGCGGGCACGACCCGCCTTGTGCTCTTCGCGCCAATAACCGATCGCGTGACGAACAGGGCAGAAGGTGCCGCGCAAGTGCACCTTCATGACTGCGTCCCACTCTTCGACGCTCATGTTGACGAGCATGCGGTCGCGCACGATTCCTGCATTGCACACCAATGTGTCGAGGCCCCCGAAGTGCTCGACTGCTTGTTGGATCATGCGACCAGCGCCGTCCCAGTCACTGACATCGTCAGAATTAACGATTGCCTGTCCACCGGCAGCGATGATGTCATTGACGGTCTCTTGTGCAGGGCTGAGGTCAGCCCCTTCGCCCGTGAGAGATGCACCGACGTCATTGACGACGACCTTTGCCCCCGCCGCAGCGAATGCCAATGCATGCGCCCGTCCGATACCGCGTCCGGCACCGGTGATGATGACGACTCGTCCATCACAGATTCCCATGTTGTCCCTCCAGTTGTTGTCGATTCATTCCACCGAGTGTTCGGTGTGGCGTCACATCGCCGCCGCGATGGCGTCGGCGTGGTCGTCGCTGTTTCCAAAGTGCGTGTCGAGGACCGTCGCGCTCTTCCAATAGCGCTGTGCGTTCACTTCCCACGTGAAGCCCATGCCACCGTGAACTTGAATTCCGGTCTTGCCGCAGAAAATTGCCGCGTCACCGGCGAGCATCTTGGCGACGCGAACAGTGTGCTCCGCATCGTCTTCGCCCTTGCCCTCCAAGTTTGCTGCAGCTGCGTACGTGGCAGAACGTGCGACCTCGGCGCGAGTGAGCATGTCGGCACACATGTGTTTCACCGCTTGGAACTGTCCGATCGGGCGACCAAATTGTTCCCGTCCCTTCGCGTACTCGACGGCGAGGTCGATGGCGGCAAACGCGACGCCCACCTGCATCGCAGCAGTGAGCAGTGTTCCCTCGAGGCGCAGTGCGCGTGCAGCGTCTCCGCTCAGAACCAATTCACCGCCCGCCGTGACTGCGTGGGCCACACGCAGGGGAGTCAGCGGATTGACCGGTCGTTCGACGGCGTCCGTCGGCAGAGCATCCGGAGCCATTCGGCGCACGCCGTTCGAATCGAGCAACAACAACATGTCGAGGTCGTCTGCAAATTCGATGACGGTGACCGGTTCGGCGACCTCGGAGAGACCCACGATGGTGTCACCCGTCGCAGCACCTGCATCAGCGAGATGTGTGGCAGCGAGATAAGTGGCCACGAGTGGTCCCGGAACGAGTGCCCGGCCGAGCTCTTCGAACACGAGAGCTGCGTCGCTCACTCCGAACCCGTCGTTTCGCAGCGAGAAGACGCCCATGTCGGCAATGTCTTTCCACGCGCTCCGCTCGATTCGCCCGCCTGCAGCTTCAATGTCGTGGAGTGTGTCGAAAGGAAAACGACCTTGACAGAAAGAGCGCACGCCCTCTTGGAGTGCGAGTTGGTCATCGGTAGGCCAGAAGTCCATGTCAGCGATCCTTCGGCAGCCCGAGCACACGCTCTGAGACGATGTTCTTCTGCACTTGCGACGTGCCTGCTGCGATACCGATCGACAGCGCGTGGATGCGACCTTTCACGTGCTTTCCGGTCGGCAGTCCGGACATGTCGTCGAGCGACAACGACGCGCGGTCAAGAAGACGCATCGAGATGTCGCCGAGTTTTTGGCGTACGTCGGTGTAGGCGACCTTGAAGACGTTGCCACCCGCGCCGACCAAACCCTTGCGCTGCGCTTCGCTGATGTTGCGCTTGGTGAGTGCCCACAATGCGTCGAGTTCGCCGGAGAGGTGTGCGAGGTCGCGACGCAGACCTGCGTCCTCCCACGCAGTTGATCCGTGACGTGTGACCTTCTTTGCGAGGTCCGTGAGGTCACGCACCAGTTCCATCGACTGCAACATCTCGCTGACGAATGCAGTTCCTCGTTCGAAAGCGAGCGTCACCATGGTGACACGCCATCCATCGTTCTCATCACCGACACGGTTCTTCACCGGCACCCGCACTTCGTCGAAGTACACCTCGCAGAATTCCGTGGACCCTTCCATCGTGCGCAGCGGGCGAATGTCGATGCCGGCAGCTTTCATCGGAAGTATCAGCCACGTGATGCCTTTGTGTTTTGGTGCGTCGGGATCAGTTCGTACCAACATCTCGCAGTAATCAGCTGTGTGACCAAAACTCGTCCAGATCTTCGAACCTGAGATGACGTAGTCGTCGCCGTCACGGAATGCGCGACAACGCAGACTTGCGAGGTCGCTTCCTGCGCCAGGCTCACTGAAGCCCTGACACCACACGTGGTCACCCTTCAAGATGCCGGGCAAGTGATACGCCTTTTGTTCGTCGGTTGCTTCGGCGATGAGAGTCGGTCCGGCGTGCAACAAACCGACGAAGTTCATGCCGACATACGGAGCGCGCATACGCTCGGTCTCTTCGAGGAAGATCAGGTGCTCAGTCGGTGTTGCGCCGCGTCCGCCGAATTCTTTCGGCCAATTGATGCCGGCGTAACCGGCGTCGAACAACATGCGTTGCCAACCGGTGTCCCAGGCGCGACGGCCTTCCCAATCATTGCGGTGAGGTTCAGGTGGCACCGATGGAAGGACGTCGCGGAGCCAGGCCCGCAGTTCCTCTCGAAAGGCCAATTCAGAATCGGTGTATCGCAGGTCCATGCGTCGCTGACATTATCTGACGAACCGTCAGAAAGCAGAAGTGGCAGGCTTCAGCGTTCGATAGTGTGACCGCAGACCGACGCTAGAGGGGGACATCGTGTCAGCAGTGACTCGCGACGACATCGTCAACACGTCGCGCCAGGCCGAAGAGGCCGGTGCACGCTTCAAGAATCAGCGTTTGACCGTTGGCGAGACCCAAGTGGGACCCCTCGCGCATCTCGCAAAAGAGCGTGAGTACCTTCGCTCGCTCACGTGGGATCACTTCACCGTGACCCCATTGGGGGCGACGGTCGGTGCGGTCATCGGCAACATCGACATCACCAAGCCGTTGTCCGACATTGTCGTCAGTGAATTGCGTCGCGTGCTCGCTGCCTACAAGGTGATCTTCTTCCGCAACCAGCCACTCACACCGGAACAACATGTGGCATTTGCACGACGTTTCGGCGAGCTCGAGCTGCATCCTTTCCTTTCGTCGAACAGTGACATGCCCGAGTTGGTGCGGTTCACGAAGTCTGCCGAGGTCGGCGGCTACGAGAACTTGTGGCACCACGACGTCACGTGGCGTGAAGTTCCTTCGATGGGCGCCATTTTGCACGGTGTGCAAGTTCCGGAATCTGGCGGCGACACGTTGTTCTGCGACATGTACGCGGCCTATGACGGACTTCCAGATGACGTGAAAGAGCGCATCGAGAACATGACTGCCACTCACGACTTCATGCCGTCATTCGGCAAGAACGTGAAAGACCCTGAGATGCTCGAGAAGCTTCGTCTCGAGTATCCGATTCAACACCATCCCGTTGCGCCGACGCATCCTGTCACCGGGCGCCGCTACCTCTATGTCAACCGCAACTTTTGCACGGGCATCGATGGCCTCGACAAAGAAGAAGGTATGAAGCTCCGCGAGTACCTCTGCCGCCAATCAGACATTCTCGAGCTCCAGTGCCGGTTCCATTGGGAGAAGGATTCGGTCGCCTTCTGGGACAACCATGCAGTTCAGCATTACGCGGCGAGCGATTACTGGCCCGACATCCGCATCATGGAGCGCGCGAGCATCGTCGGCCACAAGCCGTTTCGCTGACACGTCACGCCAGAAGGCGTGACACTGCAGCATCAAGGTCCTTTGCGACTGAGTCGAGTCGTTCTCGTTGTGCATCGATGACACTTGCATGCTCGGCTGACGTGCTGCCAGACAGCACGAGTGTGAACGGGCAACCGAGCGTCTGCGCAAATGCTCCGTCTGTGTCGTACCGATCACCGATCATCACCATGTGCTCTGCTGTTGTGTTGTCGGTCATCTGCGCCACCAGACGAGCCATCGGTTCATGTGGCTTTCCGGCGATGACCGCCGTGGTCTCTGACGCGCGTTCGATTGCAGCAAGAATCGAGCCGCCGCCAGGAATTGGTCCATCGGGAGTGGGGTACGAGGGGTCAGAGTTCGCGCCGATGAGCACTGCACCACGGCGCACTGCTGTTGCGGCACGTCTCATGATGTCCCATGTGAACTCGCGATAGAAGCCGACGACGACGGCATCAAAGGTGCCGTCAGGCTCGGGTGTCACATGAGGCGACACCACGTTGGCACCACGTCCTGCGACTGCTTCACGCAGTCCCTCACCACCGCACACCAAAGTGCGCATGCCGGGTTCGACCAACAGCGCGGCAGCGTTGGCACTTGACACCACGTCGCCACGTGCTTCGATGCCGACGGCGTTCAGTGCCGCGTACTGCTGTTCAAGGGTGGAAAAAGAGTTGTTCGTGACGAAGAGAACTCGACACCCGGCGTCTCGTGCGCGCCGAACGGCGTCGACTGAACCAGGGATCGGAATGTGTGCGAGCCAGACGACCCCATCGAGGTCGCACAGGATCACACGTGGAGACATCAGCAGACGATGCCACCGTCGATGGTGAGAATCGAACCGGTGATGAATCGGCCGTCATCAGACGCGATGTAGGCGAAAGCTGAAGCGATTTCTGAAGGATCCGCAATCGGCACCGGCGACATGATCTTTGACATCAACGTGTAGTCGGCGTCCTTGGGAAGGTCGGTGAACGACTTCACGATGTTCGTTTTCGTTCCACCGGGCGCGACCGCTGCAATGCGGATGTTTTTGTCGCGATACTCATAGGCCATTGCGCGAGTGAGCATCACGACGCCACCCTTGCTGGCGCAGTACGCGGCACTCCATGGCTGACCGATGAGACCAGCGGTGGAAGCCGTATTCACGATGATGCCGCCACCTGCTGCGAGCATGTGCGGCAGTGCGTAACGGCTGCAGTAGAACGTGCCGTTCAAGTTCACGCTGAGAATGCGGTCGAAGTCTTCCGGAGATTCCTCGTGGCTCCACTTGAAGTGTCCGATACCCGCGATGTTCGCGAGGATGTCGAGACCGCCGAGTTTGTCGACTGCGCTCGAGACCATCTTTTCGACTGCACTTGCATCGGCGACGTTGCAGTCGAGCGGAAAGGCAGAACCACCGATTTCTGCAGCAGTGTCAGAAGCGCCACGAAGGTCGACGCATGCGACATTCGCTCCCTCTGATGCAAACTTGATCGCCGTCGCTTTGCCAATTCCGGATCCGGCTCCGGTGACGATCACTCTCTTGTTGTCAAACCTGCCCATGGGTGTCTCCTTTACGCTTTGCCACCGAATTGAACCCGGAGGTCCTTCTTCAGCACTTTGCCACTGGGGTTTCTCGGTAGAGATTCGAGTATTTCGAGCTGTTCTGGCACCTTGTGCATGGACAGTTTCTGTCCTTTGAGGAACGAGACCATGCCGGGCAAGTCGAGTGACGTGCCTTCCTTCAACACCACGACAGCACACGCACGTTCACCACTTGCATCGTCGGGAAGACCGATGACTGCAGCATCGGCGATCGACGGATGGGTGTATAACAGGTCCTCGATTTCTTTTGCCGAGATGTTCTCGCCCTTGCGGATGATGATGTCCTTCAGTCGACCGGTGATGCTGATGTAGCCGTCCGCATCGATCACGCCGAGGTCACCGGTGCGAAACCAGCCCTCTTCGTCGAATGCATCTGCATCGAGCGAGGCATCGAGATATCCCATGCAGACTTGAGGTCCTTTGACACGCAGTTCACCCTCGACTCCGCGAGGAGTGTCTTTGCCGTCCATGACCGTTCGCACGAGAACGTCAGGGCAGGGTCGACCGTCTGTCTCGGCCTTCTTCACGTCGGGGTCGTCGACGTGAACCATGATGTTGATCGGGCTTTCGGTCAGTCCCCAGCCGTTGATGAGGGGAGCTCCGAACGCTTCCATCATCTCGAAGTGGAGCGGCTTCGGTTTGGCGGCGCCTCCACCATTGAAGATGCGCACGTTGGGGAACAACTTCTCGCCCTTTGGCAATTGCCGCTGCTTGTTGAGATACATCAACCAAAACGCAGTGCCTGCACCTGCGCAGGTGACGCCGTTCTTGCCGAGCCATTCAGGTGTCTGGTCGGCATTGAATGTCTCGACCATCAGCAATTCCACACCGGTCTGCATCGCATTGAACATCCACACCAAGCCACCGACGTGTGTGATGGGGAAGACCACTGCTGCCTTGTCGTCGGGACCCACCTCCATGCTCCATTGCATTCCGGTGTTTGCCGCACTCATCGAGCGGTCGCAATGCTTGGCACCCTTCGGGTCGGCAGTCGTTCCCGACGAATAGAACAACCAGCGCAATGCCTCGAACTTCGGGTTGAACGACGGAAGCGTCGATGGGTCACCTTCCGGTAGGTCCGGGTCTGCGATGAGAATCTTGGTACCGAGACCCTCGACTGCTTCGCGCGCCATCGGCGGATACTCGAAACCACGGAACACATTCGGAACGACCATCACTTCACATCCGCTCTGTCGAGCGATGAATCCCACTTCACGCGTGCGGTAGATGGGAAGAATCGGATTCTGGATCGCACCGAGACGGGCGAGTGCACCTGCGAGAACGAGTGCCTCGAAGCGCGACGGCAGGATCCACGAGACGCGTGACTCTTCGCGCACGCCAAGATCATGAAGGCCGGCTGCAACACGCAGACACCAATCGCGAAACCCGCCGTAGGTGAGCGTGCGCCCCGCCTCATCGATGGCCATCCGTTTGTCGGGGGTCGCTGCAGCGCGTTCTTCGACGAGTTGCCACAGGGTCTTTCCGGATGTGTCGATCAGTCCCTCTATCGCTGCCACGCGGCTGCCTCCTTGTCTGCGAGCGGTTGAAGTTGCTTCTTGTCTACTTTGCCGAGCGAGGTCAGCGGAAGTTCGGTCACGCAGACCAGGACATCGGGGGCCTTGTAACTGGCGAGAGAGGCCTTCACGTGGTCACGCACCGACTCGAGTGTGAGTGCGCTGCCCGATCGAGGCACGGCAAAGAGGACACCAATCTCACCCAGGCGGTCATCAACGCTCGCACCGACGATTGCTGCTGCAGAGACGTCGGGATGTGTGCCCAGATGATTCTCGACCTCGACGGGATACACGTTGTATCCGCCACGGATGTACATCTCGGTGTTTCGTCCGACGAGGTGAAGGTCACCTTTCTCGTCGATGAATCCCAAGTCGCCGGTGATGAGAAAACCGTCGGAGGTGAACACTTCTCGCGTCCGTTCTTCGTCTTTCCAATATCCGCGCATCATCGCTCTACTGCGTAGTTGCACGACCCCCACTTCGTCTTGCGCGCACGTGTTTCCATCTTCGTGGACGAGGCGCAATTCGACGGCCGCACTCGGTTTCCCGACGCTGTTGCAGATTGTGTCGATGTCGTCGTTGATGCTCGTGCCCGTCGATACGCACGCTTCAGTGCTTGTGTACCGTGCGAGCACGTTGCAACCGAGTTTCTCGCGCATCTCAATGACCAACTCAGGTGGGATACGTGCAGCGCCGATGCCCGCGACGCGAAGGTGACTGACGTCGGTGTCGGCGAAACGAGGATGGTCGAATATCATGCGATATTGCGTCGGCACACCTTGGCTGACTGTCACTCGTTCGTCGTTGATCGCAGCGAGAGCACCCTCGGCAGTCCACGGAGAAGGAACGATGACCGTGGTGATGACATGCATCAACTCGTCCCACAATCTGGTCATTGCTCCGACATGTGCGAAGGGAAGTGGTGAAAGACGTCGGTCGCCGACGTGCGAGAGATCGCCGGCCCCACCCGTCATCGCTTCGAGGCAACGGTGGTCGAACCAGGCACCTTTCGGGTAGCCGGTGGTGCCTCCGGTCCATACGATCGCGATCGGGTCGTCATGGGCGAGTTCAACGCGGCGCCGAAACGGATCTCCACCCATCACCTCTGGCAACGGTCCGTCGAAAATGTGCACCGGATTCGAGCGATTGATGATGTGTTCGACTTCGCCATGCCCGTAACGAGGGTTGATGCCGGTGGCAATCGCACCTGCGCGGGTGATTGCTTGGTACGCGACGACGTAATCGATGCAACTCGGGAGGCGAATTCCGACGACGTCACCCTTTTTCACGCCCTTGTCGATCAACCACCCAGCGAGTGCATCGGCACGAGTTGCCCACTCGACGAACGACATGCGCATCGTCGGACCCGTCGCGGACGGTTGCACATACGCCTCGACGTCGGGAGCAACTCGCACGACCTCGTCGAAAAGGTCGAGCAGGTTCTCGAAATCACCTCGGATGGGCGAAGTGGGAACAGGCATGTGTCGACGTTTCGTCAGTCGAATGGTCGCAGCGACGTGTCTAGAACGACAGGACGCCGCGGGCGACCGCGCCGGTTTCCATCTCGTGTATCGAGTCTTGCCACTTGTCGATTGGTCGGACAGCGGTGACGAGTTCGTCGAGAAGAACCTGTCCCGTGCGGTACAGATTCATGATGTACGGGAAGTCGCGATGCGGTGACGAGCTGCCGTAACGACAACCGATGATTCCGCGGTCGACTTGAGTGAGTCGTCCGTACAGACCTTTGAATTCGGCAGTCTGCGAGGCGACACCGATGACGACGACATTGCCTTCCCACTCGAGCGACTCAAGTGCGTTCCAGGTGACGGTGGGGTGGGCGACGCAGTCGAATGCCCAGTTGACGCCACCTGCATTGAAAGGTCCACGAACGACAGATTCGCTGGCGGGACAAATCTGGGTGATCGCATCGACGATGTCTTCTCGCTTGCCGTCGAGAAAGTGTGTGGCACCGAACTTGCGAGCCAACGCTTCTTTCTCTGGCACGGTGTCGATGGCGATGATTTTTTCGGCACCCTGAACTTTCAGTGCTTGGATGACGTTCAGTCCGACACCACCGACTCCGAACACAGCAGCGCTCTGTCCGCGCTTCACATTTGCGCGGTTGAAGACTGCGCCCATGCCGGTGATGACTCCGCAACCGACGATCGCTGCCGAAGACAACGGCACGTCATCGGGAAGCTTGACGCACTGGATGTCACGAATGACCGTCTGCTCGACGAAAGTCGACACACCCGCGAAATTCCAGATGGGGTCGCCCTCGTACGTGAATGGCTGTGTGGCGTTGCCAAGTGTCGCGCGACATGCGGTCGGTCGACCCGATGCGCACGCCGGACACATGCCGCACGCGGACAACGTGGCGATGGCGATGTGGTCACCTGGCTTCACATGCGTGACCGCGTCACCGACTCGCTCAACGATGCCCGCCCCTTCATGACCGCACACGCCTGGTGACGGCACCGGATAGAGCCCGTTCATGTAACTGACGTCGCTGTGGCACAAGCCCGCTGCTGCGATTCGCACGACCACATCGCGCGGCCCCGGTTCACGAAGCTTGATTCCGTCGACGAGTTCAGTCGATGTTCCGTTGTAGATGATCCCCCGCATGGAGACAGAGGTTAGTCGTGAGGCCTACTTTGACGGTAGGGGAACGGCGACCGACGACGTGGTGGCTACTGCGAGTACTTCGCGGCCAGGTCGCGCAATTCGAACTTCGTGACTTTTCCGTTCGGATTGGTCGGAAGTGCGTCGAGGACGACGACCCGTCGCGGCACCTTGTAGTTCGCCATGCGCTCGCGACTCCAGGTCACCACTTCTTCAGGGTCGATGGTCGAGCCGGGTCGAGCCGTCACGAAAGCCCAACCGACCTCACCTTGACGGTCATCGGGTACGCCGATGACCGCTACTTGTGCGATGTCGGGATGACCGAGCAGATAGTTCTCGATTTCGGCTGGGTAGGCGTTGAAGCCGCCGACGATGAACAAGTCCTTCTTGCGGTCGGTGATGTTGATGTATCCACGATCGTTCATCGTTCCGATGTCACCAGTGTGCAACCAACCATCAGCGGTGATGGCCTCTGCGGTGGCAGCCTCGTCCTCGAAGTAACCCTGCATCACGTTGTATCCGCGACACACGATCTCGCCGGCCTCGCCACGGGGCACTTCCTTGAAGTCGTCGTCGACGATCTTCACTTCGACATCGACGAGCGCACGACCGCTGGTCAGCGAAATTGTTTCGTAATCATCTTCTGGACGACACATGCTGATGGTGCCGCACGACTCGGTCAGGCCATATGCGGTGATGATCGTCTTGAACGTCAATTCTTCGCGCATACGTCTCAACATCTCGACCGGAACAGCGGCTGCACCTGTGACGGCGAGTCGCAGGCTCGAGAGATCGAAGTTGTCACGCTCTGGGTGGTTGAGAATCGACAGGAACAACGTCGGTGGTCCGGGAAGCATCGACACCTTCTCAGTGGAAATACGACGCAATGCTGTCGGCACGTCGAACACCACCTCAGGAATGATCGTCGCTCCGCGGATGAGGCAACCAAGGATTCCGCCTTTGTATCCGAACGTGTGGAAGAACGGATTGACGATGAGAAAACGGTCGCCTCTGATGACGCCCACGGTCTGTGACCAGTCGTCGAAGACGCGGATGTTCTGTGCGTGGTTCGTCATCACACCCTTCGGTCGTCCGGTGGTGCCGCTCGTGAAGAAGATGTCGGAGAGGTCGTCGGGTGAGAGCGAGTCGATGCGAGCATCGACGTCGGAATCAGGGATGTCTTTTCCGAGGTCGAGGAACTGTTGCCAGTCGATCGTGCCGTCTGGTGCGTCACCACGCATGACGACGATGCGCTCGACGGAAGGTGTCGGTGTGTCAGCTGCACGCAACCACGTGACGTAGTCGTTGCCGAGGAATCCGTTCACGCACAGCAACATGCGCGCACGGCTACGCGACAAGATGTAGGCAGCTTCTTCGCCCTTGAACCTCGTGTTCAGAGGTACGAGCACGCCGCCGACCGTGACGGCACCGAGTGCGGCGATGACCCACTCCCAGATGTTCGGTGCCCAGATCGACACGCGGTCACCTTTCTGGATTCCGCATGCGATGTACGAGCGAGCAGCCTCGCGGACAGCGTCGTTCAATTGCGGATAGGTCAGTCGCTTCTCGTTGTCGACGACAGCTTCAAGGTCGGCAAAGCGCGTGGCGTTCTGCCGGACCAAGTTGGCAATGGTGCCAAATTCGAGATCGGCGCGCATCAGGACAGGTGCGTGATGCCGAGCATCTTGATGGCGTTTCCGCGCAACACCTTGTAGACGATGTCATCGGGGAGGTCGGCAGTCTGTTCTTCGGCGATCTTCGCGGTGTGTGGCCATGTGCTGTCTGAGTGTGGGTAGTCGCTCTCGTACGTGACGTTGTCGACACCGATTGACTCGATGTTCTTCAAGCCGAATGCATCGTCGAAGAAGCAGCCGTAGATGTGCTTGCGGAACAAGTCGCTCGGCGGCTCGAGCACTTTGTCAGCGACGCCACCCCAACCGCGGTTCTCGCGCCACACTGTGTCGGCACGCTCGAGGATGTAGGGAATCCAGCCGATCTGCCCTTCGCTGTAGGCGAGTTTCAGGTTCGGAAACTGATTGAACTTGCCGCTCATGAGCCAGTCGACCATTGAGAAGCAGCAGTTCGCAAATGTGAGCGTCGAGCCGACTGCGGCGGGAGCATCAGGTGATGTCGACGGCATCTTCGAACCAGAACCGATGTGCATGTTGATGACGGTTCCCGTCTCGTTGCACGCATCGAAGAACGGATCCCAATAGCCATCGGCATCGTGGATGCTCGGCAATCCGAGGTTCGGCGGAATCTCAGAGAAACACACGGCCCTGCATCCGCGCGCAGCATTACGCCGAATCTCGGCAGCAGCAGCGACGGGATCCCATAACGGGACGATGGTGAGAGGGATGAGGCGACCACCAGATGAGGCACACCAATCGTCGATCATCCAGTCGTTGTAGGCCTTCACGCATTCGAGTGCGAGGTCTTTGTCGTGGGCTTCTTGGAACGTCTGTCCGCAGAAACGCGGGAACGTGGGGAAGCACAATGACGCTTCGATGCCGGAGATGTCCATGTCGTCGAGACGGTCCTTGATGAGGTACGAACCGGGACGCATCTCTTCGTAGGTGATGCCTTTCAACGTGACTTGATCGCGGTCAAAACCAACTGCAGTGTCGAGGCGCGTGAGCGGACGGCGGAGGTCTTCGTAGAACCACCAATCGACCGGTTCGCCGGGATCGCCTGGGTCGCCAGGAACAGCGGTGAACTTGCCACCGATGAATGTCATCTCCTTGACGGGCGCGCGAACGATGCGCGGCGCTTCAGAGAGGAACTTCTTGGACACTCGATCAGTCCAGACATGTGGTGGTTCGATGACGTGGTCATCGACGGAGATGATCTTTGGAAGCTCGCGCATCTCCGGCACTGTAGCACTCGTTTCTGACGGTCCGTCAGAATCCTGTCGCCAATGGGGCTAGCGACGATTTGGCGGTCGATGTATGCGGTCCGGTCGCCCGACGATCCCTCATTCCATTCGCCTTTTGGCTCACTCGTCTCCATCGGGGAAGATGAGTGGACGCTTGAATGTGAGATTCAGCGGTCATCGAGGACAACAGGGGGAACTCATGGCAGGTGGACACCACTACGAATCTGTGTCGTTCGAAGTCGAGGGGGCAGTCGCCATCGTCACGTTGAACCGGCCCGAAGCGCACAATTCGATCAGCGAAACTGTCGTCTCCGAAATCAGCGACATCTGGGCGCGTCTTCGTATGGACGATTCGGTGCGCGCCATCGTGCTCACCGCCGCTGGAGAAAAAGCATTCTGCACAGGTATCGACAGGTCATGGTCGCCACCGCAGCCGAACAGTCCAGTGGCGATCAATGACCCACTCATGAAGCTCGGGCCAAAGACCGCGGATCTGTGGAAGCCGGTCGTTGCAGCGGTGAACGGTATGGCGTGTGGTGGTGCGTTTTACTTCCTCGGTGAAAGCGACACGATCGTCGCAGCTGATCATGCGACGTTTTTCGATCCACACACCACGTACGGCCTTGCCGCGTGCTTCGAGCCGATCTTGCTGTACGGACAGATGCCATTCGGTGAGTTGTGTCGTATCGCTCTGATGGGCAACTACGAACGAATGACGGCACAACGTGCCCACCAAATTGGTTTCGTGCAAGATGTCGTGCCTGCGGCTTCGTTGCTCGACACCGCGAAGCGCATCGCGAACGATCTGGCGTCGATGCCGGCATCGGCGGTCCAGGCGACCTTGCGAGCGTTGTGGGCAGCGCGTGAGATGGGTCGCGCACAAGCAGTGTCCATGGCACCGCACCTGGTGAGTCTCGGCAACCGGCCCGAGGCAATCGAAGAAGGATTAGAGATGTTTCGCAGTGGCAAGCGCATCGAGTGGAGGGCACGCTGACATGGTGCTCGCAGCTGATGCATTCAGGCTCGATGGCAAATTCGCCATTGTCACTGGTGCCGCCAAAGGTCTTGGTGAAGCCATCGCACTGGCGTACGCGAATTACGGTGCTGACCTTGCGATCTGCGATCGCGATGTCGAGAACATGGAGCGTGTCGCTGGTGAGATACGCGCGATGGGTCGTACCTGCATCACGTCGGCATTAGATGTTCGCGACACTGAAGCCGTCGATGCGTGGGTCGGTTCGCTGCCGGACATCGACATCCTCGTCAACAATGCAGGTGGAACCTTCTACGCATGGTTCATGGACGTGAATGACAAAGGTCAACGATCTGTCATCGACGAAAACTTCACAAGTGTGACCAATTTTGTCCGCTCTTGTGTCCCGAAAATGCCACATGGTGGATCAATCATCAACATCACGTCGGTCGAGGCGTACAAGGCATCGCCTGGCTTCGGCGTGTACGGGGCGATGAAGGCGGCCGTCGAACATCTCAGTCGCACGTTGGCTCTCGAGTTGTCCGACAAGAAGATTCGAGTGAACACGATCGCGCCCGATGGCATGCACACTCCCGGCGATGCCAATCTGCTCGTCGGAGACCACGACTACGGAGCGACGCTCGCACTCGGGTGGGGAGAACCAGACGATGCCGCGGGTTCAGCCATCTTTCTCGCCTCGTCAGCGTCGGCGTACCTCACCGGCACGACTCTGCAGACGAATGGCGGAAGTGACGCTGCACGCGGTTGGAAAAAGACGCCCGAGGGCAACTGGATTCCATGACCGATTCGGCCTGTGTCGTCGTTCGACACGACGGTTGTGTCTCGGTTGTGACATTGAACAGACCCGAAGCGCGCAACGCGCTGAACAGTGAACTCGCCGAAGCGTTGCCGCGTGCGGTCGCCGAGTGTGATGGTCGTCCTGGCACACGAGCGATCGTCATCACTGGCGCAGACCCTGCCTTTTGTGCAGGTTTCGACCTGCGTGATGTCGGAGCCGGAAAGCGTTCAGGCGCGAACGAACATCCTGGTTATTGGGGGCCATTCCCGCGCACACGGTGTCCGATCATCGGTGCCATCAATGGTGCCGCTGTCACCGGTGGTCTCGAGATCGCGGTGTCATGCGACATGTTGATCGCTTCAGAGAGAGCGAGATTCGCTGACACTCACGCGAAAGTCGGCATGGTTCCGGGGTGGGGTCTGACAATCGTGCTGCCCCGTCTCATCGGACCAGCACGTGCTTTGCAGATGAGCCTCAGCGGCGAATTCATCGACGCGACGACGGCGCTGTCGTGGGGCCTGGTGAACGAAGTGGTGCCGCATAGTGACGTGGTTCGACGTGCGGTTGCCCTCGGTGAGTCGATCGGCGCACTTGACGAAGGTGCCGTGTCAGAAGTGCGGTCGCTGTATCGCGACATGTCTGCTCGCACTGTCGATGACGATGCATTCGAGGCCGAGAATGAGCGCGCGCGTTCGTGGGCGCGACGTAGGTTCGGGTGAGCATGACGACGTTCAAGGTGTACGCAGGTATGGACCCGCGACTGCCCCTCTCGGCAGTCGGTGAACATGCACGGCGCGTCGAAGCTCTCGGCTACGACGGCCTGCACATTGCCGAGACGGTCCATGATCCCTTTCTCGTGTCGATGGCTGCGCTCCAGGCGACCAACAAGTTGGTCGTGCGTACGTCGGTTGCGCTCGCACTCGTGCGTAGCCCCATGGCAGTTGCGTACACCGCGTGGGATCTTGCCGCCTTGTCAGGTGGACGATTCCAACTGGGACTCGGAACACAAATTCGCCAGCACATCGAACGTCGCTTCGGCATGCCTTTCGATGATCCTGTCGGCCGATTGCGCGATCACATCGGTGCGGTGAAGGCGTGCTGGCGTGCATTCGATGGCATCGAGAAGTTGAACTTCGAGAGCAAGCATTATTCGTTGAACTTGTTGACACCGAACTTCACGCCCGATTCGTTGCCCGCTGGTGTCAACCGACCCTCGATCTGGATGGGCGGAGTGAACTCGTCGCTTCTTCGCGCAGCGGGCGAATTAGCGGACGGATTCGTCACCCATCCCACCAACAGCCATCCCCGATATCTCGCCGAATTGTGTCGACCGGGACTCGAAGCAGGTGCGCACTCGGCGGGACGATTGCTCAGTGACATTGAAATCGTCACGGGTACGCAATGGATCCTGGAAGGTGACGTCGGTGCATTGGCCGAACGCCGTGAACACAATCGCCGACTTCTCGCTTTTCTCTATTCGACGCCTGCATACGAGCGCACGCTCGAGTTGTTCGGCTGGAAAGACTTGGCAGGTGTGTTGCGTTCGATCATCCGAGAAGACCGATGGGACGATCTACGAGATCACGTCAATGACGAGGTTCTTGACACTCTTGTGCCGCAAGCGACTTACGACGAGTTGCCGAACGTGGCGCGTCAGTGGTTCGACGGCATGTGCGACGGACTTCTCATCGCGCCACCACCGGACCCGAAAAACGACGCTCTGCTCGCACCAGCCATTGCCGATCTTCAGGGTCAATGAATCTCTCAGAGATTGAAGTTGTTCACAACGTCACGAGCGATGACTTCTTGACCGGCGAGTGCACGTGCTTCTTCTGAACCGGCGATGATCCACACGGCAGCCTTTGCCGGAATCTTGGCTGACTGACCGGTCGGCTCTACTCCTGTGCGTCTGGCGCGTTCGCGCATCGCATCGGTCGTGACATGACCAGGATTCAGGTTGTATGCACGTACACCACTGTCGCTGTACTCGGCATTGATGACGCCAGCGATGCGATGGGCGGAACCTTTCGCCATCGCGTAGGCGACACCCCAGCCGCCTTTGCCGACAGGTGCGCGCGGCACGAGCGTCGCAGTTCCTGACGTGACATTGATGAAGACGCCTCGACCAGAGTTGATGAGCGATGGCATCAGGACTTTCAGGGAGATCATCGGTCCGATGGCGTCGGCGGCGATGACCGTCCGTAACAAATCGATCGAGAGGTCTTCGAAACGGTCGTTGATGCCCGGCCCTTGGTAGATGGCGTTGGCGATGAACGTGTCGATGTCGCCAAGTTCATCGATCGCAGAGCGTGCGGCAGACTCGATAGACGCAGGATCGGTGAGGTCCATCGCGATCGGTACGGCACGTACTCCGAATGACCGACATTGCTCAGCGACCTCGTCGACAGAACCTGGCAGCACCACTCCGGCGAGGTCATCGGTGGTGCTCGACCCACCGTAGGGAAGTCCACCACTCACGGACCGAGCGGTGAGGGCGACGTGATGGCCGGCCGCTGCGAGTGTGAGCGCAATTTCTTTGCCGATGCCACGGCTCGCACCCGTGACCAGCACTGTCCGTGGTCGTTCGTTGTTCGCCATGCACGACAGGGTACTTTCGACTCATGACGTCAGCGATATTGCGTTTCGATGGTCGTGTGGCCATCGTGACCGGTGCCGGACGAGGCCTTGGTCGTGAACATGCGATGCTCCTTGCATCGCGAGGGGCAGCTGTCGTGGTCAACGACTCGTCGGAGAAACATGCGCAGGCGACCGTCTCTGACATTCGTGAGCGGGGTGGTCGTGCGATGGTGGCGGTGCATGATGTCGCCGATCCGCTCGCGTGTGACGCGATGGTGGCGAACACACTTCGTGAGTTCGGAGACCTACACATCGTCTTGAACAATGCCGGTCGGGGCGGTCCCACCGGTCTCTTTGAGGAAACGACACACGAGCAACTGAGAATGATCATGTCGACTCACGCCGAAGGAACTTTCAACGTGTGTAAATCAGCATGGATGCACATGAAGCGACAGAACTTTGGTCGTGTCCTCGTGACGTCGTCGGGGAGTGGTCTCGGAGTGAAGTTCAGCATCGCGTACTCGATGGCGAAGGCTGCGCTGTTTGGCCTCACACGCTCGCTCGCGCTCGAGGGTGCCGACCACGGCATCAAAGTGAACGCACTACTTCCCATCGGCTACACACGCTCCGCTGCGTTGAATCCTCACGAAGACACTCGTCGATGGATGGAGCAGAATTTTCCACCCTCGGCAGTCGCGCCGACCGCCGTGTTTTTGGTGCACGACGATGTTCCGTGCACGGGCGAGTTGATCAACACGGGTGCCGGAAGGGTGGCGCGCACAGCAACAATCGGGGCGCCTGGGTATTACAAGGGGTTGTCGCTGACACCAGAGGATGTTCGAGACAACTTCGTCACTGCACTCAGCATGGACGGTTCGCGTGAGCTGATGCAGAGTCGCGACGATCTGCAGTTCTATTCAGGTGACGCGGCATTTCCTGACGAAAACTGAACTGGTCAGCGGTGAGACTGACCTATTTCGTCACTTCGTGACAGTGACGCGCGCCAACTAGGGTCGGTCACATGACAGAGGCTTACATCATCGACGCAGTACGAACTCCGGTCGGGCGCCGCGGCGGGGGACTCGCCCAAGTGCACCCCGCAGACCTCGGAGCGCACAGCATCGCTGCGTTGATGTCGCGTACGGGAGTCGACCCGAATGCAGTCGAAGACGTGGTGTTCGGCAACGTCGATTCGATCGGACCGCAAGCCGGTTGCATTGCACGGACATGTTGGCTGGCGGCAGGACTTCCTGAACACGTACCCGGGACGACCATCGATCGTCAGTGCGGCTCGGCGCAGCAGGCGATCCATTTCGCGGCGCAAGCAGTGATGAGCGGCACCATGGACATGGTCGTCGCTGGCGGCGTCCAGAACATGAGCATGATTCCGATTTCGTCGGCCATGACGGCGGGTCAAGCGCTCGGATTCAACGACCCATTCACCGGTTCGCCTGGCTGGACGACGCGGTACGGAACGGGCGAAGTGAGTCAGTTCGTCGGCGCAGAGATGATGGTCGAAAAATGGAAATTGACGCGCGAAGAAATGGAACAGTTCGCGGTGGAAAGCCACGTGCGTGCCATCAAGGCCCGCGATGAGGGCCGCTTCGAGACCCAAATTGCTCCGATGAACGGGGTGCAACACGATGAAGGCCCACGAGAGCCGAATTGGGACAAGATCCGTTCACTCCAGACGCTGACCCCTGACGGCAAATTGACGGCTGCCTGCGCGAGCCAGATCAGTGACGCGTCTGCAGCGTTGCTCATCGCCAACGACAAAGCCGTGAAAGCGCACGGTCTCACGCCACGCGCTCGCATACATCACATCTCCGTCTTGGCGAACGACCCGATCATGATGTTGTCAGCACCTATTCCAGCCACACGACGTGCGTTGGAAAAGACCGGATTATCGATGGATGACATCGATCTCGTTGAGATCAACGAAGCATTTGCTCCGGTCGTGATGGCATGGATGAAGGAACTCGGCGCCGACCACGCAAAGGTGAATGTGAACGGTGGAGCAATCGCCCTCGGACATCCACTCGGTGCAACTGGCGCACGGCTCATGACGACACTTCTCTATGAACTTGAGCGCACTGGTGGGCGCTTTGGTCTACAGACCATGTGTGAAGGTGGCGGTCAGGCGAACGTCACCATCATCGAACGACTCTGATCGGCGTGACATCCGGCTACAGGTCGACGTCAGTCGCCTTGCATGAGTTTGGTGAGCTGGTCCATGTATGTGCCCATGTCGAAGTAGTCACGCCACAGGGTGATCTTGCCGTCATCGTTCACTTCGAAGATTCCGGCCACGGGTAGCTCGAGCCAGCCACCGTTCATCTTGAATCGGTCGAGGCGTTCGTTGAACACCACGTTGCCGACACAGTGTTGCCGAAGGACCTTCCATTCGACTTCGGTGGCTGCGGCAAGAAAACCACTCATCAGATTGCGGACGTCTTCTTTGCCCTTCACTGGCTGCACCGGCATGTTCTCGTATGAGATCTCGTCAGCGAGATGACCGACCGCCGCATCGATGTCGATGCGCTCGACGTCTGCGAAGAACGCGTTCACCACATCTTCAGGTATCACTTCTTTAGGTGTCATTGCTGACCTCCACGAGTCGAGCGGAAGAGTTCGGCGAATGCAGCGTCTTCCCGCACACGAGCATCCTGCGACATCGAACCACGAGCATCCATCATCAGCCGTTTCGTCGTGCGCATGGCTTTTCCGTCGTGGGAAGCAATTCGTGTAGCGAGGGCAAGAGTCTCGTCCATGAGAGTTCCGTCTGGTGCGGTCTTCAGTGCCAGTCCACTTGCGACTGCATCGGCGGCACTCAACCAGTCTGAGGTGAACAACAGATGAGACGCCTTCTGCCAGCCGAGTTGTGCGGGGAGCAACGCGCTCGATCCGGCTTCCGGGGGCACCCCCATTTCCGCGAACGGAACACGGAGGCGTGCTGATTCGGCGACGAGAACGATGTCGCAATGCAACAACATCGTGAGTCCGATTCCGGCGGCAGGTCCGTTCACAGCAGCGATGAGGGGTTTGTCGAATGTTTCGAGACTCTCGAGCAGCCGAGTGAAGCCGTGGCCACCGGCGAACACCAAATCACCACGCGCCATCGCCGTCATCTCGATGAGGTCTTGCCCCGCGCAGAAGGCCGAACCTTCACCGGTGAGGACGACGACGTTCGTGCCGTCGTCTACCTTGGCGCGTTCAAGTTCATCGGAGATCGCGCAATAGAGGGCGTGGTTGAAGGCGTTCCTCGCCTCAGGTCGGTCAAATGTGAGGAGGGTGACCGCTCCGTGATGGTTCGTTCGAAGCACGGCAGGTACCGTAGTTGGTGCAGCCGAAACATCGGTCGGCCGCCCCGAAGACATCCGATCGTGCAAAGGAGCCGACCGTGGCCTCTCTTGATTTTCAGCCTTTCGACTGCGACAACCACTACTACGAGGCGCTCGATGCATTCACGCGGCATTTGAACCCGATGAACGGTCCGCGCTGTGTGCAATGGGCCGAAGTCGACGGTCGCAAGTACCACGTCGTCGGCGGCAGGTTGAGTCGCGCCGTCGTCAACCCGACGTTCGATCCCATCGCCAAACCAGGTGCGATGTACGACTATTTCCGTGGCAACCCGGACGGCCGTCAGCCGTGGGAATTCCTGACCGAGCGCGAGCGCATTCGCCCGTGCTATCGCGATCGAGACGAGCGCATCAAGACCCTCGATGAGTTCGGATTGTCCGCAGTCTGGATGTTTCCGACGCTCGGAATGCTCTATGAAGAGGTGTTGAAGGAAGATCCCGGTGCGGTCGCGCTGACGTTCACTGCGTTCAATCGTTGGGTGCTCGATGACTGGGGTTTCAACTACAAGAACCGCATTTTCGCCGCACCGTACATCTCTCTTGCCGATGTCGACTGGGCGTGCCGCGAACTCGAGTGGGCACTCGACAATGACGCTCGCACAGTCGTCATGCGTGCGGCTGCACCGACGACTGAACTCGGACAGTTCTCGCCGTTCGACGAGCGCTTCGATCCGTTCTGGTCGAGAGTCAATGAAGCCGGAATCACGGTGGTCATCCATGCCGGTGACAGTGGTTATTCGTCGCAGGGTTATGCAAACGACAAGTTCAGCTCGACGTTCTCTGGCGGATTCAAGCCGTCGATTCGCGGGTTCGCCATCGAACGTGCGGCGTCGGACTTCATCATCACATCCGTGTTCGAAAAACTCTTCGATCGGTTCCCGAACATCCGCATGGCATCTGTCGAAAATGGCAGCGAATTCTTGCGCGATCTTCAGAACAAGTTGGCGAGCACTCATCACAAGATGCCCGGTTACTTCGCCGAGCATCCGGTCGAGACATTGAAGCGTCACTGGTGGATCAACCCATTCTGGGAAGACGACGTCGAGGAAGTCGCCGGACTCATGGGAACAGACCGTGTGCTCTTTGGAAGTGACTGGCCACACATCGAGGCTCTACCGAATCCGTTGGATGGGGTGAACGACTACAAGCAGTTTGCACCGGCCGATCAGAAGAAGATTCTTCTCGACAACGTGTCTTCGCTGAACGTGCGGAGACCTGTGTGATCACGGTTCCCGCCGGTCGACGCATCTACGGAATACAGCTTCCAGTCCAATCTCAAAGCAAGAGTTACTCCGCCGCATGGGAGCAATCGGCAGGCGTGGACGACATCGCCGCCATGGCCACGACATGTGACGACAACGGTTACGCATACGTCGGAGTCTGTGACCACGTGGCGCTACCAGAGCAATCTGCCGCCACGATGGGAACCCAATGGGTCGACCCCATGTCGACACTCGGGTGGCTCGCGGGCCTCACGTCTCGAATCGGTCTACTGACCCACGTGTATGTGTTGCCGTACCGGCATCCGTTGGTCGCGGCGAAACAATTCGCCACGCTCGACTATGTGTCGAAGGGCCGTGCCATCTGCGGTGTCGGCGCAGGGCACGTGCAACGCGAATTCGAAGCACTCGGCGTCGACTTCCACAGTCGGGGAAGAGCAATGAACGATGGCGTACCGCTTCTCGCGCGTGCGCTCGAAAGTGAGTGGGTCGACGGACTCGGGGCGAAGCCACGTCCGGTGCAGACGCCACGTCCACCAATCTGGATCGCAGGTTCATCACCGTCCGCAATCGCTCGTGCTGCTCGACTCGGCGACGGCTGGTTGCCACAGGGGCCGTCCAGTCAGGACATGGTCGACTCGTTGCTTGCACAGCGCGCAGAGGCCGGACGTGACGGTGACTTCATGGTCGGACACATCACTCCCTTCATCTACGTCGGGACCCCTGGTTGGGACGTGGGAGAGGGCGTCGTCACAGGAGGGGCCGACGAGATCGCAGACAAGGTTCTCGCGGGCACTGCCAAGGGCGTGAATCAGCTTCAGGTGAGGTTCAAGAGCAGATCATGTGCCGAGCAATGCGACCAGTTGGCTGCATTCGCTCGTGATGTAGCACCATTACTGACGACGATCTAGGCCGCATCGGCGGTCGAGCAGTTTGGGGGAACCGTGCTCAGTCACTTAGACGAATATCCGATCCATCAGTCCTCAGAGACGATGGCTCACGTGGTCACTAGCGACCGCAATTTCTACGACCGGTATTACTTCAACGGGTTCTCCAAGTCCGGTGACTACATGTTCATCGTCGGGCTTGGTTGTTACGTGAACCTCGGCGTAATGGACGCTTTCGTCTTGGTGATGCACAAAGGCCAACACCGTGTCGTGCGTGCATCGCGCGCACTTGAGGGTGCCGACAGATTGCATCCGAACATCGGGCCGATCTCACTTGACGTCATCGAGCCACTGAGCAAGATTCGGGTCAGTTGTGCACCGAATGAACATGGCATCACGATGGACGCCACGTGGACCGGTGCGATGCCAGCAATCCTCGAACCTCGGCACTTCATCCGTGAACATGGTCGTGTCACCTTCGACTCGTCACGTTTTGCTCAAACAGGCGGCTGGGCGGGGAGCATCACGGTCGACGGCCAGACATTCGACCTCTCTGACGACGTGTGTTGGGGAACGCGCGACCGCAGTTGGGGAGTGCGACCGGTGGGTGAGAGTGAACCACCCGGCATTCGCGCGAGCGATCCATTCAGTTGGTTCTGGATCTACACACCCGTGCGCTTCGATGACCATTCGATTCTTGTCATTGTGCAAGAGCGCTCTGACGGATCACGAGTCATGGAGTCAGCAGAACGCGTGTGGCACGACGGACGGCACGAACTTCTCGGCGTGCCGTCTCATCAGTTGAACTACGTGCCAGGCACTAGATACCCCGACGGTGGTGTGGTGTCCACACGCGACCATCGTGGTGGCGGTATCGACATGACTGTCGAGCCACTCGTGCCTGTTTATGTGGGCATCGGCACGGGATATGGCTATGACGCCGATTGGCGACATGGCATGTGGCAAGGTCCGCTCAAAGTCGAGGGTTTCCATCTCGACACAACGACGCCCGAAGGCAAAGCTCGACTCTTCGGCATCTGCGATGCTGGCGCGCGCTTCACCTATGAAGATGAACGTGGAACCCACGTCGGATACGGTCTCTTCGAGACAATGGCGATCGGGCCACACCACCAATACGGTTTCAAGGACATGCTCGACGGATACGGGAGTTGACGATGACAGTGAAGCGACACATCCACATGGCGGACCTCTTTGAGATTCTCGCCGATGCCATTCCGGACAGGCCGGCTCTGTTCACCAATGAAGTGGAATACACCTTCGCTCAACTCGACGAGCGAGTCACACGTCTTGCAAACCATCTTCGTTCGATGGGCATCAAGCGCGGAGACTGGGTGGCGATTCACTCGGCGAATCGCCACGAATGGGTCGAAAGTTTCTACGCATGTGTCAAGTTGGGTGCAGCACCAGTCAATATCAATTTCCGCTACGTCGAGGCTGAGCTCCGATATGTGTACGAGAACGCCGACTGTGTCGCAGCAATCGTCTCGACGGACTATGTCGATGTCGTGCGAAAGATCCAGAAGGATCTCCCGAAGCTGAAGGGCATCTTGGTCATGGGCGATGAATACGAGGCGGCTGTCGCTGCAGCGTCCCCTGTGCGTGACTTCGGTGAACGTGACCCGAGTGATCCCTACGTCATCTACACCGGCGGAACCACGGGCATGCCGAAAGGTGTCGTGTGGCGCAACGAGGATGCCGTGCTCGGTGCAATGAACGCCAGTCGATTGTTCAAGCCGTTGACGCATCCAGAGATCGTCGCCGAAGAGGCACTCGCGTCACCGATGCAGTTGCGACTGATGGCGCTCGGACCGATGATGCATGGTGGTGGCCAGTGGGTGATGGGTAACGCGTACGTGTCTGGTCAGGCATTTGTGTTGTACACCTTGCCGAGGTTCGATGCGAACGAAGTGTGGAAGCTGGCGTCGAAGGCGAAAGCAAACAGCGTGAGCACAATTGGCGATGCCATGGGTCGCCCTCTTGCCGAAGACTTGTTGAACCCGAACACTCCGAAGTACGACCTCTCGAGTGTCTTCAGCATCGGCAACGGCGGTGCACCGCTCACACTTGCGGTGAAGAACCAGCTTCGTGAGGCCATGCCGAACATCCTCATCATGGACAGCTTCGGTGCCTCTGAAACAGGTTCAGCGGCGGCCCGTATGGATCAAGGAGAACAGTCGCGTGACCTGAAGTTCGAAGTTCGTGATGACTGCACCGTGCTCGATGAGGAGGGCAATGTCTGTCCGCCCGGAGTCGTCGGCAAGTTGGCGCGTACCGGTCCTATTCCGCTTCGCTACCACAAGGATGACAAGAAGACGGCCGAGACCTTCCCCACATACAACGGGGTCCGCTACGTCATTCCTGGTGACTTTGCGATGATCGAAGGCAATGTCATCACGTTGCTCGGACGTGGTAGCCAGTGCATCAACTCTGGTGGCGAGAAGATCTTCCCAGAGGAAGTTGAAGCCGCTCTCAAGCAGCATCCCGCGATCTTCGATGCGGCAGTCGCCGGCACACCGAGCGAACGTTGGGGTCAGCAAGTCACCGCCATGGTGCAGTTGCGCCCTGGCACGTCAGCGACCGAGGATGAAGTGCGCGCCCATTGTCGGGAGCACATCGCCGATTACAAGGTGCCAAAGCAAGTGTTCGTGGTGGACGAGATCAAGCGCACGCCGGTCGGCAAAGTCGACTACAAGTGGGCCGTGGCTGAAGCGGCGTCGCTCGTCGGCGCCTAGACAGGGCTGCAAGGTTCCTAGCCGCGCATCTTCTTCCAGGCCTCTTCGCCAAGGCCCAATTCATCGAGACGCTTCTGAACAGGTAACGGTGGTCCGAGATCCCCGCCGTTGCGCACGAAGTTGACGGTTTCGCCGTCTTCTTCCCACACGTGGCAGGTGTTGATATTGAACTTCAACGCTTTGTCGAATTCCTCGGGCGTCCGAGGGCGAATCTCGCTCGTGTCGCCGGTCTCGCGCATGGCTGCGACACGCATAGACCACGCGCACTGAATGGCCACCGGGGCCATCGCGTTCAGCAATGCTCCGACGTGAGTGCAGCCGCGCGGTCCACCGAACAACTCTTTCACCTTGTTCGTGAAACCTCGCGCGATGGAGATGCCGACCAACGACTGGTACGTGTTGATGATGCCTGTGCACTGTTGGTGTGGATGTGATTCGAACACCACTTCGACGCGCTTGATGTCCATCGACGGAAAATCGACCTCAAGGTCGACGATCATGTGATGGATGGTCAGTGGCTCCGCATCTTGCTCGAGATACAGACCGCTCGGCTTGTCGTCACGCACCGCACCACGCAAGAGCAACTTGTCGTTCGACATGCGCCACGCGCGCACTTCGTACTTTCGGTTGTGCAACTCGAGAAGGCCGTCCGGGTCGGGCGGGAAGAGATCCTTCACTTGGCACCGACGAGAGAGGCGCCAAGTCGTCGCAACGACGGAGTCGCCGAGCCGATTTGAAGCTCCATCTCTTTGACGAGCAGGTAGTAGCGATGCAGTGGGTAGTCCCGATCGACGCCCATTCCACCGTGCAAGTGGTGCGCTGCGCGAACGACGCGTCCCGCACCTTCTGCCGCCCAGAACTTGGCCGAATACAACTGCTCGTCGACGGGCACGCCCTCGGCGAGTCGCCATGCACATTGCCATGCTGTCAGGCGCACCGCTTCAGTGTCGATGTACGCGTCGGCGGCACGCTGGCTGACCGCCTGGAAGCTGGCGATCGGTTTGCCGAATTGATTCCGTGTCGTCGTGTAGGACGAGATGAGTGCCAGTGCTTCTTGGCACGCACCAGAGTTGACGAGGCACGCACCAGCCGTACCAGAGCGCAGCAACATGCGCACCGCGACTTCGCCACCCAATTTCTCCGCCGATGCGCCGTCGAAGGTCACCAGCGCATCGGGAATGCCAGTTGTGGTGTCTTGTCGAGTCACGGTCACACCAGGGGCATTGGCTTCGACGACGTAGAGGCCGTCTGATGCGGTGACCACGAAACGTGTGGCAATGGTTCCGGCAGGAACGCACACTTTTGTTCCGGAGATCTTTCCACCGGTCACCGACGTGGTCGGAGCGTATGCATCTCCGACAGGCTCGTGAATAGCCGCGGTGACGATCACGTCGCCGTCAGCGACCCCGGCGAGAAGATCCTCGCGCCCGGCAGCCATCAGCGCAGGTGCACCAAGTGCCATCACGGCAAAGGCAGGCACTGGCGCCGCAGTCCGTCCGACTTCTTGCAACACGACGGCAGCTTCGAGAAACGACAGACCGCCACCACCGACCGACTCGGGAAGAGCGATTCCCACGCAGCCGGAGGCTGCGAGTGTCTTCCACAACTCGAGATCGAAACCGACCGAAGAGGCAAGTGCCGCTTTGTACCGTTCGGTGTCAGTGCCGTCGCGCAAGATGCGCTGAGCCAAAGCCTGAAGTTCTTTTTGTTCAGAGGTCAGTGAAAAGTCCATCAGCGGGCCGTCCTTGGGAATCCGAGTGAGAACATGGAGATGAGGTCTCTCTGGCTCTCGTTGGTGCCACCACCGAAGGTGAGGATGAGCATGCCGCGATACAGAGATTCGAGACGGGCGCGAATCTGTGCTCCAGCAGTACCGTCACGCAGGTAACCGACAGGTCCGAAGATCTCAAAGAGCAAGCGGAACGAATCTAGGTAGCCCTCGGTGCCGAACACCTTGATGGCACTGCAGTGACCGATGTCGAGCACACCCTGTGTGGCTTCCCACGCGCTCTGCCAATTCATGAGACGCAACACGTCGATCGTGGAGTACACGCGAGCAAGGTTCAGTTGCACCCACTCTTGGTCGGCAACACGACGACCGTCAGGCAGTTTGGTCTCTTCGGCCCAGGCCTTTGTCTCTTGGAATGCACGCTCGATGACACCTGTGCTACAGAGTGTCACGCGCTCGTGGTTCAGCTGGTTGGTGATCAGTGTCCAACCTTGGTTCTCACCGCCGACACAGTTGGCGACTGGTACACGGACATTGTCGAAGTACACGGCGTTGATGTCGTGTTCGCCGATGAGCCGAAGTGGCTGGATGGAAATGCCGGGAGTGTCCATCGGCACGATGATGATGCTGATGCCTTTGTGCTTCTTCCAGGTCTCGCCAGCGGGCGTCTCGGACTCGAGTGGGCCGGTGCGCACTGCGAGCCAGCAATAGTCGGCATCGCTGGAGAGCGATGTCCACATCTTTTGGCCGTTGATGATGTACTCATCACCGTCGCGCACAGCACGCGTCTGCAGTGATGCAAGGTCTGTGCCGGCTCCTGGTTCGCTGTAGCCGATGCAGAAGTGGAGATCACCAGCGAGGATCTTGGGCAGGAAGAAATCTTTCTGCTCTTGTGACCCGAAGTTCATGATCGTCGGGCCGACCGTGTTGATTGACAGCATCGGCACTGGTGCACCTGCACGCATCGACTCATCGAAGAAAATGAATTGCTCGATGGCTGAGCGGCCTTGACCGCCGTATTCCTTCGGCCACCCGATGCCAGCCCAACCGTCTGAGCACATTTGCTTCCAGATTCGTCGGGGCTCCTTGCCGATGCCATGACTCTTGCCGAGTTCTGCGACGACCTCAGGAGTGAGCAAGTGTTCGTAGTACGTGCGAAGTTCCTTGCGCAGCGTTTCTTGTTCGACGGTGTAACCGATGTCCACTGACTACCCCCACAGGTTGGTCCACGATGTCCAACTTTGAGGGTAGTTCGGGGTGCGCTGTGGCGAGAAGGTGAAGGGTACGATTCGCCAATGAAACTCGGCTGGCACATTGGTTATTGGGGAAGGTCGATGCCCCCCAACGTGCCCGAGACCATCAAGATGGTCGAGGCACTCGGATTCGACTCGGTGTTCACGGCCGAGAGCTGGGGTAGCGACGCGGTGTCACCACTCGCGTGGTGGGGATCGATGACATCCAAGATCCGACTCGGTACGAACATCATGCAGATCTCGGCTCGCACGCCTTCCGCCGCTGCGATGGCGACGATCACGCTCGACCATCTGTCGGGTGGTCGCTTCGTCCTTGGTCTCGGTGTAAGCGGACCCCAAGTGGTCGAAGGTTGGTACGGACAACGCTTCAATCGTCCACTTGCTCGCACCCGGGAATACGTCGGCATCATCCGCAAGATCCTCGCTCGCGAAGATCGGTTGACGAATGACGGACCTGAGTATCCGATTCCTGCACAAGGCGGGCTTGGTCTCGGAAAAGCGTTGAACGTGATGACGCATCCTTTGCGCGCCGACGTGCCGATTTTCCTTGGGGCAGAGGGCCCGAAGAACGTGGCACTCGCCGCAGAGATCGGAGACGGTTGGTTCCCGATCTTCTATGCGCCACGACATGAAGAGTTGTACCTGCCTCATCTGAAGGAAGGCTGGGCTCGTCCCACGGCTCGGCGTCAGGAAACTGATTTCGAAATTCTTCCGACGGTGAACGTGTCGATCAACGAAGACATCGACAAGGCCTACGACGCGTTGCGTCCGGTCCTTGCACTGTATGTCGGTGGTATGGGCGCACAAGAGATGAACTTCCATGCCGACGTGTTCCGGCGTCTCGGATACGAGAAGGACGTCGACACAATCCAGGATCTGTTCCTGAACGGCAAGCAGAACGAAGCCATCGCGAGCGTGCCAGACAAGATGATCGATGAGATTTGTCTCGTCGGTTCGAAAGCGAAGATCAAACACGACCTCGAAGCGTGGAAAGACTCGCGCGTCACCACGATCGTCTTGGGTGGCAGCGTCGACACGCTGCGGACGATGGCCGAACTTGTGCTCGGCTGACCGTATTACTTGCCGGCGATGACGCGGTCGGTCTCGCTGCGGTGCTCGTGGATGAGACGGATCGCCCAGAAGCGCATGAATCGACCAATGGAGTAACGCAGGAAGAGCGCCGCACCGACGACGGCGAGCACTAAGCCCAACAACCCGCCGGTCGCAATTGCGGCCATCTGGTCGGCTGCATTTGTGGTCCCTGCAACTTGGACTCCTCCGATGACGGCAAGAACGACTCCTGCGATCATCAGCAGGCTGCCCAGCGCAAGAAGCCGCTTCTCGGTGTCACCTTTCGCTCCGCTCGTCTTCAACGCAGCGATCTCACGTGTGAACTCTTCGACTCGTCCTTCGTTCATGTGGTCCCCCTTAGGTTGATTCTCTATCACGAACCGAGATAGGCGCGCGACAATGTCTCGTCGTCGAGAGCATCGGCAGGTCCGACATAGCGGACGTGGCCGTGTGACAGAACGACCGCAGAGTCAGCGACGCCGAGAACGGTGCGGGCGAATTGTTCGACCACGAGCACGCTCACACCAGACTCCGCAATCGCAGTGACTTGCTCGTACAGCTCAGCTACGACCAACGGCGCGAGCCCCATCGACATCTCATCGAGCATGAGAACCACCGGGTCGGTCGCGAGGCCGCGCGCGAGTGACAACATCTGCTGTTGACCACCCGACAACGTGCCGGCGAGCTGGTCTCGGCGTTCTTTCAGTATGGGGAAACGCGCGTACGAACGCTCCTCAATGATGCCGATACCTGCACGATCGCGAGCAGCCATGATGATGTTGTCGCGAACAGACAAGTTCGGGAAGATTCCGCGTCCTTCGGGAATGGTGCAGACACCGACACGAGCGAGGGCGTTGGCCGGAACGCCTGTCACGTCCTGCGCTGCGATGTGCAATGAACCGCTGGTGGGTCGCATGAGTCCGCAGGCGACTTTGATGGTGGTCGTCTTGCCGGCACCATTGGGGCCGAGGAGCGCGACGACTTCACCTTTGCGCACATTGATGGTCACGTCGTGCAGTACTTCGATCGCACCATAGGAAGCAGACACGTTTCGCAGTTCGAGAATCGTTTCTATGATCACGACTCACCGACCTGCGCACCGAGGTATGCGCGTATGACGTCTGGATGAGCTCGTACGGCATCTGGCTTGCCCGATGCGATGTTCACTCCGAGGTCCAACACGTAGACCTCGTCACAGACTCCCATCACGAGGGTCATGTCATGTTCGACGACGAGCACGGTGATACCTCGATCGCGAAGTTGCCGCAGAAGGTGACCGAGCTGCTCGCTCTCACGCTCGTCGAGGCCGGAGGCAGGTTCGTCGAGCAACAGCAGCTTGGGAGAGGTGGCGAGCGCACGCGCGACTTCGAGGAGACGAGCCGAACCTGTGGAGAGCTCGCCCGCGGTCATGTCGGCCAGATGGTCGATTCCTAACAATTCAAGATTGTGACGCGCGACCTCACTGGCATTCGGCAGCGCTGCCAATTCCGCAGCGACGAGGACGTTTTCGTACACGGACAATGTCCAGAAGAGCTCGAGGCGTTGAAACGTGCGGGAGATTCCCATGGCACTGCGCTCATGCACGCCCGCAGAGTTGATCTCGACTCCGTCAAAACGCACGGAGCCTGATGTCGGCGGACGCACGCCGCAGATCACGTTGAAGAGCGTCGTCTTGCCGGCACCGTTCGGGCCGATGAGACCGGTGATCGTCCCGCGATTGACGGTGAGGTCGACACGTGCGAGTGCTGTCACGCCACCGAATTGCTGGGTGACAGAACGGACCTCGAGCAACGCGGTCACGGCACAACTCCGATCGCATCGTCGACTTCTTGAAGTTCGCGAGCTGAGAACGGTGTCGTGAGACCGGCAAGATCTGGTGAGTCACTGGTGGTCGTCACGGTGATCGGTTCCATCCGTCGTCGCGCAATCTGCACGACGACAGTGGCTGCGACGATGAGCGACAACATGCGTCCACCGGTCGGAAGTTCGATGGTGGTCACCACGAATCCGGCGACGAGTCCCAGGAGAGTGAGCGGAAGAAGCACGCGGCGACTGTCGTGGCCGCCTCCAAGTATCGCTGGCAGCAAGCCGATGGTGCCCAATGCCCACATGAACAACAGGCCGAAGAATTGCCAATTGGTGATGATGTCGAACGTGGCGAGTGTCCAGAACGCCGCTGGTCCGACGATTGCGATTGTCACCGACGGTCGATGGTCGACCATCGGTCTGAACCCGTCACCAATCTGTGCTGCCACTCCGTTCAAGTTTCTACCAAGCGTCATGCCGATGAAACCTGGCGTCACTTTCGCGATGTTGGAAAGTGAGGGAATCGCAGTCGCCATGACGGTGTTCGTTCCGAGCATCACGCCGCCGAAGAATGCTCCGCCGATCGAGCTGATGCCGCCGACGATCGCGAGCAACAAAATGGGAAGGCTGCTGTCGAGGCCGTATCTATCGGGTGGCACTTTGCCGGCGTCGAGAGCTCCGGCAAGTGAGGCGATTGCTGCGGAAAGGGCGAATGCCACTGTCTTCACCTTCAACAAGTTCATCCCGAGCATCGCGCCGGCCAGTGGCGAGTCCTTCATGGCGACCATCTGGCGCCCGAGACTGCTACGTCGAACGGCCACGAGAGCCAGCGAGACAGTAGCGAAGATGATCGCAAGCATGATCGCCTTCTCTCGTGGCTGTTGGAAGTCGACACCGAGAAATCGCAACTTGGGCACGTCGAGCGAGCCATTCGGAAAGATCTTCTGCTGGTTGAACACCAATGTCGACACGAGAAGCGCGAATGCACCGGTCGCCAACGCCAAATAGATGCCCTCAAGTCGTAGCGCCGGAAGTGCGACGACTGCGCCGATGAGTCCGACGACGATCACCGTGGCAATGAGTGTCAGGACGCTGCCATTGCCGGGCAACTTGGCCATGAAGACTGCACCAAGGCCGGCAAAAGTGAGCGGCGCCAACGACACGAGCCCGGAGTATCCGGTGAGCGGGACGAGGGACAACACGGCCAGTGCGAACACAAGACACTGCGCGAGGAAGATGGTGTTTGCGCGCGTCAACATCGACGTCAATGCGACGACTCCGACGACAAGCACTACTGCGCCGAGCAAGGAAGTGGACCATTTCGGTTCCCGTGACCGTTGGACGACGCGAACCATGCCCGCGCGAAGTTTCGCTTGCGGTAGTGCGAGCAGACAGATGAACAGAAAGATCGTCGGAGCGGCTTGACGAATGCCACCGGTGTTGAATCCGAAGAATGACTTGGGGAACCACGACGAGCCACTCGTCCACAGCAGATACGCCTCGAGGAGACCGAGTGTCATCGCTCCGACGAATGTGTACAGCAAGCTCTTCAATCGTCCGAGAATCGCGGCGGCATAAGCGTTGATGACCAACAAAGTCAGCGGGATGATGTTCAGCTGCACTTCTGCGGCAAGAAGAATTCCTGCGTACCCAGCGAGGGTCGACCCCATCGCCCAGGATGCACGCGAGATGTGATTCGGACGAGCACCGTTCAGTTCGGCGAGGTCACGATCGTCGACGACGGCACGCATTTGTACGCCGAGACGAGTGTTGAAGAGCAAGTAGCGAAGCAGAACCGCGACGACGATCGCACTCACGAGGGCGATGATCTTGTTCATGCCGATGTTCACATCGAGAACAGTGACGACCGTGCCCTCGAAGAATCCGCGAAACGCCGATCGAGCATCTGGTGGCCAGATCCACGCCGCCGTGCCGATGAGCCCCGCCATGAGAGCAACCGTCACCGTCAGACGTGTCACTTCGTTGGCTGCGCCGAGATCACGCAGGACGAATCGCTCGATGAACATGCCGAGCAGCGGGCAGAAGACTCCGAGCACGATCACGAGAGCGAGAGGTGTCGGCACACCCCAGTCGAACCTGATTTGCCAGTACACAAACGCCGAGATCATGCCGATGGCGCCATGGGCGATGTTGAAGACGCCCGAGGTGACATAGGTGAGCACGAGCCCGCTAGACGCGAGCGCGTAGATGGCACCGATCGTCAGACCGATGATCGTGTATGCGATGAACTGCTGCATGTTGAGAGGCTCTATCGGCCCCGGTCAGCGGTGTTCGTCAGCTTCCGCGAGTCGGATCTTTGCCCTTGCTCACGTCGCCGAAGTCACCGGGGATGTCGGCGATTCCGTTCTCCCAGCAATGCCAGCCATTTGAGTTGTCATCGGCGCTTCCGATCTCTGGGAAGAGGCGCTTGAAAGTGCCACCTTCAGCGACCATCAAGGCGCCACATGTCGACGGCTTTCCTTCACCAGGGTTCGTCTCGGTGTGCAGTCCACCGCCGGTCCAGCTGGTGATCGCTTTGGCCGACTTGAGGACACATTCACGCTCGATGACGTTGTTGTTCGTCTCGACACACTTGTTGACCGCAGTCGCGAACAAGAGATACGCGCTGAACGATTGCAGACCGAGTCCGGCGATCTTTCCGCTCGGGTTGTACTTCGCCATGATGTCGAGGAACTGCTGCATCGCCGGGAACTTGTCCGGATTCTCGAAAGAGGCGTACGCGGTACGGGCGATGACGCCATCTGCTGACGCCCCAGCCTTCGATGCGAACTGCTGGTCATAGAAGTTTCCGTCGTTCATGATGAGTGCCGGTCGGTACCCGATCTCGTCGAGTGCCTTCAAGACTGCGATGAACGTGTCTGGAGCACCGATGAAGCTGAGGTAAGTGACTCCCTTGTCCTTGATTTGTTGCGCGTACGGCGCGTAGGACGCTTCACCTGCAGAGTTGTATTCGATGATCTCTGGTTCGGCACCGAGGCCACCGACCACTTCCCACGAGGACTTCAACTGGAGTGCGACGTTCTTCGTGGTGACCGCATTTCCCGCGAGGAAGAGAGGCTTTGCCAGGTCAGCGGCACGATTCTCCTTCGCCCACAACAGCCAGCCCGTCGGCTTCACGTTCGAGGGGTTGGGCACAGGTTCCACCTTGCCGTCAGATTCAGCCTTCGTGGCGGTGACGGTGTAGCCAGGGATGTCGATCATCTTGCATTCGTGGAATCGCGGGAATTCTTGGTCGTCGAAGACCAATCCACCACCGACCATTGCGAACGCTTCAGCGCACATCTTCTCCATCGCGGCGGGAACCTGAAGCAACGCTGCGTCGGTCTCGACCAACTCGAGTTGCACTCCCTGAACCCCGCCTTGCTCATTGCACCAGCCGATGAAGGCCTTCGCGGCATCTTCAAGTTCGATGTCAAGACCGGGGAGCGCAGTGAAACCCTTGTCCGTCGGTGTCGCCACTTTCAGTGTCGGTCCACCGTTTTGCGTCGGATCGACAGTCGCGTTGCCCGGGCCACATGGTGAATCCATGTCGCCGAACTTTCCGCTGTCGACGGCACCAGCAGCCGTCGTGTCGGATGCCGCAGTCGTGTCAGAACCCGAGTCAGCGGAGTCACCACCACTGGCTGAACAGGCACCGAGCACGAGAAGGCTGGAGACGGCAAAGGCACTTGCAATACGTCGCATGTTTCCCCCATGAGTTGACGTTGACCGAAACGGTAGCAGGTCAGTTCGTCGCATCTTTCAGGCGCGTAGTAGAAAAAGCGTGCGCCCGGTTGGTGCGCATGAGTCGTGGTAGGCGTCGACAGGGGAGCACATGGCGGGGGACAAGCTTCAAGTGACATTCGAGGCAGACGGGTCGTTGTCGGCGCCGTTGACCCTCTTTTATCCATACAACCGAACGCTGGGAACCACGAACGCACGGTTTCTCTCTTCACTCGCCGACAAGCGCATCGAGGGAACCAGGGCACAGGATGGTCGCGTCTTCGTCCCACCGGCGGAATTTGATCCGTACTCCGGAGCCCCGCTCACTGAATGGGTGACGGTCGGAGACGCCGGAACCGTCGTTCAGTGGTCATGGCAACCAGAGCCGTTCGCTGACAACACTCTCGACGAACCGTTCGCGTGGGCACTCATTCTTCTCGACGGCGCTGACGTGCCGATGTTGCACGCCGTGCGCGCGAAATCTGCGTCAGACATGTCCATCGGTATGAGAGTGAAAGCAGTGTGGTCAGAGGAACGAACTCCTGAGATCACCTCGATCCGTTGTTTCGAAGTTGTGGGTGGTTGAACCATGAGTGACAAGACCGAAGACAAACCGCTGCGAGTGCGGATGCCGATCGGCATCGATTACAAGTGGTGTGCCGGACCTGCATCGACCGACTATCTGACTGGCCTGAAAGAAGGTCGTCTGTACGGTCGCCGTTGTCCGGTGTGTGAACTGGTGTACTTCCCGCCGCGTAACGGCGTGTGCGCGCGTGATGGCGTGATGCTCGGAGAGTCGGTAGAGGTCGGCCCGAAGGGAACCATCACCACTTTCTGCATCGTCAATGTTCCGTTTCTCGGACAGACCATCAAACTGCCGTATGTCGCGGCGACCATCATCCTCGATGGTGCGCATCTCGGGTTCTCTCATCTCATCCAGGAATGTGAGGCGACCGACGTCCGTATGGGCATGCGTGTCGAACCCGTGTGGCGCGACAAGAGCGACTGGGATTATTCGCTCGAGAACATTTCGTACTTCAAGCCGACGGGTGAGCCCGACGCGCCCTTCGACGACTATGCGAGGTACCTCTGATGCGTGATGTGGCGATTGTCGCGTTCTCCGAAGGTCCATTGACGTTCGGTACCACGAGCACCCCGGTCGAGATGATCGTGCCGACGGTGAACGCCGTGTTGAAGCAGGCTGGCATTGAGCGCACCGAGGTGGACTTCTGGTGCCACGGAAGTTGTGACTACATGACGGGTCAGCCGTTCAGTTTCGTCGCAGCAGTCGACGCACTCGGTGCGTGGCCACCGATCATCGAGAGCCATGTCGAGATGGACGGTGCATGGGCGTTGTACGAAGCCTGGATCAAGATCCAGACTGGTGAAGCAGAAATCGCACTCGTGTTCGGTAACGGCAAGAGCAGTGCAGGTGACATGAACAGGGCACTGACGTTGCAGCAAGATCCTTACACCGTCGCACCGCTGTGGCCGGGCATGACCGCGATGGAAGGTCTTGGTGCATGTGCCGCACTTCAAGCCGGAACCGTCACCGAGCGACAGATGGCCGAGGCCGCGTCGCGCGCACGCCGCGACGGAGCAAAGAACGGCAACGTCCTCGTCTCGGGTAACGAGTCAGCGGACGAGTTGTTGTCTCGTCCGGTGACGTCGGCTCCGTTCCGTGACCACGACCGGCCTGCGATGGCAGACGGCGTCAGTGCCATCGTTCTCGCTGCTGGCGATGCCGCAAAAAAGATCGCCAAGCGACCGGCGTGGATTCGGGCGATCGATCACCGCATCGACCACCAAAACCTCGGCTGGCGTGACCTTGCACGCGCGACGAGTGCGGCTATCGCAGCAAGTGAAGTAGGTGTGCACGCTGACAAAGTCGACGTCGCAGAACTTCACACCACTTTCAGCCATCATGAGCAACTGCTCATCAACGCCCTTCAGTTGCGACCCGAGGTCACGCGCATCACGCCGAGCGGTGGAGCATTGGTGGGGAACACGCTCATGGCAGCCGGTCTCTCACGTTTTGGTCATGCCGCTCGAGCAATCTTCGACGAAAACGCCGATCGAGCAGTCGCGCATGCACAGCAGGGGGCATGCCTGCAACAGAACATCGTCGCCGTACTGGAGGGGAACTGATGGGTGCCAATCGTTGCGCAATCGTGGGCGTCGGTCAGACGAACCACACCAGCGTTCGAGCAGATGTCAGCATCGCGGGTCTCGTTCGTGAAGCTGTCGACCGCGCTCTTGTGGCTGCAGGAATGACCCTGGCTGACATCGATGCAATCGTCATCGGCAAAGCCCCAGACATGCTCGAAGGCGTCATGATGCCCGAGCTGTGGTTGACAGACTCGCTCGCTGCATCAGGTAAGCCGGTGTTTCGAGTGCACACGGCAGGAAGTGTCGGTGGCTCGACTGCGATCGTGGCTGCGCAACATGTCATGAGTGGTGTGCACAAGCGAGTGCTCACGGTCGCATTCGAGAAGCAAAGTGACGGGAACGCGATGTGGGCACTGTCTGTCCCCACGCCGTTCGGTGTGCCTGTTCATGCCGGGGCCGGTGGCTATTTCTCACCAATCATCCGTAGTTATATGCGTCGAA
Organism: uncultured Bifidobacterium sp.; assembly: GCA_964394175.1. Taxonomy (GTDB): domain Bacteria; phylum Actinomycetota; class Acidimicrobiia; order Acidimicrobiales; family Ilumatobacteraceae; genus UBA2093. The sequence goes on from CAYMVM010000001.1 coordinate 189,017, forward strand.
GTGGAGCCCCGGCTCACATCGGTGCGATGGTCGCGGTGAAAGACCGGACGAACGCGTGCAAGAACCCCTATGCACACCTGCACGAACCGGACTGGACTCTGGAGAAGGCTCTCGAAACGCCGATGCTGTGGGATCCGGTTCGTTTCATCGAGACGTGTCCATCTAGTGACGGAGCGGCAGCGTTGGTGATGGTCAGTGAAGAAGTCGCAGACAAGATGAGCGTGCCAAAGGCATGGGTGCATTCGACAGCCATGCGCAGTGAGCCCACGATGTTCGCTGGCCGTAACCAAGTGTCGCCACGCGCTGGCGAGTTGTGCGCGGAGGACCTCTATCGCAAAGCCGGCATCACGAACCCACTCGAAGAGATTGACGTGTGCGAGGTGTATGTGCCCTTTTCCTGGTTCGAGCCGATGTGGTTGGAAAATCTCGGATTCGCACCCCGCGACCACGGATGGCGGTTCGTCGAAGACGGAGTCACCGAGATGACCGGCAAACTTCCGTTCAACCCGTCAGGCGGTGTGCTCTCGACGAATCCGATCGGTGCAAGCGGCATGATTCGTTTTGGTGAGGCTGCGATGCAGGTGATGGGGCTTGCCGGTGAACACCAAATTGACGGCGCTCGCAAAGCGATGGGACACGCCTACGGTGGTGGGTCACAATTCTTCGCGATGTGGATCGTGGGAGCCGACAAGAACTGAAGTGGTATCGCCGCGACGTGTGGCGAACTCTCAGAACAATTCGTCGACGTATTTATTGGTGCCCTGCACCGTCGGAATGAACGCTGCTTGTACGCCTAGTGTGGCCACGCCACCCGCTGCGATGTCGCTCTCTGCCGATGCAAAGTTGCTCTCCCACGCCTCACGCGGGTCGCAGTCGAGGAAGTGGAGGACAGTCACGATCTTGTCGACACCGTCGAGTTCCTTGACGTGTGCGAGTTTGTCTTTGGGCAGCGCTCGCGGGGCAAATTTGATGGCAAGAGCCACCTTCCCGGTGACGACCTTGGGCAGATACGACTGGGTCAGCCAATCGCTCAGCTCTTCACGAGTTGATTTTGCGTCGATCACTTGGACCATCATTCCTTGGTACGGCTGCATGAGTGTGTGTACGTTCAACGGCACGTCGTTGTCGCGATATGTGGTTCCGATGTGATCGCTGAACGACGTGAACACGTGTGAACGCTCTTCGAGCAGGTTCGCATCTTTGCCACGATGGCTGAGGCGGCCGGCTTCGCGCAGTCGGTAGTTGGCACCGAGTGCCCATTGTTCATGGTCTTCGAGGCGACCCTCGCTGATCCAGTAGATGGCGATGTATTTGCCAGCGTCGAGTGGCTGTGCGACGCGCGAGTTCTGCGGAGAGCGAAGATGCTGAATCCATTTGGGCGCGACCCATCGACGTGCGGCGAACATGAACGGCATGTCCATCGCACCCGTGACCA
>CAYMVM010000001.1:190551-192073 GCA_964394175.1 uncultured Bifidobacterium sp.
GCGACCCATCGACGTGCGGCGAACATGAACGGCATGTCCATCGCACCCGTGACCATGTGGTCGTCTTCGTACCAACGGTTGTAGCCGTGCACATGTTCTTTCGTCGGCTCGACCCATGTGATGAGCGCTCCGCCAAGATTCGGCGAGTGCGAGCCTTCACCTGCGAGTCGTCGATACGTTTCGTCACCAGCCATTGCACACCCCCATGTGTCGCACGGAGCAAATTCTATGCAAGGCGGGGCAAAGTCTATGCAAGTGCGAAGTCGCGGATGAGTGCCGCAAGCTCGAGCGGTGCGTCGCCCTGCACGCTGTGGCCGGCTTCGAGGACGTGCTCGATGCGCGCATGTGGTGCTCGACGTCGAACCTCGGCTTCGTCGTCGTCGCTCACCACTGACTGTGGTCGCATGCCGCGAACCAACATGAGCGGCTTTTGAAATGCCGAAATCGAGTCCCACAGCATGTCCAAGTTCGGCTTGCGTATCTGACCTTCGACTTCTTGGAGAGGTGGTGCGTCTGTCCGGCGATAACGCCAGACCCACGTGCCATCTGGTTGCTGAAGAGCATTGTGCAGGATCCCACGTCGAAGAGAGCTCTCTGACCTGGTCGGGTTGAATTGGATGGTCCGTTGCAGAAGGTCGTCGAACGAGTCGAATGTCGCGGGGCCGTTGACGAAGTCTGTGATGGCTTTCGTCTTGTCCCCGTCGATTCCAGGAGTGATGTCGACCAGCACCATCTTCTTCACGAGGTGCGGGTGATGATGCGACAGCGCGATCGTCGTCATTCCGCCGAGAGACATTCCAATGACCGCCTCTGCGTCTGGAGCGAGCTGTTCGATCACTGTTGCCACGTCGTGCGCGTTTCCCTCGAGGGGGTCGCCACTCGCAGCGAGTGGGTTCACAGCACCGCTGTGTCCGTGGCCGGGTAGGTCGATGCAGATTGCCGCAACACCGAGTGCCAGCATCACCGTGTCCCACGTGTGGGCGTTCTGCGCGCCGCCATGTAGAAACACGAGCCGTGGGGAAGAGTCACCCCACACCAATGCGGACATGGCCCGGTGGTCGCTCATGGCAATTGACTCACGTCGCACTGTCGGATCCGAGGGATACGGAATCCCGTACTCCTCGGCATTTTCGTGGAAGTAGCCGAACTCGTTGTAGTCCACTCGTGCCATCGGTGCGCACCTTAGCGAGGGGACGATAGACATGGAGTCCATGGCGCGCGACCACATCTATATCTCTGGGTTGCGGACACTGGCTCGTATCGGGGTCCTTCCCCACGAGCGTGAGTCCGACCAGCCGTTGCAGATCGACCTCGACCTCGAAGTCGACCTCAGTGAGGCTGGCATCACCGATGCACTTGACGACACTGCAAACTACGGCGCCATCGCCGAAGCAGTCGTCGATGTCGCGCGACTGTCTGAGGACCTGCTTCTTGAACGGTTGGTGGCTCGTATTGCAGAGCGTGTGTTGCAATTCCCCCATGTCGAGGTTGCCAACGTCACGCTCACGAAACTTCGTCCACC
>CAYMVM010000001.1:192173-216660 GCA_964394175.1 uncultured Bifidobacterium sp.
TGCAATTCCCCCATGTCGAGGTTGCCAACGTCACGCTCACGAAACTTCGTCCACCAATTCCCGAAGATCTCGATTCAACAGCTGTGCGTATCACTCGTACTCGCGTCGACATGAAAGTGCCTGGTCGACACCGTGCGATCATCGCGCTGGGGAGCAACCTCGGTGACCGTGTCGCATATCTGAAGTTCGGGCTCGACCGGCTTCGTAACGTCGTCGCACAGTCACAAGTGTTCGAAACAGACCCTGTCGGCGGCCCCGACGATCAGGGCCCGTATCTCAACATGGTCGCTGTCATCGACACCGATCTCGATCCGTACGCACTCATGCGTCGACTGCTCTCGATCGAAGCAGAAGCACAGCGCATTCGAGTGGTGCGTTGGGGTCCGCGGACTCTCGACCTTGACATGTTGTTCTACGACGACCTTCACTTGGAGAGCGAAGACCTCACTGTTCCGCATCCGCGTTTCGCTGAACGTCGTTTCGTGCTCGAACCTTTGAGCGAAGTGGCTCCGGAGTTCTGCCCAGACAATTGGCGGGATCGTCTCCCTGCGTATGGGGTGTACCCACGCGGGTCACTCACCGATCTGACGACAGTCGACTTGCCGATCAACTAGCGGCGATGCCTCCGACGGCAAAAAATTCGATCGTCAGCGTCCGGACTTGTGGTGTCGATGTTGGGCCAAAGCTCCGACCCAGTAGCTCACACCGGTGACTCCACCGGTTGCTATCGCCAAGGCGAAAGCATCGCCACCGGTGACCACCGCAAGGATGCCGCCAACCACGATTCCGGCAACAGTGATCGTGAGATGGAGTCGGTTCTTTGCTGAGGCCATGCACTCACCGTAGCAAGCGACCTGGCAATTCGCCGGTGAACTCGTCATGGTCGACTGTCTGCACCCCGCTGACGAATGTCCCGACGTAACCCTTCGCGTGTTGCACGAGACGGCGTGCACCGGCGGGAAAGTCATAGACCATCTTTGGCATGTCGAATGTCAATCGGTCGTAGTCGATGAGATTCAGATCCGCCTTCATTCCGGGCGCGATGAGTCCGCGATCGGTGAGGCCGAACACTTCCGCCGTTTGCCGAGTCTGACGATGGACGACCCATTCGAGAGGCAGACGTGGTCCGCGCGTGCGGTCTCGCGTCCAATGGGTGAGCATGAACGTCGGCGTTCCACCGTCGCAAATAGCCCCGCAGTGTGCACCTGCATCGGAGAGTCCCATGCGTGTGCGTGGGTGGCGATGCAACTCGTGCATCATGCTGAGATCGCCGTACGCGTAGTTGAAGATGGGCAAGTAGATGAGGCCACGTCCTTCGTCAGCGAGGAGCTGGTCGAGCACCATCTCCATTGGTGCGATGCGTCGCTGTTCGGACAGGGATTTGATGCTCTTTGAGGGGTGGGGCTCGTAATCGATGTTGGCATCGGTGACGGGATAGAACTTCCACAATCGGTCAAGGACGACTTTTTCAAAAAGTCCTCCGTCGTTCGGAATGTGGTTGATGATGCGATCGCGTCGGGCGGGCTCGCGGAGAGCTCGCACACGTTCAGCGAGGTCGAGGTGCGCGATCTCGGCGTATGCGGGATGAAAGAGGAGCGGGTGCAGGCTTCCTTCGAGACACATCAACACGCCGATACTGCGCCCTGCAACCTGGGCGATGATGTCGAGACCCTCTGCGTGCGCCTGGTCGAGTTGTTTCGCGACTTGCTTCCACAACTCGGGACCTTCGTCTGGTTGGCTGAGATTTACGCTCACTGTCACGCCGGTGCGACGAGCCATCTCGACCATCCAGGGCCATTCGTCGTCAGGCACCCGCACGTGTTCAGGTGCATATTGAAAGACGCCGCCACCCGCGTCAGCCATCGCTTCGGCGATGCCGAACAACTCGTCCGGCGAGGCCGTCGTGCCAGGCACCAGCTCACCGTTCTTGCTGCGATGTATCGGTGTGCGACTCGTGCTGAATCCGAGTGCGCCTGCCCTGATCGCCTCGTCGACAAGAACGGCCATTGCCGCAACATCACTCGCTGTCGCTTCCTCGTTCGATGCGCCGCGGTCACCCATCACGTAGGCACGAAGTGCGCCGTGACCGATCATCGCGCCGATGTCGATGACGCGTTGACGACGCTCGAGCGCATCGAGATACTCAGGAAACGATCGCCATTGCCACGTGATTCCTTCGGCCATCGCAGAACCGGGAATGTCTTCCACGCCCTCCATCAGCTCGATCAGCCATTCGTGACGATCATCGTGAGCTGGTGCGAATCCGACACCGCAGTTACCCATGATTGCCGTCGTGACTCCGTGCCAACTGCTTGGAGTCAGCCATGGGTCCCACGTGGCTTGGGCGTCATAGTGAGTGTGGATGTCGACCCAACCTGGAGTGAGTAGGAGGCCATCGGCGTCAATGACACGGTGTGCGTGCGCCACACCTGCCTTACCTGCAGGCATGACATCGAGAATTGTGTCTCCAGCGATGACGACATCGGCATCGCGAGCGACGCCACCAGAGCCGTCGACGAGGCGAGCGTCACGAATGACGGTGCGCTTGGTGCCGGTCAGGTCTTTGTCGATGTCGCGCATTCCCACGTGCGAAACGCTACTGGGCTCAGCCGACCACGACAGTGGCCGAGTAGGTCTTGCGTGGCTGCTTCTTCGCTGCTGTGACGGTGAGCGTTACCGAACAGCGTGCCGACTTCTTCGGCATCTTCACGGAATTTCCGGACAGCGTGCATCCGCCACGAACCTTCCAGGATTTCTTGCCTGACGCTTTCACCGAAATGATGGCCGATGCTCTCACGCTCGCACCTTTTTTCGCCGTGACGATGGGCTTTACAAAAACACTCGGTATCGATGCGGCTGAGGCGTCAGATTCGGGAGCAACAGTGATGCTGTAGGCCTCGACCGGATTGAGACCAGAAATCACGCAACTGTTGGTCTTGCTCGAGCAAGTGAACGTTCGAGAACCATCACTCGTTCGTGCGATGTGGCTCTCTCCGGCATTCGCACTCGACCAGGTGATGCTCAGTGACTTGTTCCCGGGCGCAATTGATGAAATGACGACGCGACGACCTTCTGGCGTCGCAACGACAGTTGGCGACGATTCACCGCCGGCTCCCACGTTGACGCCGGTGACGTTTTGAATCGATGTCACCATCGAGCCATCTGCTGGTCGGACCACTCCCGAGTCATCCACTGTCACCACCTGTGAGCCAGCAGGAGAGTCGACGATCTGTGTGTCTGGCGGTAAGTCGATCCCGACGACAGCGTCACCTGCACCTGCACCTGCGCCCGCTCCGCCACCGCCGTCGGCTGGCGGAGCTGCCCATTCACTCACGCTGACGACACGGCTCTGGACGACCGAAGTGTTGCCGGTGTCACCGACAAGTTGCAGCTGGTTCGACGATGTCCCGTCAGACAACTTCACCTGCCCATTCAGGTCGATTTTCACCGGTGCTTCGGCGCGCGATTGCCCGACCGAGGTGAATCGACCAAGCACCCACACGCCATCGGTCGATTTCTTGACTCTTGAGACCGACCCGCCAAAATCAATTCGTCTCACTGTTCGGGTGACGGTGTTGAACACCCGAACGTCACGGTCATTGAGCGCATTTACCGCGACAATGTTCGTTCCACTGACTGCGATCGATTTGAACACGTCTTTTGGTTCGCCAGCGGCTTTGAATGGAAGCGCCGCTGGCTCACCACCCACCTGGTACGTGTAGACGCTCTGCCAGTCAGGGTCGTTTGCAGAGATGGTCGAATCAAAAGTGACAATTAGTTGATTTCCATTCAGCGTCATATCGAGAAGTTCAGCTACAGCGTCATTCCTCGGAATCCAGTTCGACACTTTGGCTGTTGCGATTTCGATAGGCAGGAAACTCTGCGGGCGTCCGTCGACATTCGATGTGATGCCACTTCGTGATGCTGCGACGAAGAGGAAGGGCGACGCGTCCGACGCTTCGACTTCCGTAGGGAAGATCTGTCGTCCGAGACCGGCGTAAAAGGTGTGCGTTGTCCCGAGTTGCCCGAGTACAGGAGCAGCGGCGACATCTATTTGTGCGAGCCCATTGCGTGGTTGTCCACCGAAGCTGTCGAACATTCCGACGACGTACACCTTGGTCCCAGCAACGGCGATGTCGCTGATGAATTCAGAACGCCCATTTTTGGTGACGGGGAAGTCCGCGATCACTGTTCCAAGACTTGGATCGACGATCTTCACTGATCCATACGAGGCGACCACCACATGTCGGCCGCCGTTGATGGATTCGATGAGGTCCCCGTAGCCTGCCAAAGCCGCCTTCTTGTACAGGCCGGTCCTGTCGACATACCACGATGGACCACGGGTGTTGCCTCCGATGGGGGACTGACCAGAAGTAGCCACAAGGAGTTTCGTTCCGGTGACGTCGAGATCGAAGATGTCATTCACGGTTCGCGCTGTCAGGCGTCCCTCAAATGAAATGGGTGTCGATCCTGCTGGGCTAGGGGCCAGGTTCCAGAGAGTGCTTGCTGTGTTGATTGCTTGGTCTCCGTTGGTGCCGCCTGTCAAGCGGAGAAAGCCGGGGTATCTCAGCGAATACACGAGATTCAGGCCGTATTCCACCATGTGGGTGACTTCCCCCTGCACGGTCGGCATGTTTGTGTCTGGCATGGTTCGTGCTTCGGCTTCAGTCACCACGAATAGACGAAAAATCGTGTTGATGCCGGACTTCACGGCGAGGACGATGCCGCCCCTAAATGAAGTCATCGCGGTCACTGTCTCGGTGGCTTGAAAATCGATTCTGTGGCCTGTCGGATTCAGACACCCGCCGCTCAGCGTGAAGATTCGGAAGTTCACCGAGGGGTCACCTGAGAGACCACAGCGTGTCTCAGTGAAACCGTCGAAGCGTCCCGCAACATAGAGATTCTCGCCCTCGACAAATGTCAGCACAGATGGTGACTGACCTTCATGCCAAAACGTCACCGTGTCAATGAGGCGAAGTTGTTCGTCAAGAACACTCATCGTCGTGTTGAGTCCTCCTGTGTCGGCGACGACGACCAAGTTGTCACCAAAAGATGCAACACGCTTGTTGTACCCAGCGATGTTGACCATCTCGATTGCATCATTGGTCACTCGGTACACACTCGAATATGTGCCGATGAAGGTCGATGAACCGACTCGCGCGATTGATGTTGCACTGAGCATCGGCTGGCCTGCCACTGCGGGAAGATTCACGTCGTTGCCAGCGATGCCTGCCTGAGTCACGTGTGCGAGAGATATTCGCGTTGCCGTGCCTACTTGAAAGCGGCCGGGCGCGGCTGCGAAGTAGCCACCTTGGCCGTCTGAGAGCACGTCGTACACGGGGGAGTCGATTCGCGGTTGCGCACGATCGACGAGGAATCTGTTGTCGAGGACAGTGACGCCTCCGGTGACGAGACCGACTGGACCCTCGCGACCTGTGGTGACGGAAAACGTGGCATCGACATCGGTTATGTCACTAACGCAACAATTTGCGCCATTGAACGGTCGTCCATCGTCGGCGCCAGGAATTGCAGCGTTGCGGTCGCCGTCGACGGCGATGTTCTCTGTGACGACCTCGACTTGCTCGTCGAGGGCGACTCCGTCAGATTCGGTGCCAGAACCGCAACTTGAAAGTGTGAGACAGCCAACTATTGCGAGCGCCGTGACTCGAGCGAGAGTGGAATGGCGAATGTTCAGGTGCGTACGCATGTCGGGATAGTAACGATGTTTACGCGAGAAGTTCTGACATATGTGCACGGAACTTTCTCATTCAGACTTTCGTCAAAGACTCACGCATCGACTGCGTCGGTCAGGGCAGGTAGTCGCGAAGGAGAGCAGGCTTCAAGCCGGCCTCCTTCATCATTCTCATCACCTGCTTCAATACGGCTGTGTCCTGAGGGATGTAGTGCAACAAGATGATGTCGCCTCGCTGCAAAGTGGTGCGAGCCCCCACCGGGTTCACGACACCACCGGCAGTGTCGACTGACCATTTGACGACATACGGCATGCCGCATGCACCGGCGGCTTTCAGTGTGTCGTTGTTCATCACGCCGCCTGGGGGACGAAAGAATCGGGGAGCGTCACCTGCGATCTTGGTGACCAGCCGACTCGCCTCGCAGAGTTCTTTCGTCTGCTTCTCGAGGCTCAGCCGTCCGAGGCGCCGGTGGGTGTTGGTGTGATTCTCGAATGTCATTTTCGAGAACGTCGAATACGTCGGACCCCACAGTTTCTTCAGCCACTCTGGCAGCACGAAACTGGTGACCGGAATCTTGTTGTCGCGAATGTAGTCACTCATTGAGTCGGTCACGCTTCTGCCATCGTCGATCGTGATGAACGCCACACGGTCTTCGGTGTCGATGCGAGAGATGAGTCGTGCCTTGCGAGGCTGTTGCGTTGCTGGTGACGAGGTGTCGCTCGCGTGAGCTGCGTGACTTGTCAATGCACTAACACCGACGGTGAGGCCGATGACCGCTATATAAGAGGTGAATCGCCGCCGCACCATGAAGGGTGAGCCTAGAAGGGTAGGCGTCGGAGGCCCTGGTGGTAGTTGTGCCTGCGACACATGCCCGCTATCGTCTCAGGAGTTCGGGTTCCCGGACTCTCCCCAGCAATTGCAGGGTTGAGATTGTCGGCCAGTGTTCGCCTCACACGCGCGTGGCCAAATGAAAGCAGGCAGCACGATGGCCGCAGAAGCCCTCGAGAAATCAGCACTCGAAAACAAAGATAAAGACCAACTCCTTGCGATCGCACAGGCACTCGGAGTGTCATCGGTGTCCCGTGCATCGAAAGCGACGCTCATCGAAAAGATCCTCGAGAAGACGGCGACACCGGCTCCGAGCCCGTCGAAGTCGGCGGGTCGAGACGCATCTGATGCACGCAAGAGTGACGGTGCCACGTCATCTGGTGGATCGGCAAGCAAGAAGGAGAAGGTGATGCTGGGGCCCGATGGTGAACCGCTCGCTGAATGGGAAATCGAACTGGCAGAGCACGAAGGCCGCATCACACCCGAAGATGCCGCAGACGCACGCGAAGCACGTCAGGGCGATCGACACGATGAACGTGGCGGAGATCGAAACAACGGTCATCAGCGACAAGATCGCGGTGACCGCCAAGGTGGAAACTGGGACAGCCAAGATCGCAACGGCCGACGTCGACGCCGTCGCGGTCGTGGAGGTCGCGACGAAGGTCCGCAAGGCAACGATCGATACGAGGGCCAAGACGATCAACCGTTCAGCAACGATCCGGTGGCAGTGTCCGGCTACCTCGATCTGCGTGACGAGGGTTACGGATTCTTACGCGTCAACGGTTACCTCCCGTCGCGCGACGATTCGTACGTGCCGGTGAAGCTCACACGTCAGTTCGGTCTTCGCAAAGGTGATTACGTCACCGGAATGTCGCGTCCTGCAGGTCGTAACGAGAAGAACCCGGCGATGCTCGAGATCCACACGGTGAACGGCATGAACCCGGAAAAGGCTCGGCAGCGCCCTCGCTTCGAGGACCTGACTCCGTTGTTTCCAGACGAAAAACTTCGTCTCGAAGATCCACTCGATCCGACGAACATGACAGCGCGCATCGTCGACCTCATTTCGCCGATCGGAAAGGGGCAACGCGGGCTCATCGTGTCGCCTCCCAAGGCGGGCAAGACGACCGTCATGAAGACCATCGCGACCAAGATCGAGAAGAACAATCCTGAAGTGAAACTGATCGTTCTTCTCATCGACGAGCGTCCTGAAGAAGTCACAGACATGCGTCGAACTGTGCAGGGTGAAGTCATCGCCTCGACGTTCGATCGCCCGAGCGACGAACACACGCACATCGCCGAGCTAGCCATCGAAAAAGCCAAGCGCATGGTCGAGATGGGTGAGGACGTCGTGGTGATTCTCGACGGCATCACCCGTTTGTCTCGTGCCTACAACCTTGCGGCGCCTGCGAGCGGACGCATCATGTCCGGCGGTATCGATGCAGGTGCGCTATATCCACCGAAGAAGTTCTTCGGTGCAGCCCGCAACGTCGAAGAAGGCGGATCGCTCACGATCCTTGCGACTGCTCTGGTCGAGACCAACAGTCGTATGGACGAAGCAATCTTCGAGGAGTTCAAGGGAACGGGCAACATGGAGTTGAAGCTCGACCGTCGAATCGCTGAGCGCCGTGTGTTCCCAGCCATCGACGTCGACGCGTCAAGTACGCGTCACGAGGAACTCCTGTTCGACCGTAAGCAGTTACAGCTCGTGTGGAAACTGCGTCGAGTCCTGTCCGGTCTCGCCGCCGATGGCAACCCGGCACCAGGCCTCGAAATGCTCATGGACCGGCTCAAGACCTTCCGCACCAACGACGAATTCCTCAACGAAATCGCCAAATCACCCACCGCCTAGCCCGACAGGTCGCCGGTACACTTCGAAACCGGCCCGCACGCACCTCAAGGGCACCTGTTTCCAGGAGATCGCAATGAAGACAGACATCCATCCCACGTACGAAGAGACCACCGTCAAGTGCTCGTGTGGCAACTCGTTCGCCACTCGCAGCACCAAAGGCGGCCTCATGCAGGTCGAACTGTGCAACGAGTGCCACCCGTACTTCACCGGAAAGCAGAAGTTGGTCGACACTGGTGGACGCGTGGAGCGTTTCAACAAGCGTTACGGCGCTCGTAAGACCACCAAGAAAAAGGCCGACTAAAGCCACGTGGGCTCTGTTCCCGCCGACACAGAACGGCGCAGCAGACTCCTCTCGCTGAAACTTCGCGCACTCGTGCGCGATCATTTTGCCGACGCCACTGATGTAGCCGTCGCCGATGACCTCGAGGCAGTTCCATTTCCGCTCGGAGCGGCTCTTCTTTCACCGAAGACGGCGTGGTTGCTCGTCGACGATGATGCTGCTGGCGCGCTTGGTCCGTCACTCGCATGGGTTCTGTCGCGGCAACCCTCCATCACGACGGTCCATCTCCTCGCAGAGATGGGCTCCGGGGTTCTTGCTCGGCGCGCGCAATTACTGAATCGCAATATTTCCGTCAATGTGTGGCACATCAATGAGCGCGACCTTCTGCAAGCGCTTCCAGAGCCACCACTTCCGTCGGTGTTGGCGTCGACTACGCATCTCGAATTTGTCGCTGCGATTCGTGAGGCCGGTGCAGACCCATTAGTGGAACACGGCGTCGTCGTCGGCGAGGTTCGAGGGCTCGAGATCTGTCGCGTCGTCGACGATGCACACACCGGAGCTGTGCGTCTCGAAGTCGGGACCGGTGCACATGACCGCGAAGCGTTCGCTCTCGTGCACGGCGACTTGCCGACAAAAGACGCGCTCGCCAATGTCGTCGGGGCTGTGAGTGCCCATCGAGTAGATGGTGCTCCGCCTCATCCACTGAACTCTTTCGGAGCCGAGCGATTGTTGCGTGCCAAAGCCATCGAGGAACCATCACGTGTCGGATGCTGCAGTGTCGTGGCCGCAGAACCGCCTGTCGTTCGCAAGAACGTGAAAGACGCAGTTCCGTGTGTCGCGATTGGCGAAGAACCAGACGGCACGAGACACGTGCTTGTCTTCGTCGCCCACGTCGATCTCGACGTGGTTCCCTTTGCGCTCGATGCGTGGCACCGACTCGATCCAACGGCACACGTGACCGTGGTGATGCGGGAGAAGGACAAGGTCGCCTCTATAGAGCGACTTGCGAATCTCGGCGTCGTACCAGTCAATGTCGTCACGCTGAAAGACAGCTGAAAATGACGACCAGGAATGGGCCGATGTTCGTTCGAAAGTGCCTGGTGAGCGCTTTACTCGCGATGGCCATCACCGCATGTGCTGGTTCACCCAACGATGATGCGGTCATCGAGCGACCAAAGACTGACAATGCGTCAGACACCACGGCGGTCGTCGAGGACACTGTGGTCGAGACGACAGCCCCTCGTTCGACCACCACCACGAGCACAGTTCCGCTCACGACAATCGTCGAGTCGGGGAAAGATGCGGCGGCGGAATTGCGCGTCCTCGCGAAAGCGGTCGGCGCAAGAGATTTCTCCGAGATCTCAGACAGCGCGTGCGGCAAGTTCGCGATGGTTCTCACTGATGTCATCATCGATGGTTTCGTGAAGGGCGGATTGTTCTGGTATTGGTGGGACGGATCTCAATGGGTGGACAAGTCCGAGCAGTTGAAAGGCGGCATCGGGGATTACCACCTGCGCGTCTACACGCGTGACTACACGAACGACGGCATCAAGGAATTCTTCGTCGTCGCGAAGGACAGCGAGAGGCGCTCGGCCAAAGAATTCGGCTCATTCTTCGGTTTCGGATGGTCTCCGCAGTCACAATGTCGATGGGATTGGATGGTCATCGACAATGGTCGCGAGACCGTGACCGCCATCAGTGAACCAGAACCGAGCCCACGATCAGCCAAGGTCTTTTGTGTCGGCTATCGAAACAGCTCGACACGTATCCGTGGATGGGTGTGGTACGACTCGTCGATCTCGGCTTTCCGCTTCGACTACAAGTAGTCGCCGTAGCCTTGAGGTCATGGACGAGAGGCTCGACGCGATAGAGAAGGAATACGTCGAGCTCGAAGCGAGTCTCGGAACTGCCGACGTGCTGAGTGACCAAGCCAAGTTGCGTGATGCGTCACGCAAGTACAAGCAGTTGACACCGTTGGTCGAATGCATTCGCGCTCTGCGCACAGTGAAAGGCGACGCAGAAGCCGCACGAGAGTTGGCTGCCGAGACGGCCGGAGCCGAGCGTGATTCGTTCCGCGCTGAAGCGGCTGCAGCCGAGGAAAAGAAGGCAGCGCTCGAAGAGCAACTGAAGTTGTTGATGTTGCCCAGTGACCCGAACGACGGCAAGAACGTCCTCATGGAAATCCGCGGTGCCGAAGGCGGGGAAGAGGCGAATCTCTTCGCTGGTGACCTCATGGAGATGTACCGCGCATATGCCGTCCGTCGAAGTTGGGCGGTCGAGACAGTGCAGCTTGATGCCTCCGACCTGGGTGGCATCAACCAAGTCACGATTCTGTTCAAAGGTGACGACGCCTGGAGCCACCTGAAGTTCGAAGGTGGGCCTCATCGCGTGCAACGTGTACCTGCGACGGAAAGTCAGGGTCGAATTCACACGTCGTCAGCGACCGTCATGGTCATGCCAGAGGCAGAGGAGGTCGACGTCGACATCGACGAAAAGGATCTCCAGGTCGACATCTACCGCTCGTCGGGGGCGGGTGGCCAACACGTGAACACGACGGACTCGGCAGTCCGAATCACGCACAAGCCAACCGGGATTGTCGTCGCGATGCAAGATGAGCGCAGTCAATTACAGAACCGTGCTCGCGCGATGCAGGTCTTGCGATCGCGATTGCTCAAGCACTACCAAGACCAAGCCGATGCGAAGGCGTCCGCTGAGCGTCGCGCACAGGTCGGCGGTGGTGGACGAAGCGAAAAAATCCGCACCTACAACTTCAAAGAGAATCGCATCACAGACCATCGCATCGGGTTCACGCTGTATCAGTTGCAAGCGGTGCTTGCCGGTGACCTAGACCCGGTCATCGAGGCTCTGCAGACCGACTTGCGTGCCCGACAACTTGCCGGCGATGTCTGACGACACCATCAGTTGGCGAGCAATGCTCGCTGAAACTGCGCAGGTCGTGGCAGACCGAACATCGGCGTTGTGGCTCTGTCAACGTGCGAGTGGGTACGACGCCGAAGAGTTCATCGGCGAGCTCGACAACCCGGTCACTTCTCGAGCGGCGTCGCATCTTCACGACATGGTCCGACGTTTTCTCGCGGGTGAACCCCTTCAATACGTATTGGGGCGTTGGGCGTTTCGACGACTCGACATCATGGTCGACAGTCGCGTGCTCATTCCACGCCCCGAGACCGAGATGCTCGTTGACCTTGCCCTCGCAGAGGTGACGCCACGATCTGGTTCGACGATCGTCGACTTGGGTACGGGGTCTGGCGCGATCGGATTGGCGATTCTCGACGAATTGCCGATCGGTCATGCGACGGTCTGGATGACCGACGTGTCCGATGATGCGTTGGATGTCGCACGCGCAAATGTGGCGGGACTCGGTCGACCTGCTGTCGGAGCACGTCTGTCGCAAGGGGCGTGGTACGACGCACTTCCACAAGAACTTGAAAGTTCTGTCGATGTGATCGTGGCGAATCCGCCGTACGTGCAAGACGACGATCCGGATCTCGAAGCAAATGTCCGTGAGTGGGAGCCACCTCTCGCGTTGTTCGCCGGCCCAGACGGTCTTCGTGACATCGATTCGATCGTGAGCGGTGCTCGTAGGTGGTTGGCGCCAGGGGCACTCTTGCTCGTCGAGTTTGGTTCACGCCAAGGAGACGCGGTGAGATCGCTCGCACACGGTGCCGGCCTCGTCGAGGTCGACGTCATCTGTGACGCTGCAGGCCTCGACCGTGTGTTGCAGGCACGTGCACCGCAGTGACGCCTGTTTCGTCTGGTCGGTGGTGTGGCTCAGTCGTCGAGCCTGAGAGAACGACGAATGAAGTCGAGTTGGTGAAGTAACAGGTTCTCTGCGACGACTTCTTGTGGTGTCATGTGAGTGACTCCACTCAATGGAAGAACTTCATGAGCTCGACCAGCGGCAAGCAGCGCAGATGACATGTGAAGTGTGTGGGCGGCCACCACGTTGTCGTCCGCAAGGCCATGGATGAGGAGTAGAGGACGGGTGAGTCGAGATGCTTCCAAGACAAGGTTGGTTCGCTCGTAATTGTCACCGTCGCGAGTGGGATCACCCAGGTATCGCTCCGTGTAGTGGGTGTCATAGAGGCGCCAATCCGTGACCGGAGCGCCGGCAACTCCACAGTGGAACACCTCGGGGGCGCGTAGAACGGCAAGCGCCGCGAGATAACCGCCGAAGCTCCAACCGCGAATCGCCACCCGAGTCATGTCGGCACGGGGCTCGAGGTCGGGCAACATCGACGCAACCAACATCTGGTCACGCAGCACCGGCTCGGCCAGATCGCTGAACACTTCTCGTTCGTACGTCGAACCCTTTCCGGGAGTACCGGCACCATCGGCGATGACGACGACGAAGCCTTGATCTGCGAACCATTGAGACACCGCCAGAGATTGAGTCGATGCGAGGACGCGTTGTGCGTGCGGGCCGCCGTAGGGATCAAAGAGCACGGGAAGACGTTCTGTCGATGACGTTCGTGGTGTGAGGACGGCCACAGGGACGCGGCGAGGTCCCACTGTGTGGAACCGCACATTCGGCGACACCAATGGCTCTTCCGCGAACGTTGCGAGCCGCGGCCCGTCGATGACGGTGTGAACGGCAAGTGGCGATTCGACAGAAGTGGTACGCAACACGACGCATGCGTCATTGCCCACACCGCTCGTCACGGTCCTGTCCGAGCCCAGTCGCTCTTGATGTCCGCTTTCGATGTCATGCCGCCACACATTGCAGAACCACGGTTGCTCGATGTCATTTGCGGTGAACAACACGCATCGGCCGACGTGCGCGACCGTACGCACTTGGAGGTCAGTTGGCGTGACAGGTTGACCGTCGATCATCAATCGACGCAGCCCGTCTCGGTCAGCACAGGTGACGAGTGATCCATTTGCTGCGAGCGCGGGCGTCCCCGGTACCAACTCCACCCAGTGCGAGTCGACATCTTCGTGGATGACATCACATGTGCCAGACAGCGCGTCGACGCGAACAACATGAGTCCTGCGCTGGTCACGAGTCTGGACCTGAGCGATCAGGCCGTTCGAGGACCACGACACCGAGTTCAGGTACTCGAATGCGGAAGGAAGCGCAACGTCGATGACCGAGCCATCGTCGACAGACACGACATGGAGACTCACTGTGGCATTCGTCGACCCGGCCTTTGGGTAGCGGTGTGTGGTCGCCATCGTCTCTGGTCGTGACGGGTCAGCGATGTTCCACAAAACGACCTGTGACGTGTCCACTCGACACACTGCGAGTCGTTTCCCGTCGGGCGAGAACCAGAATCCTCGTTGTCGACCCATTTCTTCGGCAGCGATGAATTCCGCAAGACCCCACGTGACGTCTGGCGACGAGTCGGCGCAGAGGACACGCTCAGTGCCATCACTGTCGTACATGCACAACGCGCCGTCGCGCACGAACGCGGTCGTGTCACCATCGGGGGACAGTCGCGCATCAAATGCGCCCGCGCCGATAGGGACGATGTGATGACCGCCATTGACGAGATCGACCAGATACGTGTGCCCACCGACTGTGGTCAGTGCCTTGGCGACAGATGCGTCAGTCGAATACGTCACCACGCCGCCTGCTGCTTCACGCATACGTTCGCGCCGGCGCTTTTCCTCCGCGGTGACGTCAGCGTCGTTGTGGAGAGTCGTCGGATCGAACACACATCGCTCGTGAGCAGTTTCCACGTCGAGTACCCACAGCTTGTTGAGCGAATCGTGGCCATTGGCCGAGCGGGCAAAGACGATTCGTCGACCGTCAGGCGACACGGTGATGTTGCGTGGCTCACCAAGGGTGAGGCGCTGCGTGCGAGCGTGTTGGCGGGGAAAAGTGTCAGGCACCATGGCGGGGTCGTTCACGCGACCCTGAGCACTCCGTCGGCATCGAGATGACACGGTGTACCGATGTGCTCTTCTTTCACCATGGTTGCACCAAGACGAGAGTCAGTAGAGGTGCCCCATGCACGACGGCCATCGGCGAGTAAGCATGCGGCGATGACAAGTTCAGGTTCACCGTCACGACTGTGCATCACCGTGTATGCCTCGATGACCGCAGGACCCTTTGCCTCTGCACGCGTCGCAGCGGTTCGCATGGGCAATGCATCGACGTCGTCCTGCGGATAGTCATACATGAAGCCGTCTCGTGGAGGTCGCGTGGAGTAGATGCCGAATGCATGTTTGGTGGCGAAACCGCCATTTGCCCACACGAGGCCGTTCTCGCCCGGGGCATTCCGCACGTCGGTCATGACTGTCGCAATCGAGTGCGACACGTAGTTGTTCCACGGTCCACCGCCGAACTGCAGACCACCGGTGCGGGTGAGTTGACGGTCAAGCGACAGCCCGAGTGATGTTGCACCCAGTTGCACTGCCGACGGGAAACACGAGTAGAGGTCGATGATCGACACATCGTCGATGCCGATGCCAGCCATCTCGAGTGCTCGTCGACCCGCAATGCGCACCGCCGGGGTCTCGTCGAACCGATGTCGATTGGAGATGAAGAGATGTTCGTGTGCATCGGTGCCTGAGTGGACAAAGACCCACTTGTCTCGCGACACACCCAGTGACGTTGCTTTCTCGACGGTGCACATGATGAAGCCGGCTGCCATGTCGACATCGTTATTCGAGTTCATCATTTTTGTGTACGGAAAGCCGATCATGCGGTTGTCGAGCGTTGGGGTGATGATTTCCTCCGCTGTTCGGGCGACACGCGACCACGCATTCGGATTTCGTGCAGCGACGTCGCTGAATCGAGCCCACAGTTTTCCGAGATGCATTTGATGTTCAGAGATGCTGTGACCGAGCGATGCCCTGATGGCTGATTCGAAGATCGGGTACACCTGTATCGGCATGTAGAGCTTTCGCTCGATCTCTTCGGGTGAGACCATGACGAGCTCTTCAGTCACCTGTTCGAAGGGTTGATCTGACGTGGGCCATTTCCACTCGACACCGAGTTTCTTGGCTCGTCGTTTGCTGCGAGCGGTCTCGCCTCCGGCGATGAACACCATGTCGATGTCGCCGTTCTGCATCTGCTGCGCTGCTTTGTTGACCAACGTTTGGGGAGTGTTTCCACCCATGCCGGACACTCCGAGGTGCCGTGGCTGCACATGTGCGTGATGAGCCACGACTGACGCAGGGTTGCCGTAGTTCCACGAGAGCAGTGCGCAGACCCACAGAGCATCGGGGTCGGGGAGAGCTTTCAGGCCAGCGTCGAGAGCGGCAGACGTCAACGCGTCAGCCATGAGGGTGGCAGGGTCGCGCACCTTTGTCATGTCCGATTCGTGCTGAAGTACTTGACCGCTCCCGATGAGCACAGGTGTGCGGGGGTCGAGAGTCACATGCAAACCCTAGGTGAGCAGGCATGGTCAACTTCGACCGTGCGTCGGCCTCACGCACTACGCTCGTCGTGATGTCACGTGTCGCGATCGGATCTGACCATGCGGGGTTTCCGCTGAAGGAACACCTCATTCCGTTCCTTCGCGCGGCCGGTCATGTGGTCGAGGATTTCGGCACCAACAGCACGGAGAGTTGTGACTATCCGCCAATTTGTGCCGCGGTCGGTCGTGCAGTTCGTGACGGAAAAGCCGACGTCGGGATCGTCATGGGAGGCAGCGGTCAGGGCGAGCAGCTGGCCGCCAACAAAGTTCGCGGTGTCCGGGCAGGACTCTGCAACGACTTATACACCGCGAGAATGGCCCGTCAGCACAATGACGCCAACGTCTTGAGCATCGGTGCCCGAGTGGTCGGGCTCGGTCTCGCAGAAGAAATCGTCACGACGTTCCTCTCGACGCCTTTCGAAGGCGGTCGCCACGAACGCCGAGTCGCACAACTAGCCGACATTGAAAATGAAGAGGCGGGACGCTGATGCCTTTCCCATCCGACACAAACCCCGATGATCTCGTCTTTGATCTCATCGAGCGAGAAAAGCAGCGGCAAGTCTCCGGACTGCAACTCATCGCCAGTGAGAACTTCACCTCGCCTGCGGTGATGCGCGCGACGGGTTCGGTTCTCACCAACAAGTACTCAGAGGGTTATCCAGGCAAGCGTTACTACGGAGGTAACGCGGTCGTCGACGAAATAGAGCAGATTGCGATCGATCGAGTGAAGGAGCTGTTCGGAGCAGAACACGCAAATGTGCAACCACACAGTGGAGCGAGCGCGAACATGGCCGTGTACCTCGGCCTCTTGAAACCCGGCGACACACTTCTCGGCTTGAGTCTCGACCACGGCGGTCATCTCACTCACGGATCACCGGCCAATGCGAGTGGAATCCTCTACAAGTTCCTGCAATACAAAGTCACGCAAGGTGACGAACGCATCGACTTCGACGAGATGCGCGCCATGGCGCTCGAACATCGTCCAAAGATGATCGTCGCTGGCACCACCAGTTACCCACGACGCCTCGATCCAGAGCCGTTCCGGGCGATAGCCGACGAGGTCGGCGCACTCCTCATGTTCGACATCGCGCACCTTGCCGGTTTGGTGGCAGGAGGAGCCCACCCGAATCCGGTTCCTTACGCCGATGTCGTCACATTCACCACGCATAAAACGCTTCGAGGCCCGCGTGGCGGTTGCATCCTCACGAAGAAAGAGCATGCTCAAGCAATCGACAAAGCGGTGTTCCCAGGCAGTCAGGGTGGACCCCTCGAACATGTCGTCGCCGCTAAGGCCGTGGCGTTTCACGAAGCGCTTCAACCGTCGTTCAAGGAATATGCACACCAGATCGTCACGAATGCGTCTGCCCTCGCCGCAGCATTGGCAGGACACGGATTCCGACTTGTGAGCGGTGGTACTGACAACCATCTCATGGTGGTGGACCTACGTCCGTTCGACGCAGAGTGCACCGGCAAAGAGGCGCAACTCGTGCTCGACGAAGCGGGAATCACGCTGAACAAGAACACGGTGCCCGATGACCCACGCAGTCCGTTCGTCACGTCAGGAGTGCGTATCGGAACACCGAGCGTGACCACTCAGGGCATGAAGGAACCAGAGATGGCAGTGATCGCGGCGTTCATCGCAGAAGCCCTCCGTGGTCGTCAGGACCCTGACACTCTCGCTGACGTGCGCAAACGGGTCAGCGAGTTCTGCGCCAAGTTCCCGGCCTACTAGGACTCGTCGCAGGAGACGATCATGGGCCTGTTCGGCGGTTACATCATCGTCTTCATCGTTGCTGCAGCAACGACGGCAGCCGTCATGCCGCTCGTCCTCGCAGTGGCACGCCGGCGACACTGGTTGGCAATTCCCGGGGAACGAACAGTTCACACAGTTCCGACTCCGAACATCGGAGGTCTCGGGTTGCTCTGCGGCGTTGCGGTTGCGTTGTTGGCCGCGCGACAAATGGATCGATTCGACCGGCTCTTCACTGGTAATAGTGAGCTCATCGGTGTTCTCTTGGCAGCTGTCATCATCGCACTTGTCGGATTTCGGGATGACGTGCGGGAAGTGAGTGCGCCAGGTCGAGTCGCAGCCACGATCCTCGCCGGACTCGTGCTCGTGTGGTTCGGCGTCACCATGTTCTATTTCCGACTTCCATTTCTTGGCGTGTTCCAAATTTCCGGAGATTGGGTTCCGATCGTCACAGTTCTCTGGCTGTTGGTGATGACGCAGGCAATCAACCTCATTGACGGACTCGACGGACTGGCGGCAGGAATCGTCGCGATCGGCTCTGGAGCCTTCTTCGTGTACAGCTGGCATCTGAGTGACAACGGACTCTTGAGCGAGCCAAACATCGGTCCGCTCATTGCCGTCATCACGTGTGGAGTGTGCATCGGATTTCTTCCATTCAATTTCAACCCTGCGCGCATCTTCATGGGGGACAGTGGTTCATACCTGCTCGGCCTCTTGATGTCAGTGTCGACATCGGTGGTGGGGGGCAGGGCAGACCCGACGACACAAGGTTTCAGCGGACAGACCTACTTCTTTCTCGCGCCATTGTTCATACCGCTCATCATTCTCGGTGTTCCCATTTTTGACGTCTTGTTCGCCATCGTTCGTCGAGTCAGCCGCGGTACCGGGTTCGCCACCGCAGACAAAGGTCATCTTCACCACCGACTGATCAATCTCGGGCACGGTCCGCGTCGCGCAGTCGTCATCCTGTGGGCGTGGACGTTGTTGCTGTCAGGGTTCGTTCTGTACCCGGTGTTCAACCCGTCTGCAAACAGCATCGTGACATTCGGGCTCTTCGCAATCGTGTTGTTCCTGTACACGGTGCTGCATCCCGACTTGCGGATACGTCGAGAGATCATGCGACGCGATTCAGAGCACGCAGACACAGAATCGTCGTAGAGGTACGCATTCCCCTCAGTGGGTGAATCGCGAAGTGAGTGACGTTTCACTCCTGACAACACGTATCCCACAACGTTGACTGGGGCGATGCGTGGAAGTGGACGTCGAGTTGGAGAGAACGGGTTTCGATTCCTGGTCCTGTTCGCCTATGCACTCGCTGCACTCGTGTTCGGGGTCAGATCTGTTGCCGGCGCTGCATCTCTCGTCGTCGACTCATCTCTTCCGGTGGTCGGCGGCCACGGGCTTGCAATCGTCACTTCAGGGTCGATGGAGCCGGCAATTCGTCGAGGTGATGTCGTTTTCACCCGTGATGTCCAGATCAACGAGAACAAGCCAACCGACTCTCTCGGTATCGAAGTCGACGACGTCATCTCGTACTCCGGAGTCGACAACAAGAATTTGACCGTCACACATCGCGTCGTTGCGCGCACTGTCACCGATGATGGGGTCATCTTCGAGACAAAGGGAGATGCCGTCGATGACAAGTCGTTCGCACTCGTTCCCGGGGCGCGCGTGACGGGGAAAGTGGTCGCTGTCATTCCCTCGCTCGGCCTGGTGTTGATCGCCCTCTCGTCACGACTTTTGATCGCGGCGAGCGCCGTGTTGTTGCTGACGGCGTTGTTCGCTCGCGGTTGGTCGAACCCGAACAGGCGGCCACGCACACAAAGTCCACCGTCAACCGACGGTGACTGACTGTCACTGTCATTCGACAGTGACTGAGAAATGGAAAGGAAACACAATTCATGAGAATTGGAGTTACAAAAAAACGACTGACGACGATGTTCAGCGTCCTCGCTCTGGGTGCTGTCGGTCTCGGGGTCACGACCGCACTGTTCAGCGACACTCAGACGAGTGTGGCGAACACGTTTGAAGCTGGATCAGTGACGGTAGGTCTTGGTTCGACGAGCCGAGTGTGCACTGTCAGCGACATGCTTCCCGGTGATTCATCGACCGACTATGGGTCGGGTTCGCAGGGCTTGTTGCCATGTATCTACGACGTCACGTATACAGGAACATCGTCGGCCTGGTTAGCTGTCGACATTGCTGTCGCTGGTGGTTCGCCCGCGTTGTACACCGGTGACGGAAGTGGGCTTCAGTTGAAGCTCGATGCAAACGGTTCGACCACGTTCGTGACCGGAACCAACTACACGGCAGTCACCGGCACGGCGACCAACATCACGAATGGTTCGACGATCCGAAATCTGCTCGTGTCCACGACGCCAGCGACACAGAACTCGAATGTCGTCTTCAACCTCAACTATCTGTTGCCGACACTCGCACCCAATGCACTGCAAAGTGGAAAGGCGTCGGTGACACTGACGTTCCACGCGGTGCAATCAGCGAATCAGCCCATTGGCTCGTGTGTCGCTGGCAGACAGTGCAATTCCATTACCTGGAGTTGATGATCGATGAGGAAGGCGTGGCGGCAACTGATCACAGTCGCTGTCGCGCTGATGCTCCTCATCTGTGAGCCGGGTCTTGCCACGGTGTCGACGCTGTTTGCTTCGACAAGTGCACCGTCCACCTCGTCATTTGTCGGTGCCGCGTTTTCCCCGAACGTGGCACCGACAGTGCGGGCGGTGAGGCAGGGGGCAAACGTCGAGCTCAGCTGGACACCAGTGCGACTTGGCGGGGTCGCAGCCTCATATGTCGTGTGGCGAATCGATGGTTCGACGTCGACCCAGATTTGCATCGGTGCTGATGTTCCCGTACTTGGGTCAGGCATCGTCTCATGCCGTGATCGCCGCGTAGCCCAAGGTGGAATGCCCACCTTTCTTTATTCAGTTCAGCCGGCCTATCTCGTCGGGGGGACCGTGACATGGTCGTTGCCACCAGGGCCACCCCAGCCGGTGATGTGACGCATCCCCGATAGGCCCTCGATTTTGAGGTGTTGGTCGTAGCGGGGTAGTTTGTTCGCGTTTTCACAAGCCCCACCACCGTGCGACTGATACCTGAACCCTCCTCGGCTCGGCCCCACAACGAGTCAATTTCCAACGGCGCCGAATTGGTCGGTGCCGTTGTGGTGTTCTTCCTCATCGGCCTCGGCCTCGACACCTGGCTCGGCACCAAGCCGATCTTCATGATTCTGCTGACGGTGTTTGCTGTCATCGCCCAATTCGTGCGCATGTACGTGGTGTACACCGCTCGAATGACGTCGCTCGAGAAGAAACGAGCCGATTCAGCCCGAGGTGCAATGCAATGAGCACCGACCGTCCCTCACCGTTGATGATGGCCCAACAAGGGCTTGCTCCGGAGGTGTCGGTGTCTCGTGACCTCGTGAAACGCGGCGCCATCGTCACGCCCGTCCTTCTTCTCATCAATGTCGTGTTCTGGGGAGTCGACGGAGCTGCCGGTGGAGCAGTCGCAATCGCACTAGTGCTCGCGAATTTCGCTCTCTCGGCATTTCTCATCTCGGCATCCGCACCGATCTCGCTGGGCCTGATGATGGCGGCGACATTGTTCGGTTATCTGATTCGACTCGGAATTCTCTTCCTTGCCGTCTATCTGTTGAAAGACGTCGAGTGGCTGTCGCTTCCAGCCCTGGGGATAACTCTGATCGTCACACATCTTGGTCTTCTCTTCTGGGAAATGAAATACGTCGCAGCGTCGCTTGCATTTCCTGGTCTACGACCCAATAGGCAAGAATGGAACTCCGTTCCGGGTTCCCAGAGTCATTGAAGGACAGTGTCAAAGTGATTGCGCTCGAGTTTCCACCGATCAATGAGATCTTGCGCTGGAAGGACCTCGTCCCCGGCTTCAACAAGATCTCGATCATCGCCATCCTGGCGGCAGTCATCGCCATCGGTTTGTTCCTTGCGGCGACGCGACAAGATTCCAACTCTGCACCGAAGGGTTCACGCAATCTCGCCGAGGCGATTGTCGAGTTCATCGAGAACGGTGTCGTGATGCAGACCATGGGTCGCGACGGACTCGGCTGGACCCCATTCCTGCTTTCGCTCTTCTTGTTCATCTATCTGTGCAACGTTCCCGGAATCATCCCGTTCTTCCAGATGCCGGCAACTGCACGTATGGCCATCCCGATGTTCCTCGCGTTGCTCGTATGGGTCGTCTACAACGGCACCGGAATCAAGCACCAAGGTTTCTTCGGATACTTCAAGAGCACGTTGTTCCCGCCCGGAGTGCCGAAAGCTCTGTACATCTTGGTGACTCCGATCGAATTCATCTCGGCGATCATCGTGCGCCCCTTCAGCTTGGCAGTGCGACTCTTCGCCAACATGCTCGCTGGTCACATCCTTCTCGTCACGTTCGCACTTCTCTCGGAAGCTCTCTTTCAAGCGAAGGACAAGGTGCTGATTCCTGTCGGCATCCTTCCGTTCTTCATGTTGATCTTCCTCACCAGTTTCGAAGTTCTTGTCGCCTTCTTGCAGGCGTACATCTTCACGATCCTCACCGCCGTCTACATCGGTGGCGCCGCTCACCCAGAGCACTGAGGACCGACACACAGGTCTCCCAACCAACAAGCACACAGGAGAAAGAAAAATGGAAGCAATTGCACGAATCGCCGCAGCCGCGGCGGCCGACCCCGCAGAAGCCAAGAACACGGCCGCGGCCGCGAGCGCAGGTTATGCATATGGTCTCGCCGCCATCGGACCTGGCATCGGCATCGGATATCTCGTGGGTAAGGCCGTCGAATCGATGGCACGCCAACCGGAAGCAGCCGGCATGGTCCGTACCACGATGTTCCTTGGCATCGCGTTCACCGAAGCGCTCGCGCTCATCGGCTTCGTGGTGTTCATTCTCCTCAAGTTCGCCTGATTTTCAGTCGAACCAGGAAAGAACGAAGTAACAAACAAGTGGTAGTCGATCTCCGCGAGAGCGGAGTGCAGGAGTTGACATGCTGAGAGCAGTCGTCACCCAATCGGGTGGTCATGTGACGGGGGTTCGCCTCGTCAGCGCCGACCTCTCGGTGGTACCCGCCGCTGAAGGCGCGGCCACCGAGGTCGAAGGCACGGGACCGAACCCGATTGCACCGGAAACGAAAGAGTTGGCATGGGGAGCGGGATCGTTCCTTGTGTTGCTCGTCGTCATGCGGGTCTTCCTCTTCCCGCGCCTGAAGAAAGGCATGGATCAGCGCTACGCAAACATCCGCGCCGACATAGAAGGTGCAGATGCAGTGAAGGCCGCCGCGCGCAATGACGTCGCCGAGTACGAGAAGGCTCTCGCAGCCGTTCGAGTCGAAGCTGCGGCAAAGATCGACGCGGCGCGGGCGAAGCTCGATGCCGAACGTGCAGAAAAACTGCGCGAGGTCAATGCTCGTATTGCAGCGCGTCGCAGCGATGCCGAGGCACAGGCGCAAGCCGCACGTGCCGCAGCACGCAGCCAAATCTCTGCAGCAGTCGGAACTGTCGCGACCAAAGCCACGTCGATTGCCGTCGGCAAGTCACCTGACGCATCAGTCGTGCAGCGTGCAGTCGACGCTGTCATGGAAGGAGCATCACGATGAAAAAATTCATCAGTTTGATCGCTGCCGAAGATCCGACGCAGACGCACCACTGGCTCTTGCCAGAAACCGCGGAAATCATCTACGGCGGTCTCGCAACCATCATCGTCGTGACGCTGTTGGTGAAGTTTGCTGGACCGATGGTCAAGAAGGCGATGGCTGACCGCACCGCAAAGATCCAGGCTGAAATCGACAACGCTCGTGAATCGAAGACAGTCGCCGATGCGGAAGCATCGAAGATTCGAGCGGCTCTCGGCGACATTTCAGCCGAGCGCTCGCGCATCCTCTCTGATGCAGAGAAGCAGGCCGAGGCGCTGCTCGTCGAAGGGCGCGCACGACTTGACGCCGAAGTGCGGGACATGGAGGCGAAGGCGGAAGCAGACATTGCTGCTGCCGCGGCTCGCAGTGGCGACGAACTTCGGGCAGAAATTGCCCGTCTGTCAGCTCAGGCTGCAGAGCGTGCCGTCGCATCTGCTCTCGACGACCGTGCCCAGCAAGATCTCATCGAATCATTCATTTCATCCGTGGGAGCAGCCCGATGAGCGACGCACGCATCGATTCCTACGCACGGGCTCTACTCGAAATCGCCAACGCTGAAGGTGTGCTCAGCGAGGTGGAAGACGAGTTGTTCCGTGTGGCACGTACATACGAGTCCAACGACCAATTGCGCGGGACTCTCACTGACGAAACTCTTCCGGTCGAGCGTCGCCAGGCGATCGTCGAGAAGTTGCTCGGTGGACGTTCCACGAATGTCACCGCGCAACTCGTGTCGTTCATCATCGGTGCCGGTCGTGCTCGCGATCTACCTGCCATCGCTGATCGCTTGGTGCAAGCCGCATCGACGCAGCAGGGGAGTGAGGTCGCAGAGGTTCGCAGTGCCGTCGCACTGTCAGCCGATCAACAACAGCGCATTGCCTCTGCATTGGCTGCCAAGACCGGTCGGAAGATCAATCTGAAATTTGTCGTCGATCCATCCGTCATGGGTGGCCTCGTTGCAACCGTCGGTGACACCGTCATCGACGGAAGCGTCCGTACTCGTCTCGATCAGTTGAAGAGCCGCCTCTAGGTCGGCATTCGGA
>CAYMVM010000002.1:0-727 GCA_964394175.1 uncultured Bifidobacterium sp.
GGGAGTCTTTCCATGTCTTCAGATGTCCGAGAGTGCCGTACAACTTGTTGTCGGCGTTCTCGCGAATACAGCACGTGTTCAGGACGATGACATCGGCATCAGACTCTTCAGACACCGCCTCAAGACCTTCGGCGTCGAGCAGGCCAGCGATGCGCTCAGAGTCGTGCTCGTTCATCTGGCACCCGAACGTGCGGACGACGTAACTACGACTCACGAACCTTGAGGCTACCGAGGTCTGTTTCGCCGGAACCCCGTGGTCGGGAACGACAAAGCCCCGGGCGTGAACCCGGGGCTTTGCAACGAGAGTGGCGCTTATGGCTGCGCCGTACCGGCTTTAGTCGAGGTCGATGGGCTCTTCGTCGGCTTCGGTGAACGCTTCGTCTTCAGCGTTGAGACCCGCCTGCTGACGAATCTTTTCGGCCATGTCCATCATGATCTCGGGGTGATCGGACAAGAAGTTCTTGGCGTTCTCACGACCTTGACCGAGTTGTTCACCTTCATAGGTGAACCACGCCCCGGACTTCTTGGCGATGCCCATTTCGACCGCCAGGTCGAGCAGTGCACCTTCGCGACTGATGCCCTTGCCGTACATGATGTCGAATTCGGCCTGCCGGAAAGGTGGTGCGACCTTGTTCTTCACCACCTTCACGCGTGTGCGTGAACCGACGACTTCAGCACCGTCCTTGATGGATTCGATTCGACGGATGTCGAGACGGACTGATGAATA
>CAYMVM010000002.1:737-16650 GCA_964394175.1 uncultured Bifidobacterium sp.
CTTCTCGCGCAGCTGGTTGATGAACACACAGATGGTCTTTGACTTGTTGAGGTTCGCTGTGAGCTTGCGCAACGCTTGGCTCATGAGGCGAGCTTGCAACCCGACGTGGGTGTCGCCCATTTCGCCTTCAATTTCTGCACGTGGTGTGAGCGCAGCCACCGAGTCGATGACAACGACATCGAGTGCACCAGAGCGAATGAGCATGTCGGCGATTTCGAGCGCCTGCTCACCAGTGTCTGGCTGCGAGATGAGGAGCTGATCGATGTCGACGCCGATGGCCTTGGCGTACACCGGGTCCATCGCGTGTTCGGCGTCGATGTAGGCGCAGATGCCGCCGTTGCGCTGAGCTTCAGCGACCACGTGCATGGCGAGCGTCGACTTGCCTGAGGACTCTGGTCCGAAGATCTCGACGACGCGTCCACGGGGCAGTCCGCCAACTCCCAGGGCGAGGTCGAGCGGCAGTGCGCCGGTGGGAACAGCCTCGATGGCCATGGTGCCTTTTTCGCCCATGCGCATGATCGAGCCTTTGCCGAACTGCTTGTCGATTTGGGAGAGGGCCGCGTCGAGGGCCTTGTCGCGCTCCGGTGTGGGTGTGCTCATTGTGTCTGCCTTTCGTGTTCCCGGGCCGGAGCCCGAGGTGTGTTGCTGGGAAGGCGGCACCCTAAGGGAGAGGTGCTGCAGGGTTGCCGGGGGTGTGTACCCCACTGCCACCCTGTGGCACTCCCGGTCTTGGGGAACCGGTGCGTTCGAACAACAGCACTGTAACTACGAACAGGTGTTCGGTCAAGCATTGTGGGGCAGGAATCTTGCCCCACCATTCGTTCTGCGCCGATATGGCCTAGCCAGGCCTCTAGGCCCTACTGAGAGCGGGATTCACGCCAGGCCGCGGCATCGGCCAGCTCGTCGGCCGTGGGGTTGTTCATGAACAAATGGACCCCGAACCAGACCGTGTACGTCAGCGGATACGTGAGAACCGGCATACCGATGGCCAGAACCGCTGCGACCACGAGCAACGGCACGAGCGGCACACCCGCGACGACGGAGATCACCATCCACGCGAGGATCGACCCGAACGTGATGAACACACCCATCGTCGAGGATCCCAATTCGAAA
Organism: uncultured Bifidobacterium sp.; assembly: GCA_964394175.1. Classification (GTDB taxonomy): domain Bacteria; phylum Actinomycetota; class Acidimicrobiia; order Acidimicrobiales; family Ilumatobacteraceae; genus UBA2093. The sequence goes on from CAYMVM010000002.1 coordinate 1,851, forward strand.
CCCTCGAGGTTTCGCTGCCAATTGAGGCCACAGGATTGGCACCGGTCAGCCTTCTTGAAGAAGCCCACGAAAAAAGCGCGTCGCCCTCCGCACCATGCACAGCGCTTCACGAGCCCGCGAAGCATCATCTTGGGTAGTGAGACTCGAGTTGTCACCAACTCAAGCGATGAGTTCATCGACGAATTCCTCGAAGACATTCGCGTAACGAAGCGCCTCGTCTTCGGTGTGCATCACCGAAATGAGCCACTGTTCATCGAGGCCCGGTGGAAGAAGAATTCCGCGGTTGATGCCGTGGATCCACTGCGCAAACGCCAAGTCGAAATCGGTGGCTTTGTAGTCGCGATAGTTGCGAATGTTTTCGGGTGCCCACGTGATGCAACCTTTGGCGCCGAACTTCACCGTGTGTGCAGGCACGCCAGCATCGGCGATGATGTCGTTGCACGCATCGATGAGTGCTTGATTTCGAGAAATCGTTGCCTCGGTCTCGGCAGGCGTGCACACGTCTGCGAGCACCGCTTTTGCAGCGGCCATGCACAGCGGGTTGCCGTTGTATGTGCCGAGGTGAATCACCTTTCCCGCGGTGATCTGGTCCATGCACTCTTGTGTTCCACCGAACGCACCGAGGGGCAATCCCCCTCCGATGCTCTTGGCGAGACATACAAGGTCTGGCGTGACGCCGAAATGACCAGTGGCACCCGACCAACCAGCAGTGATACCGGTCTTCACTTCATCGAAGATCAATTTCGTGCCGTACTTGTTGGTGATGTCGCGCACCGCCTTCAAGTAACCGTCGTGCGGCAGACAGATACCGATGTTCTCCATGACCGGCTCGACGATGAATGCGGCGACGTCGCCGTTCTTCAAGACTCGCTCGAGTGCGTCGGGGTCGTTGTATGGAATGACGATGGTGTCACCAAGGACCGCCTGCGTGATGCCTGCGGTTGCGGGCACCGGAATTGGTGCGTCGGCAGGTCCAGCAAGATTGAGCGCCGGCTTCATCGAGATCATGACCTCGTCATGGTGACCGTGATAGCCGCCTTCAACCTTGACGATCTTGTCGCGGCCGGTCACCCCACGTGCAACGCGAATCGCGTCCATCGTGGCTTCTGTTCCTGAATTCGTGAAACGCCACATGGGCAACCCATATCGAGCACCGAGCAATTCGGCGACTTCGGCATTGCTCTCAGCTGGCGTGACGAACAGAGTTCCGTCGTCCAACTGCAATTCAATGGCGCGACGCACGACAGGGTGACAATGCCCGGAGAACAGCGCTCCGAAACCCATGTCGTAGTCGACGTACCGGTTGCCATCGACGTCCTCCATGAATGGCCCCTGAGCGCTACGAACCACGATGGGATACGGGTCATACGCCTGGAAACTGGACGGAACGCCAAGTGGCAGAACTTTTCTCGCTCTGGTGTTCGCCACCTGCGAGTTCTTCGTGCGCTCTGCATATGTCTGCAGTTCGCGCTTCGTGATGTCCTTGGCTCGGTTTGCCAAGGAATGGTGCAACGGTGTGGTCGTCGCTTTCATTATCAACTCCAATAAGTGATAACTCGAATGCTACCCGACGGTTCGAACGGCGTCGCACCGACATACGCAATGCCGTTCAGAGTTGGGACTTTCCGCTTCACATGGCACACTTGGGGCTCCCATGGTGGGTATAGCTCAGTCCGGTTAGAGCGCCAGGTTGTGGCCCTGGAGGTCGGGGGTTCAAGTCCCCTTACTCACCCCAGTTGTGTCGCCGGCACCGAGGAATCGGTGCCGGCGTCACACCGAATCGTTTCCTGCCCTCGGTGCCCGTTCACCTATGATGGGAATCCAACACAACACGCGCCTTTAGCTCAGCCGGTAGAGCAACGGACTCTTAATCCGCAGGTCCTGGGTTCGATCCCCAGAGGGCGCACTCAGCGCGTGAAGACCGACACCACTTCGATGTGGTGCGTTTCAGGGAACAGGTCGAGAACTTCGACATGGTGCAATGCGTAGCCCTGCGCAACGAACAGCGATGCATCGCGTGCTGCTGCAACCGCGTCGCAGCTCACCAGCACGATGAGGCTCGCCCCGGTGTGCGCCAGAGCCCGTACGCCACCCTTTCCGAGTCCGCTACGTGACGGATCAGCAATGACCACATCGGCAGGCGTCGCTCGCCATTGCTCGACAGGCGACTCGAAAATCTGCGCTGCACACCCATCGAGGTTCACGAGTGCATCACGACACGATGTGGCGTTGCCTTCGACCACCACGACCTCAGAGAATCGGTCGGCGAACAATTTCGCGAACAAGCCGACGCCCCCGTAGGCATCGACGAGCACGCCGCCTGACACTTCGAACACGTCAAAGATGTGCGCAATCGAATCAGCGATCGACTCGGCCGCCTCCGGCGAATTCTGAAAAAACGACGGCATTGACACTTGAAAAGTGTGTCCGTGGACTTCTTCAGTGATGCGGGCCTTCTTGCCCTTGCGGACATGACTTGGTAGGTCATCGACAAGTTCACCCGCATGACACTCCACCGCGACATCGCCCGTTCGGGCGCCGACGCGAATGGTGACCTCCCCCTCACCCTTCAACAACGGGCGCTTCAGCAGATCGTTGATGAGGTCGTGGGCGACGAGACAACGGTCGACCGGCACGATGTCGCTGGACTGCGACTCGTGAAACGCGAGCGACCCCGCCGGAGTAGCGACCATTCGCACCGTCGTGCGACGAGCCGATACTGGTAGCGGAGGAACGAGCGCGACGTCGGGGTGCAGCTTTGCGGTCCGCGCGAAGGCTTCCTTGACGATCTCGACTTTGAGGCCGCCCTGATGGTCGGCGTCGATGTGCTGCCAATCACATCCGCCACATCCGGCGGCGACGTGTGGACACGGTGGCGTGCGGCGATACGGCGAAGCAGTAACGACGCTCACTAGTGACGCACGCGCAAAATCGTTCTCACGTTGTGTGACTTCAATGTCGACCACTTCACTTGGAACGACGGCGGGGACGAAGACGACGCGACCATCATCGAGCCGCGCCAACCCTTGACCGCCGGCTATCAACTTCTCCACCGTGACCCGGTGTGCACTCTCCGTCACTTCTCCATCGTAGAGAGTTATTCACGGTTATGATGACGATGTGACGTTGCCGGTCCTCATCGCGCCTTCGGTGCTTCCGGCAGATTTCTCGAAACTCGGTGACGAGGTCAAGGCCCTCGAAGACGCCGGCGTCGACCTCATTCAGTGGGACGTCATGGACGGCCAATTCGTACCCAATCTCACGTTCGGACCAGATGTCATCGCATCAGCGCGGTCACACACGTCACTTCCTTTCGAGGCTCACCTCATGGTGCTCACTCCTGACGTGATGGCGAAGCGCTACGTCGAAGCCGGTTGCTCTCGCCTCATCGTTCACGCCGAAGCCTGCACTCACCTTCACCGCACGCTCGAGAACATTCGCTCGATGGGCGCAACTGCCGGTGTCGCCCTGAATCCGCACACGCCAGCCAATGAGGTCGCACACGTGCTCGACCTCATCGACCTGGTACTTGTGATGACGGTCAATCCAGGTTTTGGTGGCCAGAGCTACATCAGCACGATGGAACTCAAGATTCGACAGGTACGTGAGATGGTCGATGGTGCCGGACTGGCAGATTCTGTCCATGTCGAAGTCGACGGTGGAATCGGACCAACGACAGTCTCAGCCGCTGCTGCAGCCGGTGCGAACTTGTTGATCGCAGGTAGTGCCCTCTATCGCGACCCGAAGGGTCTCAAGCACGCCGTTGACGACTTACGTGCGAAAGCCACTGCATCTCGGGGTTGATCACCCGATCAGCGGCGCGAAGTGAGACGTGCTGCGCGCCGCATGAACACAAGTGCGACCAGAATCACGAACACGAGAGTTGCTGGCAGCACGAGTGCCATGAACAGCCGAAGTGGTTGATCAAAGAAACTCGCGAATATCGCCGTATCGACGGCCTGGCCATTGACGAGAAGTGTTCGTCCCGGGTTCGTCACCGTCGGACACGATGCGGACTGGTCGACGCCCGCGATCTGGTTTCCGCCGAACAGATCTTGATTGTCGCGAACTGACGACGACAAGAGAGAGGTCGATGCGTCGACGACCGTCCCCACGAGATACACGCCATCAGGCTCAAGAAAACTGACGTCACGCCCGTACCTGACCTTGACGATGGCGCCTCGCCCGTCGGCTTCGCCACCTTCTGCAAATCCGGTGAGCGTCCCCGCACGCAATGTGTCGACGCGGAATGTCGCGTCGATCTCGGTGCGCTCGACGACAGTGCCGACAAAGACTGCCTGGGCATCAACGGGCGCGTCACATCCGACGGGAAGTGTGGTCGACGTCGGTGTGACAGTGGACGATGTCGACGAGTCACCGCCGGCCGCAAAGCCGTGAACTGGCGCGACCGCCACGACGCAAGTCGCCGCGATGACTGCGACGAGAGCCCTATTGACCCTTGAAAGTCGGAGTGCGCTTCTCGACAAAGGCGCCGATTGCTTCTTGGGCATCACGAGTATTGAACATATACACCTGCGCCACTGCTTCGCTGTCAAGGGCCTGTTCAAGGCTCGTATTCAGCGAGGAATTGAGCAACTGTTTCGTGATGCCAAGTGCCAACGGCGGACCTTGGGCGAGCGTGTCGCTCCAGTCGTCGACAAATGCGTCGAGTTCCGCGTCGGCGACGACACGATTGATGAGGCCAAGCTCGAGCGCATCGGCAGCCGAATACATGCCACCGAAGAATGCGATTTCTTTCGCACGGTGCATTCCGACTCTGCGAGGCAACAACCACGTTCCCCCAGCATCTGGAACGAGTCCACGCTTCACGAAAATCTCTGAGAATTTTGCGTTGTCGCTTGCGACCACCAAGTCACAGGCGAGCGCGATGTTGCAGCCAGCCCCCACGGCATAGCCACGAACTTTGGCGATGACCGGCTTGTGCATCGACGTGATCGTCGACGTGATCGACCCAGTCACGTGCATTCCGTGCAGAGGTGACTTTGGAATGTCGTCAGCAGCGCCCCACAGGTCACCACCTGACGAGAAATTTCCTGCGGCACCGGTCAACACGACTGCTCTGTCGGTAGCGCGTGTCGAGACTTCGCGAAGTGCGTCCACCAATTCGCCTTGGAGTGGTCCGTTCATCGCATTTTTCTTCGCAGGACGATTCAAGGTGATCGTGGCGACGTCGGCGCCATCGGCGACCCTGCGACGACTGATTTCGACAAGTGCCATGTGACCCCCACGATTGAGCTGTCTGTGTCGACGTTTCGTCGACCGTTCCGACGATACTTGTGCCATGGGTTTCGATCCTCAGCGACGACGAGTGGCGCGCAAGAGCGACGTGTGGTTCGTGGCCGCCGCCGTGGCAGCGTGCGTCGCACTCGTGGCGTGGGCCTTCGCGGGTTGATCGCGTGACGACCGGTATCTGGGACGGCCTCTACGGCCCCGTCGACGTTCGTCGCGTGCAGCCATATGAAGCAACGAAGGACTACGTCTGCCCCGGTTGCCACCAACGAATTCCCTCAGGCAGCGGCCATGTGGTGGCAGTGCCGAGCCAAGCACCCGATCTCCGACGACACTGGCACAAGGCATGTTGGACAAGACGACGACCGAAGAAAGCGTGAGTCGCTGGCGCATCGGCGCGTTCGTCGAGTTGTTCGCCGCGTGGGGCATCGCCGTGTCCCAACCTCTGCTCGACCTCTTGGCCGACAATCCGGACGCATTCGTCTCACGCAACTTCACGCAACGAGAGATCGCCATCTTTGCTGTCGCTCTCGTCGTCATGCCACCACTCGTGATCTGGTTGGTCACGAGTCGCTTCCTTCGAGGCCTCGGAAAGCTTGTTGAACGAGTCGTCGTTTCGCTGTTGCTCGCAGTCTTCGTCGCCCAAATCGTGAAGAACGTCATCGACTTGGGTGGCAAGCGGTACCTCGTCGTCGCGGCCGCCGCAAGCGCGGTGACAATCGTCGCGTACATCGCCTCGACGGCTCTGCGCCGTTGGCTTCGACTACTTGCACTCGCTCCACTTCTCGCGACTGCACTGTTCTTCGTCGACTCGCCCACTGGCCGATACGTCCGTGCCACGACGAACAGTGAGAGAAGTCAAGTCCACGTCAAAGCACCTGTCGTGATGCTCATGCTCGATGAATTTCCCTTGCAGTCCTTGTTGAACGGCAATGGAGAAATCGACACGGTTCGTTTCCCCAACTTTGCCCGACTTGCCGACACGTCGACGTGGTATCGCAATTTCTCATCGACGTCGGAGATCACCCATTCAGCAGTTCCGTCGTTTCTCTCTGGCAAGAGGCCTGAACAAGGCAAAGCGAGCATCTATTCGGATCATCCGGAGACCCTGTTTTCGTTGGTCTCCGGCACGCACGACATGAACGTGTCGGAACTTGTCACGAGACTGTGCCCCGAGAGTCAATGTCCACTTGGCGCTTCGACCGGTGACACATCGACGGATTGGCGCGGAATGGTCGGCCAATTGTGGGACGTGATGAAGCAGCGTCTCGACCGCACCCCCGAGAATGAACTCGCGATCTTCAACGTCGAACAACAAGATCAAGCCGGCCCGACAGCAGAAATCGGCACCATCACCTCAATTCCACAGACAGACGTCTTGAACGTGGTGTCACTGTTCCAAGAAGGTCGCTTTGATGCATGGTTGACGAACGTGCAGCCGACAGACCGCCCTGGCTTCCACTTTCTTCACTTGTTGCTTCCCCATCAGCCGTGGATCTTCTGGCCAGACGGGTCGAGTTACGAGACGACCTACGAGCGTGACTGGGTGTCGACTGAAACGGCGTGGGAGTCGCGCGTGAAGGAACAGCGACACGTCCTGCAGGTGCAGTACCTCGACCGATTGCTCGGCCGTCTTCTCGACACACTCGTGGAGCGCGGTCTGTTCGATCAGTCGCTCGTAGTGGTCGCTGCTGACCACGGCGCGTCATTCGATGCGAACACTCATCGCCGATCTGCTGTCGGTGACTTTTCCAATGGCACGGACCTCATGCGCGTGCCACTGTTCGTGCATCTCCCCGGGCAGACCGACGGTGTGATCGATGACAACAACGTCGAAAACATCGATTTCCTGCCCATTTTGAACGATCAACTCGATCTCGGTGTGCCATGGAAGATGGACGGTGCTCTTCCCAGAGACAAGTCACAAGAGCAACTCGAGTCGAAGACGCTCTACTTCGTCAATCAGCCCTTTGGTGCGAGCAAGCGCAAAGAAAAGAAAGTTGTCTACGACGCTCAAAAGTTCTTCTCCGAGACCAAGGTTCTCGGCCACCAGCTGGCCAACCCGTCCGATTTCCTCGAGCCGCTTTACTCCCAGACGCCCCATGACGCACTTCGGGGTCGCCCGCTCACAGACTTCACCATCAATGGTGGCGCCGTCAGCGCCACGCTCGACTCTGACATCTCATCTCAGAAGCGAAAGATCCTCGTGCGCGGAGAATTCCAATCTGCGGTGGCGAGCGATGATTGGTTCGCTTTGGCTGATGGCGATGTCATCGTCGGTCTGTCTGCGACGGTCGAGCGCGACGGCGTTCAGCGCTTCATGGGCCTGTTGCCACGTCGAACCGATGACAAGGACACGTCGCTCAGGCTGTTCCGAATTCAAGACTCGATGAACTTGGAAGAGATCACCGTCGTCGAGTGACTCAAAACGCGTCGAGGTGCACCTCGAGCTGTGTGCCAGTGACACAGGCGAGGTCGTAGCGAACGCGACATCTCCCCAGTTCGTGCGTGTCGACGAACACGCGAGCAGCACGATGCACGAGACGTTGTTTACGAGGTGTCAGGGCCTCTGCAGGCGCACCGAAGGCGTTCGTCGCTCTCGCTTTCACTTCACACACCACGACCAACGCGCCACGTCGTGCGACGATGTCGAGCTCACCACCAGACATAACCCAGTTCATGGCAATGATGTCGAAACCTTGTTGTCGATACCAACGGGCCACGAGGCCCTCTGCCCAGCGGGCACGTGCGAGACGTTTGGCCGCTAGAGCTTGCCGGTGTCGAGAAGTTCGTCGGTGGGAAGTTCCTCGACGTTCACGTCCTTGAAACTGAGCACTCGTGCCTTCGGTACGAATCGACTCTTCCGGTACATGTCCCAGACCCATGCGTCAGTCATCTCCACCTCGATGAGGGGCCGCGCCGAGTCACCGGTGACATTCACCGTGACGGCATTGGCGAGATAGAAGCGCCGTTCAGTTTCCACCGCGAAGCGGAACATGGACACGACATCTTGATATTCCTGAGCGAGTTGTAGTTCTCGCTCAGCCTCGAAATTTTCGAGGTCGTCGGTGTCCACCGACTACGACTCGCGCTTCTCGCGAACCTTGGCTGACTTACCAGCGCGATCGCGCAAGTAGTACAACTTGGCGCGACGCACGTCGCCGCGGTGCATGAGCTCGATCTTGGCGACTGACGGGCTGTGCACCGGGAAGGTGCGCTCGACACCCACGCCGTAGCTGAGTTTGCGAACGGTGTAGGTCTCGGCGATGCCAGAGCCGCTGATGGAGATGATGTTGCCCTGGAAGACCTGGATGCGCTCTTTGCCGCTTTCGACGACGCGCACGTGCACCTTGACTTCGTCTCCCGGACGAAGAGCCGGGATGTCTTCACGCTTGTATTGGTTGTCGACGATGTCGGTGGTCTTCATGAGTCGTCCTCGGTCGGGCTGGGGGTCGTCAGCAGGTGTGTGCCCGCCTACGACGGGAAAGGAGAAGGATACGAGACGGACTCGGTGCCTTCCAACAGGCGTCTTTCTTCGTCTGTCAGCCCGCCCCGGGCCTCAATGAGGTCAGGACGCTGGGCCAGCGTGCGGGCGAGTGCTTGTGTCCGGCGCCACCGCTCGACTTTGGCGTGGTCTCCCCCGCGCAGCACCTCAGGCACGGTCCAGCCCCGAAAGTCAGCCGGGCGCGTGTACTGAGGTTCTTCAAGCAGTCCGTGCGCTCCGAAGCTCTCGGTGACGGGCGACGTGGCATTTCCCATGACACCGGGCAACAGTCGCGTGACGGCTTCGATGACCAGACACGCCGCCACTTCACCTCCGGCCAACACGACGTCACCGATGGAGATCTCTCCATCGACCAAATGTTCACGCACACGCTGATCGACTCCTTCATAACGGCCACACAACAGACTGAACCCATCCAAACCAGCCAAATGCTCTGCGGTGCGTTGAGTGAACGGCGAGCCTCCTGGTCCGAGAAGCAGCAGCGGACGTGCCGGTTTGACAGTCTCCACTGCCTCGAAAATCGGCTCGGGCCGCATCAGCATTCCGGCTCCACCACCGAACGGAGAATCGTCGACAGTGCGGTGCACGTCGTGAGTGTGATCACGAATGTCGTGACACGAAAGTGTCACGACACCAGACTCGCGTGCCTTCCCCAGCAGGCTCGCCGAGCAGAAGTCGTCGACAATCGATGGAAACACCGAGAACACGTCGATGCGCATGACCAGAACGCTACTCAGAGTCGTCAGAGCCGAGTAGCCCTGGTGGTAGCGACACCACGATGATGCCGTCTTGATGCGACTCGACGAATGGCACAGGAATGAGATCGCCGGAGTCAGTTTCAAGCAGAGCGTGCGCCGGGTTCTCGACAACAGACACGCACGAGCCGATGTCGTTTCCATCGGAATCGACAATGTGTGACCCGATGAGGTCATGCACCCAGAGAGCATCGGGGTCATCGATTGGTTCTGCCAACAGTGGGCAGTTCACGAGAACTTCGGCGTCTTCTCGAGTGGTCACACCTTCGAATGTGACGACCCAACGGTCTGACGCTGGACGCGCACTTTCAACGATGAGAGCGCGATGGCCAGACGCGGTGTGTGCGATGAGGTTCGCCCCCGGGGAACGCCGCTCAGGTCGATCACTCGAGAAAGAGATGTGAAGCGCTCCGCGAACGCCATGGGGTCTGCCGATGCGGCCGACCTCGAGAAGTTTGGTCACTCGTCGACGAAATCGACGTCGACATCGACGCCATCGTTCGCTGCTGCGGCGCGAACGACCGTACGGATGCTCATGGCAGTGCGGCCACGGCGTCCGATGACGCGACCAAGATCGCCAGGGCCGACTCGAACTTCGAGCATGACCTTGTCGTCATCGACATCGGCGGTGTCGACACGAACTGCTTCGGGGTCATCGACGATGCTGCGCACGACATGCGTGAGAACTGCGGTGGCGACGGGCGCCGGAATGGTGTTGCTGTCAGCCACGTCGGTCACTTCTTCGACGCTGTGAACTCGGCCCATGCGCCGCTGATTTCCAGCAACTTACGCACGCGCTCGGTGGGCTGTGCACCCTGCTGCAGCCACTTCACGGCTTTTGCGTTGTCAATGTTCAGCACGGATGGCTCTGAACGCGGGTTGTACTGGCCGAGAATTTCAATGAAGCGGCCGTCGCGTGCACGACGTGAATCGGCGGCGATGACGCGGTACTGCGGCTGCTTGGTCTTGCCCACTCGTGTGAGACGCAACTTGACGGACATGAAGACGGACTCCTATCGGTGACGTGGGATGTCGAACCCACGTCGAGACCCTGTGAGGTTATCGGTGACTCGAGGAAGTCCCCAACGACCGAACCCGATCACTTGAAGGGAAACCCACCATCTGAGGGGCCCCCGGGGAACATTCCGGGTCCACCACCAGGTCCACCAAGACCTGGGAACTGACCGCCGCCGAGCATGTCTTGCATCTGGCGCATCGCTTGGCGCTTCCCGACCTTGTTCTTGCCGGCCTTTGCCTTGCCACCAGGTTTTCCACCACCGGGCATGAGTGCACCCATGCGCTTCATCATTTTCTGCATCTCAGAGAACTGCTTCACCAACCGATTCACATCGGCCACTTCCGTGCCACTTCCCTTTGCGATACGTGTACGACGACTTCCGTTGATGACTTCGGGGTGGGCTCGCTCATGTGGAGTCATCGACCTGATGATGGCTTCGGTGACTTTGATCTGGTCGTCACCGACTTGGGCGTTTTTCAACTCTTTTGGAACACCAGGCAACATTCCCATGATGCCGGACAATGGCCCCATCTTCTTCACTTGTTGAAGCTGCTCGAGGAAGTCATCGAGAGTGAACTGGCCTTCGAACAAACGAGCGGCTGCTTCTTCGGCTTTGTCTTTCTCGAACGCTTGCTCTGCCTGTTCGATGAGGGTGAGCACGTCACCCATGCCGAGAATGCGACTCGCCATACGGTCCGGGTGAAACTGCTCGAATGCATCGATGCGCTCGCCGGTCGCCGCGAATGCGATGGGTCGCCCGATGACATGCTTCACAGACAGCGCTGCACCGCCACGCGCATCGCCATCGAGCTTCGACAAGATGACGCCGTCAATCTCTAACGTCGCGTGGAACGCTTCGGCAACTGTGACTGCATCTTGACCGGTCATGGCGTCGACGACGAGGAACGTGTACTTCGGCTCGACTGCGCGCGAGATGTCCGCGACTTGGCGCATCATCTCTTCATCGATGGCCAAGCGTCCGGCGGTGTCGACAATGAGCACGTCTTTGCCGAGACGCTTTGCTTCAGCAAGGCCACGCGCCGCCGTGGAGACAGGGTCACCAGGTTCACTGAACACCGGCACGCCGACTTGGGAGCCCAAAGTGCGCAACTGTTCGACGGCTGCAGGACGCTGCAAGTCGGCACCGACCAACAGTGGCTGGCGACCTTGCGACTTGAACCAGCGTGCGAGTTTGGCCGCACTCGTGGTCTTGCCCGATCCCTGGAGACCTGCCATGAGCACAACGGTCGGTGGTTGGCTGGCATAGGTGATCTTGAGCGTCTCGCCACCCAACAACGCGACGAGTTCTTGATTGACGATTTTGATGATCTGTTGGCCTGGGTCGAGAGCCTCAGAGACAGTCGCACCGATTGCCTGCTCACGGATGCTCTGCACCACCGCGCGAACGACCGACACATTGACGTCGGCTTCAAGTAGCGCAGTGCGAATTTCACCGAGCATCTCGTCGACGTCGGCCTCGGTGAGACGACCTTTGCCGCGAAGTTTCTTGACGACCCCCTGGAGGCGGTCACTCAGCGATTCGAACACGTGGTCAGGTTATCGGTGTGCTGCGACGACTATCCGACACTGACAGAGGTGATGACCCCGTTCACGATGGTGACGTTGACTCGCGTGAACGAATAGTCCGCCGTCAACATGTTTTCCTTGCCGTCAACCGAAGCGACTCGCATCGTCCAACCACGACTTGACGCGACTTTTTGTGCTTCACCCTCCGTCAAGCCGTTGAGCGAATCTGCGTCACTCTGTGGAATTGCCGTCGGATCAGTGGCGTTCACTGTCGTGTCCGGCGGACGTTGGTCTGTGACGTCGGTGACCGAGTCTGAGGGCATGGGCTCTGGCATCGGCACCGGCGCGAACGAGAGGTATTTGTCCTCGACAGCGATGACGCGCACCACATCGCCTTTGTCATCAGTGAACGTGTAGGCGGGCAGCATGATGTTGCCGTATTTCTCCATGTAGAAGCCTGTGACCGAACGTCGTGCACCGGTGAGTGTGAACGTGATGGTCTCGGTTGAATTCGGCGCGTACTGCGACCAACCACCTTTTGTCATGGCTGCTGAGTTGGCACGCATGTATTCGGCGGGATACACCCCGAAACGAGAGTCGGACAGCCGCTTGAACGCTTCTTCAACCGACACCGTCGGATAACTCGGCCCCTTGACGACCTCACTCAGTGGTCCACTCGCGTATTGCAACTCTTGTCCACCGCCGTACGTGAAGATCCAGTACCGAAGCCCGGGGACACCGTCCATCAGTTCGTTGTATGTGACAGATGCTCCCCATTCATCGGCATAGACATCGACTTTCAGGTCGGTGGTGTCGACGTCCAACTTCGTCATGAACTCTTCCGAGAGATCTCTCGCTTGCTGTTTGTTCGGAACATTCGTCGGGGGCTTCGGCGGCTCTGGAGTCGTCGTCGGACTGTCACTCGACGAACTCGACGAGTCAGATGAACCGGTGCTGGGTTCTGAACGAGAACTCTTCGTCATGTCCGTGCTGGCGCTGTAGTTCCACGACGACGAGATGCCGTCGTAGTACGTGGTGACAGTCGGCTTGGAATAGTCCTCTGCGCCGATGAAGCGCGAATTCTTGTCATAGCTGAACGATGAAATGCCACCGCTCACACCGAACACTTCTGCAATACGCACGAGATCGCCATCGGTGGCCTTGTGTTTCTTGAGCCGCCACGACGGCTGAGAACCACCGAGCTCTGGCCACTCGGTGACCCCGGCCTCGTACACGAATTCCGTCGGCATGTACATGGCATCAGAACAACCGCCTTCGACACCGGGCAGACACGACTCTTGGGACGCCATCTTCGAATCAGCCCCCGAATTCGACGCACCCGACAAGTTGATGACCTCGAGGCTCTCTGAAGCACACGACCCGAGAGTGGCCACCGCCAGACACACGAACGCCAGACGCGATTTCATGCTCTCAGTATCACGCATCGTGCGAAGAAAGACTTGTCAGTCAAACAACGCGTCGACAAATGCGTCGCCGTCGAAGGCGATGAGGTCAGCTTGGGTCTCGCCCACTCCGACCAACTTGACCGGTATGCCAAGTTCGGTCTCGATCGCAAACACGATGCCACCCTTTGCGCTGCCATCGAGCTTCGTGAGCACGACACCCGTCACTTGTGTGGCATCGGCGAACTCACGGGCCTGCGACAGACCGTTCTGGCCCGTCGTCGCATCGATGACAAGCAACACTTCGGTCACTTCACCAGCAGCCTTGTCAGCGACTCGTCGCACCTTACGCAGTTCATCCATCAGGTTCGCCTTGTTCTGCAGACGGCCAGCTGTGTCGGCGAGCACCAGCTCAGAGCCACGCGATTCGGCACTTTGGATGCCGTCGAAAATGACCGATGCCGGGTCGGCCCCTTCTCCACCGCGGACGAACGCAGCGCCGGCACGTTCGGCCCACGTCTCGAGTTGCTCGGCCGCAGCTGCACGAAACGTGTCACCTGCCGCCATCAACACCGACACTCCGTCGGCTGCCTTGGCTGCACCGACTTTTCCGATGGTCGTGGTCTTGCCGACGCCGTTGACGCCGACGAACAACCAGACATTCGGCTTCACTGCCGAGTCGAGTCGCAAGTCGCGCGAAGCCACCGACAACTGCGCTTTCATCGAAGAACGCAGTGCGTCCATCAATTCACTCGGAGTCGTGACGGTTCGCGCTTTGACAGACTCGCGCAAACCGGACAACAACGTGTCGGCGACCTTGACCCCGACGTCGGCACGAAGCAACGTTTCTTCCAAGTCGTCCCAAGTGTCCTGCGTGATCGTGTCGCGACCACGGATCTTTGCGAACGCCAGCGAGAAGATCGAGCGTGATCGCCCAATGCGCCCCCCGATTGTCGGCGCCTCGTCAACCAGCGGCGCGATCACGGCGGCACTCGGTGGTGTCTCAATTGTCGGGGGCTCCGGTGACGTAGCCGCGACGTCACGCACGTCATCGAGGGTCGGGGGCGGACTCGTCGCGACGTTGTCCTTGATTACCGGGGATTCCGGTGACGGAGCCGCGACGTTGAGCGTAAGCGAAGTCGCCGGCGAGTCAGCCGGAATAGCCGGTTGCTGCGGTCGAGATCGGCGACGCGACAACACGACGACTCCGCCGCCAAACACCACGGCGACCGCGATGAGGACGAGAAAGATGACGGGTGTCTGATCGGCGATCATGTCGCTCTCAGGCTAAGGAGCTGGGCGCGTGTTCCACGACGACTTTCGACGAGCCGCCAGGCTGCAT
>CAYMVM010000002.1:16750-62501 GCA_964394175.1 uncultured Bifidobacterium sp.
CTAAGGAGCTGGGCGCGTGTTCCACGACGACTTTCGACGAGCCGCCAGGCTGCATACTCACGCCGAACAGCACGTCGGCCGCTTCCATCGTGCGCTTTTGGTGGCTCACGATGATCAGCTGGGCCGTGCGACGGAATTCGGCGACGAGGCCGAGGAAACGATGCAAGTTCACGTCGTCGAGCGCTGCCTCGACTTCGTCCATCACATAGAACGGTGAGGGGCGGCTACGGAAGACAGCGAACAGATACGCGAGTGCCGTGAGCGAGCGTTCACCGCCAGAGAGCAGCGACAGCTTCTTGATGTTCTTGCCCGGTGGCGCCGCCTCGACTTCGATACCGGTGTTCAAGAGGTCATTCGGCGTGGTGAGGATGAGTCGACCTTTTCCTCCGGGGAACAACATGGCGAACAACTCGGTGAAGTTTCGACTCACGTCGGCAAATGCAGAGGCGAAGACAGTCTGGATCTCTTCGTCGATTGCTTTGATGATCTGCATCAATTCACGACGCGTGTTGCGCACGTCGGTGAGTTGTTCTTCGAGGAATTCGTGGCGCTTCTGAAGTTCGGTGAACTCTTCGAGTGCGAGCGGGTTGATAGGACCCATCAGTCGAAGGTCACGCTCGAGCATGCGTGCGCGATCGGTCGGGCTTGATCCGTCTGCAACTTCAGGCAACGGCGCTGCCTCTGCCACTTCCGGTTCGACTTCCAACTCGCGCCGCACAGACTCGACTGCACCTTCGAGACGGATGCGCACTTCGGTCTCTTCCACTTCGACTCGCCGACTCTGCTCTCGGTGGGCCTCGAGCTCACGCTCGAGGGTGTGCCGTGTGCGACGAGCTTCGTCAAGTTTCTGGGCGACTTGACGCACTTCGTCGCTCTGCCGGCGACGGATGTCGTGCAACTCGGCCAATCGAGTCTCGGTGACCGAGCGATGAACCTCGACGAGTGCAGCGAGACGAACGATTGCAGTGAGCGACCGCTCGACGTTGCGTCGTCGCTCTCCGGCCTCGGCTCGCGCGGTGGCGTCTGCAGCGAGACGTCGCTCGAGGTCCTCGCTTCGTTCGCGCAAGAACTGCTCGCGTTCGCGCAAGCCGGCGATACGCACATCGAGATCCTTGCGACGCAGGCCGAGATGGGTCGACCGGGCGTCGATTGATGCACGAGTTTCTCCGTATGCCTGCGCAGCCGCCAGCTCTGCGGCTTCAGATTCTTCGAGTCCGGGAAGAATCGCTTCGAGCTCAGCGACTCTTTCGAGGTGCTGCAACATGCGGCTGCGCGTGTCATTCAACGCATCGCCCGAGATGTTTCGTTCCGTGGTGAGCGCACGACGGTCATTGACCGCTTTTGTGAGTGCATCTGAGGCTGCGTCGACGGAGCCGTCACAGCGTTGAACTGAACTCGTTGCTTCAGCGACCGCGGAACGTGCCGCCAACAACTCGTTCCGGGCGACATCAAGAGCACGTGTGCGCCGGTCGAGTTCCTCGGCAGCGCGCGCAGCAGATGTCGCGGCCTCATCGACGGCCTCTTTTGCACCAAGTTCGTCGGCTGCCCCGATGCGCCATCCATTCGACGTGAGTCGGTCACCGGAGCGCGTGACGACGATGGCTGCTGGCTGGGTCATGGCGACCGTTATGGCCTCGTCGAGAGTCTCGACATAGCCGACGCGCGCCAACAGTGAGTCGAGCAGGCCGTTCAGTCCGGCCGGTGCAGTGCTGATGGCGTGCACGCGCGTGCGCAGAGATTGCGAGCCCGACGGAATTCCCACCCCGGTCGAAGGCACATGATCGAGAGCCAATATCGCGCCGACTCGACCCGCCGTTCGCAGCGCAGTCAGTGCTCGACGTCCGATGTTTGCATCGTTCACGACGACAGCAGACAGTGCTTCACCGAGTGCTGCTTTCACCGCGGCATCGAATCCGTCGTCGATGGTCACCAGATCAATGAGGGCGCCGACGACACCATCGACCGACGCGAGGTGTTCGGCACCCATGCGTGCACGTGACGTCGCCATTGCCGCCTGAAGAGCCTCGAGGCGAGCGTTCCATCTTGACCACACGGTCTCGGCTTCGGCGCGAAGACGTTGCGCTTCGTCGCTGGCGACTTCAGCGTCTGCACGACGGGTTTCCGCGGAGACAAGCCTCGCTTTTGAATCGAACAGTGCGTTCTCGACCTCTGTGAGCTCTGACTGCAGTCGGTCGATCTCTGTGACGAGACGCGCGTCTTGATTCTCGATCTGTTCGAGTCGTGTCTGAAGACGCTGCACTTCGCCCGCGCCCAATTCGACGGTGTTGCGAAGTGTGCGAAGTTCTCCACGCACTTCAGCAGCGGCCGCAGACGCTGTCGTCGTCGAAGGACCACCTTCCAACAGCGCCTCGGTCTGACCACGCTCAGCAGCAAATGCGTTTTCTTCCTGAGCGAGTTCGTCGCTTTCAGCCGTCGCGGTGGCGAGGCCGGCTTCGACCTCTGCAAGTTCGGCTTTGAAGCGCGCGGCGTCGGCCTCGAGTGATGCGACGACGTCTTCGGCCATGAGTGCACCACGATCACGCTCCATCGACCTTTGACGTTCGGCGATGACAGCGGCAAGTCCTCGAGCGCGCTCCCGCAACTGCTCGACTTTGACCAACTCATCACTGACGCCGCTGTCGCCTCGGGCAGACAACTCTGCTTCCGCAGTCATGACGACGGTGTCGAGTTCGGCGAGCTGTGCACGCAACGCGCGTTCAGTGTCCTCTCCGGTCACCTTCTCACGTGCAAGAGTCTCGAGTCGCGTACGCAGTGACGCAAGCTCTCGACCCGCCAAGAACAATTTCAATGCACGCAGCTCGGCGACAATTTCTCCGTGACGACGAGCCGCTTCGGCTTGACGCTCGAGTGGACGCAACTGACGCCGAACTTCACGAATGAGGTCTTGCACTCGAAGCAGGTTCGCTTCCGTGCTCTCGAGCCGACGCTCAGCGCGTTCTTTACGCTTGCGATATTTGAGGACACCCGCCGCTTCTTCGATGATCGCCCGTCGATCCTCGGCGCGCGCATTCAACACTGCGTCGATCTGACCTTGACTGATGATGACGTGCTGTTGACGACCGACACCTGCGTCGGACAACAACTCTTGGACGTCGAGCAATCGACATTCGACACCGTTGATGGAGTACTCGCTGTCGCCGTTTCGAAACAGCGTTCGACCGATCGTGATCTCGGTGAACTCGAGCGGAAGCACCCCTGACGAGTTGTCGAGCGTCAACAAGACTTCGGCACGACCAAGTGCTGACTTCTTCGACGTGCCGTTGAAGATGACGTCTTCCATCTTTTGGCTGCGCACAGCGCTCGGGGCCTGTGCACCCAACACCCACGCAATGGCGTCGACGACGTTGGACTTGCCGGATCCGTTGGGTCCGACGACCACAGTGACGCCAGGCTCAAGTTCCATCGCCGTCGTGTCGGCAAAGGACTTGAAACCTTTCAGGGTGAGCGTCTTCAGAAACACGGCACTGTCGAGAGTAATGGACTACACGTCGTCAGACTTGGTCTCCTCGCGCGATCTTCTCAGCGCATCTCAGCGCTGACAGATTCGGCAGAAACACGTCGATCGGCCGTTCGTCACCACGCGCGTGATCGAGGTTTTTCCACAGGTCAGACATGGGAGCCCACCCCGCCCGTAGACCCGGTGGTCCAATTGAAACCAGCCCGCTTCTCCGTCGACATCGACATATTGCGTGTCCTGGAGGGTCGAACCTCCGGCTGCCACAGCTTCGGTCAGCACCTCAGAGATGGACAGCCGCAACCGAGCCACTCGCTGACGAGACAAAGAGCTTGCCAAACGGTCCCACTTGATGCCTGAGCGATGGAGAATCTCGTCGGCATAGATGTTCCCGATGCCGGCAACCACATGCTGGTCAAGGAGCAACGGCTTGATGGCGCGTTTCCTTGTGTGCAGCAGACCCCAAAGGACATCATCATCGAAGTGGTCGACGAGTGGGTCGACGCCGAGTCGTGCCAACTCGGGCAGCACCTCGCGCTCGTCCGCTGGGTCGTACACCACGACTTCACCAAACGTGCGTGGGTCGACGAACCGAAACTCATGTGTGTGGTCTCTTCGTTCCCCGCGCTGGTCAGCCGCGAGGGTGAGGACGACATGCGTGTGTGGTGGTCGTGGATGATCCGGGGGATGAATGAGCACGCGCCCGCTCATGCGTAGATGGATCATCATTCGATCACCACTCGACACATCACAGATGAGGTATTTGCCGCGACGACGAGCCGACGTGAGCGACATGCCAGTGAGACCATGGATGACGGCCTCTCGACCGACGCGCCGAACCGATCGCTCGCGCCCCACCGTCACCGACGAGATGGTGCGACCGACGACGAGTGATTCAATACCGCGTCGAACAGTCTCGACTTCAGGCAACTCAGGCACGACAGCGAACCATCAGTGCCGTGGTCAGGAGCGGTCGGCGATGTCGAGTGACCGGAGATGATCGATCGCCGCCTGTGCTGCAAGTTGTTCGGCGGCTTTCTTCGTGCGACCTGTTCCGGGACCGAACGACTCACTTCCGATGCGCACCATCGCTGTGAACACCTTGTCGTGGTCCGGGCCCTCCCCGTGCGTCACGTAGTGCGGCACTCCGAGATCGCGCTGAGCCGCCAATTCTTGAAGACGGGTCTTGAAGTCGAAGCTCTCTAAGTTGGGAATCGCATGCTCGACGGCATCATGCAAGAGCCGACGCACGATTGAATCAGCGACGACGGGACCAGCGTCGAGATAGATCGCGCCGATGACCGCCTCGAGAGCGTCGGAGAGAATCGACGTCTTGTCACGTCCGCCTGCGGCATCTTCTCCACGTCCGAGGATGATGTGTTCTCCGAGACGTAGTTCGCGTGCGATGTCACCGAGCGCAGTCGCATTGACCACCGATTGCCGAAGGTCGGACAGTTTTCCTTCCGGAGAATCTCCGAGACGGTGATACGCGAGGTCTGCGATGACAAGACCCAGGACAGCATCACCGAGAAACTCGAGACGTTCGTTCGACTCACCGCCGTTGTTCTCGGCGAGCCACGAGCGGTGTACGAGTGCGAGCTCGAGCAATGAGCGATCGGAAAACCGATGACCTAGTCGTTCGCAAAGTTCGTCGAGTGGTTCACCCACGTCAGAGCTGTCCGTTCACTTGGATAATGCTGCGTGCACGTAATCGACGACGGACCCCACCGTCTTCAATTCTGCGAGATCGTCATCATTCACGGCGAAGTCCCCCGCAGATTTGCGGAATTGCTCTTCGAGATCGAACACGAATTCGACGAGTGCGATGGAGTCCGCGTCGAGATCTTCTGCAAAACGTTGAGACTCGGTGATGGTCGACGCCTCGATCTCGAGAACGGCGGCGAGACACTCGACCACTGTCGCGGCTACTTCGTTGCGTTCCATCGGCATCACTCGACTGTAGTCGCAGCGATGGCTGATCGGATTTCGTCGACCATCCCCGTTTCAACCATGTCTTTCGCACAGCGAATGCCGTTCAGCATCGCACGAGCACTACTCGACCCGTGCGAGATGATGCACACGCCGTCGACGCCCAAGAGAATCGCACCGCCGTAGGTGTCGGGGTCGAACGTCTCATACAGCGGAAGAAGTGCGGGCATGATGGCATCGGCGTGCTCTTTGTACTCGGGGGCTCCGATCGCGGTGAGCAGCGACTTGATCACCGTCTTCAACGTCCCTTCCATTGTCTTCAGGGCGACGTTGCCGGTGAATCCGTCGGTGACGACGACGTCGACCTCGGTCGTCATGATGTCGCGGCCTTCGACGTTTCCGATGAAGTTGATGCCTTTCGCATCGGTGAACAACTCGTATGCCTCTTTACGCAAGCTGTCGCCCTTGCCTGGTTCTTCACCGATCGACAACAGTCCGACGCGCGGGTTGTCGACTCCGAAGCGGCGCCGCGAGTACACGGCGCCCATGGTCGCGAACTGCACGAGCCATGCAGCTTGCACTTCAGCGTTTGCGCCCGCGTCGAGCAACACCGTCGGCGTGCTGCCCGGAACCGGAACAGGTGTGGCGATTGCTGGGCGCTGCACCCCGGTGATGCGACCCATGCGCAACAGTGCACTCGCCATCGTCGCGCCTGTGTTGCCCGCCGAAATCATGGCGCTCGCCTTGCCGTCACGAACCGCCTCTGCAGCAACCACGAGTGTGGAGTCGCGTTTGCGTCGAATTGCGCTCGCCGGATCTTCATCCATGCCGATCACTTCACTGGCAGGGAAAAGTGGCAGCCCTCGTGTGTCGGCGAGATCACTGGGGCCGACCAATGCGATTGGAATGCCCGCATCAGCAGCTTGGTGTGCCCCGGCGAGAATTTCTGTGGGTGCGTAATCGCCACCCATGACGTCGACTGCAATTGGCTTCATACGACCCTGACCCTAGGAGGTGACGGGTTCAGCGACGAGCGATTGGCTGGTCGGTGCTGACTGGTCAGTCAACGGCGACTGCGACGCGATTCTTGTACCAGCCACATGTGCCACACACGGTGTGCGGAATCTTGGCTGCGCCACATCGCGGACAGTTGCTACGCGACGGTGCATCAAGTCGCCAATTGCTCGCACGACGCATGCGAGTCTTCGACTTGGACTTTTTCTTCTTGGGAACGGCCACGGCGGTCTTCCTTTGTCGAGCTAATCCCCACCGTCGGGGGCGGAAGAAGGATAACCGCTGAGGTGGCGGTCTCCACCTGGGGAGCCTCTGCCCCGCTCAGCCCTCTGGGGCGTCTGACAGCCGGGACCGAAGGTCGTCGAGCGCATCCCAGCGATTGTCGGCGGCGGGGGCGGCACATGTGCACGGCGTCTCGTTCCGGTTCGCTCCACACGTCGGACACAACCCGGCACATGAATCGGTGCACAGGGGCGCGAGCGGAAGTGCGAGTAGCACGTTCTCACGCACCATCGGCAACAAGTTGATCTGGTCCAGCTCGATCGGGTGCGCATCGGGGTCTTGCACCACCACTTGGTACAACTCGGTGATGGCCACATCCATGTCACGCTCGACAGACAGGAGGCAGCGTCGACATTCTCCATGCCATGTTGCGTGCACCGTGCCCGCGACAGCGATTCCATCGGTGAGCGATTCAAGGTGCACATTCACGCGTACTGGTTTGTCTGCGACCCTGTCGTCACCAAATTCGATGTCGGCTATCGCGACGGTGGCGTCGACGTCCTTCGTCGAACCCGGACGGCGCAACAATTCCAAGACATTGACGATGAGAGGCTTCGCCATGTGTGACCTCGGTGGTCAGAAGTTGTCTTGGTCGAAGAATCCGCCAAGATCACCGTCAGCGTCGCCGGTCGACGCAGGGCGCTCGACTCCGCGACTGTCGTCACCGTGTCCGATGGACAGACGCTGGCGTCCGTTCGCAACCGTGCGTTGCAGTCGATCAAGCAGGATTTCGAAACTTCCGAGTCGTTGATCGAGAAAGTCTTCGGTCTCGTTCTTCAAACGACGAGCGTCTTCCTCTGCGGTCTCCATCACTTGACGCGCTCGGGCCTCGGCGGCACGAACCACTTCGGTGCGCTGGACCATTCGCTCAGCCTGCTGGCGTGCCGCCCCGAGCAGTTCGTCGCCTTCGCGTTTGGTCTTTTCCAGGAACTCTTGTCGCTCTTTCAGCATCCAGCGGGCCTGACGAATTTCCTCTGGAATTCTCGTGACCGCTTCCTCCAACAACTCGATGATTTCATCGCGGTCGATGCGCGGAGTGCTTGACAGAGGCACGTTCGGGGCCGTCGCAATTTTGTCGATGGCGCGACGAAGGAGGATTTCACTGTCACCGAGATGCGGATGCGCGGGAAGCGGCTGAGGGTACGAATCGTCGAGGAGGTCGAAATCGTCTTCGTAATCGTCGTAGCCCATGATCAACTCCGTTTGTTGTGTGACTGCAGAATCTTGGCGACTGCGGGCGGCACCATCGAGGTGACGTCCCCACCGTGTGCCGAAATCTCACGGATGAAGCGACTACTGATGAAACCAAGGGCCGGAGCACACGGCACGTACACCGTCCGAATTCCGGACACCGTGAAATTCGTGTGGGCCATCTGTTGCTCGACTTCGAAATCGGCGGGAGTGCGAAGCCCCTTCACGATGCATGACGCATTCACTGCTCTCGCTGCGTCAATTGCAAGCCCAGCAAACGCCTGGACCCTGACGGTCGACAGTTTGGCGACGGAGTCACTGATCATGGCAACGCGCTCATCAGCAGAGAATGCACCGGTCGACTTCTGAGGGTTGTGCATGACAGCGACGATGACCTCGCCGAACAGCGAAACGGCCTGCTCGACCACATCGAGATGTCCGAGATGGAAAGGGTCGAAACTGCCCGGGTAAATGACCGTGCTCATCTGCCCCTCACGGTACCTGCTGTGTGCTCGTCCTGCGGAGGAATGTGACCACGGTGCGCCCGTACTTGCGCTCGCGCAGGACTTCCCAGCCGTCGACGCTCGGCAGCGTTCCACCAGATTCGGCCACCACAAGGCAATCGCCAAGACGTTCCAACAACTCGCTCCACTTCTCAAAGCCGTAGGGCGGGTCAGCGATCACGATGTCAGCGTCATCGCACGCTTGACCAAGTGCCGATCCAGACACGACACGAGTTCGACCAACAAGTGACAGTGCGTCGATGTTCGTGCGCAGCACGTTGAGTGCCGCCTTGTTGTTCTCGACAAAGACACAGCGTTCAGCTCCGCGCGACAGTGCCTCGATACCCATTGCACCGGTGCCCGCAAAGAGGTCCCACACGACTGCGCCTTCAATGGCACCGAGACTGGTGAGAGAGTTGAACACAGCTTCTCGCACCTTGTCGGTGGTGGGACGCGTCGCATCGTCGACGGGCGATTCGATACGTCGTCCACGAAGGTCACCTGCAACGACGCGCATGGGATGCAGACTACGAGGGTGAACGGTCCGTCAGAGTCCATCGTGTGCGTCGACTGCGGCGGCCCCTGCCACTTGATCACCCATCCTCGCGAGGACGGCTCGTGGAACGTCGGCGACATCGTTTCTTATCGCTGTCGCGATTGCCGCGACAGATGGGACTTGATTCTCACCGAAGAAGACCTGGCGCCACCGGCAGAGTGACCGTCAGCCTCGGAAGAGGAACTCCTCTTCTTCTTGCGAGAACAAGAGGTCGAGCTCGTCGCGCAGAAGTTCATGACGCGACAACGTCGGATCAGCATCGATCACTTCGAAGGCAGCCTCACGTGCTTGCTGAATGAGGTCGAGGTCGCGTTGGAGCGAAGCCAACTTCAGGTCACTTCGACCTTTTTGTGCGGCGCCCATCAGTGTTCCCTCACCGCGCAAGGCCAGGTCGACCTCTGCCAATTCGAATCCGTTCGTACTTTCGACGAGCGCGTCGACACGTGGGCCAGGTTCGTCTGCAGATGTCTGCAGGAAACACGTCGATGCGACTGCGCCGCGACCGACGCGACCGCGCAGCTGATGCAATTGCGCAATGCCGAAACGATCGGCATCAAGAACGACCATCGTCGTCGCATTCGGCACATCGACCCCTACTTCGATGACGGTCGTAGCGACCAACACGTCGAGCTCACGGTTCCGAAAGCGCGTCATCACCGCTTCTTTCTCGTCAGACTTCATTCGACCGTGCAACAGTCCGACATGTAGCCCCTTCAGCTCGCCGGCACTCAGACGGGAGTGGGTCTCTTCAGCGGAGGCGGCCTCTAACTTCTCACTCTCCTCGATGAGAGAACACACCACGTACGCCTGCTCGCCCAATTCGATGTGATCACGCACGTGTGCCCACATCGCTGACTCCATGAGAGGACCGTTTACCCATCTCGTCTCGATTGGCGTGCGACCCGGTGGCAACTCGTCGATCACACTCACATCGAGATCGCCGTACACAGTCATTGCTGCGGTGCGCGGAATCGGCGTCGCGGTCATTGACAACACATCCGGCATGGTGTCTTGCACGCCACGCATCGCTCGTTCTCTGAGGGCTGCGCGCTGTTCCACGCCGAAGCGATGTTGCTCGTCCACGACAGCGACACCAAGGTGCTTGAACTCGACCGCCTCTTGAATGAGCGCGTGGGTCCCGATCACGATGTCGACAGTGCCGTCTGCGAGGCCGGCGAGAACGTTTCGACGCGCTTCGCCACTCACCTTGTTCGTGAGCAACCGCACCTGGAGTGGCCGGTCTCCGAAGAGATTCGCCTCATCGGGAACCATGAGTCCGTCAAGGAGCGCGGACACTGAGGTGTGGTGTTGCTCGGCGAGCACTTCAGTCGGCGCCATGAGCGCACCCTGCAGACCGCCTTGCACCGCGCAAAGGAGTGTCCACACGGACACCACCGTCTTTCCACTCCCCACGTCACCTTGAAGCAGCCGATGCATCGGTGTGGGTTTAGCGAGATCTGTCGTGATCTCATCGATGACTCGTTTCTGTGCCGACGTCAGCGGGAACGGCAGCGAGGCAGCGAACCGGTCGATGAGCGGACCAACTGTTCGGTGCGCAACCGCCTTTGATTCATGTTCGAGGGCTCGCTTTCGACCGACCAACATGGTCTGCACTCGAAACACCTCGTCGAACGCCAGTCGTCGGCGGGCGACATCTCGGACATTCATCGTGTCGGGAAGGTGGATACCGCGAAGTGCCGTCAACCGATCGACCAGATCGAGCCGTTGCAGCAATTCGTCAGGCACCGGATCGGCGACTCCGCGCGGCTCGCATTTCTTCAACGCAGATTCGACCCACGCGGCGATATCCCATGAATGCAGTTTCGACTTCTCGCTCTGCGGATAGATCGGCACGATGCGCCCAGTGCGGTCGCCGACAAGGTCGACAACGGGATTGGTCATCTGCAGATACCCGCGATACATCTCTGGTTTTCCGAACACCGCGATCTGGGCACCGGTCTTCAGTTGCTTTTCCCGCCATGGCTGATTGAAAAACGTCAAGGACAACCGTCCGGTTCCGTCACCGGTGTTCACATTGACCATCACACGGTTTCCTTTGATACGTCGTGACACCACAGAACGCACTTCGACGAGCACCATCGTGTCGACACCGACGACGATGTCGGCGATACGTGCCTCATTCGTTCGGTCGACCCAACGTCGTGGATACGTCTGCAACAGGTCAAGAACGGACGAGATACCGAAGTTCTCGAGTGCATCCTTGCGCTTTTCGCCGACGCCCTTGATGCGCTCGACGCTGAGTTCTGCCAACTCGCGATACGTCAGCGGGCCGGCGACGTCCACGACCGCAGGCGCCTTACTCGACGCCAAAGAGATACGGATAGAGAGGCTGGCCGCCGCGATGCACTTCCACCATCATCTGTGGACGGTTGACGGTGACCCACTCAGTGATCGCGTCAGTGTTCGATGCAGTTGCTTCTGCGCCGGTGACGATGGTGAGCAATTCGCTTGAATCGTCGATCAAGTGGTCGAGCAACTGCGTCGACGTAGCGACCACGCCACCACTCACCGCAACAATGCCGTCACCACGAACGATCCCGATCCAATCACCGGTCGTGATCGGACCAGCGTCGCTGTTGGTGTCGCGCACAGCTTGGGTGACCTCGCCGGTCGACACAGATGCGGCAGCCGCTGCCATGTTGCGGGCGTTCGACTCGGCCGACGCCTCTGGGTCGTACGACACGAGCGACGCGAGAGCTTCTGGCATTGAGCACGTGGGCACGACCCGCACGTCTTTGGTGGTGAGCGAGTCGACTTGTTGTGCGACAGGAATGATGTTCTTGTTGTTCGGCAAGATGATGACTTGTCGTGCGTTCATGTGTTCGACGGCGGCAAGTAGTTCAGCCGTCGATGGGTTCAATGTTTGCCCGCCCGTGACGACACCGTGCACGCCCAATTGTCCGAACAACTCTGCGATGCCGTCTCCGCTTGCCACTGCCACAACGGCACAGGTGACCGCGGGCAACGAAGTGGGTAACTTCGACGGGGTCGCACCGAGTTCTGACTCGCGCGCAGCATGTTCTTCGGCCATCTCTTCAAAAAGATCGGTGACGCGAATTTGTCGTGGGCGTCCGCCGAGGGCAATTGGTGCTTCGATCGCCGCGCCGATGTCGTTCGTGTGAATGTGGCAGTTGTAGAGACCTTCGCCCCCGACAACGACGATCGAGTCGCCGATTGTCCCCCACGCTGTCTTGAATTCCCCCGCACGAGAGTCATCGAGGTCGAGAAAGAACATCACTTCGAAGCGAAGTTCGCTGACATCGATCCCGCCATCTGCGACACGATGCGCCGCTGCGTCGAGTTGCGCCGCTGATGGCCCGCTCACGACCTCGGGCTCTGGCAATGCGTCGCCCGCAACGATGTGAAGTGCGGCGTCCATGAGAAGGAGAAAGCCAGCACCACCTGCATCGACGACGCCGGCATCTTTCAAGACAGGAAGAAGATCGGGCGTGCGCGCCAACGCGTCACGACCGGCATCGCGTGCGGTGCGCAACATGGTCTCGAGCGTTGCTCCTTTCGCACTCGCTGCGACCGCGGCGTCGGCCGTCTCGCGAACCACCGTCAGGATCGTTCCTTCGATCGGTTTCAACACCGCTTCATACGACGCAACGGACGCAGCCTTCATTGCAGCAGCAACCGTCTCGGCAGGGACGCCGCCAGATGTGGTCGCGAGCGTCGAGGACAATCCGCGCAAGATCTGACTGAGAATGACGCCACTGTTTCCACGGGCGCCCATCAGCGACCCGTGCGAGATGGCACCGCACACTGCCCCCATGTCGTCGCCCACGCTCTCTAGTTCGGCGACCACCGCATCGAGAGTGCGGGACATGTTCGTGCCCGTGTCTCCGTCAGGGACCGGGTAGACGTTCAAACGGTTGATGCCCTCAGAATGCGATTTCATGAGGTCTCGGAAGGCGATCACGGTCCGACGCAGGTCAGTTGCCCCCAAGTGCTGTACGACAGGCACGGCGTCATCGTACTGACCGCTCGTGGTTGGGGTCTGTTCGTCCTCACTGGTAGGTTGGAAATCCTTATGGCAGCAGTATGCGAAGTTTGTGGCAAGGGTCCATCGTGGGGCATGTCGGTGTCGCACTCGCACGTGCGCACCAAGCGTCGTTGGAATCCCAACATCCAGCGCGTGCGCGCCATCGTGAAGGGTGCTCCGCGTCGCGTGAACGCCTGCACGGCGTGCATCAAGTCCGGCAAGGTCACCAAGGCCTCTCGCTAGGACGCCGCGACTTCATGCAAGGCGTCATCAAGTCGTACGACCCCGTCAGCGGTGACGGCAGTGTGATTAGCGACACAGACCTCGCCGAATACTCACTTGCCCCGAACGCCATCGAAGGCTCCATCTTCCGCATGTTGCGCCAGGGCCAACGCGTTGTTTTTTCGCTCGATGCACATGGTCGAGCAACCACCCTCCGCTTGGGTTCAGAAGCGGACATGGGCACTCCAGGGGTTTAGATTTGAGGGACAAGTTTTGTCCCCCAACCCGTGACACGAAGTGAGGCGCCACATGGCCGGATCAACCTCTAATGCTCGACTGAAGCAATGGGTCAGCGATTGGGCCGCCATTCTTCAACCGAAGGACATCTACTGGTGCGACGGGTCGGCCGATGAATACGACCGTCTCTGCAACGAACTCGTCGCAGCAGGAACGTTCACCAAACTCGACGAAGCAAAGCGCCCGAACAGCTACTGGGCACATAGCGACCCAGGTGACGTCGCACGCGTCGAAGACCGCACGTACATCTGTTCCACCAATCGTGACGATGCAGGCCCGAACAACAACTGGCGCGAACCAAGTGAGATGCGTGCAGAGTTGAACTCGCTCTACACCGGCGCCATGAAAGGTCGCACCATGTATGTGGTGCCATTTTCCATGGGGCCACTCGGATCGCCCATCGCCCACATCGGCGTGCAGCTCACCGACAGCGCCTACGTCGCCGTCAGCATGCGCATCATGACGCGTATGGGCCAGGGTGCGCTCGATGTTCTCGGCAACAACGACTGGGTTCCCTGCGTGCACTCGGTCGGTGCCCCGCTCGCTGATGGTCAAAAAGATTCATCGTGGCCGTGCAACCCCGACAACAAGTACATCGTGCACTTCCCCGAGACACGCGAGATCTGGAGCTACGGCTCGGGTTACGGCGGAAACGCACTGCTCGGCAAGAAGTGTTTCGCTCTCCGTATCGCATCGGTGATGGCGCGTGACGACGGCTGGTTGGCCGAGCACATGCTCATCTTGAAGTTGACCAACCCCAAGGGCGAGGCCAAGTACATCGCCGCAGCGTTCCCCTCTGCATGTGGCAAGACGAACCTCGCGATGTTGGTGCCAACGATTCCTGGCTGGAAAGCCGAGACCATCGGCGATGACATCTGCTGGATGAAGTTCGGCGACGACGGTCGCTTGTATGCGATCAACCCTGAAGCAGGTTTCTTCGGTGTCGCACCTGGCACCGGCTACGACACGAACGCCAATGCAATGGAGACATTGTGGGGCAATTGCTTGTTCACCAACACCGCCCTCACCGCCGATGGTGACGTGTGGTGGGAAGGCATGAGCGACGTTCCGCCGGCACGCGCCACCGACTGGAAGGGCAACCAGTGGACGCCCGAGAGCGACACGCCTGCTGCACATCCGAACGCTCGCTTCACAGCTCCGGCGTCACAGTGCCCGTGCGCTGCGCCCGAATGGCAAGACCCGAAGGGCGTTCCGATCTCTGCGATTCTCTTCGGTGGTCGTCGTCGTACGACTGTTCCGCTCGTCACTCAAGCATTCGACTGGGAACACGGCGTGTTCCTCGGTTCGATCATGGCGAGCGAGACCACGGCCGCCCAGGCCGGCGCGGTCGGCAACTTGCGCTTTGATCCAATGGCGATGCTTCCCTTCTGTGGCTACAACATGGCCGACTACTTCGCTCACTGGCTAAAGATCGGTTCAAAGGGTCAGAAGGACAAGTTGCCGCAGATTTTCTTCGTCAACTGGTTCCGACGCGACGAAGATGGTCGCTTCCTGTGGCCGGGATACGGCGAGAACAGCCGAGTCCTGAAGTGGATCTTCGATCGTGTCGATGGCTCATCGAATGCTGTGCGGACCCCGATCGGTTACTTGCCATCTCCGGCAGACATCGACACGAACGGTCTCGACGTCAACAACGGCGACATGGACGCAATCTTGTCGGTCGACGTCGCCGGATGGCGCGAGGCACTTCCGCAGATTCGTGACCATTACGCCCAGTTCGGCGCCAAGTTGCCTGCGCGTCTTACCGACGCACTCGACAACTTGGACAAAGAACTCGCGAACGCTTAGGCGCTTCAGGCTTGGCCGACGAGCATCGCGCGAATTCCAAGTCCCATGAGAAAGAGACCACCCCACCCGTACAACAGATACACACGGCTCTTCAGTTGCGCTCTGTACGAGTACAAGATCGCGACAGCGATGATGGCGACAAACCCATAAAAAGCGTGAAACGCAGGGAATTCGAGCTTGTACTTGTTCACCATGACGACACCCAGGATCACCTGAACAAACACGGTGAGTTCAGCTAGTGCGGTATACCACCAAAGTGCGCGACTTCGCAGCGCGTGGATCTTGTGGGCCGCAAGTGCCCACAAGCCGGCGAGCGCGTTGCCGATGATGACGACCCATGCCCACGAGGTGTGGATGTCACTGATCATCAAGGCGAGCACGGTTCCTCACGCTACCTAATCAGGGTGTCTGCTTCGCGACCAATCGAATCAATCGCGAGGGATCCGTCGATTCCGACGACCACTTCGGTGACTGAACAATTGTCGAGGCTTGCGATGACCAACCGGTCATCTGACATCGCCGCACCAAGCACCACGTTGATGGCGATGAAATGACTGAAGATGACCGTGTCCTCGGTCAATTGTCGAAGCGCCTGAACGACTTCGTCGCGATACGCGAGATAGTGCTCACCAGATGTTTGCGCCACATCGTGCCATGTTCCCCTCATCGCCTCACGCAGCCACTCGACGCGCGTCTCCATCGTGTGGTCAGGTGGAGACGGAATCTCCCCCACTGCTGGTTCGATACGCACGTCTGCATTCCATTTCACCGCCAGGTGTTGCGCGGTCTGTTGGCAGCGTTGAAGCGGACTCGAGATAATTGGCATCGGACCAAGTGATGTGAGCGCATCTGCCACGTCGGCAGCCTGACGCCGACCGACATCGTCGAGCGACGGGTCTGGGTCGACATTCCACCCTGCCGCGGCACGACCGTGACGCACCAAGTACAGCCGCGTCACGAGAACAACCAGCCGTCACGCACCGGACCACCAACTGCTGGGTCGATGAACCATTCGTGACCAAACGCCATCGTGAACCGCTCTTCATCCATCGCAAGAAAAAACCCTGAGTCAGACAATTGACTTGCGTGACAGCTCATCGCCTTGCGTTTCAACGGGGCGTATTTCTGAATGTCGACACCGATGGTGATTTCTTGTTCGGTCGAGCCCATCGGATGTCCGTCATCGGCAGGACCATCTGGATCGAAGTCATCTTCGCCCTCGGGGATCATGCCCATCTCGCGCGCCATTGAAATTAGTGCGCGCATGCGATCGCGATTCATTGTCGCTTCGTACAACTTCACCGTGCCGACGATTTCAGCTGCACGGTGACCGACCTTGTGCACCATGACATGGTCGGGGTGTCCGTAGCCGCCGTGCCAGTCGTAACAAGTGAACACATCGGCGTCTTCTTCACGCAGGATGGTCGCCAAGCGAGTCGCTGCCTCGTCCAGATCGGCGTTCATGAATGCACCAGAATTCGCGTTCTGGGCCCACCCCGTCATTCCACTGTCCTCGTACCCGAGCCACTCGACTCGATGAACTCCGAGTGTGGCCGCTGATGCCAGTGTTTCTTTGCGTCGACGTTCCACAAGGGTCTCACCTGCAGCGAGATCGGCTGGCACTTCACCATGGTCGCCATTCGTTGCCACAACGAGAACGACGCGATGTCCTTCAGCCGCAGCACGAGCGATGGTGCCCCCGGTCGAGATGCATTCGTCGTCAGGATGCGCGTGCAGACAGACGAGGGTTCCCACGCGTCAGGCCTGACGCGCCGCGCCGGAGGACAAGAGCGCATCGACGTTGGTGATTCCCCAACTCTCCAACACCTGGCGGGTGTGCTGTCCGGGATGTGCCGGTGCCAAGTCAAGTGTCGGTTTCGTGCGCGAGAACCTCGGTGCTGGTGCCGGCTGCAGACGTCCATGTGATTCGACGAAGGTTCCGCGTTCGACATTGTGTCGATGCACTGCGGCCTCGCTCATGGTCAGCACTGGCGCGAAACACACGTCTGTCGCTTCCATGATCGCGCACCACTCATCGCGGGTCTTCGTCGCAAACACTGCGCGTACTTTTTCCTTGAGTGCCGGCCACTTCGAGCGATCCATCTGCGGTGCGAAGTCAGGATCAGAATCGAGTCCGGTCAAGCGGAGCAACTCGGCGTAGAACTGCGGTTCGATCGAGCCAATCGACACGTATTTTCCGTCTTTGCACTCATAGACGTCGTAGAAGTGCGCTCCGGTGTCGAGCAGGTTCGTTCCGGGCTTGTTCTCGTCATGTAGACCCATGTGTTTGAAGGCCCAGAAGAACGTCATCAACACCGCTGTTCCATCGACCATCGCGGCATCGACAACTTGACCTTCTCCTGATTTCTGCACTTCAAGTAGCGCGGCGACGATTCCGAGCGCGAGAAACATTCCCCCGCCACCAAAGTCACCGACCATGTTGAGCGGGGGCACAGGGGCTTCACCAGCACGTGCGAAATGCGCGAGTGCACCAGCCAATGAGATGTAGTTGATGTCATGACCAGCAGATTGTGAGTACCAACCGTCTTGTCCCCAACCGGTCATGCGTCCGAACACGATCTTCGGGTTACGTGCCAGACACTTTTCCGGACCGACGCCGAGACGTTCCATGACACCTGGTCGAAAGCCCTCGATGATTGCATCGGCCTTCTGCACGAGTTGCAACAACGCTTCGACTCCGTCGGGGTTCTTCAGATCGAGTGCGACATTGCGACGACCTCGCTGGAGAAGATCGAAGAACGGCTCGTCTGGTGCCGGCCCCTGCACCGACTGAGCCCGCTCGACACGAATGACTTCTGCGCCAAGGTCTGCGAGCAACATTGCGGCGAACGGACCTGGTCCGATTCCGGCGATTTCGATGATGCGATATCCGCTGAGTGGTCCAGCCATGACGTGTACCTCTAGACCTGACGTGCGTGCTTGGTGATTTCATCGACGAACATCGGCCACAGAGGCTCTGGAACGTCATGTCCCATGTCCTCGACAAGCAACAGACGCGCACCGGGAATCAAGTCCGCGGTGTGCTTTCCACCACTCACGTCGAGCAGCGTGTCGTCAAGACCATGAATCACGAGTGTCGGTGCTTGGACCTGTGTGAGTAGCTCGTTGCGTCGACCGCTCGCATAGATCGCGGCGAGTTGCCGTGTGCCACCTTCTGGATAGAACATTCGGTCATATTCACGCGCGGCGCGCTCGCGATTCACCTGCACGTCGCCGTATTTCTTTGATTGCCACACGAGCCAACGCTTCGAACCATCGATGTACTCGTCACGGTTCGCAGGCGGAGGGGCAAGCAACGCTTCGAGTGCCTCGGGTTGCGACTGCCCGTACGCCGGGTCACCAGACACAGACATGATCGATGTGAGTGTGAGCACACGATGTGGGTGATCGATGGTGAGCACCTGGGCGATCATGCCGCCCATCGAGGCGCCGATGATGTGGGCCTTGTCAATTCCGAGGTGGTCGAGCACACCCACTGCGTCTAAAGCCATGTCGCGCAGCGTGTATGGCACCGGAGGCATCTCGGTCTCCATGAGCGCTGCCGCAACGACCGCATCGGTGTCGACTGTGACGCCGTTGAACTTGGTGGACAGACCGCAGTCGCGATTGTCAAAACGGATGACGAAGAACCCCTCATCTGCATATTGCTGAAGGAACTCTTCGGGCCACGCGATCATCTGGGCGGTGAAGCCCATGATCCACAACATTGCCGGATTCTCCGGATTACCGAAGGTGTCGAACTCAATGTCGACACCGTGACGAAGGCTGGCGCGAGGCATGGGTGACAGTCTCACCGCTATCACCCCATAGGGTCAATCTGAACCGGTGCCAGCGCCGTTCACCGATACCGTCTGTGCTTTATGGCCTCGTCACTGCGCACAGCCCGAGCCCCTGGCAGAGTCAATCTCATCGGAGACCACACCGACTACACCGGTGGCCTGGTCCTCCCGATGGCGATCAATCTCGAGACTCGGCTGACCTTCGAAGCCGCGCCACACGACGAGCGACCCACTGTCATCAGTGCCGATGGCGACCCGAACACCGCCCGATATGTAGACGCGGTGTTTGCAGAGCTGCGTGATTCGGGAATGAGTCCGACACCACTACGCGGCACCTTGACGACAACGCTCCCCGTCGGCGCCGGATTGTCGTCGAGTGCAGCACTCGAATCTGCACTCGCGCTTTCTTTCGGCGCACCACATGCGACAGAGAACGACCGTGTGCAACTTGCACGAATTCTTCAACATGCAGAACAACGCGCGGTCGGTGTGCCGTGCGGGATCATGGACCAATTGATCTGTCTTGTCGGTCGCGAA
Organism: uncultured Bifidobacterium sp.; assembly: GCA_964394175.1. Classification (GTDB taxonomy): domain Bacteria; phylum Actinomycetota; class Acidimicrobiia; order Acidimicrobiales; family Ilumatobacteraceae; genus UBA2093. Next base: position 36,372 of record CAYMVM010000002.1, read on the forward strand.
GAGCACGCGATGCTGATCGACTGCAACACTCTCGATGCCATACCGGTTCCGCTTCCATCGGGCGTCGAAGTCGTCGTCCGCTTTGTCACCGAACGAACACTTGCCGGCAGTGCATACTCCGATCGTGTCGCCCAGTGTGCTGCGGCCGAAGAATTGATCGGCCCACTTCGCCAGGCCGACCTCGAGGCCGCGATGACGATCTCAGACGACGTCATTCGTCGTCGCGCACGACACGTCATCTCAGAAAACATCCGCGTGCGCGAGTTCGCCAATGCACTCACCTCACACGACATGCCGCTTGCAGGCGAGCTCATGTACGACAGTCATCGAAGTCTCGCGACACAGTTCGATGTGTCGACGACTCAAATGGACTCTGTCGTCGATGAACTGCGCAAGACGCCTGGCGTCGTCGGTGCCCGAATGACCGGTGGCGGTTTTGGTGGCTGCGTCGTCGCACTCGTCGAGCACGGTGTCGACATTCCCGGATGGCGGGTGTCTGCTGCCGACGGGGCATCACTCGTCGAGTAGACGCCGCTTCTGTCGCTCGAATTCTGCTGGCGTGATCGTCCCACGGTCAAGCAACGCCTCAAGACGTTCCAACTGACTCACGACGTCGTCACCTCCGACAGAAGGTGCCGCTGTGAACGTCGTCGCTGCGCGCACACGGGTGAGCACCGCGGAGTGGATGATGTTCTGCACAGCCTCGGGATCTGGAATGTCGTCGATTTGTTGCTGGCCTTGTTCGCCACTCGACTCGATGAGAAGACTGCCGGCCTTCACGATGCGCTGGAAGATGGTCTGGGAGAAGTTCACGTTCGAGACTTTCTCGAGCAACATCTCCACCCCATGTCGCGCGATAACGCCCTGACGGTAGATGAGACGCTGATTCGTGAGCACTAAGTAAGTGGTTCGCCACTCGATCGCCCGCTTGATGAGCCATGCTGTCGACACCAACATCGCGGCCCACATGACGTACGAGAGCGTGTCTCGGAGCCACGCGATGTCGACCTGTGCATTCACGACCAGCGCGCCGAGAAGGCAAGCGATCGTCGTGAGGCCCGGAGACCCGAGGTACCACCAGTGCGGATTGATGTCGAGCTGGATGATCTCGTCATCGTGCAGCAAACGCGCTGGGAACGGCATGGCGCTCATGGTAGTCACCGCCTAAGTTGCATGACCGTGAACGACGTCGATGCACTTCCCCTCCGTGAACAGCGTCAGCGTCATCTGCTGCTCGACGACCTCGACCCAGACCAATACGAGGCTGTCACGACCCCTGCTGGCGTCGTGGTGGTACGGGCGGGTGCAGGGTCTGGAAAAACCACGGTCCTGACGCGACGAATCGCATATCGACTCGACACGGAGACGGCCACCGCACGACATGTGCTCGCCATCACGTTCACACGTCAAGCCGCAGGAGAATTGCGTCGACGACTTCGCATGCTTACTGGCGACGCCGAACGAGAAGCGAACCTCGTCACCGCCGGAACATTCCACGCAATTGCGCTCTCACTTCTGCGTCAACGGCGAGAAGACCAAGGCAAGGCGATGCCGAATGTCCTCAACAATCGACTCGCACTCTTGTCGGCCGCACGTGGAACCGAAAAGCCCGGTGATGAGAGCCACGACATCCTGAACATGATCGACTGGGCACATGCGCGCCTTCTGTCACCTGCTGACGTCGTGAAACGACTCGAACCGAGTCAATGGCGCCTGAAGACGACTGTCAATGCCTTCGCAGAGATTTTTCACGCATATGAGAACGTGAAACGCAAGCGTGGCGTTCTTGACTTGAACGACATGATTTCGCTCGTCGTGCGCGAAGCGCAGGATCAACCTCAATTTGCCGAGTCGATCAGATGGCAGTTTCGACATGTGCACGTGGACGAAGCACAAGACATGAACCCGCTGCAGTATTCATTCCTGCAACTGCTGATTGGCGAACGCCCAGATGCTTTCCTCGTCGGCGACCCGAACCAGGCCATCTACGGATTCAACGGCGCTGACAACACTCTCTTTGACGACCTTCCGGGTATCGCGACGGCTGCAACCATCATCACGCTGCCGTCGAATTACCGGTGTTCGCCACAGGTGGTGAATGCTGCCGTCCACGTGCTGGCTAACGGCTCACAAATTGCCGATGCTGTCTCCCGGCGACACGATGGCCGCCCCATCGAACTTGTTCGCTGCCAAGACGACGAGGACGAACGACGCACCATCACGGCCCGTGTCAAGAATCTCGTCGCCGACGGTCTCGCCTGGAACGGAATCGCCGTGCTGGCCCGCACCAATCAGTTGGCGACAAACATCTCCCGGGCCCTCGTCGCAAATGATGTCCCAATTAAGGAAGGCCGCCTCGGGCAAGCAGAGCAAGCCGCACTGTCTGAGGTGTCCTCACTTGGCACACGCCACGCGATGACTGCGTGGTCGAGCGATGTTCTCGACCAAGAAACGCTCGACGAAGACGGTGAGTTGATCGTGCAACAGGCAGTCCGTGACGTGGCCCTCAAAGTTCGCGAGTTCCTCGACGAGAATCGCCAGAGCCTCGTCGACGGTCGGAGTTTTGCGTCGTGGTACAACGGCATTGGTCGCCCATCGGAAGAACACGGTGTCGAAGTGCTCACTTTCCACGCAGCCAAAGGTCGAGAGTGGCCTGCGGTGTTGCTCGTGGGTGTCGAGCCAGGACTTCTCCCTCACTCAAGTGCTCGCACGGACGAAGCGAAACGTGAAGAAGCGCGCCTCGCATACGTCGCCTGCACTCGCGCTGCGGACCACCTCATCATCAGTTGGGTCGACCAACGTGGCGGCAAGCGCGCTGGACCGAGCCCGCTCATACGGGGAGTGCCCACCGGGGAGTGGGCCCCAGCTCCACCACCAGAGGACATTCGTCGGCGCTCTCGCGAGCGACGTGAGTGGGCTCAACCGCGACGTGACGCACTCAGGACATGGCGTTCGCAGGCTGCGCGCGCTGCTGGCTTGCCTGAGAATGCAATCGTGAGCGACGACGAGATCGACATGATCCTTGCCGCTCCATCTGTCGACGCGGCAGTCGTGTGTTCAGTGCTGGGAGAGCTACGTGGCGCGCGCCTCGCTCCGCGAATCTTGGCTGCTCTCGACCGAAGCGATCAGGACGCCGGCGGCTGAGTACCGTCAGCGTCGACAATTTTCTGCAGCACCGACAACTCGCGATCACGGAAGAGACGCGCCATGGTGTCCGCTTTCATCGACACGAAGATTCCTGTTGCCTCGCAGCACAGCGTGTCTCCTGCGTGAAGTGTGCCGACTGTGAAGATCTTCCGTCCCTCGACACTTGTGATGTGTCCGCGGAAGATGAGCTCGGTGTTCAGCGGCGTGGGCTTGCGATAGTTGATCGACAAGTTCCCGGTCATGCCTGGTCGACCGCTCAATGACTGGGCGAATCCGAGGACCTCATCGAACACTGCCGCAATAAGACCACCGTGGACGTGACCAGGGGGACCCTCATAGGGCGCAGTGAATGTCACTCGCGCCTCGACCGACCGCGGTTCGCCTTCGATGATCTGCATCGTCACCGGTGGAGCAAGTGGGTTCATCGCCCCCATAAATGGCGATCGGTCGAGGAATTGGCGTTGCGTCGGCGACACCTCGTCTGGCTCTGGCGTGAGAACGAGACGCAGCGCTTCTTTCACTTTGTGGGTCGCAGCTTCGAATTCTGCGAGCCCAGCTGACGATATGAATGCTTCTCGAATGAGGTCGCGGACCTCATCGGTGAGCGCGACTTTCGCGAGTTCGAGCCCTGTCATCTCGGCAGCACGCTCGTGGAATGGCGGGAAAGATATCCCGACAGTGTTCGCAGATTCTGAGGTACTGGAGAATTCTTGGCTCACTGGTCTCCTACTTTCCGATCTTGAGCAACACCGGGGCGTGGTCGCTCGGTTGCTCTCCTTTTCGCGCGTTTCTGTCAATCACGGTCCACGTTGAATCCTCTGCCACGGATCGGGTCGCGAGGATCAGGTCGATGCGCATGCCGTGTCCTTTGTGGAACGAACCACCTCGATAGTCCCACCAGGAGAAGATTCCGGCCTCGTCGTGGAATCTCCGAAAGGTGTCTTCAAGGCCGAACTCGCAGACCTTCTCGAGCACGTCGCGCTCGGGCTGGCTGACGTGTGTCGAGCCTTCAAATTGACTCACGTCCCACACATCTCGGTCGTCAGGCGCGATATTGAAGTCACCTGCGACGACGACTCTGTCACTGCTCGTGGTGGTCGCTTCGAGATGCTCACGAAGTCGCGTCATCCAGGAGAGTTTGTAGGTGTAATGGTCATGATCGAGTGCTCGGCCGTTCGGCACATAGACGGACGACACTTGGACGCCGTCACACTTTGCAGTGATGATGCGCGCCTCGGCGTCCTGCTCGACACCCGGCGCGAAGTTCGACACGACGTCTGACAATCCGACCTTTGACACGATCGCCACACCGTTCCATTGTCCCTGTCCGAAGTGAGCACTCTCATAGCCGAGGGCAGCGATGGCATCGGTGGGGAACTTGTCCTGCGCCAACTTGGTCTCTTGAATGCACAGAACGTCGGGCGACACGTCCGCGAGCCATTGTTCGACACGTGGAAGACGAGCCTTCAGTGAATTGACGTTCCAAGTGGCGAGGAGCACCCTCAAACCGTAGTGAACGACTGGTCGCGTCAACGACCCTTGCGCGTCTTGGACGTCTGTGATGAGCGGGCGCCGGACTTCTTCGCGGCCTGTTTCACAGGTGGTTTCTTCTGTCCTGCGAGAGCGGCTTTTGTCGCTGGCCGTTTCTTGCTCGGCATAGCCTTCTTTGCCACTTCGGTCGGCTTTGATGCAGCTGCTTTCGACTTCTTGGCTGTCTGTTTGGCGGCGGTGCTCTTTGCAGCCGGCTTCTGAGATGCGACTTGTGACGTTGTGACCATTGCTGGAAGTCCAAGTTCGATGCTTCGTCGCGCCGGAGTGAAACCTGCGACGACAAGCTGCACGGTCTGACCGATTTCAAGATGATCGCGCGCACTACGTGGCGGTGGTGACGCCAAAAGACGAAGCGGCACATAACCGCGCACATCACCGATCGACACAGTTGCACCGTGTGCGGAATATGTATCGACGACAGCTTTCACGTGCGTGCCGACCGGGCACTTCTCCACGAAGGTGAGGAACGGCAACACCTCATTTGCAGCGCGCGACGAATTCGTGGATGCCTTCGGTGCTGGTGCAGCTGGACGCATCGCTGGTGATGTCGCACGACTTGCCGGTGGCGGACCCTTCGGTACCGGCATCGGTTGCGAAGCAGCAACACTCACTTTGCGCGGCGCCTTCTCGACGACCGCCCCACTTTTCACGGATCGACGACTCGTGGGCCCGCGCACAGGGAGTCGCTCGACGAACACCCATCCGACATGCGGCACCGGCTTGCCACCGATCAAACGACCAGGTGTGAAGAGCCACGGATACTTGCCGTGAAACTCCTGATAACTGTCGTTCGACAGGATCGCGCCCTTCACTTTCTCGGCGACCGACAAGACGAAGGCATCTCCGCGGCCGATGGCCCCGGCTGGTGGCGCGACTACTTCGTTGTTCGAGATGGCATCTTCGAAGTCGCGCAATTCCTTCTTGTGGATGCGATAGCCAAAGGTTGCATCGACGATGACGGTCACTTTTGTCTTCGGAAACTCTTTCATGAACGCCAGAACGGCCTCGTTCAACTGGGCGAGGCTCGGTTGGCTTCGACCTTCTGTGGCGATGTTCGATCCATCGACGATGACGTGCTCTTGCATGGCCTCGTCAGTCAACCATCCCCGGTGCCCAATGGTGAGTCTCCCCTACGCTGACGAGGTGGCGGATCGACAGTTTTCAGCGATTTTGTGGGATTTCGGGGGCGTAATCGTCTCGAGCCCCTTCGAGGCGTTCAACAGGTATGAGCTCGACCACGGCCTCCCCCACGGCTTCATCCGGTCAGTAAACACCCACAACCCGCTCGACAACGCCTGGGCCCGACTCGAGCGCAGTGACATCTCGCCGTCTGAATTCGACGCTCTCTTCGCAGAGGAGAGCGAGCATCTCGGCCACCGCATCCAAGGTCGCGAGGTCTTGTCTCTTCTCGTCGGGACACCACGGTCGAGGATGGTGAATGCGCTCGACCGAACTCGTGAAGCTGGTTACACCATTGCATGCCTCACGAACAACGTGTCTACATCGCGCGATGACGGACCTGACGCCGACGCGTCGACCGAGGTGCAACACATTCTCGGAAGATTCCATCACGTGGTCGAGAGCAGCAAGATCGGTGTGCGTAAGCCGGAGCCACGTTTCTACGAAATTGCGTGTGCCACCGTCGGCGCCACACCGTCGCAATGCGTGTTCCTCGATGACCTCGGCATCAACTTGAAACCAGCAGCTGCTCTCGGGATGCACACAATCAAAGTCGTCGACCCTGATGTGGCATTGGACGAACTTGCTGAGCTGTTGAAACTTCCGCTGTGACGTGATCAGACGCCGTCGAAAGTGGCGTCCATCAAATCGGCGAGTTCTTGGTCGTGGATCGTCTTTGAACCAGTTGCCGGGCTACCCGATTCGACACGCGCCACATGGCGCAGGTCGTATCCCTGTTCCTTCAGTCGCCAGATGCGATGTTCCACGAAGTGCCACGGACCCATGTTCTCTGGCTCTTCTTGCAACCACACCACCTCGCGTGCAGACGGGTACGTCTTCAATGCGGCGGTGATCTGCTCGAGCGGGAACGGATACAGCTGCTCGACTCGCACCACGGCGACCTTGCTTCCGCGCTTGTCGCGTTCCGCCATGGCGTCCCAGGCCACCTTGCCGCTGCACAGCACGACTCGGGTGACAGCGTTCGCATCACCGGCACGTGGATCGTTCACCACTTCGTTGAATGATCCAGTGGTGAAGTCCTCGATGCGCGAACGACTCTCCTTCATGCGAAGTGGTTGCTTCGGAGTGAAGATGACGAGTGGTTTGCGGATGTCGCGGTGCAACTGACGACGCAGCAAGTGGAAGTACTGCGCGGCTGTCGTGGCATTCGCCACCTGGATGTTGTCCTCGGCACACATCTGGAGGAATCGCTCGATGCGTCCAGAGGAGTGCTCTGGGCCTTGACCTTCGAAACCGTGGGGCAACAGCAAGACGAGGCCGTTCTGCTGATGCCACTTGTCCTCAGCCGCGACCAGGTACTGGTCGATGAGGATCTGCGCACCGTTGATGAAGTCACCGAATTGGGCTTCCCACATGACCAACGCGTTTCGATTGGTGTGGGCATACCCGTATTCGAACGCGAGTGCCGCGTACTCAGACAGCAGCGAGTCGTACACCCAGAAACGACCCTTCGAGCCATCGAGGTGCTGAAGCGGAACCCAGTCGTTCTCGTTCTCGTAGTCGATGAGTGCTGCATGCCGATGGCTGAATGTGCCGCGACGCGAATCTTCACCAGCGAGTCGGACGTCGAAACCCTCCATCAGTAAAGAACCGATGGCGAACGCCTCTCCGAGCGCCCACTCGCAGTCTCCGTCAGTGGCGTACTGCTTCGCACGCTGCTCGAACTGGCGAGCCAACTTCGGATGCGGCGTGAAACCTTCCGGATAGTTCGTCAGCTGACTGAACACTGCATCAATGACCCGTCGGTCGACACCCGTGTTGACATGCGGCAACACGCCGGCAGGTGCGGGAGGACGAGGTGCTTTTGTGTCGCGGCTGACGTGAGAGCGTGCATCGTCGAGTGCGACCTGCAGTTTGCTCTGGTAATCCTGCAACGCTTGCTCTGCGGTGTCGAGGGTTATGTCGCCACGCTTGACCAGTGTTTCGACGTACAACTTGCGCACGCTTCGACGTTCGGCAATGGCCTTGTACATGAGTGGCTGCGTGTAGCTCGGATCGTCACCTTCGTTGTGACCATGACGGCGGTAGCAGATCATGTCGATGACCACGTCTTTGTGGAATCGCTGGCGATACTCGAACGCGAGACGCGCAACCCGCACACACGCTTCCGGATCGTCGCCATTCACATGGAAGATCGGTGCTTGCACCGTTTTTGCAACATCGGTCGCGTACAAAGATGAACGCGCGAACTTGGGTGCGGTGGTGAAACCGATCTGGTTGTTGACGACGAGGTGAATCGTTCCGCCCACGCGGTAGCCGTTGATGTCGCTCATCGCGAGACATTCGGCGACCACACCCTGACCGGCGAATGCCGCATCACCATGAATGAGGATCGGCAACACGCTGAATGCGAGTGGTGGCTCGATCTTGTCTTGCATCGCGCGCGCCATACCGAGCACGACACCATCGACGGTCTCAAGGTGGCTCGGATTCGCCGCAAGTTCGACTGGCAGTGCCGACCCGCTGGCCGACTGATACGTGCCCTTCGCGCCGAGGTGGTACTTCACGTCGCCACTTCCCTGCACAGAGTTCGGGTCGACGTGCCCTTCGAACTCGCGGAAGATCGAGTCATAACTCTTGCCCATGACATTGGCAAGAACGTTCAAGCGACCGCGGTGCATCATGCCCATCACGGCATGGTCGAGTTGCTCGTCGGCTGCAGACGACAAGATCGCATCGAGAATGGGGATCATTGACTCGGCGCCTTCAAGACCAAAGCGCTTGGTGCCGACGTACTTTGTGGCGAGGAACTTCTCGAACGCCTCTGCGGCATTCACTCGTTCGAGAATGCGCAGTTTCTCGTCGAGCGTGGGGGTGAACGTGACACCCTCGACTTTTGACTGGATCCACCTTTGTTCGGCAGTGTCCTGGATGTGCATGTACTCGATGCCGATGGTGCGGCAGTAAGCATCGCGTAACACTCCGAGGAGATCGTCGAGCTTCATCTTTGTGCTACCTGCGACTCCACCGGTGAGGAACTCTCTTTCGAGGTCCCAGATGGTGACGCCATACGTGGCCGGATCGAGCTCGGGCGGGAGCACTGGCTCTTTCCAACGCAACGGATCGAGGTCCGCGATGAGGTGACCACGAACACGATGAACGCGCACGAGGGTGCTCACCTGCATCTGCTTGTGCATGAGCGATTCTTCGCGATTCATCGGGCTCACGTCAGTGCGCCATTCAACGGCCTGGTACGGAATGTCGAGGCTCCTGAAAATCGCGTTGAAGAAGTCGTGTTCGCCGAGCAGACACTCATGCACGTGCTTCAGGAACGCACCGCTCTCTGCGCCTTGGATGATGCGGTGGTCGTAAGTGCTCGTGACGGTCACGACTTTTGACACGCCCAGTGCGTTGAGCGTCGCTTCGTCACTTCCTTGGAACTCTGCCGGATAGTCGATTGCCCCGACTCCGACAATGACACCCTGGCCGGGCATGAGGCGTGGCACCGACTGAACCGTGCCGATCATTCCGACGTTGGTGAGGCTGATGGTCGCGCCTTGGTAATCATCGACGGTGAGCTTGTTCGCTTTGACCTTACGGATCAGATCGTCATAGGCAACGAGAAAATCTGCGAATGACATGGCATCGACGGCACGCAAGACCGGCACCACGAGCGAGCGACTTCCGTCGGGCTTTTCCATGTCGACGGCGAGACCGATGTTCACATGCGGATTACGGGCAACCTGCGGCTTGCCGTTCGCGTCGGGCACGAACGAGTTGTTCATGTTGGGCACCGCATCGGCGATTGAGCGGACGATTGCGTACGCGATGAGGTGCGTGAATGAGACCTTGCTCAAACCATGACGAGAGCGATAGTCGTTGATGACTTTCCGGTTGACTTCAAGTAGCCGCGCAGGAATGTTACGGAAGCTCGTCGCAGTCGGGACAGTGAGACTGCGTTCCATGTTCGACACGATCGTGGCACCCACCCCCCGAATCGGCTCGGGAGTCACGTTTGTGGAGACAGGCACTGAAGGTGTCGTTGCTGCTCCGTTCGTGACGACGTTCGGTGCAGGGGCGGAACCATTCGACACAGAACCATTTGACACGGAACCATTTGCCGTGGAAACCGCGGGCGCGGTGACTGGCGGGGTTGACCCCTCACCGGTCGACACCACATTCGTACCGTTCCCACTGGCCATGATGCTGCGGTAGTCACTGAAGAACTCGCGCCAAGCCTCACTGACAGAAGATGGATCGGCGGTGTACTGCTCGTACATCTCCTCGACGAGCCACGAGTTGGCTCCGAAATCCTGCTGTCGATCGGCGGTGTCAGTCATGTGCTGCCTCGATTGTGGGTGCGTGACGTCGTTGTCCCGCGCGGTCAATGGTAGTTGTGAAACTTGTCCTCGCTCGTGCCACACAGGCGCCTTATCTGTAGATTTCGACACATGTCGGACATGCGTTCACGTGTCAAAGCCCTGCTCCTCGGAGCCAGCCTCGTCGCTGGCACTGCTGCGTGCGGTGGAGGCTCCTCAGCCCCCACCGAGACTGTGCCTCCGGGTGCGTTCGTCGTGAAGGCCGTACCGACACTTCGTTTCGATGCCACTGAATACGGCCCGATCGCCGCCGGTGAGATCACGTTCGGTTATGTCAACGAAGATTCCGTTCGTCACACCCTGATCATTGCGAAAGACGACCAGAAGGTGCCGAACTTCAAGTTGGTCATCAACAAAAAAGGTGACGTGGACTCTGGTCCGGTCACCCTCGATGCAGGCACCTACACGCTCATCTGTGACGTCCCCGGTCACAACAACATGAAGGCGACCCTCGTCGTCGAGTAGTCGCGCGCGCTGTCGCCGCGCACCCTAGACATACGTCAGCTGACGGAGATACGCACCGTCTTTTTCGTCGTCTTCGGCTTTGGAGTGCTCTTCGTGGCCTTTGGGGTCACCGAGATGGTGACAGAGCAGGAACCTGCCTTGACGCCCTTCACCGATGTGCCAGACAAGCTGCAGAACTTCTTCGACGAAGCCGCCAGCGCGAGCGACACTTTTGCCCCAGCCGGAATGGTCACATTCGCAGCTTTCGCAATAACTGTCCGACTGATGAGTTTGCCCACTCGAACCGCCGGCGCAGTCGTCGTCGTAGTCGGGGCGATTGTCGTCGTCGCGATGGTGGTTGTCGTCGTTGCCGCCGTGCCCAGCGTCGAAACCTTCATCGTCGGAGCGGAGTAATCAATCTGTGGGAACACGACTTTCACGCCTGAGTCGGTTATCGCGAAGGTCGCGGCCACGGATGATGTCGATCCTGACTTCTCGATGGTGCCAGCCAACAGGCGCTTTAGCGCATCTTCTGTCTTGTCCACTTTCCATTCCGTCAAGATTCCGTTCGGGAGGAATGCCGTGAAGTTTCCGGTGTGAAGTGTGGTGCCATTCGAGAGCCGGTGTGGTGCAGCCGTCTTTACTTCGAGAGATTTGGTTCCAGCAGCCTCATTTGTCTTGATCGAGGGGAAATGGAAGTACGTCGCATTTGTCGACACCCATATCGGACCTGGGACCGTCGCTGCATTCCCAAATACGAAGGTCTTGGTGCGAGCAAAGAACGTAAGGGCATCGGCTGCGGCTGTGTCGACATTGCACACCACGAACTGCATGCTCGGAATGCCACAACGATTAGTCCACGGCTTTGTCGTGTCGTCGTCTTTTTCCGTGTCGAAGTTGATGTGCTGTGATGCAGAATCGATCGCAATCTTCGCCGGCTTTCCCTCAAGCGTCGCGGTGAGATTCTGACCGGACATGGAAAAACTCATCGAGCCCTGGTCTGACACCAACACGCTGTATTGCGGTACTGCGGTCGTCTTGTATTTGAAAATAACCTTGATGGAATCGGTCGCGGACAAGGCGGGCGACAGGTCTAATTTCCCTGAATTTCCGCTCTGATCGACAGGTCGCTGACCAGAACCGAAATACTCTTCATTCAGCGTGGCGCCAGATGGCACGTAATAGGCATTGATGAAGGACTCATATCCCGCGATATCGACCGATGACGTGTGCACTTTGTACGCACTGACACCGGCCAGGAACTTCACCGTGCTCGGCAGAGCGGATCCATCAGACTTGGTCGCGGTGTAACAGAAGTTCGTGACTGCCCCGCCGCACTCACCCATGCGGACGAAATACGCGTCAGTGCCATCTTGAACGTGACATGGCTTCGTGTTGCTCGTTGCCGTGCATGATGACGTCTCGTTCTCGTAATACGGAGCTGGGTCAGCAGCATGGCTGACCTGCACCGGCGACACGACGAGTGATCCGGCCGCAAGCGCCACCAGACCGAGAATGCGCGACAAACGAAACATGGAGTCCCCCAAACCGGGGTTATGCCCCCTAGCGCCTGAATGTAGTGCATGGCATAAGGAGGAATTGACGATGTGGAAACTCAGCAATTAGGGAAATGCAAAAGGGCCGCCCAGTGGGCGGCCCTTTGCTCGATTTTGCGTCGTAATCAGGCAAGCAGGATCTCTGACAACAGCCAGAGCACCAGCCACAGGACACCACCGGTGATGAGTGCGTTCTTGTGGCTCTCATACGGCCACAGCAACTTGTTCGTTGCAGCAGTGCCACCGAGCAAACCGAGGGCGTTGATCTGCAGGATCGCGATGATGACGCACGCCACGATGAAGAACGTCCATGCATTGCTCGAGGTCGCTTCGCCGAACGCACCGCTATAGAAGTGGGCTGCGCCGACCATGTAGAAGAGCATCGAGAACGAGAAGATGAAGTTCTGACGTGACACGAGAAGCGCCTTGCGCCCTGCACCTGCAGCCGATGGGTCGGCCTCTTTGCCGGCGAGCACGTTGGCGGCATTGGCGACGACGACCTTCTGGTTCTTCCAAATGACCATCCACACGTTTGCTGCCATCAAAATTCCGAGCACCATGCCGACTGCAATTGCGACGTCATGTCCGATTCCGGCACTGCTTCCTTCACCCATGAAGTTTTCGAAGTAATTCTCGACAAGACCGGTGATGAGAATGCCGGTCACCAAGGTGGCGATGGCGGCCCAGCGGAACCACCACAGTGCCCGACGAGCGATCTGATCGATGGTGATGTTGCGTGCCTTGCCTTCATCGCCGTATCCCGCAAGACCTGGCACCTGGACCAGGTTGAAGTAGTACAGCAATCCGATCCAGCAGATGCCGGCCACGACGTGAAGCCACCTGAAGGCGAAGTTGCCGAGGTAGTCACGAGTGAGGAGTTCGAGAGCAATCATTGTTGGGTATCCCCTTTTGTGATGCGCCGCCGCTTGGACGGACGAAAAAACGGTATCACTGCATCGACAAGCCGTCGGGGACTGTCGGCAGGTAGTTTGAGAGGACCGTGGCACACGAGTTCATCTATACCTGTTACAAACTCGGCCGTTTTTACCCGCCCGACCGCACCGTGCTGGCGGACATCTCGTTGTCCTTCTACCCCGGCGCGAAAATCGGTGTCATCGGGTCGAACGGTTCAGGTAAGTCCTCGCTGCTTCGCATCATGGCCGGGGTGGACGATGGCTTCACGGGCGAGGCCCGACTCACCCCGGGTTTCACCGTCGGTCTCCTCGAGCAAGAGCCTCAACTCGACCCTGCAAAAGACGTCCTCGGCAATGTGATGGACGGCGTGGCGCCCATTCGCGACCTGCTCGCTCGGTACGAAGAAGTCATGGCCACGTGGGGCGACCCCGATGCGGACTACGAAAAAGTCGGTGCACTGCAGGCAGACCTCGAAGACAAGATTGCTGCGGCCGACGCATGGAGTCTCGAGCGCAACGTAGAAATCGCCATGGACGCGCTGCGGTGCCCACCGAACGACGCCGACGTGACGACATTGTCTGGCGGCGAGCGACGCCGTGTCGCACTATGCCGCTTGCTCTTGAGCCGACCCGATTTGTTGCTTCTCGACGAACCCACAAACCACCTCGATGCAGAGAGCGTCGACTGGCTCGAGCGTTTCCTGCAGGAGTATCACGGCACGGTCGTCGCCATCACCCACGACCGCTACTTCCTCGACAATGTCGCCAAGTGGATCCTCGAGCTTGATCGCGGCCGCGGATTCCCCTTCGAAGGCAATTACACCGGTTGGCTCGAACAGAAACAGTCACGGCTCGCCCACGAGGAAAAACAAAGTGAGTCACGTGCACGCACACTCGCCCGCGAACTTGAGTGGGTGAAGATGTCTCCGAAGGCGCGCCAAGCAAAAGGAAAAGCGCGAATCGCTGCATACGACAAGTTGCATGCCGAAGCACTTGCTGCCGAACGTGGGCCCGACCGCCTCGAGATCGCCATTCCTGCCGGACCTCGACTCGGTGACACGGTCATCAAGGTTGAGAACCTCAGCAAGGGCTTCGGCGACCGCCTTCTCATCGAGGATCTGTCTTTCTCTTTGCCACCCGCCGGCATTGTCGGCATCATCGGCCCGAACGGTGCCGGCAAGACCACTCTCTTTCGCATGCTCACCGGTCAAGAAGCACCGACGACAGGCACCATCACGGTCGGCGACACGGTCGTGCTCAGCTACGTCGACCAAAGTCGTGACTCTCTCGACAACGACGCAACCGTCTACGAAGAAATCACTGGCGGTGTCGAGCACATGAAGGTCGGTGGCCGCGAGATCCACGGTCGCGCGTACGTGGCCAGCTTCAACTTCAAGGGAAGCGACCAGCAAAAGCGCGTGGGTGATCTCTCTGGTGGAGAACGCAACCGCGTGCATCTCGCCAAGCTGCTGAAGCGTGGCGGAAACGTGCTGTTGCTCGACGAACCGACGAATGATCTCGACGTCGACACACTGCGCGCCTTGGAAGATGCGCTCGAGTCATTCCCCGGTTGTGCGGTGGTCATCAGCCACGACCGCTGGTTCCTCGACCGTATTGCCACGCATGTGCTCGCCTTCGAAGGTGACAGCCAGGTTCGTTGGTTCGAAGGAAACTTCAGCGAGTACGAATCGTGGCGTCGCAAAGAACTCGGTGCCGCTGCCGAACAGCCACATCGCATCAAATACAAGCCTCTCGCAAGGTGAATAGCGGCACCGTGAAGATTCTTCGGCTGCTGTGCGCGTTTGTCTTCGTGGGCGGAATCGCCGGAATGATCGTGTCGTCGATTGCAGGCAACAACGAGGGATGGGTGCTCACGTTTGGCGGCACCACCGCGCTTGCTGCCGTGGTGCTGCTCGCAGCGACTGCGGTCACGCGCACCCAACGTGTCGATGTGTTCAGTGATGCGCTCGCCGAACGCATCGAGGACCGCATCGCAGAGCTCGTCGCACAAGGTGCCGATGAGCAAACAGCGCGCCAACTGGTGAAAGACACCATCTCTTTGGTGCGCGGTGTGCAGTGACCGACTCTGCCATCGACATGTCCGCATGGCGGAATCTGAACGACCATGAATTGGCTGGCGTGCTTGCACGTGAAGCGGGTCGCCAACTCCTCGCTCACCGCACGTCCCTGGTCGCCAAAGGCACCACCATGTGGACACTCAAGGACACTGGCGACTTGCTCGGACATCGATTCCTCATGACCGGTTTGCGCGAGGCCCGACCTGACGATGCGGTGCTGTCAGAGGAAGGCGCTGACGATGCGCGTCGTTTGTCTGCAGAGCGCGTGTGGATCATCGACCCACTCGACGGAACGAATGAATACGGCGAAGGTCGCGCTGACTGGGCAGTTCACGTCGCGTTGTGGGAGAAGGGTGAACTCACGGCCGGCGCCGTGTCGCTTCCCGCCATCGATGAAGTGTTCTGCACAGAACCGGCACCCGTCATGGCGGCGCGCCAATCTGAACGACCACGGTTGGTGACTTCACGCAATCGAGCCCCGTATTGTGCCGTCATTGTCGCCGAAGATCTGAACTGTGAAGCACTTCGCCTCGGAAGTGCCGGTGCGAAAGCGATGTCTATCGTCATGAACGAAGCCGACATCTACGTGCACGACGGTGGCATGCACCAATGGGACTCTGCCGCTCCTGCTGCTGTCGCAGCCGCGGCCGGACTCCACGTGAGCCGCATCGACGGATCACCGCTTGTGTACAACGACCGCGACACATGGTTGCCAGATTTGCTCGTGTGCCGAAAAGAACTGGCCGATCCAGTGCTCGAATCACTCTGGGGCAAACGCAGCTGACCTCACAGCGACACCTCGCTGGTCACCAGTGCGGTTCGTGCTCACCAAGGGTCGGAACTGCACCAGGCCGAACTTTGTAACCACCGAAATCGATCGGGCTGTTTGCAGCTTTGAACGGCACGTCACCCTCTCGTGGCGTCATGTCGACGAGGCCTTCATTCAAGACCACCTGGGGATCGGCAAGTGCGTCGGCGATCGTGTTTATCGGCGCCCACCACACGTCGTGGGTGTCGAGAATCGTCGTCAATTCGTCACGCGTGTACTTTGCGAACACGTCGTCGAGCAGCGCCACGATGGCTGCACCGTGCTCTTTCCGGCTGGCAGCCGTCGCAAATCGCGGATCATCGAAGAGGTCTTCTCGGCCGATTGCTCGGACGACATTTGGCCAGTGACGATCTGCTTCGAGACCTAGTAACCATAGGCCCTTGCCGTCACCCGTGCGATACGGGTTGATCAGGGGCGTGCGACTGTCTTCACGTTGACGTGCGCTCTCGACTCGTCCGAAGCGAAGATGAACGCCGAGCGTCCAGCTGTTTGCATAGAGCCCAGCCCGTAGAAGACTTGTGTGCACCAAGCGTCCGCGTCCGGTTCGAGTTCGGTCGAAAAGTGCTGCAGCAACACCTGACACAAGCGTGATGGCTGTTACATGGTCTCCCACACCACCACCGAGCATGGACGGGTACGCGTCAAGTGGAACTGTGTTCTGGGCAAGTCCCGAGCGTGCCCAGAATGCACCGACGTCATATCCAGCACGGGCAGCATCGGGACCCTCTTGCCCATATCCGGTCAGCAGTGCATAGATGAGGTTCGGAAATCTTTCTGTGAGCGATTCTGGGTCGAGCCCCAGTCGAACCAGAGAAGGCAGACGGACATTCGTGAGAAACACGTCTGCTTCGGCGATGAGTGACATCAACGTCGCACGCTGGTCATCGTCGGCGACATCGAGAACCACCGATCGCTTGCCACGATTGTCCATCTCAAAGGGTGGAGTCGGCATGTCGCCAACGGTTCCAAGTGCTCTGAAGATATGACGCAACGGATCACCCGTCGGGGACTCCACTTTGATGACGTCAGCTCCCCAATCGGCCATGACGCCACCAGCAGCGGGACCTGCGACCATCACTCCCAGTTCGACGACGCGCACACCAGCGAATGGTCCGGGCGTGCGTGCGTCGTCGGTGCGTTCGTTCATCCGCGTGACAATAACCCCCGTCACATCGGCAATCATCCTCACGACCAGACGCGAACTGGCAGAAACAGGCAGACTTCAAAGGTGAGCGTCACTCCCCACGCTCCGGCGGCCGACTTGGCCTTCGGCGCATTCTCCGATCAACCACCGTGGATACTCGACCCATCGGGTTCGACCTGGACTGAGGTGGCAGTCGAACTTCGCGCGGCCTCACAGCGCGAAGTTCCGTCGTTGACCCGGCGTCGCGTGGTGCCTCCACTTCGGAGACTCGTCGTCGTCGTGTATCGACTCGGGCGCGCCATCGCACCCTGGTACCTGCGTCGCCGTGGATTTCTGTGGATGAAAGCGTTCGGATCGCCCGAAGAATCACGAGCAGACTTGTCGCGCAGACTCCGAGTGGCCATCGAAAAGCTCGGCGCCACATACATCAAACTGGCACAGATCATCAGCAGTGGCGAAGGGTTGTTCCCCGAAGAGCTGGTCGGCGAATTCAAGAAGTGTCGTGACCAAGTACCAGCCGAGTCGTTCACCGATGTTCTACGCACTGTTGAACGCGACCTTGGCGCACGACTTGCTGACGTGTTCTCGACCTTTGACACGACTCCGTTGGCTGCAGCCTCCATCGCACAAGTTCATCGCGCCACTCTTCGCACTGGTGAGGACGTCGTGGTGAAAGTGCAACGACCCACCGTGTCAGAGCGAGTACGCGAAGACCTGAAGGTCATGTCGTGGATCGCGCCGCTCATGATCGGTCGAATTCCAGTCGCTGCGCTCGCCAATCCACCTGCGCTGGTGGAATTGTTCGCCGAGACGATTGTCGAAGAACTCGACTTTCGAATGGAAGCCGCCAACATGGTCGACGTCGCGACGATGTTGCGTGAGCTGAATCAGGACGGCTACGTCGTGCCCCGGCCTCACCCCGAGCTGGTCACCAAGCGAGTCTTGGTCATGGAGCGTCTCGAAGGATTCAACTTCGACGACGTAACAGGAATGCAGAGTGCAGGCATCGACACCGAAGCAGTCATTCGTACCGGGATGATCGCGTTCATGGAGGGTGCACTCATTCGCGGTGTGTTCCACGGAGACCTACATGGCGGAAACTTGTTCGTGATGGCCGACGGGCGCACTGCCCTGCTCGACTACGGCATCGTCGGTCGGCTGAGCGATGCACGACGCCTTGCGTTCCTCAAGTTGATGCTCGCCGCCACGACAAATGACCTGCGTGGTCAAGTTGCCGCACTACGGGATCTCGGCGCCCTGCCCCTCGACACGGTCATCGACGACGTCATCGTCGACCTGCGACTAGCTGAACCCATCGACCCGACCACATTGTCGGGCGAAGAGTTGGTCAAGGAAGTTCAGCGGGTCGTGAAATCGCTCCTCGCATACGGAGCCAAACTGCCGAAAGAGCTCATGCTCTACGTGAAGAACATGGTTTTCCTTGACGGCGCGATCGCGCGACTCGCTCCTGACCTCGACCTTCTCGCAGAAGTCGCGAACATCACACTCGTCTTCACCCAACGACACGGAGAGCGTCTCGGTAAGGAACTCGGTATCGACCCGACCGCCGTCGAGTTCAACTTCGACAGTGTCAAGGCGAGCCTCGGAGTCGACGTTTCGACGAATTCGCTCACGTACCGAGAACTGCAGAAACGACGCGAACTCATCCAAAAGCGCATGCGCGATTACGTCGTCTCCTGACGACGTCTCTACATTTGTCGATAACGCGGCGCGTCCGCGACGACAGAGGGAGGGACGATGCGGCTGGTCATTGCACGTTGCTCGGTGTCGTACGCCGGCCGCCTCGAGTCGACACTTCCCGAAGCCAACCGTCTCATCATGGTCAAAGCAGACGGATGCGTGGCCATACATGCCGACGGTGGCGCGTACAAACCCTTGAACTGGATGAACGCCCCCAATTCGATCGTCGAACATGACGACCGGTGGGAAGTCACAAATACGAAGGGTGAGATGCTCACCATCTTTCTTCACGAAGTGTTGAGCGACTCGGCACATGAACTCGGCGACGACCCCGGACTTTCCAAAGATGGCGTGGAGGCACATCTGCAAGAGTTGTTGGCGGCGCTTCCAGAACACATCGAACCTGGGCTGCGACTCGTACGACGCGAATACCAGACTGCTATCGGACCAGTCGACCTTCTGTGTCGTGATGAACACGGCGAGACCGTGGCCATCGAAGTGAAACGTCGCGGCGACATCGACGGAGTCGAACAACTCGCTCGTTATCTCGAGTACTTGCGACGCGATCCGGCACTCGGTGTCGTGCGCGGAATCTTCGTTGCGCAGAGCATCAAACCGCAGGCGCGGACACTCGCCGAGACCCGCGAGATCATGTGCGTCGAAGTGGACTACGACGTACTTCGCGGCAACAAACCCGCCGATCTCACACTCTTCTGAGCGAGCAAGGTCGGTCATCGCCTCATCTGGCAAGATGGAAAACGTGAAAATCGGCCTTCAATTCGACTTGCGTAATCCACAACAGTTCCACCGACCCATTAATCGCGTGTATGACTTCGCAATCGAGGTGTGCCAAGAGGCCGAGCGACTCGGCATCGACTCGGTGTGGCTGTCAGAGCATCACTTGTTCGCCGATGGATACCTCCCGCGTCCACTCACGATGGCAGCCGCGGTCGCTGCGCGCACCAAGTCGATACGAATCGGTACCGCGATTCTGTTGGGACCCCTTCAGACACCGGCAGCGCTTGCCGAAGATGCAGCGGTCGTCGACATTCTCAGCAACGGTCGACTCGAACTTGGTCTCGGCGCTGGCTACCGCATCCCTGAGTTCGAGCTGTACGGCGCGGACTTGAAGACCCGCTATTCCACCAACGATGACCGAGCACGAGAGATACGCCACATGTGGTCTCCCGCATCGCCAGTCACTCCGAAACCGATCCAAGATCGCATTCCAATCTGGATGGGATACGGCGGCCCGCAAGGAGCGCGCCGTGCAGGACTACTTGGCGAAGGACTACTCACTCCCAAAGGCGAGATGTGGCCTCATTACAAAGCGGGGCTTGAAGAGGCCGGTCACGATCTTTCAATTGCACGCATGGGAGGTTCCATCCAAGGATTCGTCTCTGACGACCCAGAGCGCGACTGGCCGATCGTGCGCGAGCACGTGCGCCACATGTTCGACTCATATCGGGCAGCTGGCGTCGAAGGCACCGACTTCCCCGCGCCCCGACCAGTCGACCCTGAACGACTGCTCAACAAGCCAGAAAGTTCGTCGATGTCATCGTTTGCATACGGAACCGCCGACGTCATCGCGGATCACATGAAACGCACGGCAGCCGATGCGCCCGTCGACACTGTGTTTTTGTGGGCCTCAATTGCAGGCATGCCAGAGGACATGGTCATGCGTCATGTGCAGACCATCGCCACGCAACTGAAGCCGCTTCTGGCTTAGTCGAAGCGCACGAGTCCTTGATCGAGCACGACTCGGTCCCCGACCGCAGTCGTGAAAACCGCCTCGCCTGCCGAGGTCTTCCAGATGCGCACTGTCAGCGCTTCACCTGGAAGCACAGGAGATGCGAATCGACCCTCGATGTGACGGAACTTGTTCGAGTCGCCTCCACACAGTGAGTGGAGCAATGCGCGACCAGTGAAACCGTACGTGCACAAGCCGTGCAGGATCGGCTGATCAAAGCCACCCATCTTCGCGAATGACGGGTCACTGTGCAGCGGATTGCGGTCACCGTTCAAGCGATACACAAGCGCTTGGTCCTTTGTCGTCTGGTAGGTCACTTCGAAGTCGGCAGCGCGATCCGGTGGAACATTTTGCGGACCACTCGGGCCACGGTCGCCACCCCATCCGCCTTCACCGCGGATGAACAATGAGTTCGTCGACGTCCACAACGCCTTGCCGTCGGCTTTGTCCACCGCGTCGGTCGCTGTGACGACAACTGCAGCCTTGCCCTTGTCGTACATGGCGACGATGCGGCCAGTCAGAATTGCAGTGCCGGCAACCGGAATCGGTCGATGCAGCGTGACGGCCTGTTGTCCGTGCACCAACATCGCCGGGTTGAACGTGCCGATCTTCGTGATGGCCCCGACGCCGCCTGCGGTCACCACGACCGGAAAGGTCGGCAAGACTTTTTGAGCGACGTCTTTGGTGTTCTCGGTCGTGTACTGAAGCTCTTCAGTTCCCGCACCGACACTGACTGCGTACAGCAGCGCATCTTTGCTGGTCCAAGTGGCTTCGCCTGGTTCTCCGACTGCTCCGACGGCTTCAGGATTGAGTGGCATGTTCGTGTGTCTCCCTGTGTGATGTTGTGTGCTGAAAGTGAGATGCGCTCAGGCTGGCTGTGGTGGGTGGCCCTCTTCACCATCCATGCCCGCGTTCTTGCGAGCCGTGGAAAGCAATTCCTCGACGATCGGGCCGAGTGATTCTGCGTCATCGATTGGTTCAGTGCGTGGCCCGCGATGCCAGCCTTCTGCAACTGCGAGCACGCGACCGCTTGCTTCAAAGACACGACCAGTCACGTGGGCCGACTCTGCAGATGCGAGCCATGTCGCGATCGGCGCGATCCAACGAGGTGAACGCACGTCGCGTTCGGCGTCATTGGCAGGAGGTGCACTGAGGTTCTCGGTCATACGCGTGAGTGCGACCGGCGCGACGGCATTGACCGTCACGTCGTAGCGCGCCAACTCAAGTGCAGCAATGATCGTGAACGAAGCGATTCCGGCTTTTGCTGCGCCGTAGTTCGTCTGTCCGGGGTTGCCGTAGATGCCAGACACCGACGTCGTGTTGATGATGCGACCACTCACAGGCTTTCCGGCCTTGTGTTGCTCGCGCCAGTAACTCGCTGCATGACGAGCCGGGGCAAACGTGCCTTTCAAGTGAACCTTGATGACGTCGTCCCATTCTTCTTCTGACATGTTCGTCAACATGCGATCGCGCAGGATGCCGGCATTGTTGATGACCACATGAAGGTCTCCGAAACGTTCCACCGCGGTGTCGATGAGCCGCTTGGCTCCCTCCCAGGACGACACGTCATCGCCATTGGCCACTGCTTCGCCACCCATCGCTGTGATCTCGTCGACGACGGCTTGTGCAGCGGACGTGTCGCCACCTGTTCCGTCGATGTTGCCGCCAAGATCGTTCACGACGACCTTTGCACCGTGGCGAGCGAGGCTGAGCGAGTGTTCGCGACCAATGCCCCGAGCGCCACCCGTGACGATTGCTACACGTCCTTCACATAACCGAGCCATCGTTCATATCCCCTGTCCCCGCGACGACACATTTCGCGTCCCGTCATCTTAGGAACGTGCGCTCCAAGGGGACTTATCGACGACGCGGACCTAACCTCTGTCGCCGTGCCCCTCTCAGTCACCATCGTCGGCGGTGGACCGTCCGGCTGTGCAGCAGCCATCACATTGGCTCGAGACGGCGTGCAGGTGACGCTGATCGACAAGGCGCAGTTTCCACGCGACAAGTGCTGCGGTGATGGTCTCACCACGGGGGCTCTTCGCATCCTCGATGAGCTCGACTTCGATCGAAGCTTGGTCGTTGATTGGCAGCCATGCGACGAGGTGACGTTGCGCACTCCTGCAGGGCGGACAGTCTTGCTCGACCTGCCCAAGTCGAACGGCCTGTTCGCTGCCATCGCGCCGCGCATGCAACTTGACGATGCGCTTCTTCGTCAGACCAAAGACGCCGGAGTCGATGTACGCGAAGGGACGTCATTCCAATCAATCGAAGAAAACAATGAGCGTGTCGTCATGACCTGCACAACCTCTACCGGTGAGACAGTGAGACTCGAGTCGGACTATCTCTTCGCTGCGGACGGCATGTGGTCACCCGTACGCAAACATCTCGGTGTCGGCATCGAGGGTTACCTCGGCGAGTGGCATGCCTTCAGGCAGTACGTCAGCAACGTCACTGGTGAAGCACGACACAAACTCATCGTCTGGTTCGAACCAGATCTACTTCCTGGCTATGCATGGTCGTTCCCATTGCCCGGCAACAGGGCAAACATCGGCTTCGGTGTGTTGCGTGACGACACACACAGCGTGCAGTTCATGAAGAAGGTATGGAACGACCTCAAAGTGCGACCCCACGTCGTCGATGCGCTCGGGCCGAATGCCATCTACGAAGACAGACACACCGCTTGGCCGATTCCTGCTCGTGTCGACGACGCCACGAAGGCCGTCGGCCGAGTGCTCTTCATCGGCGACGCGGTGTGTGCCACCGACTCACTGACCGGAGAAGGAATCGGACAGGCCCTGCTCACAGGGCAGCTCGCCGCACGTGCTGTCCTTTCGCATCGAGACGACGCCTCACGTGTTCGGGGCGAATACGAAGCAACGATCAATCACCACTTCTATGCGGACCATCGCATGTCACGACGACTTGGCCGTGTGCTCGCTCGTCGACGTGGTGCCGAAGGAGCGCTGCGCATCGTGGACTTGAACTCGTGGACACGTCGCAACTTCGCGCGATGGATGTTCGAGGACGAACCTCGCGCGGCACTCTTCACACCCAGCCGATGGCACAAAGGTTTCTTGCGGCGGCCCGGGGCATTCGTCGACTGAGGTCTTCGCACTACGGTTGGCGGTCATGCGCACCCGTCTCACTGAACTGCTCGACATCGACGTGCCGGTCATGCTCGCCGGCATGGGAGGCGTCTCATACCACTCTCTTGTCGCAGCGGTCTCCGAGGCTGGTGGCATCGGAACTCTCGGGGCGTCGACCATGGACATGGCGACACTGCGACGCGAGATCGAAGATGTCAAGAAACTGACGAACAAACCATTCGGTGTCGACCTCTTGACGGCATCTCCTCAACACGTCGAGGAAGGCGTTCGCGAGATCATCGCCGGCGGTGCGCGCATTTACGTCGCCGGGCTGGGCGTCCCTCGTGACGTCATCACCGAACTACACAAGCACAACATCCTTGTCGGGTCGATGTGCGGAAAAGTTCGCCACGCAGTTGCCGCAGTTTCCACGGGTTGCGATTTCGTGGTCGCTCAAGGAACGGAAGCTGGTGGACACACCGGAACGGTGGCGACGATGTCGCTCGTACCTCAAGTCGTCGACGCCGTCGGCGACAAAGTACCGGTCGTGGCCGCCGGTGGACTCTTCGACGGACGCGGACTCGCAGCCGCACTCACTCTCGGTGCAGACGGTGTGTGGATGGGAACACGATTCATCGCCACTCCTGAGGCACGTACCGCAGATGGTTACAAAGAGACGTTGCTCTCGATGGCCGAAGACGACACCGTGGTCTCACGCGCGTACACCGGAAAGACATGCCGCGTGGTGCGCACTGACTGGACCCGTCACTTCGAGGAACATCCTGAAGAGCTGAAGTCATTCCCCGAACAATTCATCATCTCGAGTCGGGCAGGCGTCAACCATCTCGGCCCGTCAGAGGGCGTCGTCGCCGACCCCAAGAAAGAGTTCATGCCTGCCGGCCAAGGCGCTGGCGCCATCACGTCATTGGTACCGGCCGGCGAGTTGGTGCGCCGCATCGTTGCAGAAGCAGAGCAGGCTCTCTCGCGCGCGACGCGTCACGTGCGCTGACATGTTCTCTCTCCTGCGCCGCAACGGCGATGTCCGGAACTTGTTCATCGCTCAGGTCGTTTCATACCTCGGTGACTGGTTCACCTTTGTCGCTCTCGCAGGACTCGTCGAAGATCTCACCGGCTCGAAATTTCTCGTGTCACTCGTGCTCGTGTCGCTC
This sequence comes from uncultured Bifidobacterium sp., assembly GCA_964394175.1. Taxonomy (GTDB): domain Bacteria; phylum Actinomycetota; class Acidimicrobiia; order Acidimicrobiales; family Ilumatobacteraceae; genus UBA2093. The sequence goes on from CAYMVM010000002.1 coordinate 61,263, forward strand.
ACACTTCCGTCATTTCTGCTCTCACCCGTCGCTGGCGCGGCAGCAGACCGATTTGACCGGAAGAAGATTCTCGTACTCGTGTCGATCGGCCAAGGAGTCGCCGCACTCGCGTTGTTGCTCGCCGACTCTGTCGGAGTATGGATTGCATTCCTCGCACAATGTGTCATCTCGGGCCTGGCGGCATTCGTACGCCCCGCGACAGAGGCTGCCGTTCCGAACCTTGTCGACAATGAAGATGATCTGCGACGCGCGAATTCCCTATTCGGTAGCACATGGGGTGTGATGCTCGCTGTCGGCGCTGCACTCGGCGGCGTCTATGCAGACATCTTCGGGCGCACTGCATCCTTCATCACCGACGCGATCACGTTCTTCGTCGCGGCCGGCATGGTCGGTCTCGTTCGTGGAGCGATGCAAGAAGAACGCTCACCAGAGCATGCCTCGCGAAAGATGCGACCGATGCGCGACATGAGAGAGGCCGTTCAACTCGCGCGCGAGGACAAGGTGATCTTTGCTCTCATGTGTTCCAAACTCACCTTCGCAGTGGGCGCAGGCATCGTCAGCCAAATTCCGGTTCTCGCTTCGAGTGCATTCGACTCAGGAGACACCGGCCGCGGCTTGCTCTTCGGGGCGCGCGGCATCGGAAGCGGACTCGGGCCGATCATTGCGGCACGCATGGCGGGTGGAGACATGAGACGGATACTTCATATCTGCGGCGTCTCCGGGCTTGTGTTCTCGGTGTGTTACGTCGGTGCTGCAGTTTCCCCGTCCATCTTCATCGCTGGCATCGCTGTCGCACTCGCCCACTTGGGTGGTGGCGCACAGTGGACCTTGTCGACCTACGGGCTGCAGATGGAATCACCCGACGCACTGCGAGGTCGCGTGATGGCGGGCGACTTCGCGCTCGTCACGTTGATGTTGAGTGTCACGAGCGTTCTTGCCGGCATCACTTCTGACGCCATCGGCGTCCGGCCAACGATTGTGATTTTTGCCGCCGCTGCTGCCGTGGCGAGCATCACTTATCTGATGTTCACCCGCACGCTCAGAGAGAATCTGCGACCGACGACGCAGCTTTGATGAGATCCTGCGAACGCGGATCACCTGCAAGGTTCGCCGACATCGCATTCATCACATAGGCGAAAGCCAAATCTCGCGACGGTTGCGCAAACGCGACCGACCCGCCGGCTCCGGGGTGACCGAAGCTTCCTGGGCCAGCCATCGGCACGAACGGTCCACTCGTCA
>CAYMVM010000002.1:62601-94200 GCA_964394175.1 uncultured Bifidobacterium sp.
CCGGGGTGACCGAAGCTTCCTGGGCCAGCCATCGGCACGAACGGTCCACTCGTCATGAAGCCCATTCCGAACGTGGTCCCCAACACCAAGCACTTGTCGGGTTCGTTCTCGGGTGTCACCGTGTATGCGGCGCGCTCTCGCGTCTCTGTCGAGAGCAGCCGGACACCGTTCACCTCGCGCATCGTCGCGGCATAAATCGTTGCGAGTGAACGCGCATTTGAAACTCCGTTTGCAGCAGGAATCTCGGCAGCACGCACGCGGGGCTGATTGAACGCCCCCTCACCGAAGACACCACCAAGCGACAGTGCATCGTGTGCTGGTGTACCAGGGCCCATGAACTTTTCGATCATGGCTGCGACCTTGGGGTCGACTTTGGACTTCTTGGTCGTCGCCCGTTGAGTGGTCACATCAGAGACGCGAGGTTCGTGCTCACTCGGCAAACCGATGTACATCTCCACACCGAGTGGTCCGGCGATTTCCTCTTGCACGAATCGACCGGGCGAGCGTCCATCCACGCGTCGAATGATCTCACCGATGAGCCAGCCATAGGTGAGCGCGTGGTATCCGTGCGCAGTACCAATTGGCCAACGTGGTGCGGTGGCAGCCAGTCGCGCCGTGATGGTGTTCCAGTCGAGCGCGTCGTCCAACGTCAAAGGACCATCGACCGCATACAACCCGCACTGATGTGACACCAGTTGTGCAATCGTCGCCACTTCTTTTCCGTGCTGCCCGAATTCAGGCCAATGCTCGACGACAAGATCGTCGTAATCGACCTGCCCACGCTCGACGAGCATCGCGAGTGCGATTGCTGCGATTCCTTTCGTGGTACTGAACACCAATTGCAAGGTCTCGCGTGAATACGGAACGGCATCTGACTTGTCAGTGAAACCACCGACAAGGTCGACGACACATTCACCACGATGGACGATGCTGACCCCAGCGCCGACTTCACCGTGAGCCTCGAAGTTCGCGAGGAACACATCGCGCACGGGTTCCCACCCGGGAGAGACGGTTCCACTGATGGGAATTGACACGATGACCTCAGGCCTCGTCGACGATTGACCGGAGGGTCTCGATGGTCTTCGTGGCATGTGGCCCGATCGGATTCACGTTCAGCACGGTGACCCCTGCCGCCTTGAACGCCGCCACACGCTCCTTGATGAACGACCGGGGACCAACGAGGTTCGACAGGTCGAGCCACTCCGCCGGAACGTGACGCGCTGCTTCCTCCTTCTTGCCGTCCAGATAAAGGTCTTGGATCATGCGCGCTTCATCTGCGTAGCCGTACGCGACAGCGATGTCGTTGTAGAAGTTCTTTCCGCGTGCACCCATGCCTCCGACATACAGCGCGACGCCGGGTCGGCCGAAGTCGAGAATTTTGTGCTTCGCGTCACCGGTCAACGATTCATCGATTGCAAGCATGCCTCCGGCTGCAATCTCGAGAGTGCCGAGAGATGCGTCTCGCTTGGCGAGCCCCAACTTCAGGGATGCACCCCATACCTGTTCGTACTTTTCAGGGATGAACATGATCGGCAACCAACCGTCGGCGTGGGCCGCGGTCGCTTCGATGCTCTTGTCTTTGAGCGATGCCCACCAGATGGGGATCGTCTTGCGAACCGGATGGTTGATGATCTTCAACGGCTTGCCAAGTCCTGTTCCCTCACCAGCCGGCAAGGGCACTTTCACCGTTTTGCCGTCGTAATTGAGCGGCGCTTCGCGTTTCCACACGTCACGACAGACGTCGATGTACTCCTTGATGCGCTGCATCGGCTTCTCGTATGCGACGCCGTGGAAACCTTCGATGACTTGTGGACCAGATGCTCCGAGACCAAGGATGAATCGTCCATTGCTGACATAGTCGCAACCCGCTGCAGTCATCGCCATGAGCGCTGCTGTACGTGAGTACACGTTCAAGATGCCGGTCGCAATTTCGACTCGTTCGGTCCGCGCAGCGAGATATCCGACCTGAGAGATCGCGTCGAAGCTGTACGCCTCTGGCACCCACACCTGATCGAGGCCCGCCTTCTCGAGCTCGACCACTTGGTCGACGGATTCCTTGAACCCGCCGGCGTAGTTCAACATCATCGCCAACTTCATGTGCACCTCCGTACAGTGCCCTCACCCTAGGTTCTGTCTCTGAACAGACAGAACCCGAGGCGTGGTTCCGGTTGTTTTTTGGCCCGACCCTGCGACAATGCGTTGGTGCAACAGTCGCCACACGATCTCTCGTCTGCGGGCGCGCCGACCATCACGCGCGTTCGACTCGCACACGGCCTCGAGATGAGTTGTCGAATGTGGGGCGCCCCCACCTCCACCGGAACGCCGATCGTGATGGTGCACGGCCTCGCATCTAATGCGCAGTTGTGGGACGGAGCCGCACGGCATCTGCGCGCGCTCGGCCACGGAGTCGTTGCCATTGACCAGCGCGGTCACGGCACAAGCGACAAACCCGACAACGGTTACGACATGGACACGGTCACAGATGACCTTGCCGCATTCCTCGACTCACTCGCCGATGACAATGCAGCGTGGTCACGACCTGTCGTCATCGGTCAGTCGTGGGGTGGAAACATCGTTGTTCATCTCGCATGGAAGTATGCGCAGCGCCTTCGCGGTGTGTGCGCTGTCGACGGTGGCACCATCGACCTGAAATCTGTATTTCCAGATTGGGATGACTGTGCACACCAGCTCGCACCACCACACATCGCAGGAACTCGTTACGACCGGCTGTGGGCTGCCATCAAAGCGACACATCCCGACTGGTCAGACGACGCCATTGACGCGACGCTCGCCAACATGGAACATCTCCCCGACGGCACTGTGCGACCGTGGCTCACTCGCGAGCGGCACATGAAAATTCTCAGAGGTTTGTGGGAACACACCCCCCACGATCTCTTTCCGCACATCGCCGTTCCCGTCATGTTCACTCCTGCGATTGATGACAGTGAATTTTCGCACCGAAAGCTCGTCGCGCTTGAACGCGCCGAACAGAGCCTCGGCAGCTGTCGAATCGTGCCCTTCCACGGTGCCGACCACGATCTACATGCGCAACATCCGCGCCAATTCGCCGACGCCATACATTCCGCCATCACAGAAGGTTTCTTCGCATGAGCACTCTGCCGCGCATTCTCACCATCATGGGCTCCGGTGAGACTGCACCGACGATGGTCAGCACACACCGCAAACTGGTGGCCAAACTGCCCTCACCTGTCGATGCGGTGATCGTCGACACTCCCTTCGGCTTCCAAGAGAACGCACCCGAACTTGCGACGCGCGCGATCGACTATTTCAAGGTCAGCGTCAACATCGACGCCAAGGTTGCTGGTCTCGTGCGACTCCACGACACACACATCGCAGCTGACCCTGTGTCGGTCGAACGTGGACTTCGGTTGGTCGATGCAGCCACGTATCTGTTTGCCGGACCGGGCTCACCGACTTATGCACTTCGTCAGTGGGCTGGTAGCCGTTTTGCCGAGACTCTCCGGGCGAAAGTGAATGAGGGAGGCATCATTACGTTCGCCTCGGCAGCTGCGTTGACTCTCGGCAGACACACTGTTCCGGTGTACGAGATCTACAAAGTCGGCGAAGATGTGCGGCTCCTCGACGGTCTCAATGTGCTGGGCGACATCGGTGTGAATGCCGTCGTCATCCCCCACTTCGACAACGCCGAAGGCGGGAACCACGACACGCGGTTCTGTTACCTCGGTGACACCCGCTTGCGTCTTCTCGAGTCGATGCTCGGTGATGACACGTTCGTGTTGGGGGTCGATGAACACACAGCGGTCGTCATCGACATCGACAGCGACTGTTGCACCGTCGCCGGCAACGGCACTGTCACTGTTCGCCACAAGGGTGAATCACGTGTGTTCGCGAGCGGCGACGAATTTCCCCTCGACGTGCTTCGCGATCCATCCAGGCTGCCAACCGATGGGGCACGTCCATCGAAGGAGTCCACCACCACTGTGGACTCCTCGCCGCAGGCCGCCACCGCGACGTCTCTCTCAGCTGTGACTGCTGACTGCCGACAGCGCTTTGATGAGGCCCTCGCAGGTCGAGACCCCATCGCTGCAATGCGCGCAACGCTCGAGCTGGAACAGGCGATGCACGAATGGTCGACGGACTCTCTCCAAAGCGAAGACGCTGACCGTGCACGCGCGACACTTCGATCAATGATCAGCAGCCTCGGTGACCTTGCTGTTGGCGGGGCTCGCGATCCTCGCGATGTCGTCGCCCCCTTCGTCGAGGCGCTGCTCTCTCTTCGGGCCACTGTCCGCGCTGAGAAGCGATTCGATCTCTCCGACACCATTCGCGATGCGTTCGCCGACATCGGAGTCGAGGTTCGCGACACACCATCTGGTGTCGAGTGGCAGCTACGTAGCTGAACTCAGATGTGATGCACGTGTGCCACGCGCACACGACCACGAAGGCCCGTGGCTGCGTACACCACCACGAAACCGATTGCCGCAACGAGAATCACGGTCGCACTCGCTGACGTGTCGAGGTGATAAGCCGCGTTCATGCCGACGAAGCCAGACACGGCCCCCAGGACCGGTGAGATCCAGAGCATGCGGGCGAACGAATTCGTCAACATGCGCGATGTTGCTGCAGGAATGACGAGGAGCGCCGAGATAAGCAAGGTTCCGATGACACGCATCGTGACGAGGATCGTCAACGACAACATCATCATGACGAGCGCTTCGACCCAGGCCACTTTCACACCGGTCACCTGGGCGACATCAGGGTCGAATGTCGCGAACAAAAGACGCCTGTAGAAAGCAATGATGAGCAGTCCGACCAGCACCGCGACAATCGACACCGCCCAGATGTCTGCTGGCTGCACGCCGAGAACCGAGCCGAACAACACGGCCTCGATGCTCTTCTTGGCTTGCCCATAACGATTGAGCAGAGCCAACCCGATCGCGAACGACGCAGTGGTGACGACTCCGATTGCCGCGTCGGCGCCGATGATGCGGCGTCGCGCAATACGACCGATGAGGACTCCCGACACGACAGCCCAGATGCCCGCACCAATGAAGTAGTTGATACCGACGACTGCGGACGCTGCGGCACCACCAAAGACAGCGTGCGACAACCCGTGACCGATGTAGCTCATGCCGCGCAGTACCACGAACACCCCGAGTAGCCCGCACAGGGCACCAGCCAAGGTCGCGACTGCGAGCCCGTTGTTGAAGAACGAATAACCGAAGGGCTCGAACAGCGTCGCAATCATTGCCGGATGACCTTTCGTCAGGAAGTCGTCAGATTGGAGAGACGACGGGCGACATGGTCCGCACCGCTCTCTAAGACAACCGGCATTCCGCCGTGAATGAGGACTTCCATCTCTGCCCCGTAGGTCTTCTCGAGCACAACCGGTGTCAACACGTCGCGTGGAGCCCCGTCAGCGATGATGCGCTTGTTGATGCACACCACTCGCGGCAAGTGTGCTGCAAGACCGTTCAAGTCATGGGTGGTGAGGACGATCGACAGACCTTCGTCGTGCAGATCCGCGAGCAGATGCAACACTTCGTGGCGAGTGCGCACATCGACGCCAGACGTCGGCTCATCGAGCACCAGCAACTCTGGGCGATGGAACAACGCACGGGCGATGAACACGCGCTGTTGCTGTCCGCCGGACAACTCTCGGATATGGCGTTCAGCAACATCGACGAGTCCGAGGCGGTGCAACACGCGCTCGGCGTGGTCGCGTTCGTCTTTGGTCGTGCGCGGCCACCAGCCATTTCGTGTGCGGGTCATGATCACCGTCTCGAGCACGGTCACAGGGAAGTTCCAGTCGACACTTTCGACTTGCGGCACATAGGCCATCGTGAGACCCTGGAGTCGATGCACGTGACCACTCGCTGGGGGTATGGATCCGAGCACCGCTTTCAACAACGTCGTCTTTCCTGACCCCGACGGGCCCACGATTCCGACAAAGTCACCACGGCGGACAGCCATTGAAACGTCGTCGACAGCGACGGCTCCGTCGTATGCACATGTCAACTCGTGACATTCGACGAGCGCCTGCGGTACTGCCAGTGCGTTCATTGTGGGTAGTACGCCTTGTCCTCGACATCAACCGAGATGTCGACTGTTTTGAGGGTACTTGCGTCGCCGCCGAGCGCCTCCACCATCGTGACATAGTCAAAGCGCATGAGGCCCGCCCACGAGTGCTCAGGTTCGCCTGGTTCACCCGGCAGGTCATCGTCGCGAAGAACATCGATGTAGGCGACACCAGCCTCCTTACCGATCTGCTCAAGCACGGGCGACGGGAACACTTCGCTGCCGAAGACCGCTTTCACGTTCTCGCTCTTCACTTGATCGATGAGGTCTGCGATGTCTTTAGGAGTCGGCTCTTCAAATGACGATGGCTGAATCGCCCCGACGACGGTCCAGTCGTAGGTCTTTGCGAAATATGCATACGCATCGTGGTACGTGAGCAGTTTTCGTTGCTCAACGGGCAATGTCGCCGTGGCCGTCTTCATTGCATCGTCGAGTCGGTCGATCATCGCCACCAACTTGTCATGGTTCGCTTGATAGGTGGCCGAACGTGTGGGATCACGAGCGACGAGCACGTCCTTGATGAGCGTCGCGTACTCGCGAGCAAGCGGTGGATCGGTCCACAAATGCGGATTGGGCTTGCCACCCTCTTTCGGGAAGGAGAAGTCGTAGACGTACTGGTCTTCTGGAAGGACCGCGGTGCCCAACTCACAGATAACGCTGCCGACCTGCGAATTGGCCTCAGCGAGATCCTTCGTCGGTTCCTCGAGCACAAGACCGTTGATGAACACCACGTCTGCTGATTCAAGTGTCGCTGCGACACTCGGAGGTGGCTCGAATGTGTGCGAGTTGGTGCCCTCCGGCACGATTCCGGTGACTTTCGCACCAGAGTCACCGACGATCAACGCAACGAGATTGGTGATGGGCGCGACCGTGGTCGCAATGTCGAGCGAACCGCCATCAATGGCTGAACCACCCAGGCACTCAGCGCGAGCTTGCTCGTGCGCGGCTACTTCTGCGGCGTCACCAGCCACCGAAGTGTCGCTAGTCGATGTCGGATCATCTCCCGATGCACACGCAGCGAGCAACGCGAGACATGACAGCGCGACGGCGCCACGAAATATGCGGCCACGAATGATTTGGGCGGGGGTTGCCACGACCCCAGTGTAAGTGCGTTTCAGCCGATTCTCGTCACTGTGGCAGACCAAGCACTCTCTCCCCGATGATGTTGCGTTGCACTTCACCTGTGCCTCCACCGATTGTGAGCGCCCTAGAGAACATGAAACCGCTGTACCACGAACGCGAATTCAATGTTGATGAGTCATGTGCGGGAGAGATGAGCATCGCATCTGCGCCAATGAGATCGCGCGCGAGCATCATCGTGCGCTGGCCATGTTCGTCAGCGATGATCTTGCGGATGCTCGCTTCAGGCCCTGGTTGCTCTCCGCGAAGTCGTGCTGTCAAGGTGCGCGCACGAATCAATTCCAAGATGACGTGTTCCGTGTACAACGCGGCGACGCGCTGACGCAACATCGCGTCGTTCACCCCGCCATCGCGGCGGACAATCGAGACAAGATCTGCAGCGGAAGGTCCCATGCCCCACAGCACTCCGCCCGAAGACAGACTCACGCGCTCATTACCGAGTGTCACCTTGGCGAGTCGCCATCCATCGTTCACTTCGCCTACGACGTTGGCGTGTGGAATGCGCACGTCGGTGAAGAACACTTCATTGAACGATGCCGCCCCTGCCATGGACGTGATGCCACGAATTTCGATACCCGGCGCATCCATCGAACAAATGAAATAGGTGATCCCTCGGTGCTTCGGCAGTGATGAATCGGTACGAGCAATCAAAATGCCGAATTGCGATTCATGTGCGCCAGACGTCCATATCTTCTGTCCGTTGACGACCCATTCATCGCCATCTCGCACCGCCTTCGTGCCGAGGCTCGCCAGGTCGCTGCCACTTTGTGGTTCACTGAACAATTGGCACCAGATTTCCTCTGCAGCGAGCATCGGAGGGAGATACCGCTTCTTTTGTTCATCGGTTCCGGCGAACAGAATCGTCGGACCTGCCCAGCCGATGCCGATGGGGTTCGACGGGCGCGCCACTCCTGCACGCTTGAACTCGTCGTCGACGATCAATTGCAGCAGTGGGTCTGCATCCAAGCCGTAGGGCTCGGGCCAGTGAGGTGCCACATACCCCGACTCAGCGAGCACACGTGGCGTCGCATTCGGATGGTCCGCCAACCATTGACGGATCGCCTGCCGACGCGGATCGTCCTCACCGGGCAGGACACTGGTCGACACGTCAAGCACACCGCCACAGTATTAGGTCGCGATATTCCTTCGTTTTCGCACTCACCGATGCCTCTCGTATCCTTGCGCGGTGGCAACTTCTTCGACTCTCTCTCCGGACAACGCTGGCTGGAACTTCGCCGACATGTGGGAGCGCGTCGCTGCTCGCTTCCCCACGGCCCAAGCACTCGTCCATGGAGACAAGAGCGTGACATGGGCCAACTTCGACGCGCGGGCGAATGGAATCGCACAAACCTTGCTCGACGCCGGTGTCGCCCATCAAGACAAAGTCGCCCAGTACATGACCAATTGTCCTGAGTATCTCGAGTCGATGTTCGGGCTGTTCAAGGTCGGTCTGGTGCCGGTCAACATCAACTACCGGTACAACGAGGACGAGCTCGTGTACATCTGCGACAACTCTGATTCTGTCGCCGTGATCTTCCACGGTTCGTTTGCAGACAAGTGCATCAACGTGAAAGACCGCCTTCCGAATGTGAAGACCTGGATCTGGGTCGATGACGGGACTCAGCCCTGTCCGACGTTTGCCGTTCCGTACGACGTTGCGGCGAAGTCTCACTCTGCGCGCGTCGTCGCGCCATGGGGTCGCAGTGGCAACGACATGTATTTCCTCTACACCGGTGGCACCACTGGCATGCCGAAAGGCGTCATGTGGTTGCAAGACGACATGGTTGCTTCGCTCGACGGAGCTTCCAAGAATCCGCTTCCCACTTTCGTCGATTGGGCGGCGTTCGACGAAAAGGTCGCAAAACCTGGTCCGGTGAATCTTCCTGCTGCTCCGCTCATGCATGGAACGGGTGCGTTCAATGCGATGTGGAACATGGCTCTTGCTGGTTCGGTGTGCACGATGCCGTCTCGTAGTTTCGATCCGAAGGAACTGCTCGACACGGTGCAACAACACAAGGTGAACAGCATGTCGATCGTCGGTGACGCATTCGCCAAGCCGATCTTGAAAGCACTCGACGAAAACCCCGGCAAGTGGGATATCTCCAGCCTTCGCGTCATCATCTCGAGCGGTGTCATGTGGTCGGCAGAGACGAAGGCCGGTTTGTTGCGTCACAACGAACGCCTGATCATGGTCGACAGCCTCGGTTCATCAGAGGCTGTCGGCATGGCATCGTCGACGACCACCGCGCAGGACAAGGCCTCAACAGCAAAATTCAAGTTGTCACCGAACACAAAGGTCATCACCGAAGATGGTCGTGAAGTCGTTCCAGGTTCCGGTGAACGCGGACGTGTCGCACTTCGTGGACGTACATCGGTCGGCTATTACAAGGACGAAGCGAAGACCGCGTCCACGTTCATCATGGTCGACGGTGTCCGCTACACGATTCCTGGTGACTGGGCCGAAGTCGAAGAAGACGGCTCAGTGAAGTTGCTCGGCCGTGGAAGTCAGTGCATCAACACCGGCGGCGAGAAGGTGTACCCCGAGGAAGTGGAAGAAGTCCTGAAGGCACATCCGTCGGTCGCCGATGCTGCTGTAGTCGGCGTTCCCGATGAGCGCTTCGGCGAAGCGATCACGGCACTCGTCGAGACCCAGTCGGGCCAGAACCTCGACGAAGCAGCTCTCATCGCACATGTGAAGTCCTCGCTCGCCGCGTACAAGGCCCCGAAGCGGGTGCTCGAGATCTCCACGATCGGACGGGCCCCGAACGGGAAACTCGATTACAAGCGGCTCAAGTCGGAGGCCCTCGAGCGCCTCGGGCTAGCGTGACCGGTCGCTGACCAACTCGAGGCGCGAGTTCCGCGCCGCACGAAAGGACCCCCATGAGCAAGCTCGGATACGACGGAAAAGTCGCTGTCATCACCGGTGCCGGTGGTGGACTCGGACGCCAACACGCACTTCTTCTCGCCAGTCGCGGCGCACTCGTCGTGGTGAATGACCTCGGTGGCTCGGTTGACGGAACCGGTTCGAGCACGTCAGCGGCGCAGAAGGTCGTCGACGAGATCAAGGCCGCTGGTGGAGAAGCCGTCGCCAACTACGACAGCGTCAGCACCCCGGCAGGTGGTGAGTCGATCATCAAGACCGCCATCGACACATTCGGTCGAGTCGACATCGTCATCAACAACGCCGGCATCTTGCGCGACAAGTCGTTCCACAACATGACTCCCGACTTGGTCGATGCAGTCATTGACGTCCACCTGAAGGGCGCGTTCAACGTGACTCGACCAGCATGGGTGCACATGCGCGAGCAAGGGTACGGGCGCATCGTGTCCACATCATCAGCCGCGGGCATCTTCGGAAACTTCGGTCAGGCGAATTACGGCGCAGCGAAGATGGGCCTTGTCGGACTCACTCGAGTGCTCGCGCAAGAAGGCGCGAAGTACAACATCAAGGCGAACGCCATCGCTCCGCTCGCTCTCACTCGCATGACGGAAGCATTGCTCGGCAATCTTGGACAGAGCCTTCAGCCCGAGTACATCTCCCCGATCGTCGCCTGGTTGTCGCACGAAGATTGCGACGTGAGTGGCGAGGTCTACTCAGTCGGCGGTGGACGTGTCGCTCGCGTGTTCATCGGAGAAGCCGAGGGTTATTTCAACAAGAATCTCTCGCTCGAAGACGTGCGCGACAACTGGGACAAGATCCGTGATCCCGAGGGCTACATCATTCCCGCCGGCGTACCCGACGAGACCAAGATGTTCATCAACGCCCTGAAGGGCTGACGTTTCATCAGAAACTGAAACAGAGCTCCTCGTGTCCACATGCAGCGATGCCACGAGCATCACGAGCGTCGACGGCACGACAATCGCCCTACACGAACTGTCACTGCGCACTGCTGCAAATGAGCAGCGACCAGTGCTGTTCTCACATGCGACCGGCTTTCACGCACATTGCTGGCAGCCAATGGTCGACGTGCTGAGAGATGAGATGCATTGTGTGGCACTTGACCACCGAGGCTTCGGTGATTCAGAGAAGGTCGATCCTTCAACTCTGAAATGGTCGGATTACGGCGACGATGCGCTCGCTGCTGCGCGTGTGACCTATGAGCGACACGATGGAGTGCCCATCGTCGGGGTAGGCCACTCGATGGGTGGTGCGACGCTTCTCATGGCGGCTCTGGCCGAACCGACACTCTTTCGTGCACTGTTCATCTTCGAGCCGATCGTCTTCCCGCCGCTGCCGGCGAACACCTCCGGGGAAACACCATCGAACTTCCTCGCAGACGGTGCGCGCAAGAGACGCAGCACTTTCGACACGTTCGACGCAGCATTGGCCAATTTCGCGAACAAACCTCCGATGAACTCGTTCCACCCCGTCGCTCGCGAGGCATACGTTCGACACGGCTTCACCGAACAAACCGACGGATCGGTCGTTCTGAAATGTGCGCCAGAGCATGAAGCGCGCACCTACGAAACCGGGGGCGTGGCTCCCGAGTGGCACGAATTGCCGACGATCACCGTTCCGACCTGGGTGCTGTGCGGCCGACCGGAGCCCTTTCAGCCCTCCCGATTCGCCGCCAATGTCGCCGAGCAACTGGGCAACTCCAGCTATGTGCAGTGGGACGAGATGGGGCATTTCGGACCGTTCACCCACCCGGACGCGCTTGCCGGCTTCATCGGTCGCACTGTGCGCACGCTCGCATAGTCAAGAATCAACACGTGACATCTGATTCTCCCTTTCCGACACCTCTCTCGTTGTCACCGTCACGCATCGGCTCGTTTGAGTCATGTCCGCTGAAATTCCGATTTGTGAACATCGAGAAACTCCCAGACCCTCCCACCATCGAGAAGTACAAGGGAACGATCGTCCACCGAATTCTCGAGTTGCTGCTGAAGGAAGACAGCACCGAGCGGACCTCGGAGATGGCCAGCCACCTCTTCGACACGGTGAAATACGGTGCGCCGAACGACGAAGACTTCTCCTATCTCGATCTCACTTCTGATCGGGACCACCCGTTCTGGGTCGACGTACGCAAGTTGGTCGACACCTACTTCACCATGGAAGATCCGTCAACTGTGCGGCCTGAAGCGATGGAACTTCGTGTCGAACATTCGATGGGCGACTTCAAGCTCACTGGCATCATCGACCGTCTCGAACGCGACAGCGACGGAAACTTCGTCATTGTCGACTACAAGACAGGCAAGAGTCCAGCGCCCAATTACGTCGACGACAAGATGAAGGCAATGCTCCTGTACGCGTGGCTCTGCAAGCAGGAGAAAGGATCCAGCCCCGCTGCGTTACGACTGTTGTTCTTGAAAGACGGAAAGGCCGTCGAGACACGTCCACTTGAGAACAAGGTGAACTTTCAACTGCAACGAGTGAAGGCGATCTACGGAGCCATCAAGCGCTCGTGCGAGACCGGGCAGTTCGGAACAAAAAAGGGTCCGCTCTGCAACTATTGCGACTATCGACAGTGGTGCCCCGAGTTCGGTGGTGATCCGTCACGTGCCGCGATCGAGGCACCCGTGGTGTTGGGGGCGAAACCACGGTGACACGAATAGACGACAGCGTCGATTCAATTCTCGAGCCCCTGCGTCGATCACGCACGAGCGCAAAGGTGTTCACCAGCGCAAGCCATGTCGGTGACTTCAGTGTCGTGTGGCATGTCGCCGGACTTGTGTATGCGATCGGAAGCCTTGACCGCTTTCGTGAGGCCGCCGCATTGTCCGTCGCTCTCGGAGTCGAGAGCCTCGTGGTGAACCAGGGCGTGAAACGCATGTTCAAGCGAGACCGACCCACGTGGCACGGTGACGATCGGACACGAGTGAGAAAACCACGGACGTCAAGTTTTCCGAGCGGCCATGCATCGTCGGCCACTTTCGCAGCGATCATCCTGACCTCGTTCACGGGCTGGCCTCTCGCGGCACTGTGGTGCGCCGTGGCTGTCATCGTCGCGATCAGCAGGGTCGTCGTTCGCATCCACCATTTCACTGATGTTCTTGGTGGCGTCGTCGTCGGTGGTGTGCTCGGTGCCGTCGCTGTTCCCGTCATTTCTCTCTTCTGAAAGTGCCTCTCGACACTTCTTTCTGATTCGGGGAATAGCCCGAGACATAGAGCGGTTGTTGCCTTCATGTCCCGCACGTTCGCCCTCACCTATGACTATCGCTGTCCCTTCGGGCGCATCATGCACGACCATGTCGTGACGGGGCTTCGCGCCGGAGCCGACTGGGACGTCACCTTCCTGCCGTTCTGCCTCGGGCAGACCCACGTCGAAGACGGCATGCCAGACGTGTGGGACGCACCTGCATCAGACACGGGCATCGATGCACTGCAGTTCTCGGTGTCTCTTCGTGACATGCAGCCGGACGTGTTCCTGGACTTCCATCACCGCTTGTACGAACACCGTCACACCGCCGGTGGAAGCCTCCGTGATCACCGCATCCTGACCAACTTCATTTCTGAAGCCGGTGGCGACGCCGCTGCTGCAACAGATGACGTGAAAAGCGGCCGACCGCTCAAGGTGATCAAGACTGAACACACCTCGTACGCCGAGAGTCACGGAGTGTGGGGCGTACCCACGTTCGTCGTGGGTGACGCAGCAGTGTTCGTTCGACTCATGAAGCCGGCTTTCGGTGATGCGACCCTTGCCGTCTCGACGATCGATCGCATCCTTGACTATGTCGATTGGCCCGAGATGAACGAGTTCAAGCACACACGCATACCGAACTAGGTTCGTCACATGTCCAGTCAGGCACGTCGCATGAGCGACACAGAGGCCCTCATGTGGCGCCTCGAGAAAGACCCCTTTCTCGCCTCGACTTTTGCCAACATCACCATCCTTGATCGTCCGCTCGACTCTGACGCTCTACTCGCACGACTCGAACGAACGTCTTATGTGTTTCCCCGACTACGCCGACGAGTTCAACCGGTTCCAGGGAACTTCGGTCCGCCATTGTGGGTTGACGACGCGGCATTCGACATTCGTTATCACGTCCGCCACATCTCACTTCCAGAGCCCGGAACACTTCGGCAGTTGCTCGACTTGGCGACCCTCATCGTCGCCGATCCTTTCGACAGGTCGCGACCGCTCTGGCAGTTCTTCATCGTCGACGGACTGATCGGCGGTCGCGGCGCACTGATTCAGAAGTTGCATCACACCGTCACCGACGGACAAGGCGGCGTCGAGTTGTCACTGAACTTCATCGACCTCGAACGCACACCTGCGCCACCGCCGCCTCTCGATCCCGATCTCATCGAGCGAGTCGAAGAGGAAAGGCAACAAACACCGCAGGTGGAAATGCTGCGTGGAGCAATGTCCGACAGTTTGCGCATTCCACTCGGCATGTTGCGACAAATGCGCGATGTCATCTCCGATCCAAAACTTCTCGGATCACTCGGCCCCGAGACATTGCAGACGGTTCGCGGCGTGATGAACGAGGTCACGACCATCGACCCTGCTCGGTCACCTCTGTGGAAAGAGCGTTCACTTCGCCGACAAGTCGAGGTGATTCGCGCTCCGTACAAACAACTCCGCGCTGCGAGCAAACACCTCGGTGGGACGCTGAACACTGCTTTCATCACGGCAGCGGCAACTGCGGCAGGCGCGTACCATCGGGCGCTCGGTACACCGATTGAAGAGCTGCGCACGTCGATGGCCATCAGCACCCGCACCGATGCCATGAGTGAAGGTGGAAACGCGTTCTCGCTCATCAGGTTCCTCGTGCCGACGGGTGACATGCC
The DNA here is from genome assembly GCA_964394175.1 of uncultured Bifidobacterium sp. Classification (GTDB taxonomy): domain Bacteria; phylum Actinomycetota; class Acidimicrobiia; order Acidimicrobiales; family Ilumatobacteraceae; genus UBA2093. Next base: position 77,537 of record CAYMVM010000002.1, read on the forward strand.
GATCGAAGAGCGCTTTGCCGCCATCAACGAGATCGTCCAGGCATCGCGGTCGAACTCTGGTGGCGATGCACTCGCCTCCGCGTCGTCGGTCGCTTCCCTGCTTCCCACGTCGGTGATCACTCGGTTCGCCCGTGTACAAGGCGAGACAGTCGACTTCGCCACGTCGAACGTGCGCGCCGCGGGCATACCGCTTTACATCGCCGGTGCGTTGGTCCTTGAGAACTATCCCCTCGGACCACTTGCCGGGACGGCCTTCAACCTGACGCTGCTGTCATACAACGGAAGCATGGACATGGGGCTGAACATGGACGCAGCCGCCGTCGCTGAACCAGCGTTGCTCCGAGACGAATTGGTGAAGGCATTCACTCAAATAGTGAAACTTGATCCGACGCCACCAGAAGTGGCGACGACACTTGCGGCACCCACCGTGCCGACAGAACCGACTAAGAAGCGGTGGTGGCAGCGCTCGCGGTGAGGAGTGTCCTCACGTCGAGCAACAAGTCTGCGACTTCGTCAGACGACACCAATTCACGACGCAACATTTCGGCAAGAGCCTTGTCGATGACGCTGAGCGCATCGGTGATGACGATCGAGTCGATGCCCTGAGCGCCGGACACCATCGGTGTCACCTCTTGCGTCGTGTGTGTCATGTCGTCTTCCCCTTCCGATCGGCACGAGCCGTTCTGGTCTGGTATCCAGCACGGTATCGGTCCGTTCCCCCCTGATGCGCATCGTAGTGAGGTCGTTCGTCACTCGGGTGGCATTCGGGTCGTACAGTCTGAATCCATGGATGTGAACGGAAAAACAGTCGTCGTCACGGGTGCCGCCAACGGCATTGGTCGCGCCTTGGCCCGTCGCTTTCACGCCGATGGCGCATCGGTCGTGATTGCCGACCGAGCGAAGACTCCCCTCCTCGAGCTCGAACGTGAGTTGAACGCTCGCCGCGCAGGATCTGCACATGCCGTGCTCGCAGACATCAGTACCGAGCTCGGCAACAAGACACTCATCGACAGTGCACGTCAGACATTCGGACGTGTCCATCTCTTCTTTGCGAATGCTGGTGTGGCCTTCGGTACGGACCTCGAGCACAGTGACGAGTCCGACTGGACCGCGTCATTCGACATCAACGTCCATGCTCATCGTTGGGCAGCAAGACATCTCATCGATGACTGGCTGGCACATGGTGACGGCTACTTCTGCTCCACTGCTTCTGCTGCGGGTTTGTTGGCACAGATCGGCTCTGCTCCGTATTCGGTCACCAAGCACGCAGCGGTCGCTTTCGCAGAATGGTTGTCCATCACCTACGGAGACCGTGGCGTAAAAGTCAGTTGCCTCTGCCCGCAAGGAGTCAACACGAACATGCTGAACCCGTCCGACGTGTCCCGAGACAATGTGAAGAACATCGACGTACGGGGCGGCGACGTCGTGCGCGCGGCAGGTGCCGTGATCGAACCCGAAGAGGTCGCCGACGTGGTCGCAGCAGCAATCAGGGATGAACGCTTCCTCATCTTGCCCCACCCGGAAGTGGCCCTGTACGAGCAGAACCGCACGGCAGACCGTGAGAAATGGCTGGCTGGCATGCGCAAGCTGCAACGACGCATCTTCGGAGCAGCCTGACGACGACATCCCGTCGATGATTTAGGGTTCGGCCATGGGAGTGCGCCTCGAACCCGCCGACGAATACATGCACGAGTTGGGACCTGAACCCAACTTCAACGAGAGCATGTATGTGAACTGCTTCGACCCGTCACAAGGCATCGGCGGATGGTTCCGCATGGGCAATCGCGCGAACGAGGGGTACGCGGAGATGACCATATGCATCTACCTACCCGACGGCCGTGTCGCATTCATCTTCAAACGACCGTCGATCACCAACAATGACGCACTGGACGCCGGCGGCCTCACGTGGACCATGGTCACTCCCTTCGAGGAACTCCGCATCGACTACTCGGGAAAGTTGTGCGTCCTCTCAGATCCTCTCGAGATGGTTGACCCGAAAAAGGCTTTCACCAACAATCCGTATTCGGAAGGCGAAGTGCACATCACCTTCCGAGGTGGTGGTCGCGCATCGATGTTCGGCGGAGAACCTGACACTCCGCACGAGACACCAGGTGAAGAGTTCGCCCGTGGTCACTACGAACAACTTGTCGCCGCAAGTGGCACCATCCGAGTGGGTGATGAAGAGTGGTCGATTTCCGGACACGGATTGCGTGACCATTCGTGGGGGCCTCGCTACTGGCAGGCACCGTGGTACTACCGATGGTTGACGGCGAATTTTGGAAGCGACTTCGGGTTCATGACGAGCCGTGTCGCCAAGAAAGACGGACCTGGCACGCGGGGTGGGTTCGTGTGGGAGAACGGCACCATTCACCTGTGCGACGACTGCACAGTCAGCACTGACTTTGTCGGAGCAGACAAGTATCACTCCAAGGTGAGGGGAAAACTTCGGTCATCACGAAGCGGAAAGGAGTGGACGTTCGAGGGCGAGGTGATGAACCTCATCCCTCTCCGTAATCGACGTCAAGACCCAGAGGGAAACTGGCTGCACACTCGCATCAGCGAAGGAATGACCCGTTGGACAGTGACGTCTGGTGAGAACACGGGTGCCGTCGGCTACGGATTGAGCGAATACCTCGACCAGATCATCGACGGTGCACCTGTCGGCATCGCAGAGTGAGGGCCATACTCTCGCGCTACAGCGCGGTGCGCTCGATGAATCGTTGAGCGACGTCTGTCGCGCCGATGACCTCGACGGTCGACAACGGCTGACGGCGCCACAGCACCAAGAGCAGCTGGCTGGCCGAGCCTCGAATGGCGCACGTGCCCTTTGCGTGCTCACGCGTGACGACCACGTTTCCAGGCTCTGGTTCGTCAATGAGCCACTCACCATTCACATCGGTGCAGTGGATGTGCACTGAACCGCCGGGGGCGGGCATCGCCTCGCGTTGAAGGCGCAGGAAGTTGTGCAAGAACTCATCGATGCCGTCGCTTGCCATCGCAGCCGGCATACGTGATGCAGGTCCGACTGCTGTGGCGGCGTCCCACGCGTGGACCATCGTTTCTTGAGTCATTCGACGCACTGCCCACATCGCAGGTGCAGGCCCCACCCACGACCAAATCTCTTCGTCGACAGGTGTGGCTTCAAGTACGTCGAGCAACTTGTCGGCACCGCTCGTGAACGTCTCGACGAGAACCTCATCGTCCACACGTTTGTATGGGCGGAGTTTGTCGAAACCCTGCACCTTGTCAGCGACGATCTGCACCATCGCATTATGAACACGAGTGCAGTGCCACACGAGATGCGACATGGTCCAGTTCGGACAAGCTGGCACCGGGCGCGACAAATTCCCCTCGGCAACTGCTGCGATGGTGGCGACAGAGTCGCGGAGTGTCGCGAGGTATTCGTGTCGCTCGAGCATCGTCACCAACCCTTGGTCGCGTCGGCGAGTTCACGCCACTGCTCTGACGGCATGGTGCCTGGAGCAGCACCAAGCACCTGGACACACACGTGGTCGGCACCCGCATCGAGATGTTGCTTGATGCGAGCCAACACCTTGTCGGTGCTTCCCCAGCCGACTATTGCGTCGACAATCGCATCCGAAGCGCCGGTGATGTCAGATTCATCCCATCCGAGCCGCTTCAGATTGTTCGCGTAGTTCGGCAACGCGAGATACATCGCCATGTACTGGCGTGCCACCTCTCGCGCACGACTTGCATCAGTCTCGAACACGACTGCCACCTCCGGCGCGAGCAACGCCTCGGGACCCATGATTGCGCGAGCTTCAGCTGTGTGCTCGACAGGCGTGAAATACGGATGCGCACCCTCGGTGCGTTCCGCAGCGAGCGCCAGCATCTTCGGCCCCAACGCCGCGAGCACACGGCGCGGAGTGACTGTCGGGGGTGCAGCAAAGAACATGCCGCGATCCATCGCGTCGAGATACTCGACCATCGTGGTGTACGGCTTCGAATAACTCTTTCCGTGCGCACCCTCGACCATCGGCTGATGACTGACCCCAATACCGAGTACGAAGCGACCAGGAAAAGCCTCACTCACTGTCTTCCATCCGGCTTGCATGGTTTGAGCAGTGCGCGCGTGCAGACTTGCGATTCCTGTTGCCAACACCAGCGTCGACGTCGCTGACAATAACGCTGTGCAACTCGCGAACGGCTCACGACCGACGGCTTCTGGCACCCACAGGGCGCGAAATCCCATCGACTCGATCTCAGAGGCGATGTCACATGCCTGCGACATCGGAACGGTGTCGAGATCGAAGGCCCAGAGACCTACTTTTCCGAGGCTGGCAGCAGTGGCACGAGAGTCAGACGACATTTCCTCACCGTATCCACCGCATCGGTGTGGCCACCAGTCCTCATCACTGGTCAGCCCAGTGCCGCCGGTCGTTGACAGAACAGGTCGCAAACTAGATTCGTCGCATGTCATCACCCCGCTCTGTCGTCATCGTCGACGCCCTCCGTACCCCCATTGGTCGCCGCGGTGGCGGCCTCGCATCAATGCACCCCGCAGATCTGCTCGGTGCCGCACAGAAGGGCCTCATGGACCGTGTCGGAATCGACCCGGCACTCGTCGAACAGGTCGTCGGCGGCTGTGTGAGCCAGGTCGGCGAACAGAGCTTCAATGTCACCCGTATCGCGTGGCTCGCATCTGGTCTTCCCATGACGACTGCGGCAACAACCGTCGACACACAATGTGGTTCATCGCAACAAGCGACCAACGTCGCAACGTCGCTCGTGGCGTCGGGAGTCGTCGACATCGCAGTGGCCTGTGGAGTCGAAGTCATGAGCCGCATTCCGATCGGCATCAATTCGTCGAAGAAGCTCGGCCTTGGTGTGCCGATTCCGAAGACGTACTTCGGTCGCTACGAATTCACGTCACAGTTCGAAGGTGCAGAGCGCATCGCAGAGAAATACGGGGTCACCCGTGACGATGCCGACGCGTTCGCCATGTCGTCGCAGCAACGCGCAGCTCGTGCGTGGGCCGAAGGACGATTCGACGGCCAGTGGATGCCGATCGATGCACCAGACGTGGACGAAGAAGGCAAACCGACCGGAACCACTCATCGAGTGCAGCGAGACGAAGGCATCCGCGACACGAACCGCGAAGCACTCGCCGGCTTGAAGCCAGTGGCTCGCGAAAATGGCGTGCACACCGCCGGCAACTCGTCACAAATTTCCGACGGTGCTGCGGCGATGCTCATGATGACCGAAGAGAAGGCCAAGGAATTGAACCTCAAGCCGCGTGCGCGGGTCGTCGACACCTGCTTGGTGGGCGTCGATCCAGTGCTCATGCTCACCGGACCAATCGACTCGACAGAGCGCCTGCTCTCCCGAAACAACTTGAAGATCGGCGACATCGACACGTTCGAGATCAACGAGGCGTTTGCATCGGTCGTGTTGTCATGGGCTCGTGCCACGGGTGCCGATCTCGAAAAGACGAACCCCAACGGTGGAGCGATTGCGCTCGGGCATCCACTCGGATGCACCGGTGCATTCCTCATGACCAAGGCCGTGAACGAACTTGAGCGCACAGGTGGGCGTTACGGGCTCATCTCCATGTGCTGTGGCGGCGGACTCGGCACCGGAACGCTCATCGAGCGTCTCTGACATTCCCGACGTCACACATCGTGACGTGAACTTCAAACGCACGCATCTCATCGCCCTCGCGTTGTTGGTGTTCGCCAACGCATGTTCGTCGACTGACGTTCAACAGGCCGACGTCGCCACTGTCGAACGAGTCGTCGACGGCGACACAGTCGTTCTTGCGTTTTCGAGCGGTGAAGAAACCGTGCGTCTCATCGGAATCGACACTCCTGAGACAGTGAAACCGAACTCACCGGTCGAGTGTTTTGGACCCGAAGCCTCCGAGCGGACGAAGTACCTGCTGCCAGCAGGAACGCGAGTGCGAGTGGAACGCGACCTCGAAGCACGCGATCGCTACGGACGGCTGCTCGTGTACCTGCGGAGGGTCGACGACGGATTGTTCGTCAACGAGTCACTCGTTCTCGAGGGTTTTGCCACTCCACTTCGAATCGAGCCGAACGTGGCGTACGCCGATTCGTTCGCGCGGGCCGCAGATGATGCGCGAGGTCGTCGACTCGGACTGTGGGCCGTGTGCAGGGACTGATTGCACAGATAGCGTCACCGGCATGACTTCGATGTCCGCCCAGGCATCTCTGGCCGAACGACTCGGACACTCCCCCGACACCAAACTCGTCATCCTCAGTTGCGACGACCTCGGCTCTTGCCACGCAGCAAACATCGGCGTGTACACCGCCATGCGCACCGGGCTCGCGACGTGTGCATCGATCATGGTTCCGGCACCGTGGTCCCGCCACGCAGCCGACATGTACGACGGTGACGACATCGGCGTTCATCTCACACTGAACGCCGAGCACCCGAACTATCGATGGGGTCCTCTCACGCATGCACCATCTCTTCTCTCCGGAGAGGGTGGGTTTCCGCGCTCGATTGACGATCTCTGGGAACACGCCGACCCGACCGAAGTTCTGCGCGAGTGCCGCGCTCAAATCGAGCGAGCAATCGCCTGGGGCATCGATGTCACTCATCTCGCACCGCATCTCAGCGCCATCACACTGCGACCCGAATTTTTCGACATCTATCTCGAGCTTGCAGTCGAGTTTCAATTGCCCATTCGCCTGCCGTCGACCATCGACCAGACACACGCCGGCTTTCCCTTCCGCTCACTGGCAGCCGACGAAGGTGTGGTTTTTCCTGATCACTTCGACCATGACTGGCGCGCAGGAAGTCGCGAGCGAGTCATCAACGCGTTCAACACGTTGAAGCCCGGTGTCACCGAAATCCATGTGCAACCCGCCATCGACACTCCTGAAGTGCACGCGCTCGGGCCGACCGCAGCCGGTTGGATCGATGACTTGGCGCTCGTCACGAACGACGCGGACTTTGCCGATGTCGTGTCATCGAGCGGTGCAGTGTTGATCGGCTATCGCGCCCTCAGGGACGCGATGCGAGCCGGCTGATCTCGCTGGCTGCGTCACCTGACATCAAAACCCGGAACAGTGCGCCGGTGCTTCCTTCGGCTTTCAACTTTCCCTGCATGAACGCCAGCGACGGATCACTTGCTGCGTCTTTCGATGCGATGCGAACCACCACGTCCGCGTCGTCGGGCCCGGATACTGCTTCGTCATTCTTGCCGAATTGCACGCGGTATTGAACGGTCACGTCGCTCGCCTTTTTCTTTGCAGTCACTCGACACCTCGGAACAAATCGTCTTCAAATTCACCGTCAGTCGTGCCACCCACCGCCGACACTGCGAGCACCCACTCTTCCCACGGGTACACCTGCGCCAATTCACTGTCGTCCAATCCGAACCACCATGGCTCATTCGGATCAACCTGTGTCGCATGTGCACGAAGCGCGCCGCTACGTGCCCACAGATACTCAGCCACATCGATTCGCGTCGTGATGCGGTGGTCTTGCGACGGTCTGTTCAGCCAATCTTCGTTGTACGGGGATGCCCCCGTCTTTGCGAGCATCGCCTCATGGATGGAAACGATGCGGTTCTTCGACCACAGCGTGTAATACATCTTCAATGGTTGCCACGGCTCGCCGGCATCGGCATACCAGAACGGATCGCCGGCACGTTGAAACGCGAGGACACTCACGTCATGGACACGAAGATGGTCGGGATGCGGATAACCCGACTGGTCGTCGTTGTACGTGAGGATGACGTGTGGTTTCTCCGCGCGAATGATGCGCACGAGACGTTCGGTCGCCTCGTCGAGGTCCGCCATGTGGAAACAATCAGGATTCTGGTTGGACTCTGACCCCGCCATGCCGCTGTCGCGATAGCCGAGCATGTGCACCGAGTGATAGCCGATGATGTCCGTCGCGAGTTTCAACTCTTGCGGGCGAAGATCGGCCATCACCTGGCGTTCTTCGTCGGGCGACAAGCCGTGGAATGGTTGTCCAGGGTCTCGAAGCGACGGGTTCTGCAGATCCCCCTCTTCGCCTCCGGTGCAACACACGAGCACTGTGTGCACTCCTTGCGCCGCATACTTTGCAACGGTCGGCGCACCTTTGGACGCTTCATCATCTGGATGTGCGTGGACAGCCAAGAGACATGGACGAGACGAGTCATGAGGATGAACTTCTCGTGTCGACATCGACGTCATGCTAGTGACGCAAGCTCATGGACGGCTCGACGAGACACATCTCTCATTAGGCTGACGACGTGACACCTTTCCGGCCATCACGTTCGGGGATCAACACCATCGCGCTCATCGTCGCCGCGGTCGTCATGATCGCTGGTTGTTCAACGAACGACGGTCGCGACATGGCGGCGCCAAGAGACGACCAGAACGACACGATCACTCAGACGACCGTCGCCACCACCGTCGACCCGACCCTCGACGCCGTCTCTGAACCATCGGCATTTCTCTCGGTGTCAGGGCCGTGGGAAGAAGGTGGCACCATCGATGCAAAGCACACATGCGCCGGCGCGGGTGTCTCCCCGGCATTGTCCTGGACCGGTGCCAGCTCGGGTGCGAAGGCTCTCGGCTTCACCCTCAGTGAGTCAGACGACCCCTCGAACCTGTTGTGGGTGGTCGCCAATATCGAGCCAACAGTCACCGGTGTCGCCGAAGGTGAACCACTACCCGTCACAGCTGTCGTAGCAAAGAACTCCCGGGGTGTCGTCGGATACACGGCTCCGTGCCCCGACACCACCCAAGGCCGCTCGTATCTCGTCACCATGTACGCACTCGACCAGGTGATTGAGGCTGCAACCGGAGACGATGCGTCGTCTGTCGTCGCTGCGATGGAGAGCGCGGCTCTCGATGCGACAAGCACGGAGTTCGTCGCCACTGGCGCGTGATCCTCGCTCCTCATCTGTCACCGAGCGAAGTCATTCCACCGCCCAGCGTGGGGAACCTGCGAAACTTGGACTATCGACACCGCAGCCTCCGCCCTGCCGATTGGCATCTTCGAGACGGACGCCGATTGTCGTCTCCGAAGTGGGAACGATGCTTTTCGCACGCTCGTTTTGGGCGGCGCTGCTGTCGTGCCTGGTACGGCTCCGTGGGTGAACGCGCAGCCGCACGAGCGACAGGCATGCGAACGAGCGTGGAAACAATCGAAGGAATCATCTTCGCCTTTCGTCATTGAATTTCGACTCGGCACTCCCGATGGTGAGACGGTGTGGGTACAGGTCGCCACGCAACCAGTTCGAGTTGGCAGCGACGTCACTGGCTACGTCGGAACTGCCATCGATTGCACCTCGGCTGTCGAACAGCGACGTTTGTCTGATCAGCTCGTCGGGCTTCTTGACGCTTCCGGCGACGCGATCGTCGTGTTCGACCGTGTCGGCGCGATGACATTCTGCAACGACGTTGCGCGAACCATGCTCGGCATCGAAGAACACTCAGAGACGGGCAACGACATCGCCGCACGATCCTTCATGCAGGCGGTACGCGACCAATTGCCACGCGACGTGATCGCACCAGACGCAGGTAGCGCCCCACAAGGTAGGTGGGAAGGCGAGGTCGCATTCCGCTCGCCTGAGGGACTGTCCCGGGTGCTCGCTGTCGTCGTGCAAGCAGTCCGCACGCGGGAAGGCATCTTGGACCATTGGTCAGCCATCGCCCGGGACATCACCGAGGAACGCAATCACCAACGTGAACTCGGCCGACTCGCCACGCACGACGCACTCACCGGGCTGCCGAATCGCGTGTTGTTTCTTCGCAAGACCGCTGAAGCCCTCGAGCGCAGCAAGACCACGAAGAACCATGTCACCGTGCTTTTCATCGACCTTGACAAGTTGAAACACGTGAACGACACGATCGGGCACGTCGTCGGTGACCAACTCATCGTCACCATTGCCAAACGCCTGATGGCTGCCACGCGACCAAGCGACCTCGTCGCCCGCATCGGTGGTGACGAGTTTGTCGTGCTGTGCGAAGGCCTGCTCGACGAGCATGTGGCGATGGACGTGGCTGAACGGGTTCGCACCTCGATCACTGGTCCGCTCGTGCTTCAGGGTGTCGAAATTGAATCGGGAGCCAGCGTCGGTGTGGCGATGTCGACAGACGAACAACTGGCACTGGAGACGCCCGACGACCTTGCCGTCACTTTGCTTCGTTGCGCCGACACCGCCATGTACCGAGCGAAGCAACGCGGCCGCGGACGCAGCGAGTTGTACAGCGACGACATGCACCGTGCTGCCCGCGAACGAGTGGTGCTTGCAGGACAACTCGAACAGGCACTCGCTGCCGACCAGTTCTTCGTGATGTTCCAGCCCATCGAACATGCACAAAGTCGCCACACCGTGGCGTTCGAGGCGTTGCTTCGTTGGCAACACCCAACGCGCGGAGAGTTGAGCCCCGCGGACTTTCTCGGACTCGCCGATGAGTCTGGTCTCATCGGACCCATCGGAGACTGGATTCTCGCTTCAGCGGGAACAAGTCTTCGATCGTGGATCGATTCAGGTCTCGTCTCGAAACACACCGCACTACATGTGAACGCGACACGACGGCAGTTGGCCGACACCACGTTTGTCGACCGCACCGTGACGATTTTGCGTGAAGTCGGGCTCGACTCGACTCAATTGGTCGTCGAGACTTCTGAAGCTTCCCTCGTCGACAACAACCCGGCGATTCTTCGCACGGTCACCGCGTTGAAGCGCAACGGTGTGCGTATTGCCGTGGACGACTTCGGTGCCGGCTACTCCTCACTGTCGGCACTTCGCGCGTTCCCCGCCGACTGTCTGAAACTTGACGGAACCGTCGTCCGTGATGTCGGCCGAAACGACGGTGGCGACGACCCCATCGTGCGCTCACTGATTCAGCTTGCACACTCGCTCGACTTGACCGTCATCGCAGAATGGGTCAGCACAGATGACCAGCTTCAACGGTTGAAAGTGCTCGGCTGCGATCAACTCCAAGGAAACCTGGTGTGCAAGCCACTCACCATCGATCAGGTGACACAGCGGTATCAGGCCGGAATCGGACCGGTCCCCGCGAAGTAAGCAAGCACGGGATCAGATGCCTGCGTGAGACGCAGCACTGACGCCCCACCGACGTTGTCACCAGTGGTCGACAGTGCATACGACGTCGCACCCGAGTCAGCGACGGGGCGCAGTTTCTTGATCATGTCCGCCATGTCGAGTGTTGGATCGGCACTCAGCTCTGAGGCGAAACCCGCCATCACGTCTCCCGCGTCGAGCGGATGTTTCGCGACGTGCTTCACCGCCGAACGGATGAGCGACGAGATGAAGTCGCGCTGTCGCGCCGTGCGGCCGTGGTCAGATGATCCATCGAGTTTCCAGTCGCCGTCGATTTTCAGTTGAAAGTGACGACTGCGGGCATAGGCAAGTGCCTTCTGTCCGTTCAACATGTTGCAACCACCGCGCGGGATGTAGAGACCCGAGTACTTGTCGCGCGCCGGGCCAGGCAGACACACCAGCACTCCCCCGATGGAGTCGACGATGTCCTTGAAACCCGCGAAATCAACCTCGAGGTAATGATGGATCGGAATGTTCAAGTTGCGCTGAATCGTGCGTACGAGCACCTCCGGGCCTTGGGAAAAGGCCGTGTTCACGCGTTGTGCTTTGTTCCCCTCCCCGATTTTCACCCACAGATCTCGCGGCACCGACAAAATGCTCGCCGACCCATCGGTCTTGTCATGTCGCAACACCATGATCGAATCGGAGCGCTGTCCACTGACAGAGATGCCCGCGATCGCCTTGTAGTCGGCGTCGGTGGGGTCGGCATTGGCACGCGAATCAGATCCGACGAGCAGGTAGTTCTCGACCACAGCAGAGGGCGGAGACAACACTGCGCCAAGTGACGGAATGCGATTGACGCCAGACAACTGCGCCTTCGTCGCCCGTACAAGGCCACTAGCGCCGAATCCTGCGACCACGACTGCGATGATGAGTGGGGCCACCCACCGCGAGGTCCAAGACTTGGTCGACACGCGACAACGCTAATTGACCTCTGGGGGTTGGCGCCGTCACTCAGCCGCAGTCATCGCACATGGATGACATCTGCAGTGTCGAATCGGTGCGTCATCGCACATTCATCCACTACCACCAGTCGACCATCGACCTCGACGTCGACGACACGGCCAGCGAGCAACGTGCCGCCAGGAAGCAACACGTTCACGTTTCGACCGAGCGTGGCGAGATGCGACCGATAACGCTGGTGAAGAGACGCTTCGTCAAGATCCAAAAGTGTGTCAATCACGAGACACATCGCACGCACGACATGCGCCGGCGATTGTCCGTCGGCGCGTAGTTGATCGATGGTGGCGCCGCGTCGCAGAGCGGTCGCATCATCTGGTGCCCAGCCGATGTTGATGCCGATGCCGACGACGACGAACGACGGCCGATTGTTTGCTGCGTCAATTGGTCCTGATTGCGCGAGAACGCCGGCGAGTTTCACGTCATCCAACATCAAGTCGTTCGGCCATTTCAGCGTCACGTCACGACCGAACATCGTCCGTGCCACTTCAGCGCCAGCCAACGCGACGACTTGTGTGAGGACGTGTGGATGTTCTGGCACGTCACGGAACAGAAACGAGGCGAGCACGTTCAGGCCGGGAGGCGCCTCCCACCGCCGGTCGAGTCGCCCCCGACCGGCACTCTGGAAGTCGGTACGCAGCACCACGTGGCCTGGAGCCCCATTTTGTGCCTCTTGGACAAGATCTGCGTTCGTGCTGCCGGTTTCGGGCACTTCTTTCAGGGTCCAGCGCCCGGATTGGTTCGCATTTGCCCTGTCCACCGCACCAAACTAGTCCTCTGTGTTGAAGAAGATCTTGATTGCAAACCGTGGCGAAATCGCCGTGCGTGTCATTCGTGCCGCGCGAGAGATGGGAATCGCGACCGTCGCGGTGTACTCAGAACTAGACCGCAATGCGTTGCACGTGCGTCTTGCCGACGAGGCATACGCACTCGGTGGTCAGACCGCAGCCGAGAGCTATTTGAACACCGAAGCGATCTTGAATGCCATCAAGATCAGTGGCGCAGACGGAGTGCATCCTGGTTACGGCTTCTTCAGTGAGAACGCCGACTTTGCCCGCGCCATCACTTCTCAAGGTGTCGCCTTTATCGGACCACCACCGGAAGCGATCGAAGAGATGGGCGACAAAGTGTCGAGCCGCAAGGCTGCACTTCGCGGCGGAGCCCCAATCGTGCCGGGAACAACCGAGTTTGTCACCACCGCCAAAGAGATCACTGACTTCGGTAACGAGTTCGGCTGGCCCGTCGCCATCAAGGCTGCATACGGTGGTGGAGGACGCGGAATGAAGGTCGTGCATTCTGCCGACCAAGTGCAAGACGCCATGGACTCCGCGCAACGCGAAGCAAAGAACTTCTTCGGCCGCGACGAGATCTACGTCGAGAAATACCTCACGTGGCCACGCCACATTGAGGTGCAACTCGTTGGCGACACGCACGGAAATGTCGTGTGGGTCAGCACGCGTGACTGCTCTGCTCAACGTCGCCACCAGAAACTCATCGAAGAAGCTCCGGCACCGGCGCTACCCGATGGTGTCGAAGAGGCCATGGGCGAAGCGGCGGTGAAGGCAGCGAAGGCTGTGGGTTACTTCAACGCCGGAACAGTCGAGTTCATCTACCAAGACGGCGAATTCTTCTTCCTCGAGATGAACACTCGTCTGCAGGTCGAGCATCCGGTCACCGAAGCAATCACTGGTATCGATCTTGTCGAATGGCAAATCCGTGTCGCATCGGGAGAGAAGCTCCCGATGAATCAGAAGCAAGTTCTTGCCGCGCGTCGTGGCCACGCCATCGAAGTCCGCATCAACGCCGAAAACCCGGCCGGCGGAAAATTCCTGCCATCTCCCGGACCGATCACCAAGTTGGTCACCTCTGATGGTTTCGGAGTCCGTTTCGACTCTGGGTACGAAGCCGGCGACTCGATCAGCCAGTACTACGACAACCTCGTCGGAAAACTCATCGTCTGGGGCAAGGACCGCGAGACCGCGATTGCACGCACCGTGCGCGCATTGAAGGAAATGGTTGTCGAAGGAGTCGCCACCACGATTCCTGCCGACATCGCAATCCTCGAACATCCTGACTTCGCAGCCGTCACACACTCCACCAAGTGGGTCGAGGAACGGCTCGATCTTTCCGGTGTCGATGCTTCACCGGTGGCTGCCCCTGACGACGACGGCACACCTCTCGTGCAGCGCTCGACCACAGTCGAAGTGAACGGGCGTCGATTCGACGTGAAGTTGTGGGTCCCCGAGACGGTCGGAACTGTCGCAGCGTCGTCAAAGGCCAAGAAGCCTGCTCGTGCCGGATCAGGCGGAGGCGGAGGCGCCGGTGGTGGCAGCGGTCAGGTCGCTGTCCCCATGCAAGGAACCATCGTCAAAGTTCTCGTCGAGGTCGGTCAGCAAGTCGAGTCAGGTCAAAGTGTCGTCGTGCTCGAGGCGATGAAGATGGAGAACCAGATCGAAGCCGACAAGTCCGGCACCGTGAAGGCCATCAATGTGAAGACGGGCGACACCGTCGGTGCCGGCGACGTCGTTGTCGTCATCGAGTAAGGCTCACCCCTTGCCGCCCAAAATCTGAAGACTGACATTTTGAAGATGGAGTCCTTCCTCTCGGTGTGGTGCACCGCACTGAGTCTGAGTTTCATCTGGCCTCAGGTCTGGCGAACAGTTCGCCACGACAGCACACAAGGGCTCTCTGCGTTTGCGGCCGTGTACGGATTTGTGGGGTCCGGCTTATGGTTCGCCTACGGAGTGAGTACCAGCAACACGGCAATTTGGTTTTCAAACGCCTCGTTCATGGTTGCTCAGTCGATAATCATTGCCGTGATGTGGCGCCATGACCGCGTACCGCGTGTGATGCTCCTGCGCTTCGCTGCGCTCTTTCTTTTCGCGCTTGCCGCACTTTTGCCACTCCCAGCCACTGCATTCGGTTGGACCGCAACAGTCATAAGCGCGACGTCACTGCTTCCACAGGCCCTCCACGTTGCGAGAGCCGAGAACATGCACGCAATCTCGCTCGTGTCATGGGTATTCACCATCGTCTCTGCCTCAAGTTGGATGGTGTTCGGATGGGTACTTGACGACCCTGTCATGTCGGTCGTGAACTACATCACAATTCCGATGATGATCTTCATTTTGGTACGTGCAACACGTTGGCGACTCGCCAGTGGCATGGCTCTCACCGGCCGACCACTCGTTTCCGCGTGAATTGACAACGAGTCGGTGAAACCTCTCAGGGGTTATTCAGCAGATTCGGTCACGGCTTCGGCAAGTGACGGATGCACAAGCAGCGTGTCCATGATGTCGACCACCTTCAAGTGGGCGGTGACCGCCAAGGCAATCATGCTGATGAGCTCCCCCGCATGGCGACCGACGATGGTTCCACCCAACACCACGCCGGTGTTCGGGTCCGAGATCAACTTCACAAAACCTGTCGGGTCGTTGTGGATGAGCGCCTTTGCGGTAGATGAAAACGGCACTTTGGTGACGCGGATCTTGCGACCGAGCGCGAACGCATCGGCTTCGGCCAAACCGACGTCTGCGATTTCTGGTTTGGTGAAGATTGCCGATGCTGCTTTGTCATATGCCAAGTGGCGGTGATCGTCACGGATGACACCCATGAGATGCTCCGCGATTTTCCGACCCTGCATCGTTGCCACAGATGACAATGGCAACTTTCCGCTCACGTCACCAGCGGCATAGACATGAGGCACGTTCGTGCGGCACCACTGGTCGATGTCGATGTATCCACGTGAGTCGAGTTTCACCCCCGCCGCCTCGAGATTCAGGCCTTCGACATTCGGCTCGGATCCGATGGCAAGTACCGCATGGGTCGCACGCACTTCACGGCCGTCATCGCACTTCACGACCACCTCGTCTCCGATGATGTCGATCGCTTGCGCGCGCGCACCTTTCAGAAGCTTCACCCCTCGCGCCAAGAAACTGTCCTCTAACGCTGCAGCTGCTTCTGGATCTTTTCCGGGGAGAACTTGCTGGCGACTGACCACCAACGTGACGTCTGCCCCGAACGACGTGAACATGTGGACGAATTCAACTCCGGTGACGCCAGAGCCGATGACGACAATGCTCTTCGGAAACACTTTCGGCGGGTAACAGTCGCGGGTCGTGAGAATACGTGTGCCGTCTGGTGACGCCCAGCCAGGAATACGTGGTCGCGAACCAGTCGACACCAAGACCGCATCGGCCTCGAGTTCTTCGACTCCGTCGGCACTTTGCACTCGCACATGGTGGTCGTCGACGAATGTCGCGACCCCGCGAATGATGCGCACACTTTGACTGACGAGCAACTCCGTGGTCGTGGACTGGAGCCTGTCCGTGATGTTCGTGATGCGTTCGGACAGCGTGTCGACATCGACCTCGACGTCGTGTTGCTCGATGCCCATGCCGGCGAATCGTTGGGTCATCGTGAGGGCTCCGCCAGTGGCGATCATTGCCTTCGACGGAACACAGTCGAGCAAGTGGGCAGCACCACCGATGATGTCACGCTCGATGACAGTCACCTCGGCGCCGAGACGCGCGGCGGTGCTGGCTGCCGCATTACCGGCGGGTCCACCGCCGATGATCACGAATCTCTTCGACACGCCAGTGAACGCTATCGCTCGTCACGGAGTCGACGTCGACACAGGCACCGTCGT
>CAYMVM010000002.1:94300-103456 GCA_964394175.1 uncultured Bifidobacterium sp.
CGACACAGGCACCGTCGTTGCGACGTCGACCGTGGTGGTCGGCATCACCGCCGTGGTGGTAGTCGTGCTCGTCGTCTCAGCTGTGGTTCGAGGCGTGAGACGCATGCGTGGGACCGACGTCGTCGGAACGGATGCGTCATTCGGACAGAACTGAGAGTTGTAACCGAGTTCGTGGCGAGGCTCACCGACGTATTCGAAATGCATGCCGTCGGCGACAGCGAAGTTGCCTCCCCACGCAAATCCCCACTTGCGGAAGATACGCACAACTTGGCAGTTGAGAGTCGGCTTCATCCCCTGGCCGTTCGTGGCCGTGTTGATGTCGAGCGCACCGCCCCACGAGTGACGTGAGATGTTTCCAAAGTCATCCGCGAGTCGGCTGATACGTCCTTGGAAACAGCCGCCATAACGGTTCGTGTTGCGTATGTCAATCGCCTTCGCAAGTCCTGCTTTGGCGATTTCCGTCAGCGCACCTTGCAACGGAGCGACAATGACCTTGTGGCAGTTCGCACGGATCGGAATGTCCTTGAACGTGTGTATCCACTTGATGCTCGAACCGCGCCAGTCGCTGCTGATGTGCAAACGCCCGTTGCCCGCGTCTTTCACCCGGAACTCACCGAGCAACTCTTTGAACATTGCGGTCCCGAGAGTGGCATCTGGGTCTGGCGGGTCCCACGAACGTCGCAGTCGATACACCGCCCCGTTTCGGAATGTTCCGCTTCGAAGCTCGCGTTGGAAGTCACCGGGCTCCCCTTCACCCACAACCAGCACTTTGTGCACTTTCGTCGCCATCAGTTCGTCGGCGAAATCAATCGGAACAAGAAGATCACCGTTGTCGACATGGTCATCGTCGACGATGGCGCCGATCTCAATGTCATGTGGCTTGTCCCACTTGTCGTTCACCACCATGACGTCACCGACGTTGGCATCGCGCATGCGCGCACTCGTGCGCCCAATGACCGCCATGCCATTTGCCAGCACCTCGGCAATGACCTGACCCGACATGGCCCGTACTGCTGACTCATCGAGAGCCATGGTCGCAAGAGGCACGACCCACCCACCTGACACGGTCGCACCGGCGCCTTTGCTGACACGGACACCGTTTGCCCGACGATGCTCACGCATGGCCAACGTCGGAAACCGCACGCCGTAACCGATGAAACCCGTTCGCTTGGCGATCTGCTGCAGACTTCGCACCTGTGCCGTGGAAAAACCCTTTCCGCTCGACACCGACATCCAGTCGATCAGAAGTCGCTTTGGACCGGTGACCTCTTGCGCAGATGCGCGCACTGCCATGGTCGATGTGTCACGGTCATCTGCTCGCACGTGGGGCACCGCCGCGACGAGCACCACGACAAACACGAGTGCCCCTCGAGCCATCTGTCTCGCAGTCGTCAGCACAGTGGAACGATAGTTCTGAATCGACCGCGTGCTCTGGTGGGTCGAACAACTACGGTGGTGGAACTGTGAGCGAGGAACTCGACGACCAATCGGCCACGGGCCTCGAAGCAGAGAAAGAGCGTCGACTGAACGACATCGCCCGCCGTCGGTCATCGGGCGGAGAGCCCTACCCGTATCGCTTCGATCGCTCGCATTCACTCGCCGACCTGCGCTCCACCTACGGCCATCTCGACGCAGGCACCGAGACCGATGCTGAAGTCACCCTCGCTGGTCGAGTGATGTTGAAGCGGGACCAAGGAAAACTCATCTTTCTCACGATCCAGGACCGCACGGATCAGCTGCAGCTGTTCGTGTCGAAGTCAGTGGTCGGTGACGAACAGTTCGACGACATTGCGGCACTCGATCTCGGCGACTGGGTCGGTGCTCACGGCACCGTCATGACCACCCGTAAGGGCGAATTGTCAGTGAAGACGACATCGGTGAGCTTGCTCTCAAAAGCAGTGAGGCCGCTGCCCGACAAGTGGCACGGACTCACCGACACCGACACCAGGTATCGCCAGCGTTACGCCGATCTCATCATGAATGAGTCATCGCGACGTGCCTTTGCGGTTCGACACGAGATCATCGCGAGTTTCCGTCGAACACTCTCCGGACACGGTTTCATCGAGGTGGAGACACCTGTTCTGCACGTCGAAGCAGGTGGCGCACATGCCCGTCCGTTCCTCACTCATCACAACGCACTCGACATGCAGTTGTACCTGCGAATCGCACTCGAATTGCATCTGAAGCGTCTGATTGTCGGCGGCATGGAGCGCGTCTACGAAATCGGTCGAGTGTTCCGCAACGAGGGCATCTCGCCACGTCACAACCCTGAATTCACGATGATGGAGCTTTACCAAGCATTCGCCGACTACAGCGACGTCATGGCAATCACTGAAACGCTCATCACGAATGCCGCCGTCGATGCAACGGGAACATCCGTGGTGGCCATTGACGACAAGCCCGTCGATCTCGCCAAGCCATGGCGGCGTGCACGCATGATCGACCTCGTCGCCGAGGCCACCGGTGTAGAGGTGCATCCGTCGCAGCCTCGGGCACAGCTTGTCGACCTTGCCGCCACACACGGCGTGAAGGTCGAAGCGCAGTGGGGCCCAGGAAAGATCATCGAAGAGCTCTTCGAAGCCACCTCCGAGGCGTCACTTCGTGAGCCAACCTTCGTCACCGGCCATCCCGTCGAGATCAGCCCACTTGCACGCGTCGACCGCAATGACCCTCACCTCACCGAACGCTTCGAATTGTTCGTCGGCGGTCGCGAGTTGGCAAACGGTTATAGCGAGCTGAACGACCCCGTCGAACAACGTCACCGTTTCGAAGAGGAAGAAAAGTCAAAGGCTGCAGGAAATCTCGAAGCGGGCACGGTCGATGAGGACTACTTGCGTGCACTCGAATTCGGCATGCCTCCGACCGGTGGGCTCGGAATCGGCATCGACCGCGTCGCGATACTGCTTGCTGGTGCCGCGTCGATCAAGGACGTCATCTTGTTCCCCACATTGCGACCGGAGGTCTTCGAACAATGAGTGCTGCATGGGGTGTCGGAATCGCCACTATCGGACTGCAGGGAGAGACCCTCGACGTGCGCTTTCGTGCCCTCGGTTGGGGCGAGTCAGTGCCCGCCGATGCTCCCGCCGTGTCGACCGCCGTCGATTCAGACCCAGAACGTGGTGTCGCGTTGCGCCCCGTGAGTGTCGTCATCGACACGAATGCAGCTCCCACTGATGGTGCCGACGTGTATCTCCGCCTGCACCTGCTCTCCCATCGCCTCGCACTTCCACGAACGGTGAATCTTGACGGAGCCTTCGGATTGTTAGTGAATGTCGCATGGACCAGCCGTGGACCCGTTGCACTCGAGTCGCTCGACAGTGTCGCTTGGAACCTCGCACGTCGTGGTGAACATCTCGTCGTGAACGGAGTCGACAAATTCCCGCGCATGACGGACTACGTGGTGCCGAGCGGGGTGCGAATCGCCGATGCGAGTCGTGTTCGACTCGGTGCGCATCTCGCAGCCGGCACGACGGTCATGCACGAAGGCTTCTGCAACTTCAACGCCGGGACACTCGGAACATCAATGGTCGAAGGTCGCATTTCGGCAGGTGTCATCGTCGGCGACGGCTCTGACATCGGTGGTGGAGCATCGATCATGGGCACGCTGTCAGGCGGTGGCAAAGAAGTGGTGACGATCGGTGAACGCTGCTTGCTCGGCGCGAACAGCGGCGTCGGCATTTCACTGGGTGACGACTGCATCGTCGAAGCGGGCCTTTACGTGACGGCCGGAACACTCGTGAAAGACCCAGACGGGGTCGTGCGCAAAGGACGCGAATTGAGCGGAGCCACCGGACTGCTCTTTCGTCGCAACAGCCAGACCGGAGCTGTCGAAGCCGTCGCTCGCTCGGGCTCATGGGGTGGCCTGAACAGCGCACTTCACAAGAACTGAGACGTCTGCGGGTCGACATGTCAGAGAAAGCCATTCAGCCGACTGACCTTGCTGCACTCATTCGTCATCGTCGCAGCAATCTGCAGATCGACCCAACCACTTCGGTGCCACGAGACGTTCTCGCTCAACTGTGCGATGCAGTGATGTGGGCGCCGAACCACAAGCGCACGTGGCCGGCGCGGATGGCTGTCCTGAGTGGAGAGTCGAGACGAGATCTCGGTGAGGCAATCGCAAGGGTGATGGCTAGTCAGAACGAGAACGAGATCAAGGTCGAAAAGACCCGCACGAAATACATGCGTGCGCCGCACATCGTCGTCGTCGGTGCCGCTCGAGGCGATTCTGATCAACGCACTCGCGAGAATCAGTACGCCGTCGCAGCCGGAGTGCAGAACATGCTTCTTCTCGCCGACGCATTCGGCCTCGCTGCACTGTGGGGGTCTCCCGCGTCCGGAGCCAACTCTGCGATCAACGATCTCTGCAAATTCGACTCGGATGTCGACGTCATTGGTTTGATCTATGTGGGTCACCCCACCGGAACTGTCGAGTCACCGACCCGACCAGACACCGCTGTCAGCTGGTTCGACTAGACCTTGCAGTTCGTGTCGTCACGCGTGGTGTGGTGACGCATTCGTCAGCGACCGGGCTGGAACGTGCCGAACACGTCACGCAGTGCATCACTGACCTCACCGAGTGTCGCTCCGGCGCGCAATGCTTCCTTCATCGGATACAGAAGGTTCTGCGTGCCCCGCGCTGCTGAACGAACATCATCGAGTGTCGTCTGCACTCTCGCCTGGTCACGGTCTGCTTTGTAGGCCTTGAGTCGGGCGATCTGGTTGGTCTGCAAGCTCGGGTCGATCGGGAACACATTCGGCTCTGCTTCGACGTCGACCGTGAACTTGTTGACACCGACTATCACTCGCTCGTCATCATCAATCGACTTCGTGTACTCGTAAGCCGACTGCTCGATCTCGTCCATCTGATATCCCGCTTCGATGGCTTCGACCGCCCCACCCATCTCGTCGATGCGTTCGATGTACTGCCATGCGAGACGCTCGACTTCGTCGGTCAGGGACTCGATGAAATATGAACCGGCAAGCGGATCTGGGGTGTCAGCGACACCGCTTTCATACCCGATGATCTGTTGCGTACGAAGGGCGATACGTGCGGCTTCTTCGGTGGGAAGACCGAGGGCTTCGTCATAACCGTTCGTGTGAAGACTCTGAGTGCCACCCATGACAGCTGCGAGTGACTGCACGGCGACGCGCACCACGTTATTCAGGGGTTGCTGTGCAGTGAGCGTGCTTCCGCCAGTTTGGGTGTGGAATCGCAACAACTTGCTGGATTCTTTCTTCGCGCCGAAACGCTCGGTCATGATGCGGTGCCACATGCGGCGACTTGCGCGGAACTTGGCCACTTCTTCGAAGAAGTTGTTGTGTCCGTTCCAGAAGAACGACAAACGCGGCGCGAAGTCATCGACGTCGAGTCCCGCATCGATGGCTGCCTGCACGTACGCGATCGCATTGGCAAGGGTGAATGCGATTTCCTGCACCGCAGTCGAACCGGCCTCGCGAATGTGGTACCCCGAAATCGAAATCGTGTTCCACTTCGGTACGTGCTTTGAGCAGTACTCGAAGATGTCAGTGATGACGCGCATGGACGGACGTGGTGGGTACACGTACGTTCCGCGTGCGATGTATTCCTTCAGAAGGTCGTTCTGGATGGTTCCACTGATCGCAGATGCGGGAACCCCTTGTTCTTCTGCGACCAATTCGTACATCAACAACAAGATCGCTGCGGTGGAGTTGATGGTCATCGACGTCGACACTTTGTCGAGCGGCAAATCCGCGAGCAACAGACGCATGTCGGCGAGCGAGTCGATGGCCACGCCTACCTTTCCCACTTCGCCTTCGGCGCGCGGGTGGTCACTGTCGTAGCCCATCTGAGTCGGAAGGTCGAACGCGCACGACAGACCGGTCTGACCAGCTTGCAGGAGAAACTTGAAACGCTCGTTCGTCGACTCAGCGGTTCCGAAGCCGGCATATTGCCGCATGGTCCACAACTTCCCGCGATACATCGTGGGATACACACCTCGGGTGTACGGCGCCTTGCCCGGCGTGCCGAGCTTCTGTGCCGGATCCCAACCCGCGAGAGATTCTGCGGTGTACAACTCGGCGATAGGAATACCCGAGTCTGTGCGCTTGTCGTCAGCCATGAGGCAAGGCTAAAGGAGATAGGTACTCGTTCCCCAATGGAACGGTCATCGTGCGGCTATGACAGCAATCTCCATCTTCCACGCAGGCTGCGCCAATGCGGGAACCGTGACCAACGTGCTCGCTGCGCGAACCTCGCCCAACGCGCTGTCACGCTCAGCCATCACGAGTCGGAGTCGTTCTGCCAGATCATCTGCGACCACGACGTACGTCGTGACGCTCACAATGTCGTCGACAGACAGCGATGCCTCAGCAAGTATCGCCGTGATGTTCTGCCACACCAAGCGTGCTTGTTCATCGATGTGCTCGGGCACCGAACCGTCGTGCCGAACCGGTACGACACCAGAGGTGAACACCAGCTGGCGAGCACCGTCGACGTGGACCCCGTGTGCATAATTCGCAGCAGGGGGCGCCATCGTCGAGGGCGCCAATTCAGTGCGCATGATCGACGACTTGTCCTGCGAGGTCATGCGTTAACACTAGGTCTGGGCACCCACTAGCGTGGCAGCCATGACCATCGCACCAGATGCACCGACACGCTCCATCGACGGAGTCGAATTGACGAAGAAGGAAGTCGAGTGGGCATTTCCACCGGTCTTTGACAACGTCGAAGACGAGCGTCGCCATCGCAAAGAGAAGCTCGCCGGTGCGTTGCGCATCTTCGGTCGCCTCGGATTCGCTGAGGGGGTCGCCGGGCACATCACCGTGCGTGATCCCGAATTCCCTGATTTGTTCTGGGTGAACCCGCTCGGGCTGTCGTTTCGCCACATGACCGTCAGCGACCTCATCCTCGTCAACCATGAGGGCGACATCGTGTACGGCCGCCGCCCCGTCAATCGCGCGGCGTTCGTCATTCACTCGGCAATCCACGAGGCTCGCCCCGATGTCATCGCCGCGGCACACTCGCATTCGGTGCACGGCAAGGCATGGTCCTCCCTCGGTCGCCCACTCGACCCCATCACCCAAGACGCGTGTTACTTCTACGAGGACCATGTCGTCATCAGCGAGCAAGGTGGAGCGGTGGTCTTCGATGTCGACGCTGGCAAAGAATTGGCGTCGAAGTTCGTCGGTGTACGTGCCGCCATTCACCAGAGCCATGGTTTGTTCACCACCGGCCAAACCGTGGATGAAGCAGCGTTTCTCTTCATCTCAATGGAGCGCACGTGTCAGGCTCAGATCCTCGCCGAGTCTGTTGGCACTCCGAAGATGATCCCGCACGAATTTGCGAAGTACACGCGCGAGAACGCCGGCAACTCAATCGTGTCGTGGCTGCATTTCCAGCCGCTGTGGCAAGAGATCTGCCGCACCGACCCAGACTTGTTCGACTGACGTTGGAGTCCGACACACGGTCGGCCCGATTCGTCGAATCGGCGCCAGCCGAGATCTTCTTTCTCCTGTCTGCGGCGGCGCAGTACACGGGTGCCGTCGTCGCAGTGCGGCTGTTCGACGACGCATCTCCCCCGACCATCGCATTGTTCCGGGTGTTGTCGGCTGCAGGTCTACTCATGTTGTTCTCGTTGCGCAGCAATCACGCGCCATGGACCCGACATGACCTGTACGCAGCCGCAAGCTTCGGCATCGCGACCGCGATGATGAACCTCACCTTTTACTTGGCCATCGACCGGCTTCCTCTCGGCAAGAGCGTCACCATCGAGTTCATCGGCCCCATCGCTGTCGCCGCACTGCGCACCAAAACGGCGCGAAACACCGTCGCTTTGTTGCTCGCAGCAGGCGGAGTCGTGGTGCTCGGGGGTGTCGAGATCGCCGATGAACCTCTGGGACTCTTCTTCCTGCTCATCGCATCGGCGATGTGGGCTGGCTACATCGTGCTCGGGTCACGCGTCGCGCAGACCGATCGTGGAGTGAACGGACTCGGAGTCGGTCTGGTGTTCGGAGCGCTCGTCATTGCACCGTTCGGCGTCGGTGATGCGGGCACCGTTCTCACCACACCGTGGCTGTTGGCCGCGTGCGTTCTTGTCGGAGCGTCATCAAGTGCAATCGGATATGGCATCGACCAAGCGGTCATGCGTCGCATTCCAATACGTCGCTTCTCGGTGATGTTGTCATTGCTTCCGGTGACAGCAGCCGTGTTCGGTTTACTATTCCTCGACCAGACACCCACACGCACGGATCTCTTCGGCATGATGCTGGTTCTCGTCGGTGTTGCAATTCAAGAGCGTGATGTCATCGATCGCCACCCCGAGGTGGCCGAAACCCCCTAGCGTTGTCAGGGTGACGCGCCCTCCCCGCTCTGCAGCATTTACGCGCATGTCGTGCGTCATTGCCGCCGTCCTGGGCCTGACAACTTCGAGCCTCGTCGTGTCCAGCCCCGACCGCGCCCGCGCAGCGACCTTGCCTCCACTTGCGGTCATCATTCGCGGTCACGGCTTCGGTCATGGCCGCGGCATGAGTCAGTACGGGGCCTTCGGTTGGGCAACGATCTACAACAAGACGTGGCAAGAGATCCTGAATTTCTATTACGGCGGAACGGGGAACACAATCTCGTCATTGTCAGATGCCGACAAAGCGCTGTTGCCGTCGAATCTCATGACTGTGCGACTGCAAGCCCTCGACAATGCTCAGACGGCTGTGCAGTCTGACAACGGATCTGCGCAGTGGGACGCGGAACCCGTACCGAAGAAGTATGCGTCGCTTCTCGCGCGTGAGGTCGGCGACAACATCTATGACGTCTGGGGCTCGACCACCGCCTCATGTCCGTCGGCAAGCGGTGAACCAGCGGGCTTCACGCTCATCGGAAACGACGTACCCGGACCGATCACGTTTCGAGCTGCGAATTCAACGTCACCTGCGGCGGTATCCCCCACGGACTTGCTCGGTGTGTGCGAACCGTCGACCACGTCATACCCCAAAGGTCGAGTGCGTTACTACCGCGGCATCATCCGTGCAGTGAACGACACCGCCAAGTCGAATCGCACGGTCAACGCCATCGATCTCGAGAGCTACGTGCGGGGCGTCGTGCCGCGTGAGTCGCTCGCCAGTTGGGGAGACAGCGCCAATCGAAACGGCATGAACGCACTCCGAGCACAGGCTGTCGCA
>CAYMVM010000002.1:103556-104858 GCA_964394175.1 uncultured Bifidobacterium sp.
GACGGCGACATCGCGGCCAATCCGACCCTGAAAGACTGGAGTCGGTCCCTGTCGGCAAAAAGACTGCAGGACAAGTACCCCGCCATCGGCATCTTCACCGCCATCACCACCGACCATGACGGCGCTGGTGGTGACTTCGGGGGCTACGCGACCAAAGTGACGATCACGGGTACGGCCGGTGTCATCACCCGCACAGCTGGCGAGTTCGACAGCGACTGGGACCTCAACTCGCCATGGTTCGACACCACGCCGGTGTACGGTGCCGAGCCAACCGATCCGGTCGTCGGCTCGATTCTCTTCGTCAGTGATTCAACGGGCTTAAGTATTGCGACTGAATTCGCTGACCTCATCACGATCGCATACCCGACCGTGAATTTTCAGGCATGCACCGGTCGCGGAATCATCGGCACGACGTGCACCGACGGAATTGCGGTCGTCAATGCATCTGAGACCCCGGCAATCGCCCTCATTGCTCTTGGTTACAACGACGATCCGGCGACATATGGCACCGAAGTGCAGCAATTGTTGTCGGCGCTTGTCGCCAAAGGCGTGCAACGCATCGTCTTTGTGAACATGTCGACGCGTTCTACGAACAGGTCATACCAGCGCAGCAACGACGTGTTGGCCTCGGTCGCCGCAGCGAACGCCAACGTGAGCGTTCTTGACTGGAACGCAGCGAGTGCCGATGCGAGCAAGACACGATGGTTCGACTCGTCCAAGGTGCATCTGACGACGACGGGCAGGACCGAATATGCGTGGTGGTTGCGCACCCAACTCGACGTCTTGCGGCAACAGGGACTCTTGCCGACGACAGCGGCTCCTGCAGCCTTGTTGCCGGGTCTTCCACTTGCCAAAGGGCACGCCGGCACGATGGTGAAGTCTTTACAGCGCACGCTGAATGTGACGCTAGGTCTCAAGAAGAAGAGAGCGCTCCGCATCGACGGCGTCTACGGTGCCGCAACGATTCGTGCAGTGCGAGCACTGCAAACAGGTCGCTCCTGGACGGTCACGGGTCAGGTGGACCGTGCGACATGGGAGCTTCTCGGCTTGGCGGTCGATCCGAAAGTGACGACCTTGTCGACCGGGTCCGTGCATCCGTCTGTCCGCACCATTCACCAGGCCCTCGCCAAAGTGCTGAAGGTCAAGGTCGCCACCACAAACACGTATTCGAAGTCGACTGCCACGTTGGTGCGAACATTTCAAAAGCGAGCTCAGCTTCCTGTGACTGGTGTGGTCGATGGAACGACCTGGGCCGTTCTCACCGCCACGGCCGCGCGAACCTAAGCGCCGAAGCGCTCCTGC
>CAYMVM010000002.1:104958-118848 GCA_964394175.1 uncultured Bifidobacterium sp.
GCGCCGAAGCGCTCCTGCTGCACCTACGGCGTCGCGCCGAAGCGCTCCTGCCATGCCCCATCGCTGACGAGGTGGGGGTACATCGCGCGGTAGCTCTTCTTCAGGCGTCGATAACTGCGCATCAACACCCACGCAGATCGGAACACTCGCTTTTGCAACTGCTTGAAGCGCTCACGATCACGGCTGCAGATGTAGCCCTCTGGCAGTCGTGGGTGGCGATACAAGATGTCGTCGTGACGAATTGCCAATCCGACTGCTCTCACATCGATCTGCGCCACCCCCATGCGACGTGCTCGGAAGAATTTCGGGATCAGGCTTCCACCAAGCGTCGGTGCAGCCAACAAGAAACCTGCGAGTCGAATGATCTTTGGTCGCGGCGGCGAGAAACCGAGAGCGAGTTGTTCGGCAGTCAACGGAACAGCCTTTTCTTCACTCACCCGACGAAGATCGTCGTGCAAGGCCGCATGGTCGATCTTCATCCACTCGTCGGGACCCGCGAGGAATTGCTCCATACCCCGCACCATGTACTCGCAGCTTGCGTATCGATGCGAGTAGAGATTGCGGAACCCGAAGCCCAGATAGCGCCACGCAAGATGCCACCACTTGTGTTCGTCGAACACGAGCGTGTCGATGAGCGCAAAGTTGCGCACTTCGTAGTACAGCGACGACGGATTGTTCTTGAGGGCAAAGTCCGCATGCCACACGACGATGCCCGGCAGGGTGACCGTGTGCCGGCCCGTGTGCATGAGTCCGTACGCCACATCGTCACCACGAACGAACACCGGCAGCGGATTTTCCTTTGCGAGATGCACGGGAAACACGGTGAACCACCAGGCGGTGTAGTCAAAGGGAATCTCTGGCGCATCGTGGATGACCTCGGACCGATCGCGCATGTCGTCAAGACGCCCGACAGCTCGCAATGGATACACCGAGCGGAACTCATAATTGGCACCGGCTTCGAACTGCATCCACGGCTGCTCTTCGCTCATCATCGCGCCGTGCACGCACAAGTCTGCAGACCGTGCATACGACAACAGCGACACTGTGCGCACCACTGATTCAGGTTCGAGCAAGATATCGTCATCCATGACGACGATGTGGCTCGCCCAACCGCCGTCGCGCAGCGTCATGATGCCTCGTGCAAAGCCACCTGCCCCACCGAGGTTGGGGTTCGGAATCACAGTCACTGGTGCGTTCGGAGACAACTCGGGACGAAGGTTCTGTGCGTTGTCGACGACCACCACTTTCAAGCGACCGTTCAATTCGCTGACCGAGCGCTCGAGCTCGACGAGCCGGCTGATCGTCTTCAGCACGTATTCCTGACGATTGAACGTGGTGATCGCCACACCCAAGGTGACATCGCGCTGCGCGGGCATCGACGTTGTCCACTCACCCCCGTTGACCTTCACATGGTCACCGATCGCGGTCACCGCGACGAACAACGTGCCGGCGCGCGACGTCTCGAGATCAGACACGGTGAGTACCGCCGTGCCGCCGTCGATCTCGACGGAGTCGACGATTTCCTCGTCGGCACCCATGACCGCGACGAGGTTCACGCGTGCTCGCCCCTCGATGTTCACACGCGCTGACACATTCCCCAACGTCGTGAGACGACGCCACCGACCCGCAGGGAACAGACCGAAAGCCGTGTCGAACGTCGCCCGCTGACCAGCCGACAAAACCAATGCGGCGCCATCGTGCACATTCGACTCAGAACGCACGTAGAGCAACGGCTCAGGGAAATCACTCGGTGGAACGGTGATGTGAGCGAGGACGTTTCCCGACAATGTGGTCACCCGAGCGGATCCACGACGAAGGCCGGCATCGCATCGCCGCTCTTCACTGACGCGAGATACACGGAGGCCACATCAAGAGCCTCCTTGATGGTCACATCCATGTCGAGATAACGATAGGTGCCGAGGCGTCCGAGGAAGGTGACACCGGCCAACGCCCGTGCCGCTTCGACGTAGCGAAGCAGCTGCTCTTTCTCCTTCACCAGCCTGATCGGGTAGTACGGGATGTCATCCTTCTCGCACAATCGACTGAACTCACGGAAGATCACACTTCCTTGATGCTGCTCCCACGGAGCAAAGTGCTTGTGCTCGGTGATGCGAGTGAACGGCACGTCGACGTCGCAATAGTTCATCACCGGACAGCCCTGGTAGTCCCCCTGCACCGTCTCTTGTTCGAAGTCCAGGGTGCGATAACCGAGTGCACCATGTTGACCACCGAACCACTCGTCAATAGGACCCGACCAGAAGACGTGGTCGGCACCCTGTAGGTCGGAAGGAGTCCTCACCGTTGCCAGAGACACCGAAATCAATGGATGATCAAGTATCGCTTCGACGATTGTCGTGTAGCCATTCGCCGGAATCGCCTGGTACGGGTGGTTGAAGTACGAATCTTCATAGTTGAAGCGCACTGGCAGACGCGCCAATATCGATGCTGGGAGCTCGGTCGGCGACACGCCCCACTGCTTCTGCGTGTAACCCTTGAAGAACGCTTCGTACAAGTCACGGCCGACGAATTTCAAGGCCTGATCCTCGAAGCTCACGGGCACACCGATACTCGCGTCGGCACGCGCAGCAATGAAAGCCTCGGCCTCTGCCGGAGACAACGTGGTCCCGAAGAATTGATTGATGGTGAGAAGGTTGACCGGCAGCGAATACACGCGGCCGGCACTGGTGGCCTTGACACGATGGTTGTACGGCTTCATCTCGCCGAATCGGGTGATGTACTGCCACACGTGGTCCCACTGCGTGTGGAAGATGTGCGGCCCATACGCATGAACCATCACGCCATTGGCGTGTCGCTCTGTGTGCGCGTTACCTGCGACATGAGAGCGGCCATCGAACACGGTCGAGGAAATACCCGCTTCCGCCAATTGCCGGGCGACGACTGCACCGGAGAATCCGGCCCCGACGATGGCTACTGAGCCAGTCATCTGGCTCCTCCCCGCACCGTCTGCACGGGGTCAAGACTAGGTGCCGGACTGCTAGTGGCTCAGCCACGGTGCGCACAGACCATCAAGGTCGCGCACTTCGATTCGGTCCCTGTTGTCCCATGTGACCTGGTTCTCAGGGTCAGGACGCAACTTGAACACACGGAATGACATGTCTGTGGTGTCGATTGAAAGGATGCGTCCGATCAACGAATCACCCAGGTCGAGCAACAACTTCAGGGTCTCGAGCGCCTGAATCGACCCGACGATTCCGGGCAACACCCCAAGCACGCCGGCCTCGGCGCAACTGGGTGCCAGTTCCGCTGGCGGTGGCGTCGGAACCATGTCGCGGTAGGTCGGTCCACGAAGTGGGTGGAACACACTCACCATTCCTTCGAAACGGAAGATCGAGCCGTGCACCACCGGAATACCGAGCTTCACACTCGCATCATTCAGCAGATAGCGACTCGGGAAATTGTCTGCGCCATCGACGATGACGTCATAACCGCTCATGATGTCAATAATGTTCTCGGCGGCAAGACGCGTGTCGTACGTGACGACATTGACGTCGGGATTCAAGCCGACGAGTGTCTTTTTTGCTGAATCGACTTTGCGCTCGCCCACTCGGTCGAGATTGTGCAAGATCTGGCGTTGCAAGTTCGAGGCATCGACTTCGTCCATGTCGACAATTCCGATGGTCCCCACACCGGCAGCCGCGAGATACAACGCAGCCGGCGAACCGAGCCCTCCTGCTCCGAGCATCAACACCTTGCTCTCGAGCAATTTTGCTTGTCCTTCAACTCCGACCTCAGGCAGAAGGAGATGTCGCTGGTATCGATTTCGTTGGTCAGCAGTCAATGTGACGGGCTGACGCCATGGCCGACCTTCGTCTTTCCACTTGCCGAAGCCTCCGGCCATCGACAACACGTTCGAATAACCAAGTGCTTGCAACGTGTCGGCGGCAAATGCACTGCGCACTCCTCCTGCGCAATACACAACGACCGGTTGGTTCTTGTCGGTCAGTTTCGCTTCGACTTGCGCCTCTAGGTGCCCACGCGGAATATGGAGTGCCCCAGGAATGGCGCCCTGGTCGTATTCATCTGGTTCACGAACGTCGAGCAGGCTCACGCCACCGGCGTTCAACTTGTCCGCAGCGACGGCAGTGTCGATTTCGGTGATACGGGACTTTGCAGATGCAAGAAGGTCACGAAAACTGGCCATGGCGAAACCCTACCGGTTTGGTCAGGTTTCACCTCGAGCTGTGACCGGCTGAACCGAGCCCGAAGGCTCGCCACATCAGCCGTCTGTCAGTCCTGCGTCGCTCAGCAACTGCCACAAAGACGAAGCGATGTCGCCGACGTGAATGGCGTGGGCGTAGTGGTCCATGGCCGTCGGCTGACCATTGATGATGCCGACCATTGCTCCTGACGCGCGCGCACGAGGCACAACTTGGTTGGCTGGGCTCACGGACAACGTGGAACCGATCGCGAGCAGCACATCGGCTTGTTCGCTCGCTCGCATCGCAGCGTCGATGACTTCCGGAACTAGTGCTTGGCCGAAACTGATGGTGTCACTTTTCAAGATGCCACCACACAGATCACATGGCGGGTCGACTTCCCCGGCGCGAACTCGTTGGAGCACCGACAACATGTCACGTTTGTCACCGCACTGCCAGCACACCGATTGCCTAATTGTTCCGTGCACTTCGATCACTTTGTCGTGAGGAACACCTGACTGCTGGTGCAGGCCGTCGATGTTCTGAGTCACGAGTGCATGCAACTTGCCGATTTCATGAATTCGAACGATGGCGCTGTGTCCTTCGTTCGGAATCGCAGTCCATGCCGGCGAATTCACACGACTCTGCCATGCGAGCTGTCGAACTTCCGGATCAGAGATGTAATACGAGATGTCAGACATCTTCTCGGCCTTCGGATTCTTGGTCCACACACCCTGCGGCCCGCGGTAATCAGGAATACCCGAGTCGGTGGAGATACCTGCGCCGGTGACCACCACCACGCGTGCGGCATTCGACAACCAAGACGCCATCGTGGAAATCGACTCGCTCATTGCCGTCAGTCTTGCGCAGCCGAACACATGACGACCATGCGAACCGAACACCAGCCCGCCATGGCTCGCACCCTGAATCGACCCGCCGTCTATTCACTGCCACCATCGGGGCTGCTCACCATCACGGCGTGGCGACATGCCGGCGTCACGCCGTCATGCGACCTCGCCACCTGCACATATCTCGAGCGGTTTTGGCTCGGCATTCTCGGACCAACGGCCACGTGGCTCGCGCGCTATCTGTCCCGCGTCATCACCGATGCCAACTGCAGACCTGACCCACCCGTTGCTCTGTCGATCGATTGGCGCGAACTGAGCGCTCGACTCGGAGTGTCGGCCCGGCCACTGCACGACTCTGTGTTGTCTCGAGCCGTCAATCGGCTCATCATGTTCAACTTCGCGACGACTCTCGACCACGCCGGCGAGCCGTGCCTCGCAGTTCGCAGTACGGCTCCTCGCATTCCAGAACGGTTGCTTGACCGATTGCACCCGGTTCTACTCGAAGAGCACATTCAGTTGTCTTTTCACCGCATCATTGACGAGCCTGGATGCTTCTGCCCACTGCCTCATTGATGGCTTGCTCCGCTTCCCTGTCCGACGGAATGACATCGATGTCAACTCGCTCGATGTGCCCTGAGAATCGAAATTCATTTGAATACCGCTCGCTCACTGGCGATCCATCGTCATACCCCACACTGGCGCCGACACTCGACATCATGCGCATGAACTTCGGTAGGTGCAACTCGCCTGCCACGTGCTCGTCAATCAACAACTCGACGTTCGCATCTTTTTTCGCCCGCCTGAAACGCACACCGACCACGGATTCTCCGACCGGCACATTCGCGGATGACTCGATGATGTAGTGGTCACCGAAGTAGTTGTAATCAAACACCAACTTGCCGCTCTGCACGAAAATGCTGAGGCCGGAATTCTCGGTTCCCGTCGCGTACAGCACCCCTTGGTCGTCCACAGAGCGAGAGATGTGAGCGCGCAAGTCCCATGACCTGCCACCAATCGATGCACTCGCCGCTGTCGGAATGCGGGTGATTGGCGGGAAGTAGCTGTAACGCCGATCGGGTCGATGCGGCCCGTGGGGGCCGAGTCGTGCTCCGAACAATGTCACGCCACGGTCGTCCAATGGCAACACGTTGTACTTCTCTGCTTCGACCCACCACAGGGCGACCATCTCGCGTACTTTCTCCGGCATTGCTGCTGCCAGGTTGTCGCACTCCGAGCGGTCATTCCGAAGGTCGTACAACTCCCACTCATCATCGTCGTAGTCCACTCCGGGCTGATGTCTCGTGACAGCTTTCCAACCATCTGCATAGATGGCGCGATGACCCATGTTCTCGAAGTACTGGACCGTCTTGCGACCTTCAACTGCTGCGTCCGCAAAGGTGTACAAAAGCGAGGTACCCGAGACTGGCATCTGCTCGTAACCCTTCAATACATCGGGCGGGGTGACACCGACGACGTCATAGATGGTCGGCACGATGTCGTTCACCACGTGGAATTGATGCCGCAACCCACCCGTGTCGCTGATGCCTCGAGGCCAGTGCACCACGAGCGGCACATGCACGCCACCTTCATGGGTGTTCTGCTTGTACCACTTGAACGGAGTGTTGCCCGCCTGGGCCCATCCCCACGGATAATTCGCATGACTATGAGGGCCACCGATGTCGTCGATGCGCAACACCGCTTCATCGGGTGACTCGATGATCATGTTGAAGAACTTCATCTCATGCATCACCCCGAACGGGCCGCCCTCTTGGCTCGCACCGTTGTCGGACTGCACGAAGATGAGCGTGTTCTCTAACTCGCCCAAGCGTTCAAGTTCTGCGATAAACCGACCGATCTGCGCATCGGTGTGTTCGAGAAACGCCGCAAAGGCCTCTTGTAGCCGCAATGCAAGCCGTCGCTGATTGTCTGGCAACGAGTCCCATGGCTCGACGCCAGGGTTTCTCGGCGCGAGTTTGGTCTCCGTGGGAATGATGCCCATCTCGCGTTGACGCCGAAACCATTCTTCGCGAGCAGCGTCCCAACCCGCGTCGTATCGGCCACGATGCTTGTCGAGATACTGCTTCGGCGCCTGGTGCGGTGCATGAGTCGCACCGAAGGCCAGATAAGTGAAGAAGGGTTTGTCGGGTCGAATCGACTTCAGGTCACGTATGAAATGAAGGCCCTTGTCGACCAGGTCCTCGCTCAAGTGATAACCATCTTCGACCGATTTCGGCAACGGGACATGATGATTGTCGTAGACAAGCTCTGGGTGAAACTGGTCTGTCTCGCCGTCAAGGAAGCCGTAGAAACGATCGAATCCCCGGCCAAGCGGCCACTGATCGAACGGACCAGCCGCAGAAGCATTCTCCATCTGAGTGAGGTGCCATTTGCCGAGTGCAAACGTCGCGTATCCCTCTTCACGTAGCACTTCAGCCACGGTCGCAGCATGGTGAGAAACGACACCACGC
This sequence comes from uncultured Bifidobacterium sp., assembly GCA_964394175.1. GTDB lineage: Bacteria > Actinomycetota > Acidimicrobiia > Acidimicrobiales > Ilumatobacteraceae > UBA2093. Next base: position 112,432 of record CAYMVM010000002.1, read on the forward strand.
ATGTTCGTGAAGCCGGTGTTGAAGTTGGAGATTGATCGCATGCCGACTTCATGGGGATTTCGACCAGTTAGCAGAGCTGCACGCGTTGGGCTGCACACTGGTGTCACGTGGTAGTTCGTGTATCGAAGTCCACCCGCGGCCAAGCGGTCGATGTGCGGAGTGTCAAGAGTGGAGCCAAAACAATTGAAGTGAGAAAAGCCGAGATCGTCGATGAGGATGATGACGACATTGGGCGCACCGTCGCGTGGGTGTCTCACATCGGGCCAATGTGGCGTCGACTCGGCGACGGTCTTCCCGATGACTCCCTGGAACTTCTCGAACGACGCCATGGCGCTCCCCCTCTATGGCTGGTCTGTTCTGACGATTGACTCAGTCGCCAAGTTTTGTCAGACTCTCTGCCAATACATTATCAGGATGGTTCACATGCCCGAACAGGTCGACTCCCACTCAACTCCCAGCGACAAGCCGAAGTTGAAACACAACTACGGCATCATCAACAAGGACTATGCATTCTCGCTCGCCACATGCGCACCCGAAAATGACGGCCCGATCTACATGGTCAATCTCATGAAATACCGCGAGGTCGCCGAGTACGACGAAAACAGTGGTGGCGCAGCCTCCATCAGCGGTCGCGAAGCAGACGACAAATACAACCCAGCGTCGATTCTCAACAAAATCGGCGCCTCAATAGTGTTCGTCGCCGATGTCGTTGGAAACCATGTCGGCGACGAAGACTGGGATCGCATCGCCATCGTGCGCTACGCCACGCGTCGCTCATTCATCGAGATGCAGTCACGCAAGGACTTCGGCGAAAAGCACGTGCACAAAGCTGCCGGCATGTTGCGCACGACTCTCATCGCCTGCCGACCTGTCGACACCAGTCTCGACGCCGCTGATCGCCCCACTCCGATCGAGTCACGCACCATCGCGATGGTCGTACGCCGCACCAATGACCGCGCGGCCGCGGTCACCTCATTGGCAGACAGCCAGTCATTGCTTGCCGAAGGAACAGTGGTCGGCGACGGTCGCGAATGGGACACCGTCCAGCTTCAGCAGGTCGATTCCACTGCTGACGTCGAGCGCATAGCCAATGACCTCTCGACAGAGCCCACCGATTCGGTCTACGTCATGTCGCTTCGCGCCTCACTCGACTCGATCACTCGACAATGACCATCGTCGACGACGAACAGACCTCTGTCGACGGTCGCCACCTCCGAGCGCGCGCGAACAGAGAAGCGATCGTCGAGGCACTTGTCGCGCTGTACGCCGAAGGACACGCAAATCCGAGCGCCGCGGAGATCGCACAACGTGCAGGCGTGTCAGAGCGGTCGCTCTTTCGCCACTTTGACGACATCGACGATCTCTGCCACACGGCGTTCGAAGTGCAATGGGCTCGGCTGGCCGAACGCAGCACGGTGTCAATGCCGAAGATGGCCTCCACGCAAGGACGGGTTCGAACGGTCGTGTCGCGCCGAGTGCAGTTGTACATCGACATGATGAATGTCATGCGCATCACCCGTATGCACGCCGTCCGGAATGCCACTGTCGCAGCTCACATTCGTACCTCTCGCACGGAACTTCGCCGCCAACACGAACGGCTCTTCGTGCAGGAATTGAGAGCCATGTCCGCTGAAGAAGCCCAAGCCGCAAAGACCAGCATCGAGGCGCTGTTGTCATTTGAACATGTCGAGCAACTCCGCCTCGACCAAGGAATGTCGGCAGCACGCATCGAACAGGCATTGACAGCAGCGCTTCTCCATCAACTACGACCATGATCCGTCATTCTTCGAAAGGGACCCGATGAGACACGTCCGCACGCCAGATGAGCGTTTCGCCAACCTTCCCGGCTACTCCTACGAACCTCATTACGCCGACATCGCCGACACCGAAGGCGGGCGACTTCGCATGCATTATCTCGACGAGGGCCCACGCGATGCGGCACCTGTGCTGCTTCTTCATGGCGAACCGTCGTGGAGCTACCTCTATCGAAAGATGATCCCGATCCTCGTCGACGCCGGACATCGTGTGGTCGCACCAGACCTCATCGGTTTCGGCAAGTCAGACAAGCCCCTCGAGGTCACCGACTACTCATACGCTCGTCATGTCACGTGGACGAGCGAACTGATTTTCGACGTGCTCAACCTTGATCACATGACTTTCTTTGGACAGGACTGGGGAGGGCTCATCGGACTTCGTCTTGTCGCTGCGAAGCCAGAGCGATTCGATCGTGTCGTCACCGGAAACACCGGACTTCCCCGTGGTGACGGCAAAGCCACAGAGGCATTTCTCGCCTGGCAGAAGTTCTCTCGCGAGTCGCCGAAATTCGACATCGGCGCGCTGGTGAACGGAGGTTCACTTCAACGTCTATCAGCCGATGAAGTCGCCGCATACGACGCGCCGTTCCCTGACGACACGTACAAATCTGGCGCACGAATCTTTCCGTCATTCGTGCCCGTCGACGAGACATTCCCTGAAGTCGCCGAAAACAGAGCAGCATGGGAAGCGCTGCGAACGTTCACCAAGCCATGGCTTTGCACGTTCAGCGACAAAGACCCCATCACTGCAGGTGGCGATGCCCTCTTCCTTCGCGAAGTTCCCGGAACTGCTGGTCAACCACATGTCACCATCAGCGACGCCGGGCATTTCCTACAGGAGAACAAAGGCGAAGAACTCGCTCATGTCATCGTCAATTTCATTGCGAGCACCCGATGACCAATTGGGTCGAACTCACCGCTCGGGCTTCTTTCGCCTCACATCGGTTGGTCGGCTGGATCTACTGGGACCCGCATGCAATCGCCAACTACACCGCGCTCGGAGTGCCAGAAGGTCGTGGCTATTACATCGCAAGTCGATGCGCACCGTTGGGTCCAGCAGGAAACGACGTCGTCGCGGCTGCGTGCTACTCGATTCATCCGTTGTTCGTTGCGTTCTCCTTGGACCAAGCGCGGCAACACACCACTTTTGAAGATGTGTATGAAGCGCGAAATGAATCGGTCGTCCGCGGACTTCGCGAGTATGCCCCCGACATCTGCGACGCTCTTGCATCTCTTGCCACGCAACTATGGTCAGCCGCCGACTCGCTTCCACTTTCGGCCCGACCGTTGTACGCCGCGCATCTTCACTGGCCACGACATGAGGGCGACCCCCTGTTGTCGGCATGGCTGGCAGTGAACTGCATCCGCGAATGGCGCGGAGACACGCACTGGGCTGTTCTCGCTGCTGAAGGCATCGGTGGCGTCGAGGCCGGTCTCTTGCACGACGCATATCTCGGATACCCAGGCGATTGGATCCCTCGCAGCCGTGGCGCCGATGACACCGCGCTCGTCGCCGCTTGGTCGAATCTCACGTCCCGCGGGTTGGCCGACAATCAGCGCGTCAACGACGCCGGAATCGCGTTTCGTGAACATCTCGAGCAGCGCACGAATGAACTGGCATCACACGCATGGCGCCATCTGGGCGAAGACGACACATTGCGATTCGTCTCGCTCATCGAGCCGGTCGGAGAACGTTTCATTGAGCGAATCAACGCCACGGCAGGACCAGAGTGGATGCCCGCAGCGCGCGAGCGGCGGCCACGCAACTGACTGTTGCCCGAGTTACCCGTAATTGCTCACGGACGGAACAACTCGCGCGTCGCTCCCAAGCGTGCGACGAATTCTTCGTCGACGGTCACACCTAGACCTGGCGTTTGTGGCACATCGAGCGAAGAGTCACGTAAGACCCACGGCTCAGTGATGTCTCGATCGAAGTAACGAGCGCTGGCTGAGATGTCACCTGGCAGGGTGAAATTCGGAAGCGAGGCAAGCGCGACATTGGCGGCACGACCGACACCAGTTTCGAGCATGCCCCCACACCACACCGGCACACCACGGTCAGCGCAGAGGTCATGAATGTCGCGCGATGCGAGTAGTCCACCCACTCGACCCACTTTGACGTTGACCACCGAACATGCAGCCAACTCAAGTGCAGTGTGTGTCGCACCGACCGACACGATCGACTCGTCCAAACACACAGGCGTCGAGACTTTGCGGGCCATCGCAGCGTGGGTCAAGAGGTCATCTGGCTCGAATGGTTGCTCGATGAGAAGAAGGTTGAACTCATCAAGTTTGGCGAGATGATCGATGTCGTCTGCGGTGTACGCGGCGTTTGCATCGACTTGCAGCATGACCGCGTCACCCACGGCCTCTCTCACGCGACGTACCGGTTCCACATCGAAGCCCGGCTCGATCTTCAACTTGAGTCGGGTGTATCCGTCTGCGACGTAACCCTGAGACACCGTCACGAGATCGTCGATTGTCGGAGTGATCCCGATGGACACTCCGACAGGTACATTCGAACGAGTGCCTCCGAGATAACTGGTCAACGACGCGCCCTCAGCGCGAAGTTGTGCGTCGAGCAGCGCCATCTCGAATGCCGCTTTTGCTCCTTTGTTCCCCACGACATTTGCCACGACACCTGCGAAGGCTTCGGCAGTGAGTGGTCCGTGTGCGAACACCATCGGAATGAGCCACCTGACCAACACCTCGTAGGCGGCGTCGGTGTATTCCTCGTTGTAAAAGGGATCCACCCCGACCACGCACTCACCCCAGCCCACAGAGTCATCGGTGGCGACCCGCACGAGAATCACGTCGCGATGGTTCTGCGTTCCAAACGATGTGCGAAACGGACGAACGAGCGGCAACTGGAAGCGCAAGAGTTCTACGGCTTCGATCTTCATCTCTGTGAACCTTTCACGACGTAGCCCTTCGGACCGAATCCGGCGATGTTTCCCCCGCGGTCAAACACTTCTCGAAGCCGCGACCCCACATACAGACGCGCCGATTGCGCCGCATCTGCGTCGACTCGGCGCAACTGGTGGTAGTCGTCCGGCACCTCGATCGTGTCGTCGGTGCCACCTGGAAGGCATTCCACCTGGTCTGTTATCTCGCGTTCGAGCATCCAGCGCACCTTGAATCGGTCGGTGCGGTCACCGGCGTTGAAATTGTCCGCACGACTGCCGTAGCAGTGCTCAATGAAGTCGATGACCTCGGCACCGAGATGAATGAGGTTGAACCGAGCATGGGTGCGCAACATCGGATCGAATGTCCAACGCATCTCACTCACACCGATGGACAGGCATTCCGATCGCTGTGCCATCTTCAAAGCAAAACCCACATGCTCGGCCCTGTGCGCAGCCAGCACGCCGACTTGATGAGAGTGCACATACGTGTAGCCCGAGCTCAATGCCGGAAATCCGAGTGCGAAACCGATGGCTCTACCGTCGCGTTCGGCGACAAGTGCAGGCGTGCCAGCCATCGCGACGGCGCGAAGCAAGTTCGTCGGGACCATGACTCCACTTCCCCAGATCTCGTCACTGAGCCGTGTCACCACTTCAGCATCGTCGGCGTCGATGATTCGACGAATGGTCACCCGCGCTCGTGCGGCTGCTGAAGTCGCATCTTCGCGCGACGATGTCACCCAGGGTGAAGTCACCCCAGTGAGGCTATTGGCCAGATCCGCTGCGCTGGATGGCGCGCTCGTCGGTGCCGAGGTAGCTGGCGATGACACGGGAGTTGTTGCGCACCTCTGCAGGCGTGCCCTCCGCGATGACGAGCCCAGTCTCGAGACAGTACATACGGTCACTCACGCTCATGACGAGCGGCATGTCGTGCTCGATGATCATGATGCTCGCCCCCAGTTCCTTGCTGATGCGGCGAATGAGCGGGCCAAAGGCTTCTGTCTCTTTCTGAGCGACACCGCCTGTCGGCTCGTCGAGCAGGATCAACTTCGGGCTCATCGCTAACAAACAGCCGAATTCGACGATGCGACGTGTTCCGGTCGAGAGATTCGACGCATGTTGGTCGGCATATCGACCAAGCCCGAGAAAATCAATGATCTCGGCAGCTTCAGCATTATGTTTCCGCTCGATACCGCGATACGGCGGAATGTTGAGCAACGCCGGGAAGTACGGCGTCCGCTCCTGGGCTTCGAGAGCGACCAGAATCGTCTCGCGCACCGTGAGGTCGGGGTACAGGCGTGCCGCTTGATAGCCGCGCCCGAGGGTCCGTCCGTGCCGTTTGTGCGTCGGTAGGTGCGCGATTTCTGATCCAAATGCCTCGATGGATCCGCCACTCGTCTTCACGAGGCCAGACACAGCATTCATGAACGTCGACTTGCCGGCGCCATTCGCGCCGATAAGTCCGACGATCTCGTTCTGGCCAACGGTCACTGACACGCCACCAACGGCATTGACGCCACCAAATGTGACTCGTACGTCGTTCGCGACCAACAATGGAGTCCCAGGTGTGATGCCGATTGCGTCGCGGTGAGGAAGAGCACGTGCCGCTGCGGCGACCTTCGCGCGCTCAGGCGCCGGGTATCGGCGGCCAGCCCATCCGACAATTGCATCACGTAGCTGGTACCCGAGTTGCATGAACC
>CAYMVM010000002.1:118948-127164 GCA_964394175.1 uncultured Bifidobacterium sp.
CGGCCAGCCCATCCGACAATTGCATCACGTAGCTGGTACCCGAGTTGCATGAACCCGCCCGGAAAATACATGACGAGGATGAGCAGACCAATGGACGAGGTCAACAAGTCGATGGTGTCATTGTTGTTGAACGCTCGTGGCAATGCTTCGGTCCACAGCGCGCCGAGAATTGGGCCACCAACAGTGCCGAGTCCGCCGATGACAGATGTCGCCAGAAGCGTGATCGACTTCTCAGCCGAGAACGCGAGCTCAGCTTGGATACTCGACACCGAGGTCATATAGATGGCGCCGCCCAGACCGGCAATACCTCCAGCCGTCGCGAATGCGATCAATTTCATGCGCGTGGGAGACACCGTGGTGGTGGCCGCCATGTCCTCGTTTTCACGCACTGCGATGATGTTGCGGCCGATACCCGTTTTTCGAAGATGCGCGACGGTCACACAAGCAAGCGCAAGAACAACCAATGCCACGTAATAGAACTGGCGCTTGTCCACCATATTTATGCCGAACAAATTCATCTGCCCCTCGAGGTCTGGCACCTGAATCGTTGGGGTTGACTGGTTGTAGTTCAAGAAGAACGGCTGTTGTAGCAACCAATATCCCGTTGCGACTGCGAAACCAAGTGTGACGACGGTCAGCATGAGACCCTGCACCCGAAGTGCAGGAAGTCCGACAATGACCGAGAAAATGACAGCGACCACTATCCCAATCAGAACCGCCGGCACCCAGTGCAAAGTGAGCGTGGTGTCTGTGAAAGGAATCGGGTGACCGAGCATCAGCCCCACCATCGTCATTCCACCGATGCCCGCAAAAGCAGCCTGCCCGAGCGACAACAGTCCGCCCCACCCCGTGAGCAGAGAGAGCGACATCGACATAAGTGCGATGGCGATGACCTGCGTGGTTGCTCCGACGAACGAAGTCTTCGTGAAGAGCGGAATGACAGCGAGGAACAGGAAGATGAGGCCGTAACCGAAGATCGGCAGGCGTTTGATCCACCAGATCGAGCGCAAGTATTCGGGCACCTCTGTCGGTCGCGTGGCAAGTGTCCACTTACTCTCGGTGCGAGACAACACGCCAAAGCCCCATCGTCTCGGCATGAGCGCAATCAACAGTGCAGTGAGCACGAGAACGGCGATGAAGCCGGTTGGATTCATCGAGTTCAGTTTGATGACCGATGAAACGATTCCAATGACGATTGAGGCCACCACAACCCTGGTGTAAGAACGGAATTTTCCGAAAACGCACGCTGCCAACACCTGGAAGAGCAAGACGCCTGAGGGACTTGCGAGGCTGACGATGCCGTCAATGGAGGTGCTACTCGTTGGGATGTAGAGCAACGTGCCGATCGTCGTGAGTAACCCGCAAATCGTCCATGTAATCGTCGACGCGAGCTTGGGGCTCAAGCCGTACAGGCGCGCAGTGTCCGAATTGTCCGTCGTCGCCGCGAGCAGAAGTCCGAGTCGAGTTCGATTCAGCACCATCCACAGCCCGACGAGCACCACCGGCACCACCACCAACACGACCATGTCTGATGCACGCAACCGAATGTCAGCATTGACATCCCACGCACCGGTGAACGGTACGGGGAAATCCATCAGAACTTGGAAACGTGGCATCTCCACCGCAAAGAGTTGGAACAACTGACCAATTCCGATGGTTGCAATGAACAAGACCAGTCGAGGCGCCTTGAAGACTCGCCTGATCAGCAAAAACTCAGTTGCGAGACCACACAGAGCGCCGGAGAGAAGCGTGAGAAAGAGCGACAACCAGTACGGCACGCCATACATCGCTGCCACGACGGCCATCACCACGCCATTAAAGGCACCAATCGCCAGGTGTGCGAAGTTGATGACACCCGTGACCCGATACATGAGCACAAGACCAACTGCGAACAGCGCAAGCTGTAAGCCATCGACCGCACCGATGACGAGGTTTGCTGGGAGCACATACCATTCGGTGCCTGGAATGGTGAATTCAAGAGCCAACATGTCAGCCTCCATCCGCTCCGAGGAACACAGCTCGCACGAGATCGCCCCGCTCGGCTAGTTCCTTAGCCGGACCTTCGAAGCGCACATGTCCTTTTTCAAGGAACACCGCTCGATCCGCAAATGCGAGGGCGACGTTGAGAGACTGCTCGACAATCACCATCGTCAAACCGGCGTTCTTCAGGTTGGTGACAATCTCGAGCAACTCCTGCACGACAATCGGCGCCAGACCAAGAGACAGCTCGTCTATGAGGAGAATCTTTGGATCGTGAACGAGCGCCATTCCGAGAGCCAACATCTGCTGCTGCCCACCAGACAATGACCGTGCTTCAAGATTCTGCTTCTCCCTCAAGATCGGGAATATCGAAAAGACTCTCTCTATGCGGTCGTCTTGTAGATCCCGGTCGACAAAAGTCATCATCGACGCTTTCAGATTTTCTTCGATGGTGAGGGAAGGGAATGTCCCCATTCCGCCTCGAACCTGCAACACACCCTCTCGAGCTCGCATCTCAGCTTCTGCAAAAGTGATTGCGCGACCTTCGAGACGGATGAAACCTCGGTCCGGCTGCGTAAGTCCTGAGATCGCGCGCAGCAACGTCGACTTACCAGCACCGTTCGTGCCCAGCAAAGCGAGCACTTCACCACGCTGCACCTCGAAACTGACATCGAACAAGATCTGCACGGTGCCATAGCTGACATCGACATTTGAGACTTGGAGAAGTGGAGTCTTGTCACGATCCATCGCGGCTAGACGCATGAGTTCGGCGTGTTCACGTTTCACATCAAGCACAGCCATGGCGATGTCTCGACGGATGAAGCGCGCGCCATACATCATGATGAGTCCACCCAGTACTCCCGCGGGCGGAGCAATGACGGTCAAGGAAGTGCGCTCTCCAAACGAGTCCGACAAAGAACCTGCCAGCAGACCGCCGAAAAAACCGCCGATGAGGAAGATGAAGATCGGAACGAGCGCGAAAGCCTGTGCGCGCATTTGTGGCGGCGCGACTGACGAAACGATTGGCCCGACACAGGCGAAGGCTGACGATGTGAGTGCGTTTGCGCAACCGAGAAGCACAACGAGAATGACCGGGTTCTCAAACCGAAGAGCGAGCAGAGTGAAGAACCCGTAGCCGAAGACCAACATTCCGGTGATGTTCATCAACTTGCGAGGGTTCTGTCGGAAGATCTTGTCAAAGAATGTTCCGACGAATGGCAAGACAAGCAGAGATGGTGCCCATGTAAGAGAGGTCACCCACCCTCGTTTGAATGGGCCGTACTCATACGCGTTCTCGAGTAGCAACGAGAACTGAACCGGAACGGCGACAAGTGCAAAACCGAGCACTCCGATACCTACGCATAGGTAATAGAAGGTGCGGATCTTCTTCAAGCGCTCGAACGCGGCGCCCATGGAGATGCGCATGTCATCTGGACGCTCATATGTGGTGCCGGCAAACATCTTCTGCTCAAATTGGCCACGAGGTGGTTCCTTGACAAGGAAAGTCAACCCCGCAGCGAACGCGATGATCATGGCGATGACGACCATCACCCAGCGCCACGCAGAATCGCCACCGATCCAGTTGGCCAACGCTCCCGCCAGGAGCGGACCGACGAGAAGCCCCAACGGACGTCCTAGACCATCGATGGCATAGATACGTGATCGCGAAGCGATGGGATATGTGTCAGCGAGAAGTGAGTTGAAGCACGGCAACTGGTACGAGTACGTCGCACCAACGCCAGCACGCGCCAGGAACATGAGAAATGGGTTGGGTACGAGTCCGGTCAACGCAATCATGAGAGCCGACGTTGAAACCGAGATGTTCATAATTCGCGTGCGTCGAAATCGGTCGGCAAGCCAAGCCAGAGGAATTGCGCCCAACACAATGATGACGCCGGCAAAGCTGAGAATTCCGATGAGTGTCGTGTCGGAGATATTCAGAGCCTTCTGGATGTCCGGTGCGAGCACGGCGAGTGCCGTGCGGTCGAACTGCTCGACGATGTGAAGCAACAGCAACACGCCCAAGGTCGCCTTGCCTCCGGCAGCAAAGGCCTCCTTCAGCGAAACCGCTTCCATGGCCGTCACCACCGACTCGTCGATGGCAGCACTACGCAATTGCGCGGCTCGCCGCTCCTCTTCCCCCTCGATGATCAGCGACGTCAGTGACTCAACGTCGCCAGCAGGTGCCGTCTCTCGCACAAGTTCCCCCTCGAGCCTGGCTACTTGCAGTCAGCAAGTACTTGCCAAGCGTCACGCCATATTAGGTGACAGCCTGAGGCGTATTGAAAGGGTTCATTAAAACCGTCTAGGCTTTCGCACGTAGGGCACCGGGGGGTGCGTCTACGTTCCTAAGGGGGGAAACACGCATGAAGCGACGTTACGTTGCCGCGTTCCTAGCGGCAGCAACAATGGCCACGACGGTGGGTACGTCACTGACGGGAGCGAGCGCTGCTCGCGTCTCAGCAGTTGACCGCACCAATCCGTTTCAGGCCCGCGAAGACAAGTTCTGTGTCAAGGACGGCAACACCGCCAAGACACCGCTCAAGTCAAACCCAGGAATGGGTTACACCGACAAGGAAATCAAGGTCGGCCATATGCGCCAGGACCTTGATGCTTTGATTCCGCTCGGCATTTATGTCGATCACGGCAACATGCTCGAGACCGCCAAGGTCTACGCAAACCTCATTAATGCGTGTGGTGGCATCCGCGGACGCAACATCAACGTCGTTGACATGGTGTATAGCCCGCTTTCGCCGGCACAACGTGACGGCATCGCTCAGAAGCTGTGGGACGACCACAAGCCAGCTGCTGCGTTCACAACCTCAGGCTGGACCGGTCCTGGCGTGCGCTTCCTCGTGCAAGACGTCAAAGTTCCTTACGTGACAGGCGAAGGTGGAACCCTTCAGTTGATGCGCACAGGTAACTACTTCTCAGCCGCCTCGTACCCTGCTGAAGTTGGCGTCAATGCATTGATGGATTCACTTGGCAACATGAAGGCTCTGAAGGCCACCGACGTTGTCGCAGTTGTGGCGCCTGAGACAGACGGCATTGCCGCAGGCATCAAGACGCTCATCACTAATCGCCTACGCAAGCTCGGCATCAAGCCGCAGAACATCGTGTTCTCACAGCTCACATGCACCGGCGCGCGTAGCGGACAATGTCTCGGCAAGTCCGAAGCCGCAGCAGCCATGAAGGCGGCTGGGGTCGACGCGACAAACGGTGTCTACATCCCGATCGCTGTTGGTTCTGCTGAAATCGAGCCGATGGCATCTGCTATGGCATCGGCTGGTGTCGACGTGCGAATCTCGTACTCGACTGGTATCGCAAATGCTGCCGGTGACACCCAGGCAAACACAATGTGCCTCAAGGGACTCACCTCGGCTGGTTGCAAGTTGTTCCTCAAGACAAAGTTCCTCGACTGGACATTTGCCGGACCGCATCGCTCGTTGGCGAAGCTCGACAAGTTCAGCCAGATGTGCATCGATGAGTACAACAAGGGCTACGGCAATGCGAACAACATGACCGCGACGTTGGCTGCGAACCCAATTCGTGTCGGCATGATCACCACGGTCTGCTCGTACATGCGTATCGTCGCTGCTGGCATCTGGAAGGCTGGCGACAATCCGAAGCGTGCCGACATTTCCAAGGGCATTCGCACGTTGGGTGACGTCGACTTCCGTCTCGGTCTGAAGGCCACGACTCGCCCAGGCAAGCCGTGGTTCCCGAAGGACATGTTCTGGCAGTCCGGCCAGGCACCTTGCCCGCCAACTAACGGAGTCACCGACTTGGTCGGACCTCCAGGCAAGCAAGTACCGTCCAGCGCCTGTTTGTTCGTCGACAAGGCGATGAACAAGCTGAAGGGTGCGACTGTGTCTGTCGACTACCAGTTGAAGGATCTTCAAAAGGGCTGATCTCGGCCTAGCCGACTCAATCAAAAAGAAGGCCGGTGGCGCAAGCCACCGGCCTTCTTCGTTGCGTGGACATCATCGTTCGAGATGACCTCGTCGATTTGCCGCTAGCGGCCTTTCCATTCAGGTGTGCGCTTCTGTGCGAACGCAGTTGCACCTTCGCGTGCATCTTCGCTCGTGAACACTTGAGCGGTGGCTTCACCGATGGCCTTGGTATTCGCTTCAGGGATCTCCATGTGCATCAGACGCTTTGTCGCTCGCACCGCAAGTGGGCCGTTCGCGGTGATGCGCGATGCCAGCGCCGCAGTCGCCGACCTCAGTTCTGCAGCAGGTACGACCTGATTGATGAGGCCCAAGTGAAGTGCCCGGTCGGGTGAGATGGGGTCACCGGTCATGCCCATCTCAAGTGCCACCGTCAATGGAATACGCGTCGGAAGTCGTGTGCCGCCTCCTGCAGCAAACAGACCGCGCTTGACCTCGGGTATGCCGAACTTCGCATGGTCCACTGCCACGACAAGGTCACACGACATCATCACTTCGAATCCACCAGCAAGCGCCGCCCCGTTGACAGCGGCGATGACCGGCTTCTCGCACGTACGAAGCGCTTCGAGACCGCGACCAACTGGCGCCATGTCCATTCCTGCGGCGAATGCCTTCAGGTCCATGCCCGCACAAAAGATCTTCTCCCCTGCTCCGGTGACTACCACGACGCGAATGTCATCGTTGGTCGCCACTTCGGCAAAAGCCGCGGAGAGGCCTTCCCCGACTTCGACATTAAGTGCATTTCCAGCGTCGGGTCGATTGAGGGTGATCCACATGATGTTGTCGCTGACTTCGGTATCGACTGCCATGGGCGTTCCTTTCGCTTCTGGGTTGAGAACGACGAGAGCGTACTCGTCTGGCACCGCAAGCCGTCTGTCGTGCCACCGGCACCGCGCACTACATTGAGCACCGTGCCAACGAACCAAAAAGTCGATCAGGCGTGGGAGACCCCTTCTCACGCGGACATTCCCGGTCTCACCGCAATGCACGTGCAGGCCATGGAGACATCGAATGCCGACGTCATCTGGCAACAAGTGGGAATGCACCACGTCCTTCTTCAGACCGTAGGCCGCAAGTCTGGAAACATCCACAAAGTCGCCTTGCCCGTGTGGTTCGACAAGGACGGTCATCGCATCGTGGTTGCCTCGTTTGCCGGTCATCCCAATGACCCATCGTGGTTCGTGAATCTCCGTGATCGCACCGCGAACCCAGAGATCTTCTGTCGGGTACAAAGTGGCACATTCTGGTCGGTGCCGGAGATTCTTGAAGGCGACGATTACACCACGACGTGGGAGCAGCTGTGCGATGACCGAGCCTGGTATCGCGATTATCAAGCACGTGCCGGAGACCGACGCATTCCGCTCGTGCGTCTACCGGAGACTCGACCGGCCGAGTAGATGGCTTCGCGTCACAGCCCCGCTCTGCGAGGCATCAAAACTCATGAGGCTGTCGCAGACACGTTGCGGCGGCAAATTGTCCTTGGTCGCTTTAGAGTCGGTGACCGGTTGCCAACCGAGGAAGAGTTGACCTCACAATTCAAAGTTGCCCGGACCACGCTCCGCGAGGCACTCCGCGTGCTCGAATCTCAAGGGCTTATTGAGATTCGACGTGGTCGTAACGGAGGGCCTGTCGTAACTGAGCCACCCGCAAGCGCCACCTCTGAGTCACTTGCACTTCTGTTGCAGATGAAAGACACAACGATCGGTGAGATTGATCAGGTGCGACACCTCATCGAGTCACAGATTGTCCGCGACTTGACCCGCACGAGAAACAAAGATGACATCGCGACACTTCGAGCGATCATCGAGGACGCCCAAGAGGCATCGAGATCAGAGGACCATGATGCATTTGCTGAGCACGTGCGGCTCTTCAACATGGCACTCATGAGTCGAAACAAGAATCGAGCACTCACGTCCACGGCGCAAGTGTTGCGCGAGATGATCGTTGGCTATTTGAACGCCTTCTCGTTTCGGGCAAACTCCCAGATGATGCGTAAAGCGTGCCGGTCGTACACGCGATTGGTGGACCTCATTGAAAGCGGTGACGCTGAAGCCGCCGAAGCACATTGGCGAGCGCTGAAATCGGTGACCGTGGTCGAATTGGGACCGGAGCAACCGCTCAACATGTATCAGGGTCGACCGTCTCGTTGACACGGGACAAAACTTGCACTCCCAACGGGATTCGAACCCGTGCCGCCACCTTGAGAGGGTGGTGTCCTAGGCCACTAGACGATGGGAGCTAGGTACAAGCGCCAAGGCTATCGGCGTCTTCTGTCTACGGCTATGT
>CAYMVM010000003.1:0-50342 GCA_964394175.1 uncultured Bifidobacterium sp.
TTGTCGGCCACAGTGAACGTCACGAACTGTTCGGCGAGACCGACGAAGTGATCTCCAAGAAGATCACTGCAGTCTTCAAGGCAGGCATGACACCGATCGTGTGTGTCGGCGAAACCCTCGACGAGCGCGAGAACGGCCGCACAGAGGAAAAGGTGTTGTCGCAGGTTCGCGCAGCAATTGCCAAGCGACCACCCGAGCAGGTCGGCTCGATGGTCATCGCTTACGAGCCAATTTGGGCCATCGGCACAGGCAAAACCGCCACGGCGGGAGACGCCCAAGCAGTGTGCGGCGCGATTCGCCGGGAGGTCATTGTGTCGTCGGGAAATGACGTGGGAGAGCGAGTTCGAATCCAGTACGGGGGGTCGGTGAAGGCTGGAAACGCTGCCGAAATCATGGCCCAGCCGGACATCGACGGGGCTCTTGTGGGTGGGGCAAGCCTGGACCCAGAAGAATTTTCTCGCATCGTTCAATACCGGCTGCACGCCTGAGTGAACCTCGTCTGTACAGATTGTTAAGCCCAGGGGTCTGGCGCTGTTAGCCTAAATGCGCCTTGGTTGAACGAGAGACCAGCCAAGGACGCGCAGGGATGCGCCGGAGGGGGTAACACGTGTCTTCCTCTTGGCTGTCCGTGCCGTGGCGAGAGCCCGCGGTTCTCACGATCATCGACCAGGAGGTCACATCAATGAGAAGGACAAAAGGTGCAAAAGCACTTGCCTTCGCCGTTGGCGTTGCTCTGGCATTGTCGGCATGTGGCGGCAGTGACAGTGACAGCTCCACGGAGGACACAACCAGTGAAGACGGGGCAGCCACTGGCGAAACCGTCATGACAATCACGTACGACATCGCTGACGAGGCAGTGTGGGAAGACGGCTCACCCATCACGTATGCCGACTTTGAATGCTCGTGGCAAGCGGCACTTAACACACCGGGATCAATTAGCACATCGGGCTACGACAAAATCTCGTCAGTTGCTGCCGGCGAGTCCGACAAGCAGGTGGTGGTGTCCTTCACGGCACTGCACGCTCCGTACAAGAACCTGTTCAGCGGTCTCATCAAGAAGGCTGCCGTTGCGGACTGTAGCGACATATCGGCAGATTTCCAGACATCAATCAACTACTCGGGTACCGAGTGGAAGATGGATAGCTGGAGCAAGGATCAAGTTGTCTTTGTTCCTAATGAGTCGTACTGGGGCCCACGTAAGGCATCTGGCAAGCTCGTCATGGTGCCGAAGGTCGAGACACAAGTGACCGCGCTCAAGGCTGGCGAAGTCGACTTCATCTACCCGCAGTTTTATGCAGGGTTGGCTGAGGAGCTCAAAGATCCAAATGTCAAAGTGAAGATTGAATACGGCGGAGATTATGAAGCCATCTACATGAACCAGGGCGTCGAAGGTAAGGACGCGAACGGCAACGTTCGTGAATTCTCAGACCCAGCGTTCCGAGAGGGTTTCTATCGATCGATTGATCTTGATGCTTTGCTGAAGCAGATCTTCCTGCCAATTGAGGCGAGCGGAAGTCTTCTGAAATGTGGACCGATTGTTCCAGGCGACTACTGTCCAGACGGAATTTTTGGAAACAAGTACGACCTTGACGCGGCTGCAAAGGCACTCGAAGACGGCGGCTGGGAAAAGGATGCGAGCGGCATGTGGGCCAAGGACGGCGTCGTGCCGGAAATCCAGTGGGTCATCAACACAGGCAACAAGCGCCGTGAAGACACCCAGGCGTACCTCATCCCGTTGTTGAAGGAAGCCGGCTTCAATGTTGTTCCGTACAACTGTGATGCAGCGTGCTACTTCCAGCAGCGTCTCCCAGGCATGGACTATGACCTGGCGATGTACATCAGCACCGCTCCGCCAGATCCGTCGTATCTCGTGCCGAACTGGTCAAAGGACGCGATTCCGACCGAAGCCAATGGAAACAAGGGTCAGAACTATCAGGGTTATGCCAGCGACAAAGCAACTGAGGCACTCAAGGCGTCAGATAGTGAAGTTGATGTCGAGAAGCGTGGCGAACTGATCAGGGAAGCAATCACAGAGATGGACAAGGACTTCGCGTTAGTTCCGCTGTGGCAATTCCCGAAGTCAGGTGCTTACCGCACCGACCTTGTTGGTGACGTCGAAGGCCAGTTGAACAACTTTGCCGCGTTCAACGACACTTACATGTGGAAGGACCTGAACGGTGACGGCCAAATCGTCATCGGTGCAGAGCAGTGGCCAGAGTGCCTCAACCCGATCACAGAGTGTGCCAACTCATCCTGGTACGCGTGGACGGTCGGCAACCTGCTTTCGCCAGGTGCATTCCGCACCACAAACGATGGCAAGTACGAGGTCACCGAGCTGCTCAAGTCTGAGCCCAAGGTGGAAACCAAGTAGTTCAGGTTCGTCCTGAGACATTCGAGAAGGTGCGGGGCAGTAGATGCCCCGCACCTTTCTCGTTTTAGAATGACCGACGTGGGGGAGGCACAGTGAAGAGGTATATCGCGCGTCGCCTCCTGTGGCTTATTCCCACGCTGTTGCTCGTGACCTTCCTTGTGTACGTGGCGCTGCGTCTTGGCACCGATCCTGTCGAAAGTTACAAACGTGCCAATGCGCGCGCATCGAAGAAGAAGATCCAGCAGTACATCGAGTTGAACGGCTTGTATGAAGGAGCCTTCGGATATGTGCGTGGCTATTTCAAGTGGCTCGGCGGATTCCTGACCGGCGATTGGGCACCGAGCATCAAAGGACGTAGCCCTGTCTGGCCCAATCTGAAGGATGCTCTGGCCAACTCATTGCGTCTAGGCATAACTGCGTCGATTATCGGCATCTTCGTGGGAAACCTCTTCGGAGTACTTGCCGCACTTCGGCCTGGACGTCTACGTGACACGGCTGTGAACACGGGTGCTCTCATCGGTCTCGCCATTCCGCCCTTCGTCAGTGCGCTGTTGCTGCAGTTGCTTTTCTCGATCTATTGGCAGAAGTGGTTTGGTTCTTCACTGTTTCCAACGTCGGGCGTGTACCCGCCTGGTCATCAGGGCTTTGATCTGCCATTGATGTTGAAGCACATGGCCCTGCCCGTGGTCGTGGTCGCCATCCAGACAATCGCCAGTTATTCCCGTTATATGCGTTCGTCGCTGCTTGACGTCCTGAATAGCGATTATCTGCGCACTGCTCGTTCGAAGGGCATCAGCGAGCGGCAAGTCCTGCTCAAGCACTCGCTGCGCAACGCCCTCATTCCCGTGACGACGCTCATCTTCTTGGACATCGGTGCCATCGTCGGCGGGCTCATCATCACGGAGGGCCTGTTCGAATACCCAGGAATGGGCCGCTTCTTCTTGGTCGCCTACGGCAACGGAGACTTCCCGCAGCTGATGCCATTCATGGTCATCATCGTTGGATCTGTCGTCGTCTTCAACTTGCTAGCCGACATCGTGTACGCACGTCTCGACCCGAGGATCAAACTTGTCTAACAAGTCTGCCCTCAGTCAGTCCGCTGCCGACGTCGATGCTGTCGCCGGTCTCACCGTTGCCTCTGTGTCGCCTGCGCGCATGGCGTACATGCGTTTTCGTGCTCACAAAGCCGCGTCGGTCTCAGTCGTGATCCTGGGCTTCCTGGTGATCTACGTCTTGTTGTCGCCGTTCACCGCGAGGTACGGAGTCAATGAGCAGATATTCGAAATCTCCGAGGGACAGAACTACAACCTGGCACCTCGAGCTGCGGCATGGTTCGGCACAGACAGTATCGGTCGAGATCTGTACAGCCGCATCATCTTCGGGTTGCGTGTATCACTACTACTTGGCATTTTGGCATCCGCGTTCAGCCTCGTCGTAGGGGTCGCGGTCGGCGCATACGCTGGTTTGAAGGGTGGCCGATTCGACGACGTCGTCATGCGCTTGACAGATGTTTTCTTGGCCTTTCCGTTCCTTGTTGCGTTGCTCGTAGTACGTAACGTTCTCGGAGCAGTTCCGTGGATCACGACCATCATTGGTGAACCGAGTTCTATACGGTTCCTCGTCGTTCTCTTCACGATTTTTGGTTGGATGAGTGTCGCCCGCATTCTGCGTGCACAAGTCATGGCCCTAAAGGAGAGGGAGTTCGTTGAGGCTGCCCGCGCTGCCGGAGCGTCGAATTGGTTCATCATTCGCAAACACCTCATCCCGAACTCGACTGGGCCGATCCTGGTCGCGCTCAGCCTCGGCGTGGTTGGTGTCATCGTGAGCGAAGCGACCTTGTCCTTGTTTGGTTACGGACCGAACCCGGGAGAAGGAGCAACCTCGTTGGGGTTGCTCGTGGCGGAGTCGAAGATTGCGGTTCGTGCGGGTTATTGGTGGTTGGCGTTGTATCCGTTCGCTGCGTTGCTGCTTGTGACGCTATGTGTCAGTTTCATCGGTGACGGTCTGCGAGACGCTTTCGATCCGAAGCAGACGGTCGAGCAATGAGTCCGATTCTCAGCACCCGCGACCTTCGAGTGACATTTCCGACTCCGGCCGGAAGACTTCTCGCTGTTCGCGGGGTGAACCTTGATGTCGAGCGGGGTGAGGTCGTCGGCATCGTCGGTGAATCTGGCTCGGGAAAGTCTGTGTCGTTCTTGTCGATCATGGGACTCCTGCCATCGACGGCCATCATCACGGGCTCTGCGATGCTCGGTGGCACGGAGTTGATCGGAGCTGACGACACGACGATTCGCTCGGTTCGCGGAAAGCGTATGGCGATGATCTTCCAGGATCCGTTGTCTGCGCTGAATCCGGTGCATCGCATCGGTGACCAGATCGTGGAGATGATCTTGGCGCATCAGACGATGCCGAAGCAGCAGGCCCACGAACGCGCTGTCGAGTTGCTCGATCTTGTCGGTCTTCCTCAGCCTGAGTTACGCGCCAAGCAATACCCGCACGAATTTTCGGGTGGTATGCGTCAGCGAGTCATGATTGCCATGGCGATCGCCAATGAGCCAGATGTCCTCGTCGCTGACGAACCGACGACAGCTCTTGACGTGACGGTCCAAGCTCAGATTCTCGACGTGCTGATGGAAGTCAAATCCCGCTTGAACACTGCAGTCGTCTTCATCACCCACGACTTGGGGGTTATTGCGCGTATCGCAGATCGGGTGGAGGTCATGTACGCGGGGATGACGGTCGAGCGAGCACAGGTCAACGACATGTTCGCCACACCTGGTCATCCCTACACGCGCGGTCTGATGGCATCGCTTCCGCAGGTTGGTCGTCAGCGGCTGCAGCCGATCGTCGGTTCTCCGCCGAACATGATCGCACCTCCCAGTGGCTGTGCATTCCGGCCACGATGCACCGAAGCCACTGATGAATGTTCGTCTGCCCCAATGACACTGGTTCGTGTGGGAATGACAGAGACCGCGTGTGTTCGCGCCCAGCATGACGGAGCACGAACATGACGACACCAGTGCTCGCAGTGAATGAACTCGTCAAAGAGTTCTATGTGAAGACGACGACTGGCCTGCGTAGCGCACGCCAGACCGTGTACGCGGTGTCGGGAGTGTCCTTCTCCGTCGAGGAAGGGCAGACCTTCGGGCTCGTCGGTGAATCGGGGAGCGGTAAGTCCACAGTCGGTCGGTGTGTCTTACGGCTGCTTGAGCCAACATCGGGCAACATCGCATTCAAGGGCCAGGACATCACGAACCTCTCACAGACTGAACTTCGTCCACTGAGACGTCAAATGCAGATCGTCTTCCAGGATCCCTACGCATCGCTCGACCCGCGATTGACGGTCGGTACGTCGATCGCTGAGCCACTTGTGGTGCACAAAGTCGACGGAGATCACGCTGAGAAAGTCGCTTCGTTGTTGGAGTTGGTCGGTCTGTCCCCAGATCACGCCCGTCGCTTCCCGCATGAGTTTTCCGGGGGTCAGCGTCAACGCGTGGGGGTCGCACGTGCGCTCGCATTGAATCCTTCCTTGTTGATCTTGGATGAGCCGGTGTCCGCTCTTGACGTGAGCATTCAGGCCGGCGTCGTGAACTTGTTGCAGGACATCCAGAAGGACCTCGGCTTGTCGTATGTGTTCATCGCTCACGACCTCTCCGTGGTGCGACACATCTCTGACGTCATCGGCGTGATGTATCTCGGAAAATTGGTCGAAGTCGGTCCTGCAGAATCGGTGTACTTGTCTCCGTTGCATCCGTACACGACCGCATTGCTCTCCGCTGTTCCTGAGCCAAATCCCATCACCGAGCGGGGCCGTCAGCGGATCGTGCTCTCGGGTGAAGTTCCGAGCCCAATTGACCCGCCGAGCGGTTGTCGTTTTCGCACACGCTGTCCTCGTGCCGAGGATCGGTGTGCAACGGAAGAGCCGACCTTGAAGCACAGCGGCGGATCCCATCAGGTCGCGTGCCACTTTCCGAATGAGGTTCCGGTGTCTCTCGGTGGCTCTGGGCGCTCGTCCAGTTAGGCTCGTTTCCCGTGCGCTCAGTGATCACAGCCCTCACATTGGTCGTGAACGTGGTGTCCATGTTCGCCCTCATCGTCGGTGTGCTTTTGCACAGCGGACAGGGTGGTGGTCTTTCCGACATGTTCGGTGGGGCCGGCGGTGCTGCACTTGGTTCAGCGGCGGCTGAGAAGAACCTCAATCGCATCACCACTGTTTTCGCCACTGTGTGGCTACTGACGGTGGTCGCACTCGGCTTCTTGTTGGCTGCTTGAGTAGTCGCAGATAGCCTCAACCTTCCTCGTCGAAGTGGCGAAATTGGCAGACGCACCAGCTTGAGGGGCTGGCGCCCGTTAGGGCGTGGGGGTTCAAGTCCCCCCTTCGACACCATCAGTAGTGGGTGACATCGTGACCGAACAATCCGCATCAAGCGAGCATTCAGAGAAGCTCACTGCTCACACCTTCGCGCCGATCGTGACGGGGGCTCCACGACGAGTGAGCAAACTCGTCACTGCGCCGTCTGGCCTCGAAGGTGAAGGCTTTCCTGTGCGTCGTGCATTTGCTGGTCTCAGTAGGTCAGACGTCGACCCGTTCGTCATTCTCGATCAGATGGGCGAGGTCGACTATGCACCGGGCGAGCCGAAGGGAACGCCGTGGCATCCGCACCGGGGCATGGAAACCTTCACGTACCTGTTGAAGGGCGAGTTCATCCACCAAGACTCACACGGTGGTGGAGGAGTCATCCGAGAAGGTGGCACCCAGTACATGACAGCCGGGGACGGCATCTTGCACATCGAGACACCACCTCCTGCACTCGTTGAGGCAGGTGGCTTGTTCCACGGTCTGCAATTGTGGATCAACCTGCCGAGAGCGAAGAAGCGAATTGCTCCGCAGTATCAGGATCTCCAAGGTCATGATGTCGCATATATTTCCTCACATGACGGCGGTGCGGTCGTACGAGTGCTTGCCGGTGCTCTCGCAGGACACGCTGGTCCTGGAATTTCGCACACTCCACTCGCGATCACGCACGTCTCTGTCAGCCCTGGTGCGTCCATCGACATTCCCTGGCCGCGTGAGTTCAACGCGCTTGTGCACGTCCTTGCTGGGCAGGGATCAGTGTCCGACGGCGTGGCGATTGCAACTGGGCAGACTGCGGTCTTTGTAGACGGAGATTTCGTGCGAGTCTCGGCCAATACCTTGCAAGACTCGCGTACGTCGATGTTCGAAGTGTTCCTCATCGGTGGAGTCCCACTGAACGAACCCGTGGTTCAATACGGGCCGTTCGTCATGAATTCGATGGATGAAATTCAGGAAGCCTTCGATGACTTCCAAGCGGGACGCCTTGGACGCGTGCCAGCAGACGCAGTGCAACCCTACGGGCGATGATCACGCGGGTCCGTTAGAGGCGACGCGTATAGAATTTGTGAGTGGCCGGCGGATATGAGACTTTAGACGTTCATCGCGACGGACCAGTTGGCTGGCTAAATTTCAATCGTCCAGAGTTCGTGAATTCGATGAATTCTCGAATGCTTAACGAGATTGAAGACGCGTGGAAAGAGCTGGATAATGACCCCAAGGTGCGGGTGATCGTCAATGGGGCCGTGGGTTCTGCATTCAATACTGGTTTGGATGTCAAGGAACTAAGCAAGAATCCAGATTCACTAAAAGAACAGAGCCGACGGACGCGGAACGCAAGCCTGAGACTTACTGCGTGGCATATAGGAGTTTGGAAGCCTGTCATTGCGGCCGTCAATGGGCTCTGTGTAGGCGGCGGGCTCCATTTCGTCGCTGACGCGGACATAGTCGTCGTTGCTCCAGACGCTCAGTTTCTTGATCCCCACGTGAGCATTGGACAGGTCTCGGCCTTTGAGACAATCACACTGGCACGAAAAGTTCCAATGGAGACCATCAGTCGCATGGCGTTGCTCGGAAAATTCGAGAGACTTGATGCGCTTACTTCTTATCGCGTCGGTTTGTGTTCTCAGATCTCGACCACTGTCGAATCGCTACACGAAGAGTGTCAAGCTCTCGCAGAGACCATCGCGCGTAACTCGCCTGCCGCGCTTGCAGCGTCAAAGCGTGCGCTATGGGGCGCATTCGAACGCGGTCTGACGGACGCTTGCAAGAGTGGCTCTGGCGAATTGATTTCTCTTTGGGGACACCCAGATCAAACCGAAGGTCCGGTGGCCTATGCCGCCGGACGAGAACCGCGATGGGAAAGGTGAGCGTCATTCCATCTGAACTTTTGCCCATTGATCGAAACACTCCAGACCGCCGAATAGAGCACGAGGTTTTGCAATGGATCGACCACAATGTGCCTCGGACGTGGATCGAAGCATCGGCAAGGGGGCTTGATGCTCTCCGGGCAGTGCGGTCGCGTGCCGAGTACGAGGAGTGGTACCCAACGTTCGCTTCTAGCGGATTGGCCGTGAGTACGTGGCCACGAGAGTATTTAGGGCTCGAGTTGTCGAGAGATCAGGCTCAGTTTGTAGAACGGATACTGGAACCACTCAATCTCGGTCGCCTTAATCCGCTTGGTCTCAATTCCGCGGCGCCAGCTTTGTTCGCACACGGAACGAGCGAACAACTCAAACGCTTCTTGCCTCCAATCGTTCGAAACGAAGAGAAGTGGTGCCAACTCTTGTCTGAGCCGGGTGCTGGGTCCGATTTGGCATCATTGGCCTGTCGAGCGATTCGTGACGGTGATGAATGGGTTGTCAGTGGTCAGAAGGTCTGGACAACCTGGGCGCATTTCAGTGACTTTGCAATTTGTCTGGCACGGACCAACCCAGATGTGAAAAAGCGGAATGGATTGACGTACTTCATCATTGATCTGTCCTTGGAGGGTGTCGATGTTCGTCCGTTGCGGCATATCGGAGGTCTCGTGGACTTCAATGCTGTGTTTCTCACGGACGTCCACATTTCCGATGAATTTCGTGTCGGTGCGATCGATGACGGCTGGAGAGTGGCTGGGTCGACGTTGTCGGGTGAGCGACAGATGGTGTCGGGCGCTGGTTCCGGAGGAGTCGATCGCATAGGCGGTGCCAGCGCAAGCAACTTGGTCTCGCGAGTGAAGTCTTCTGATGGCGAGCTTTCAGCCGTAGCCAAGGATGGCTTGATGAGGGTGCTGTCGGAAGAACGGCTCCGAGAGTGGACGAATCTCCGTGTGCGATCAGTCGTTTCACAAGGTGCCACCCCGGGTTCGGCGGCCTCGATTGGGAAGGTGCATCAAGGTTCCCTCAATCAACGAATTCAGATGACCGCAAGCGACATGCTCGGACCGAGAGGACAGGCATGGTTGAAAGGGGTCGAATACCACGACAATATGCCTCTCGAAACGAAGGGGATGCTCCGCTCGCGCGCCAACACCATCGAAGGTGGAACTACAGAAGTCAACAAGAACATCTTGGGCGAACGTGTTCTTGGTTTGCCGCGAGAGCCAGATCCGTGGTCCGAAGCGCCATGGAAGGAGATTCCTCGAACATGAATTATGAATTTCTTCAGATCGAACGGCACGGGCCGGTGGGATGGCTCATCAACAATCGCCCTGACGCGTTGAATGCCATGAATGCAAAGATGCGCGATGAGTTTGCTGATGCGTGGTCAGAATTGAATGACGATCCGTCAGTACGGGTCATCGTGCACACCGGTAATGGGCGTGCGTTTCAAACCGGAGTAGACGTCACTGAACTCGCCACCGATGGTCAGGGCATGGAGCGCTACCGGGAATCTGTTCAGAATTTTGATCTGCACTTCACAGCATGGCATCAAAAGGTCTGGAAGCCGGTCATTGCTGCCATCAACGGCATTTGCGCTGGAGGTGGCTTCCACTGGGTGGCCGACTCAGATGTGGTCATCGCTGCATCTGACGCGCAATTCTTTGACCCTCATGTGTCAGTCGGGCAGGTCGTAGCAATCGAAGCCATCGGACTTCTTCGCAAGATGCCAGCTGAAGCCGTGATGAGAATGGCGTTCGTCGGAAAACACGAACGAATGTCGGCCACACGAGCTCTTGAGTTGGGAATGATCTCCGAGATTGTTGATCCACCTGATCGCCTCCGTGAGAGAGCTCAACAGCTTGGTGAAATCATCGCGCAGAACTCTCCCGGTGCAATGGCGGCGACGAAGAAGGCGTTGTGGGAGGCACTTGAACTGGGCCTTACAGACGCATGCAAGAATGGGGCACAGCACCTGGTGTCTATGTGGGGACATCCGGACCAAGCCGAAGGACCCCTGGCTTTCGCCGAGAAGCGAGAACCACGGTGGAAACCACTTCCGTGAGCCTTCTCAATCTTTTGTACGAGCATCCACTTCAGGGTGATGTGCCGCTAGTACACACACTTCACGGTTCGGTGTCTCATGCCGATTTTGTCGCACGTGCAGAAAAGCTCGCCAAAGACTTGGGGCCTCTCGATGGTTCGTCGGTGGCGCTCTTCCTTCCAAATGGGCCCGAGTTGTTAGCTGGGATGTTTGCAGTATGGATGGCCGGTGGTGTCGCGATTCCGATGAACGATAGATCGCCTTCTATAGAGCGTGCTCGCATGCTGGAGATTGCAGATTCACAGTTCTTGGTCGACGAAGAGGGAATCTCGCGGTGCCGAGGTACAGCCCGTAAATACGGGTTAGATGCTGCATTGGTTGTTTGGACTTCCGGGACGACCGGCGTCCCGAAATGTGTGGTGCACACACACGGCGGCTACCTCGAATTGCTAGACAGAGTTCTCGGACCACTCTCGGCACAACGGGCGAGCACACGTCCGATGCCGAACCTCGTCCCTGTTTCCCTAGCTCTGAATGCAGGTATTTACAATGCCTTGTTTGGCTTGCGGGCGGGGGCTGAAATAGTGACGATGTCACACTTCGATCCAGATGGTTTTGCCACACTCGTGGGTCGTCACAATGTCCGCTCAACGGTGCTTCCTCCAGCCGCAATGGTGTCACTGGTCGATTCAGAAGTGAGTTCATTGGCGCCTCTCAAGTATGTTCGCTCGATCACGGCGCCACTTTCGCCGATTCAAGCTCGACGTTTCATGGAGAAGTTTCATGTCTTTGTGCTGAATGGGTATGGGCAAGCCGAGATGGGGGAAGTGATTGGATGGACTGCCAACGATGCGAAGACGTATCCCGAAAAACTCGGCGCCATAGGTAGACCTCATCCAGGCGTTGACATTCGAGTAGATGAAGGCGGCCAGCTGTGGGTGCGCCCCCCCACAGCTGCACATGGGATAGATGAACGAATTGATTCGTGGGGTTTTGTTGCTACGGGCGACATGGCTCACGTTGATGATGACGGCTTCGTCTGGCTCGAGGGACGTATGTCCGACATGATCAATAGGGGTGGTCACAAAGTTGCACCGAAAGCCGTCGAGGAAGTGCTAGACCTTCATCCCTCAGTGCGAGAGTCCTGTGTCGTGGGTCTCGAGGATGACCGTCTTGGTGAGGTGCCAGTCGCGGTTCTCGTCGGAGAGAGAGTGGATAATGTGAGTCTGGAAGAACATTGTCGTCACTACCTCACGCCGTACCGTGTCCCCGTATCCTTCGTCTGGCTTGAGTCTCTGCCGCGTACTGAAGTCGGAAAAGTCAAGCGAGGTGCAGTCTTGGATACTGCTCGAACCCTCCTGAAGGGAAAATAATGACTCAGGATATGCAATCAAATGGCTCAATTATGGTCCGGTTCGATGACGGCGTTCTGGCGATCATGATAAATCGGTCAGAACGGAAGAACAGTTTCACTGACCCGATGGTCACTGACCTTGCCAAACTGATCGAGGATGCCGGTGAGAAGACTGAAGTGAGAGTCGTGCATATAACTGCGATGGGTTCGGACTTTTGTTCAGGCTTCGATCTCAGAGAACGGACCTCGGGGACGGGCAAACCGATTGTTGGTTCAATTCAACGTCGTATGGATTCTCACGTCAATCGCCTGATTCGTTCCATGCGCAGTGTTCAGAAGCCCATTGTGGTGACAGCGCGCGGTTGGGTGATTGGGCTTGGTCTCGGAATAGTCCTAGCCGCCGATTTTGCTGTCGTCGACAGCGAGGCGACACTTTGGGCACCGTTCACTGAACTTGGGTTCACCCCGGACAGTGGTACGAGTTGGCTGCTACCGGAACGCGTGGGAGCCGCACGTGCACGCCGTCTTTTGCTCCTGTCGGAAAAGATCTCTGGCCAGTGCGCAGCCGATTGGGGGATGGTGCATGAAGCAGCCCCCCGCGAGGACCTCAACAATGTCTCAGGAAAACTTGTGAGGCAGTTGGCAAGTTCGGCGACAATAGCTATCGGACAGACCAAGCTGTTGGTTCATCGTTCATCGATCTCAGGCCTCGAGGAGCAGCTATCGGCTGAGGGCTGGGCAATGGAGCTTTCGAGTCGATCTGCCGATTTCAAGGAAAACATCGCGGCTCGTCGAGACAAGCGCCCGCCAAATTTTACCGGCCAATAATTGTCGCTCTCAATTCGATTCCTGCCGGTGACGTTCTGCCAGTGCTGTCAGCACTTCCTGGCATGTCGTGGCAGAACCTGGAACTGGGGGGAGCAGCGGGTCTCCAGAAGTTTGTGATGGAAGAAGAATCGTGGCGCTACCAGTGGTGGTTGTCTCGTTTCGCTGGTTTCTCGCCGTGATTTCGACAAGAACTGCCTTGGCTCCAAATGTCGTCTCAAACTTCTTCTCCACAGCACCTTGGATCCAGTGGGTATCTCCCACATAATTGAACTTACGGAACTGACAATCAAGTTTCCAGAGCCACGCGGCGTCGCCCATCCAATCCGTGCACACATGAATGAGCCAAGTCTCTCGCATTCGACCGTAATCGTATGACGCTGGATTGCCGGCAGCTCGCGCCCATTCCGGATCCCAATGGACTCGCTGTTGCACGTCGGGAATGTTGAGAGAATCAGGCCGAAAAAACTTCGGTATGCGTTTGCGTTGGTCGTACGCCAAGCGCAAGGCCTTCACTCCGTAAAGCCCCATGCCCATTCCAGTGTGCCAAACCACCATGTCAGTGACTCTCAGTGGCCCTTTTGTCAATGGTCCGACGACATCACCCTCCTGCACGTCCTCCCAAAAGCGCGGCAGCGCTCCTCGACGCCGACTCGGTTCGGCTGCCACTGCCTGAGCGATCTCCTCAATCTCCTCATCCGTGTAGGGACGAATCTCAATGGCGTCATTCTTGGCCTGCGATATTGCTCGTTCGCGCTCAGCCCGAATCATCAGTCGGTATTGGCCCGACAGCACCGGACCCCCATCAACTGCAAAGACTTCAGCACTCCATTCATGAATTGATCGCCCAGCAAACTCGCTCACTTTGTTATCAACTCCGACAAGTGCATTTCGACGCGAGATTGCTTGGTTCGGGTACAAGGGATTCCACCATTCGCGGGAAGAACCCGAGTAGAACGCATGAACGCCGCGAAGTGGATCACCCTTCATCACATCGGCGAATTGAGGGTCGATTTCAGATACCTCGTCGACTCCAATCAACGTGTCGCCACCGACCAAGTGTGGCGGCGCAATGACGCTTGACCACCGTGTCTGATGCCCGTAGGAAGGTTCACACCACAGTGGATTGTCGTCACCGTATGCCTCGGCGACATGTCGAAATGCATCCTCGTTCGGCGATAGGTAGTGAGGAGGTACACCGTGTGGACGTGGTATTCCGATTCGTCTGCGAAGTTGCTGAACTGCCTCGTCGGTGATCTTGTCAGCCATATTGCTCTCTCAATTTGAATTTTTGTATTTTTCCGCTCGGGCCAGTAGGCAAGGAGTCGACGACACGTACACGAGAGAGCTTGAACTTCGCAAGACTTCGGTGCGCCCAGTCCAATAGTTGTGACTCAGCAATGGATTCATTCGGTCTGAGAATGACGAAGGCGACACCAACCTCGCCGAGTCGCGAGTCTGGCAAACCCACCACTGCGACTTGGGAGACAGAAGGATGGCGCAACAATTCGGCCTCGATTTCGGCAGGATAGGCATTGAAACCACCCACGATGAACATATCTTTCTTTCTGTCTGTGATGTGCAAGTTGCCCTCGCCGTCGATATGGCCCACATCGCCGGTGTGAAGCCATCCATCTACGATTGCATCTGAAGTAGCGACCGGATTCTTGAAGTAACCCTTCATCACATTGAAGCCCTTCACGAGAATTTCACCGCTTTGTCCCGTAGGAAGTGGCATGCCATTTTCATCGGCAATGCGAACGCTTAGGCCGGGTATGGGTTTTCCCACAGTGTTGGCGATTACCTCAGGTGGGTCGTTCGCTGAGCACACTGACACGGTCCCGGTGGTTTCAGTGAGGCCGTAGGCCGTGACCACGGACGGGATGCCCAATTCCTCTCGCATGCGGCGTATCAATTCGACAGGAACCACTGCCGCACCCGTCACTGATGTCCGCACACTTGACAAGTCATAATTGGAGCGGGTCGGATGGTCGAGAATTGATTGAAACATGGTCGGAGGGCCTGGCAACATTGTGATTCGTTCACGTTCCACCAATTCAAGAACTCGTTCTACATCGAAGGTCGGAAACGGATAAACGGTTGCACCGATCAGAACGCATGCGAGGAGCACAGATTTCAGTCCGGCCGTATGGAAATACGGATAAATGCTGAAATATCGATCACCGTGCTGAAGCCCGACCAATCTGCTCCAATCGGTGTACGTCTGAACACTTGGATAGTGGCGCAGCTCGGCACCCTTGGGGGCACCCGTGGTCCCCGAAGTAAAAATGATGTCAGATACTGAGTCCTGACCTATCGAGGCCATTCTTTGGGAGAGCTCGAGATCGGAAACCCTGTGGCTGTCTGCCAAGAACTCTGACCACGATTTCGACCCGTGCGTCGGGTCGCCGCTGATGCATATACGGTGCGATAAGCCGCGAAGCCCGTCCTCGTTCTCTAAGGCGTCAAAATAGTTCATCGACAGGAAATCGGTGACCGTGATCAGAACGTCAACTTCTGCGGTCTGGAGGATGTACTTGGCTTCGGTGCCGGTGTAGCGAGTATTCATCGGCACGAGAATGGCACCAGCACAGTAGATGCCGAACGAACATTGGATCCATCGAATGCTGTTAGGGGCCCAGATTGCCACTCGGCTGCCGGGCTGGACACCATTGGCAATCAGAGCCCGAGCCACCTCCTTGGCTGAAATCCAGAGCTGCTCGAAGGTGAGTGAATGTTCGGCATCAACAACAGCTGTCACTGATGAGTATCGCTGTGCAGCTTGCGCAAGTGCGTCCACGATGGTGTTTGGGATGCTTCCTTGAGTGGGGTCGTTCACGTTTGCCTGGCCTCATCGAAGAGATCATGGGCTAGCTCGGTAAGCAGGCTGGACTCATCGCCAAGAAGCTGTCGGTCGACAAGTGCACGACGTAGATAAAGATGAAGTGGATACTCCCATGTATGTCCAAGGCCGCCATGAATTTGGATGCACGATTCGATGATGTCAATGGATGCCTCAGAAGCGGTGATCTTGGCCGCCTTCGCGAGATGCGTCCTCGCGCCTTTGTGGTCTTCTTCGTCGGCAGCATTTCGAACAATGCTTCGAACGGCCTCGACTCGTGCGTGACTTTCAGCGAGTATGTGCTGAATCGCTTGGAATTGTCCTATTGGCTTTCCGAACTGGGTACGGCTTTTGGCGTATGCCACGGCCATGTCAAGAGCACCTTGCATGAGACCGAGCAACTCAGAAGAAATGGCAATGTGGGCATAACGAACCCATCGTTCGAGGGCAACCGGGGAGATGCTTCCGATTGGTACACCATCTGCGGTTGAGAGTCTGGAAATTCGTCTGGCGAGATCTTCACTCGACGACGGAGCATCTGCAGGTAGTGATGACGCAAGCAAAGTGCCGCAATGACGGTCGAGGTGGAGAATCGTGTGTGGCCCGAGACCAACGTCCACTGCAGCCATTGACATCGAAGTACCGTAAGCAACATTGCTCAGATTTGTGTCGAACCCAACTGCAAGGCGTTGTCCGGAAGCCACTAAGGGATGATTGCGTGCTGAAGATTCAGCGCATGCCAACAGATGTGGGCCAAGCAAGCTCGTATTGAGAAAGTCTGCTGCGGTGCAACTCGCTCCGATGGTCTCGGTTATCACCGACATCTGTAGCAAGTTTTGTGCGCCACCGAAATCCGGAGTGTCGCCGAGGCGGGAAAGTTCTGCGGAGCTGAGCAAGGTGGCCGATTGTGTCCGCAGGGCGTCTATATTCGAGGTGTCAATTTGAAGTGATTTTGCCAGTCCTTCAAGAGAAACTTGCAGGAATCGCAGATCTTCGTCAAGTGCGCCGTGCATCAGATTTTTCCCTCAATCGATGTCATCTTGGAAGTCCTAAAATTCTTTGCGCAACTACGTTTCGCTGAATCTGCGCCGTTCCGCCGTACACACTTGAAGCGCGACCATAGAGATAATCAAACATGATGTCCGGATTCTCGCCAAGAACTGCAGATGCGCCATACATTTCAATTTGAAGTCGTCCAATTGCCTGGATGAGGTCGGTGACCAGGATTTTGTCAACTGAAGCCTGAGAAGTATCTGCGAGTTGAGAATCATGGATTCCACGCATGACGTGGGCCTGTAAAACATCTGCGGTCACCAACAATCGGGCAAGTTTGATTGCATGTGTGCTCTGGGGAGACCAACCTGCAGTGCGCAGGTGCGTGACCAGGCCCTGTAACTGGCGGCGTAGGTCTGCAAGGAGCCCGACGTCTGCTGGGCCTCTCTCATAAGCAACGGTTGACATTGCAATTTGCCATCCGTCGTTAAGGGATCCGACCACGTTCTCAGCTGGAACACGAACGTCGTCGAGAAAAATCTCGGCGAATTCAAGTGCACCGTTGATCTGGCGAAAGGGGCGCACAGTGAGTCCTGGACTGGTCATATCGACGATGAACATTGTTAGTCCGTGATGTCGCGTCTCTGGACGATCAGTTCGGGTCAGGAGAAGGCACCAATCCGCGGAATGAGCTCTGCTTGACCAGACCTTCTGTCCGTTGATGACATAACAGTCGTCATCCCACTCTGCAAAAGTCCGAACCGCTGCCAGGTCGCTTCCTGCGTCAGGCTCACTGAAGCCTTGGCACCACTTCTCACGACCTCTCAGGGCCGGCCTGAGATATCGCTCACATTGCTCAGGAGTCCCAAATTCATGAATCACCCGCGCGACATATGCATAATGAAATGCGCTCGGTGCCCCAGCTAAACCCAATTCTTCCAGGATGATTGCTTCACATGATTGAGGGAGTCCCTGTCCGCCATATTCACGTGGGAAAGATGCCCCTACATATCCGGCATCGAACAACTTCTCCTGCCATTCCGAAAGGTATTCCGTCCTCGCCTCGTCATTCAGAGGTAGCGGCGCGAAAGGAGACTGTCTTCTCAGCCACACTCTTAACTGGTTACGAAATTCAGTTTCAGACCAGCCTTGCTTTATGCCCACTGGCCTAAATTAGTTCATCACTGGCTGAGTCTCTTGTGAGATCTAGAGGGCTGACTTCTCCAAGATGTGAACGCCGCAGGCGTTGCCGAGGCCGATGACGTGTGCAAGACCGACCTTTGCACCTTCAATCTGACGGTCTCCGGCTTCACCGCGAAGGTGATGGCAGATCTCCCAGATATTTGCAATACCAGTGGCTGCGATGGGATGGCCCTTCGACTCGAGGCCACCAGAGACATTGACTGGTGTGGACCCATCGCGCCATGTCGCTCCGGAATTGAAGAAATCGACGGCTCCACCTTCTTCACACAGCATCAAATTGTCGTAGTGCACGAGTTCGGCTGTTGCGAAACAGTCGTGCAACTCGACGAGGTCGAGATCTGACGGACTGACTCCTGCCTGCTCGTACGCCTTCCGGGCAGCGATCTTGGTGAGAGTGTTCACGTCGGGGAGAACTTGGCATGCCTCCTGGTACGGATCCGTCGTGAGGACAGATGCGGACACCTTGACCGCGCGGCGTTGCTGTTCTTTCGACAGAGTCCGAAGTTTGGAGCCGGACACCACGACGGCAGCCGCACCACCATCGCAGTTGGCTGAGCACATTGCGCGGGTGTTCGGATACGCGATCATCAGGTCACCCATGATCTCTTCGAGAGTCATTCGCTTGGTGTACGCAGCCAGAGGGTTCAAGGTGCTGTGTGCGTGGTTCTTCTCTGAGATTCGGGCGAACAGTTCGAATGTCGCTCCGCCATATTTGTGGCCGTATTCCATGCCGACTTGAGCGAAAGTGCCAGGCATGGTGTCGGTGCCGATGCGTCCATCTGTCGGTGCGACGGCACCGAAACGACCGCTCGGGGTCCACGTGTGACCGTCGGCCTTTGGCTTTCCGCCACCACCGAGAAGCCCTGCACCGGCGAGTTTCTCGACACCGACTGCAAGACCCATGTCGCACTCTCCGGCTTTGATCGCCATGATCGCTGTCCGCAGTGCAGTAGCGCCTGTCGCGCACGCGTTCGACACGTTGTAGGCCGGTATGCCTGTCTGGCCGATCTGCTTCTGAATCTGTTGTGCGATGAAGCCGCCTCCCATGAGACATCCGGCAGCAAGGACGCCCATGTCCTTCATTGTCACACCGCCATCTGCGAGCGCCGCGAGCGCCGCAGCAGACGCAAGGTCGACGGTGTCCTTGTCGGGGTGCTTCCCGAACTTCGTCATGTTGATTCCGAGGATGTAGATGTCGTCCGAAGCCATGTGTGAGTCCTTCCGTTGTGTTGGTTCTAGATGATGGGTCAGGCGGGTTCGAAGCCAAAGCCGATGGCTTCAACCCCGTTGTCGTCTGGTCCGAGCGAGTAAGTGGTCAGCCGAACCTTCATGCCGAGAGAGACGGCGTCAGGAGTCGGGTCGCAATTGATGACGTTGCCGCGCACAGATGTGCCGCCACAGTCGACGACGGCCGCAACGAACGGAACAGGTACCCCGGGAGCGGCGAAGGTGACGATCGTGAATGAACGAACGATTCCCTCGGTTCCGATGTCGACCTTGTCGAATTGAGTGTTCGAACAACTGGCACAGGCATTACGGCGATCAAAGAATCGGGCTTTGCACGAGGTGCATTGGTTGGCGACGAGGTGGGGTGTGGGTTCGAGAACGAGATAGTCGACGTGGGGGATGTGGGGCATGTGACGGTCCTTCCTGCCGTGTGGAACCTTATTATCTTCTCGGTCCGGCTTCGTTGCCGGGGGAAGTCGATTGGCTACATGGCGACACAGTGGAAGAACTGGGCGAGGAACGTGGTGTTCACGCCATCTGAGCGTCATAGTCCTCGCTCGGTGGACGAAGTCGCGTCCATCGTCTCCCATGCGGTCGGGTCTGGGCAGGTTGTGAGAGTCGCCGGAAGTGGTCATAGCTTCACTCCCACTGTCCAAACCCCCGGAGTGCTGCTCGATGTGTCGGGTATGTCCGGAATTCGCCATGTCGATTACGAACGGTCGCTGGTTGTCGTCGGCGCTGGAACATTGCTGAGTGATTTGAACGAAGAGTTGGCAGCGCTCGGACTTGCACTTCCGAACCTCGGCGACATCACCGCACAGACGGTTGCAGGCTCAATCTCGACGTCGACGCACGGAACCGGCGCCAATTTCTATGGCTTGGCCGCACAAGTCCGTGCCCTCACCATCGTCGACGGACTGGGCCGAGTGCGCCACATCGACGACATCGACACTGTCCGTGTCGCAGCGGTGAACCTTGGCGCACTTGGTGTGGTCGTTGACTACACCCTCGAGGTCGTTGCCGCGTTTCGGCTACAGGCGCATGAGGGAGCAATGAGGGCCGATGAGTTGTTGGACTCTCTTGATGACCTTGTGTCGAGCACGGACCATTTCGAGTTCTATTGGATTCCCCATACGAAGTGGTGCCTCACAAAACGAAACACGCGGACATATGAGCCCGCGCAGCCTCTTCCGAAGTGGCGGCATCTCGCCGAAAAGACAATCCTCGAGAATGTCGCTTTCGGTGCGGTGTGCCGGTTGGGGAGTGTCAAGCCATCGCTCATTCCGCGGCTGGCAACGGCACTGCCGTCGTCTGGCTCTCGCTCATACAGGGACCAGAGCCACAAGGTGTTCGCCAGTACGAGACTCGTTCGATTCAAGGAAATGGAATTTGCCATCCCACGACAATCTGGCGCGAATGCACTGCAAGAGCTACGCGAAATGGTCGACCGAAACGGACACATGGTGAGTTTCCCGGTGGAGGTCCGCTTCACCAAGGCCGATGACATCGCACTTTCGACATCAGAGGGGCGCGACAGTTGCTACATCGCTGTGCACATGTACCGACCGATGGATCATTCTCGGTACTTTGCCGATGTTCAGTCGATCATGGTCGCGCACGGTGGGCGACCACACTGGGGCAAGATGCACGACTTGGAGCACGAGCATCTTTCGACGCTGTACCCGAAGATGGACGAGTTTCTCCGTCAGCGTGACCTATTCGACCCTCAGCGAACATTCACGAATGACTACGTGCGCCGAGTACTCGGGCCGTAGGGTCCGACGTCACAGACAAATGTCTTGAGGGCGCACTGGTACGCGCCGAATGTCGCGACCTGTTGCTTGGCGAATCGCTGAGGCGATTGCCGGCGTCACAGAAATGCACGGCGGTTCCCCGACACCCTTTGCGCCAAGTGGGGCCTGCGGGTCGGGCTCTTCGATGAGGCTATACACGACATCTGGAGCGTCCAGAGCGGTCGGTAACAAGTAGTCGGTGAAGCTGGGATTTCGTACACGTCCATCCTGGACGATGACCTCTTCCATGACAGCTAGTCCGAGCCCTTGCGCGATGCCTCCTTCAAGCTGTCCTTGGACGGACAGCGGATTGAGCGCTCGGCCGACATCTTGAGCAGTGGCAACTTGCACGACCTTGACGAGACCCAATTCGACGTCGACATCGACCACCGCGCGATGTGCGACGAAGGCGAACGCGACGTGGCAGTTGCCCTGGCCGTTTTCGTCGAGATCTTCAGTCGGACGATGATGATGTTCGAACGTCTCTTCGAAGCGAACGCCAGGTGCGGCCTCAGCGACTTTCATTCTGAGCGTGCCCATGGTGTCGACGATCTCATCATCGTCGATGACCAGACGAAGGGGATCGATGTCGTGCGTTTTGCCGACATGTTCAAAAAGGCGCTCGCGGACCAAACGACACGCTCCGTCAACAGCTCCGCCACTCATCCAGGTTTGACGAGACGCGGAAGTGGATCCGGCCGAGCCGATGGAGGTGTCCATCGGCTCGACGTTCACTGTGTCGACACCGAGCACACTGCGTGCAATCTGAGGCGCGAGAGTGACGAACCCTTGACCTACTTCTGAAGTGGCGAATTTCAATGTCGCGACCCCGTCCTCCAGCGTGCAGCGTGCCGTGCTGTAGTCGTCGAACCCCTCGCTGTACATGATGTTCTTGATGGAGACACCCCAGCCGATTCCGCGTCTGATGTTCTCTGCGCGCGACGTGAGGCCAGTGCCACCTGGAAGCTGAAGTGCGTCTGGTGTCGTGGGTAGAGGAGGTGGCAAAGGCAATGCATCTGTCTCGCGAATGCATCGTTCGACTGGTGCCACGCTCTCGACAGGTTGACCGGTGATGAGTGTGTCGCCTGTGGTCATTGCATTTCGAAGCCGAATTTCGACGTGTGACAGACCGCAGGCTTCCGCCAGCCGGTCCATCTGAGACTCATGGGCATAACAGGCTTGGACCACTCCGAAACCACGCATCGCACCGCAGGGGGGATTGTTGGTTCGTACTGCGAATCCGTCGACGATGGCACTTGGGCAGCGGTATGGACCCTGAATGTGGGTGATGCCGTTGATCAACACGGCTGACGATGTGGATGCGTATGCACCACCGTCGAACAGCATGCGAGCCTCAATCTTGACGATGATGCCCTCTGATGTGGCGTGATGGCGTATGTGCACACGCGCAGGATGTCGATGGACGTGTCCGAAAAAGCTCTCTTCGCGGCTGTACTGCATCTTGATGGGGCGCTTCGTCGCGAGTGCCAACAAGCAACTGTGCACTTGAAGACTGATGTCCTCTCTCGCACCGAAGGCACCGCCCACACCGCCGAGCACGAGGCGAACTCGCTCGATGGGGAGACCAAGACACGCTGCAATTTGTTTTTGGTCCTCGTGAAGCCACTGTGTCGCGATGTGAAGTTCGACTCCACCGCCGTCTGCATCGGGAATGGCCATCGCAGCTTCGAGCCCGAGAAACGCCTGGTCTTGCATCCCAATCTCGTAGTC
Source organism: uncultured Bifidobacterium sp. (assembly GCA_964394175.1). Lineage (GTDB taxonomy): Bacteria > Actinomycetota > Acidimicrobiia > Acidimicrobiales > Ilumatobacteraceae > UBA2093. Next base: position 22,597 of record CAYMVM010000003.1, read on the forward strand.
ACCCTCGACGATGATGTCTCCTTCGACCGAAGTGTCTCCGTGCACGATGCGCTGATGTCGAAATACGTTGCCATTCGGATGAATGGCGGGCACTGTCGTATCGAGTGATTGCTCGGGGTCTGTGAGTGGTTCGAGTACTTCGTAATGCACCACGATCGCAGCGAGTGCTCGTCGGCAGGTTTCCGGATGGTCGGCTGCGACAGCGGCGACTGGCTCGCCCATGTAACGCACGAAGTCGCGGGCAAAGACCGGTTGATCTTGGTCGATGAGGCCGTATGTGAGGACACCCGGCACGTCATCTGCTGTCAACACACTCCGCACTCCGTCGATGGCATAGGCCGCCGTCGTGTCGATGCTGACGATACGTGCATACGGGTGTGGGGAGCGAAGGGTGGCCCCCCACAACATGCCGTCTGACCACAAATCTGACGAGAAAGAGAACCCGCCCTTCACCTTGGCTGCTCCGTCTGGTCGAAGAGCGTTGGTTCCGAGCACATCGCGGCGGGTCTTGGTGGAAGTGGAGGTGTTCACGGTCAGGCCCTCCTAGTGGCGATGACGTCTTGTACTGCGGCAAAAATGCGGCCGTACCCGGTGCATCGACAGATGTTGCCCGAGATCGCTTCCTTCACTTGAAGCTCGCTCGGTGAAGGGTTCTCGTCCAGCAAGTTGTGGACCGCGACGATCAGACCGGGAGTGCAGAATCCACACTGCACTGCGCCGTGTTGGATGAACGACTCTTGCACGTCGGTGAGTGACCCGTCAGGGGAGAGACCTTCGACAGTGACGATGTCTGATCCGACGGCACTCGCGGCGAGAACCAAGCAACTGCAGACGGCCGATCCGTCGACCATGACCGTGCAACTGCCGCATTCACCCTGCTCGCATGCTCCTTTTGCTCCCGGCAAGCCCAGTCGCTCGCGCAGTACGTACAGCAAACTCTCACCGACCCACGAGTCACGAACTTCACGCTCGGCACCATTGATGGTGAGTGTGTAGATCTGGTTCTCACTCATCGCGAACTGCTCCTTGCTGCAAGTCGTGCACACAACACCTTTACCGCGTGACGTCGATAGTCGGCTGTGGATCGGTGATCGGTGATCGGCTTCGCTTCGAGCGCGCAGCGCGCACCGAATTCAGCGAACATCTCTTTTGATCGCGGTGCTGTTTGATCCTTCCACCACGCCTCTGCATCGTGGGCCCTGATGATCGTGGGGCCGACGGAACCAAGGGCGACCTTGACGGAATCATCGACGTCGTCTCGCACGAGGCATGCCGAGGCGATGGAGATGACCATTGCATTGCGCACACCGACCTTGGCGTAGCCCTGCCATCCGCGCACGATGGGCAGAGACACACCGACGACCATCTCGCCCGAGCGAAGTGAGTTCTTCTTTGGCCCGACCATGAAGTCGGCGAACGCCACTTCCCGGCGTGATCCGGGAGACGCGATGACGATCCTTGCTTCGAGTGCTGCCAAGACAGGCAAGGTGTCTCCTGCGGGTGAGCACGTACCGAGGTTGCCGCCGAGAGTGCCTGCAGCGCGGATCTGAGGAGAACCGACGGTACGTGATGCTTCGGCGAGCGCTGGTACAACTTCGGCAATCTCGGTGGCCTCGATCGTCGAGTAGGTGACTCCGGCTCCGATGAACACGGTCTGTGAACTGTGGTCGACGTTCCACACCTTCAACTCGTTGATCGCCTTTGTGGACACGACCTCTGTCGGCTTGCGGTGGTTGAAGTTCACCTCGACCATGAAGTCTGTACCACCAGACAGAAGCATCGCGTCGGGGTGAGTTGTGAGTAGTTCGACTGCTTCGTCGATTGTCTGTGGTGTGTAGACGCTCATGTTTCCAACTTCTTGTGCAAGCGGACAGCAGATTCGAATGCCTTTGCCCGAACTTCGTCGACGTCGACCGTCGTGACACGGCCCTCCTTGATGACGGCACGGCCATCAATGACGACGTCAGTGGGAGTCACGCCCGGAGTGAACGCCAAACGCCACGGCTCGTGCATGTGGTCGTACGTCCATGACACAACGTCATCACGTGACTCCGGAGCAAGTGCGTAGCTGTTCTCGAGCCACTGCCAGACGGTGTCTGGGGTCGCAGTCACGTCGTGTTCTCGAAGACGTGCGTATGCGATACGAGCCTCTTCGAACATGTCCGCGCCGATGCCGTCGGTTCCGAGCACCACGCGATTGGGGAAACGTGTCGGATGTGCATACCCGACAGCGTTGTTCATGTTCGAGCGAGGGTTGTGCACGATCGTGCCGGGAAGTTCATCTGTGAGATGGACGCAATGAACGAGAAGCCACGAGTCGTCTGCGAGATGGACCAAGCGTTGCGCCGCTCGGTCGTCATCTGGTCCCTCAGCCACGTGGATGTGTACGCCGACTGCGAGACGCCGCGCGAGATCTGCAGCGGCTTCGAGAGTTTCGTCAGAGCACGTGAATGACGCGTGCACGCCGACCATTGCTCGTCCACCGGAAGAGATGTACCGCTCCGTCTCGACGAGACCGCGACGAGCGCCGTCTGACATGCGCGTCGGGGAGTCGGTCAACACGCCGTTGTTCCATCTGTCGGTGACGCCATATGCCAACACGTGGCGCACGCCGACGTCATCGCATGCACGCGCGATCGCGTCAAGCGAACCTTCGATGGCCATCGGGCTCTCGTGGTGGTCGATGATGGTGGTGCATCCGGAACGAACTGCTTCCAATGCGCCCAATGCCGCCGACCAGTAGATCGAGTCAAGATCGAGAGCGGCATCGAGGCGCCACCAGATGTTCTCGAGGATGGTCCGGAAGTTCGTTGGTACGGACGGAGGTGCCGGCATCCCGCGCGCCAATGAGGAATACAGGTGATGATGCGAGCAGACGAGACCTTCTGTCTGGTTCGGCCCAAGAGGTGTCACGGTCTGACCTTCGGATTTCCGTCCCACTTGACGCCACGCTGTGAGACGTGTCGCTGGTACAGCTCTGGGCGCCGGTACTTGTCGAAATCAAAGAGCGTTTCTTTGTAGCGCTTGCACCAGTCGAGGTCGCATGCAGCCACGATGAGTTCGTCGCCTGTCGTCAGCGCTTGGGCGACAATTTGACCTGACGGTGCGATGATCGCACTTTGGGCGAGGCTGTCCACGCCTTCCTCGACGCCTCCCTTTGCGACGCCGACCACCCATGTGCCGTTCTGGTACGCACCAGCCTGCATGACGAGTGCGTTGTGGAATCCCTGGAGGACGTCCTGACTCGGGTCCGGCACGTAGTGAATCGGTGTGTTGTAGCCACATGCGATGAGTTCCACACCTTGAAGACCCATCTCTCTGTATGTCTCTGGCCAACGACGGTCGTTGCAAATCATCATGCCGACGCGAGCACCGAACGCTTCCCACACACCGAAGCCTTCATCTGATGGTTCGAAGTAATACCGCTCGAGATGCTGGAACGGTCGTCCCGGTTCGTTGGAGGCGTGACCTGGAATGTGGACTTTGCGGTACTTGCCGACGATTTCGCCGGACTTATCGACGAGCACTTGCGTGTTGAAGCGGTGGCCGTCAGCTGTGAGCTCGGCGTAGCCGAGGGTGAAGCCGACGCCGCGCTCACGTGCGACGTCGAACAAGGGACGCACGACGGGTGATGGCATCTCTGTCTCGTAGTAGTGATCCGACTCAGAAATGTCCTCGAGATACCACCGTGGGAAGAACGTCGTAAGTGCGAGCTCGGGGAAGACGACGAGGTCACATCCACGGTCTGCAGCCTCATTGAGCAACGCAATAAGCCTGGTCACGACGTCGGCACGTGAGTCTGTTCGCTGTATCGGACCCAATTGTGCGGCGCCTACAGTGACGATTCGGCTCATCGGGAATTCTCCTCGTCGAAACTGGTGTTGGCGAGTCGAAGCATCGTGTGCAACAGCACGTCGCATCCGAGTACAAGGTCCTCATCGTCGGTGAGCTCGGCTGGATTGTGGCTGATGCCGTTGATGCTGGGAACGAAAATCATCGCGGTGGGGCAGACTCTTGCGAACATCTGCGCATCGTGGCCAGCGCCAGATGGAAGCTGATGCGGCTCGACAGCGAAAGACGAACAGACAGAATCGATGATGTCCACCACCCGCTCGTCAAAGGTGACTGGTTCGAAGCGGGCAAGTTGACGCGTAGAGATGGTCACGTTCTCTTCGTCTGCAAGATGAGACAAGAATTCGGCGAATTCATGCTCGGCTTTCTGAAGAGTGAGCTCGTCAGTGTTTCGAATGTCCACGGTGAGAGTCGCAGTTGCTGGCACCACGTTGACAAGGTTCGGCACAAGGTCGACCTTGCCGACTGTGCACACTTGTGGCGCTCCGTAGCGTGTCGCCAACTCTCGGAGGAACACGATGATGCGTCCGGCGACATAAGCAGGGTCCTTGCGCATCGACATCGGTGTGGTGCCCGCGTGGTTCGACTGTCCATTGATGGTCACCTCTTGCCACGAGATTCCCTGGACGCCAGTGACAGTTCCGAGCCGACGTCCGATGCTTTCAAGCACGGGTCCCTGTTCGACGTGTAGTTCGACAAATGCGTGAGGTGTCGGCCCAGGACATGGATGCGAACCGCGATAGCCGATTGCTTCCAACTCATCAGCCAGCCGTGCGCCGTCAATGGCGACAATGTCGAGTGCGTCCTCGACAGCCATGCCACCGACATAGACCAATGACCCGAGCATGTCTGGGGCGAAACGTGCACCTTCCTCGTTGGTGAAAAATCCGACGGATAACGGCCGCTTGGGAGTGATACCCGCATCTTGCAGACACTGAATGACTTCTAGTCCTGCGAGAACTCCGTAGTTTCCGTCGAAGCGGCCACCAGTGCGGACTGTGTCGATGTGTGACCCCGTCATAACGGGAGATCCCGGTGCGCACTCCCACGTGCCGATGACATTTCCCACAACATCAATTGACACTCGAAGATCGAGGTCCTTCATCCAGCTGACCACGAGGTCGCGCCCGTGACCATCTTCAGGGGTGAGAGCAAGACGGCAGTTTCCGCCCCCGGAAATTGGTGACACCTCGGCAAGTGCCGCAATCCGCGCGAGCAGGCGGCCTGAGTTGATGCGCACGTCAGGATGCTCGAGAGTCGACATTGCGCCCACGCCGCAAGTGTACGAAATGTCAAGCCCGAATGGTTGCGTCTCAAGGGTTTCCGCAGACGGAGCGGGGTCACTCAATAGTCTGTGCAAATGCCCATGATCGACCGCGACCGCCTTCACGATGCCATGGCCAAGGAGCAGGACCTCTTTCGTGATCGCCACAAGGCGTCACTTGCGATGCATCGAGGATCTGGTCGCCTGCTCTCGGGCGTACCGATGCCATGGATGACACGGTGGCCGGGTGGCTCACCCGTGTACTTAGTCGAAGCTCACGGTGCTCGCTTCACCGACGTCGATGGACACGAGTATGTCGATTTCTGCATGGGGGACACCGGCGCGATGACGGGTCACGGTCTCGAGCAAGTGGCAGATGCCCTGTACGCAAGAGCGCGCAAGGGCATCACCACGATGTTGCCGAGTGATGACGCTCTATGGGTGGCTGACGAATTGGAGCGGCGCTTTGGTCTGCCGAAGTGGCAATTTGCGATGACGGCCACAGACGCGAACAGATTCGTCATCAGGTTTGCACGCGAGTTGACACGTCGCCCGAAAGTCGCCGTTTTCGATTGGTGCTATCACGGGTCGGTCGACGAGACGCTGGTTGTTCGTGACGCTCATGGTGCGACCGTGAGTCGACCTGGTGTCATTGGTCAGCACCTCGACGTGTCTCTGACGTCAGTGTCAATACCTTTCAACGACGCAGTCGAGCTCGAGCGTGCCCTTTCAAAAGGTGACGTCGCATGTCTTCTCATGGAGCCGGCGCTCACGAACATCGGCATTGTGCTTCCAGAAGACGGATTCTTGGAAGCAGTGCGAGACATCACGCGTCGACACGGAGTGATGCTTGTCATCGACGAGACGCACACGATCTGTGCAGGACCTGGCGGCTGCACTCGAGAGTGGGGCCTTGAACCTGACTTTTTCGTCATCGGTAAGCCAATTGGTGGAGGCATGCCGGTGGCGACGTACGGAATGTCTGCCGAAGTTGCTTCTCGAATAGAGGACATCATGGCCGGTCCGACAGTCGATGTGTCAGGGGTGGGTGGCACTCTCGCCGGAAACGCACTCGCGATGGCGGCGGTGCGAGCGACCCTCGAGTCGACGCTTCGTGACGAAGACTTCGCACGCATGATCCCTCTCGCTGAAGCATGGACCGACGGTGTGCGCGCTACCTACGAATCGGTCGGTTTGCCCTGGAGCGTGCAGCGCCTTGGAGCGCGCGCTGAGTACTGGTTCTGCCCGCCGCCGAAAAATGGCGCTGCAGCGGCTGCGGCGTCTGATGCTGATCTTGAAGCATTCATGCATCTCTTTGCGTTGAATCGCGGCGTTCTGCTTACGCCATTCCACAACATGGCTTTGTTCTCGCCGTTCCACGTTCGCGATGATGTCGACCGACACACGGCCGTGTTCGATGCTGCGGTGAAGACATTGGTTGCGTGACAACGCATGCCCGATCTCATATGGGTCATGTTGACCGTGCTCGTCGCAGCGTCGGCTCAAGCTGTCTCTGGCTTTGGTTTTGCATTGCTCGCAGTTCCGCTGATGTCGGTGGTGCTTTCGCCGCAGGAAGCCGTCATCATCTCGACTCTTCTCGGTGCCGCCTCAACAGTCGGACAGAGTGTCAAAGACGCTCACGCGACGGAGCGTGTCATTGCCACTCGACTTGTGGTGGCTGCCTTCGTCGGCATGCCGTTCGGACTCGTGGCTTTCTCTGTGGCGGCTGAAGACACTCTGCGATTTGCACTCGGAGTGGTCGTGGCTGTGGCAACCGTCCTCATCGCTCGCGATTTCCGTCTCTCAGGGGGTCGCCTTGCCGAATATGGGATGGGATTCGTGAGCGGCGCGCTCTCGACGTCGCTCTCGACCAACGGTCCGCCACTTGTGTTTCTGTTGCAATCGCGGGGTCTGGCACCCCAGGCGTTTCGGTCGACGATCAACACTGTCTTTGCGTTCTCAGGTGTTGCGTCAATTGTGTTCTTTGTCGCGTCAGGCAATGTCACGAGGAACTCAGTCCTTGCGGCGTTGTGGTCACTGCCCGTCATGGGAATTGCAATCGTCGTCGGCTATCGCATACGTCCCTTTTTTCCACCGCATCGCTTCAAGTGGTTGGTGATCACGCTGTTGGGTCTCAGTGCGCTGAGCTCCCTTTATGGAGCGTTGTCTTGAGGTTGTGTGAGACTCGCGAAGCTCAGGAATTCGCGCCACCGAACCAGCTCATCCATGCTTCGCGAGATGGTGGTTTGTACACGTAGTTGACCTGCCGGACTTCTTCGATTGAGGCAGACGGCACAGCCGAGTACTGGTGGCCAGGCATGACAATCGTGTCAGCTGGCAGTGAAGCAAGTCGTTGGAGACTCTCGTACATGTCCGAGACGTCGCTTCCAGGTAAGTCGGTGCGCCCACATCCCTCGAGAAAGAGTGTGTCACCCGAGACGAGGCAATTGCCCGCCAAGAAACATTGACTACCTGGGGTGTGCCCCGGAGTGTGGAGAAGTGTGATGTCGACATCGCCGACCGAGACGATGTCTCCACTCGAGTGCGTCACGAGATCGTCGTCACCGAGCCCGGTCGTGCGCATCACCCACTGGGCTTCTTCGGCTTGGACGTGTATCGGAATCGAGCGATGAGCAAGAAGAGCACTCACGCCCTCAATGGTGTGTCCCATCATCGAACCACCGACGTGATCGGGGTGATAATGGGTCGCAAGCACGCCCGTCAGTGTCATGTCGTCAGCTTCGACTATTCGCAGAATGTCGTCGACTGCGTAGGCCGGGTCCACCACGACACATTCGCGTGTGTGCCGATCGCCGATGAGATAAATGAAGTTGACCATCTGGTGGGCTAGAGGATCGGTGGTGGCAAAATCCCGTCCGCTCAGTAGTTGGCGGAAATACAGTCGGTCGTCGGTCGAAGAGTTGCTCACGGGTGCAGAATAGAGGACGTGACGATGGAACCTTTGAGACAAGGAGACAGAGTGCTCGTGGGGAGCACCCTGTTGACGGTCGATGCAGACTTGGCGTCAGAGCTCGAACCAGGAGATGTCGTCCTCGGTGTCGCAGAAACCTCCCAACTGTTGCGCATCCCGTCGCGCACACGGTCTCTGGTGGCAGATCTACTCGAGCGGTCACAGGAGGCCTTCAGCGCATTGGCGCAGGTCGACGACGTCGCAATCACGACGTTTTTCGACCGTGCTGCGCAGCTGCTCTCAGACGACGACGTGATTCGACCAGTGATGGAAGCGAACAACGACGACGTCGAGCGTGCTCGAGCGAGAGGGCGCTCGACGACCCGTCTTGTGTTGGATGTCAAGATGCGCAGAGCGATGGTCGAGGCATTGCAGATGTGGCGTGATTATCCCGTCGGTCGATCATCTTGCGAGTCACGCATCGACCGAGAAGGTTTCGTGGTCGAATCGTGGCGCGCTCCACTTGGGCCCGTGGGCTTCGTCTTCGAAGGTCGACCGAACGTGTTCGCCGATGCAACCGGTGTGTTGCGAGGTGGCAACACTGTCGTCTTCCGGATCGGTAGTGATGCCCTCGGCACGGCTCGTTCCTTGATGGACCATGTGATACGCCCAGCAATTGAGGTCGCGGGTCTGCCCACTGATTCTGTGTTGCTCATCGATTCGCCAGAGCACGCAGCAGGCTGGGCGCTGTTTGCAGATGGTCGGCTCGCTCTTGCAGTTGCTCGGGGGAGCGGTGAGTCGGTGCGTCTGCTCGGCGCGATAGCCCGCCAGAGCGGGGTCAACGTCAGTCTTCACGGAACAGGCGGGGCCTGGCTGGTCGTTGGGGAGAAGCCAGATCATGAGCGACTTGCGGCAGTGATCACCAACTCGTTGGACAGGAAGGTGTGCAACACGGTCAATTGCATACTGGTTCCCGACGATTGTGATGAAGAGACACTGCAAGTGGTCGTGCGCGCAGTCGAGGCGGCTGCTACGAAACGAGGAGTTGCACCACGATTCCATTGCACACCGGCGCCCTTCAGTTTCGTCGAGGCGCTCGTCGCTGAACCAGAGGTGGTCGTGCATCGCGCAGGCTCGACTGCGGTCGAGCGCAGTGTCACTGTCATCCCCGAACACGACCTCGCCGTGGAACATGAGTGGGAAGAAAATCCCGAGGTGTCAATCGCGGTTCACTTCGGAATGGGGCATGCAGCCGACCTCATCAATCGATGGTCACCCCATTTCATCGTTTCAATAGTCGGTTCTGCAGAGGAAGAAGACCATTTGTGGGGATATGTCAATGCACCGTTCTTCGGGGATGGCATGACGCGCTGGGTCGATGGTCAATATGCCCTGGGAAAACCTGAACTCGGTCTTGCCAACTGGGAATCTGGCCGACTCTTTGCGCGCAGTGGCGTGCTGTCGGGTGATTCGGTCTACACAATTCGCCAACGCATGCGGCAAATCAACACTGACCTCTCACGATGACGACGTCAGAGGAAGCGGTCGACAACAGCTGAGCGGATTCGTGACGCCCTCGATGAACGTTCCTCGGTGTCATCAATTGAGTCGACGAGGAGGCGTAACGAGTTGACTCCCAGCCAGCGCAGGGGCTCTGGTTCCCACGTGGGATTCTCATGGCCGAACCACGGAAGTGTCAGGTCGACATGCGAGTGACGTGTGATTGCATGTGCAATCATTCGCCCAGTGAGGTGTGCCAGTGCGACTCCGTCGCCTGAATATCCGCCACCTGTGGCAAGGCGAGTGCTCTCGTCGACGTGGACGAAATTACGCCAGTCGCGCGGAACGCCGAGCGGGCCTCCCCAACGATGGGTGATGGCGACGTTCCGTGTCACCGGAAAGAATTCGTGCAATGTCTCGACAAGTGACTGGTGCACTGAATCATCGAAGTCAAATCTGTCTCGTACACGACTGCCGAAGTGATACGGGGCTCCTCGTCCACCAAACGCGATCCGGTTGTCGGCAGTGAGTTGGGCGTAGACGACTCCGTTGCGCGCATCATTGACCGTCTCGCGTCCAGTCCATCGAAGGCCCTGCACGGTGGCTTCGCTGAGTGGTTCGGTCGCCACCATGAATGAATACAAGGGAAGAAGAGCGCGGCGACTGCCACGAAATCGTGACGTGTAGCCCTCTGTGGCTCTGACGACCCAATCACAACTGATGGATGACCGATGACCGCCACGCGTGATTTCAACGTGACCTGTCGTAAAACGCTCTACTCGAATGCCTTCGCAGATGACGACGCCCAGTGTCTTGCAGACGCGAGCGAGACCGTCGACAAGTCGACGCGGATGAAGTGCGGCGCAATGCGGCGTGAAGAGGGCCGCTCTCGCAGACGAAACGAGAACGTGTTGCGAGGACGAGAGATCGCGAGACAGGCGGAGATCGGATTCACTCGCACCAAAGTGACGGCCCTCGCTCAGTTCATGTTCCAGACGGAGTGCTTGTATCGGGTTACGAGCGACAGTCAGCGTGCCACCTGAGACGTAGTCACACTCAATGGCAAGGTCGGAGAGGACAGATCGCATGTCGTGGAAGTTGTTGAGTGCGCTCAGGCGCATGTCGACGGCTATCTGATGCCCGTGTTGCTGCGCAACGTCAGAGAGCGTGAATGGCAAGAGCGCGCTGCACCAACCCCCATTACGACCTGAAGCGCCGAAGCCGACACCATCTGCGTCGACCACGACGACATCAAGCGCAGGGTTGAGCCGTTTCAGATAGAGGGCGGTCCAGAGACCGGTGTAGCCAGCACCGATGACGACGACATTGGCCCGACGGGGAGTGGATTGAGCACTCGTTGGGAGAGGCTGCCCGACCGTTGACCACAGGGGTGCGCGTTCGGCGTCACGAACGAGTGCCCGAGCAGATGTCATGTGACGAGCTGACCTAGCAGGGGGACGTTGTCGATCAACCGAACGTCACCGACCCACACAGCGATCGCGAGCACAGATCGTTCGTCCGGAGCGTCGACAGTTGACAGTGAGTCCCCATCGACGACGGTGACGTAGTCGACGCGAGAGTAGGGAACATCTCTGAGTCTGGTGGAGACGTGGCCGACGATGTCGAGAGCCTGACGACCATCGCGAGCCATGCACTGTGCTTCGCAGAGGATGACGGGTATGAGTCCGGCTGCGGTCCGTTCCTTGGCCGAGAGACGGGCGTTGCGACTCGAAAGCGCAAGTCCGTCGCTGTCACGCACTGTGGGAACGGGAATGATTGTGACTCCGAGATTGAGATCACGAACCAGCTGTTTCACGACAGCGAGTTGTTGAAAGTCCTTCTCGCCGAAATAGGCGCGATCAGGTGTGACGCAGTTGAAGAGTTTGGTGACGATTGTTGCGACTCCGGCGAAGTGTCCAGGTCGCGAGGCACCTTCCATCGTGTCCGCCACGCCTTCAGGAAGCACGGTGGTGGCATATCCACGTGGGTACATCTGTTCAGCGGTGGGCATGAAGACGACGTCGACACCACAGGCTTCGCAGACGGCGAGGTCCTCGGCCTCGGGACGCGGGTATGTCTCAAAATCAGTCGGCTGGTTGAACTGTGTGGGGTTGACGAAGATCGAGACGACCACGGTTCCACACTGTTGACGCGCAAGTCTCATGAGTGACATGTGTCCTTCGTGCAATGCGCCCATCGTCGGAACGAATCCGGCGACGGAATCAGAGGTTCGCTGAGCTCTGGCCCACGAGAGCATGTCGTGAGGAGTACGTATGACGATCATGTCGTGCCGACGAGAAGTCGTGTCAGGAGAAAGAGTGCTCGGCGTCTGGCCAAGTGTTGTCACGGACTTCCTTGACATATTCGGAGATTGCGTTGGTGCTCGCGGTGAGCATGTCTGCATACGGCTTTGCGAAACTCAGTCTGCGACGGGACAAACCCAAGACGTCGTGCAGCACAAGTACCTGGCCGTCACATGACGGTCCTGCGCCGATACCGATTGTCGGTATCGACAATTTGTCTGTGATTTCAGCAGCAAGATCGGCTGGGACGCCTTCGATGACGACAGCGCAGGCACCAGCCTGTTCGACAGCATGTGCGTCTTGGAGAAGACGGTCGCGTTGACCGGCCAGATCTCCGTGTTGACGACCCTGGATCTTGTTCCCACCCATTCGGTGGTAACTCTGTGGTGTGAGACCGATGTGGCCCATGACGGGAATGTCAGCTGTGGTGATCGCTTCAATGACATGTGCGACACTCACGCCGCCTTCGAGCTTGACGCACTCTGCGCCTGCCTTGATGAGGCGCACTGAACTGTCGATACCGGTCGTCGGTCCTTGTTGGTAGGTGCCGAACGGCAGGTCGCCGACCACGAGAGCCTTCGGTCGTGCAGCTGCGACGATACGTGTGTGGTACGCCATTTCATCGAGCGACACGGGCAGTGTGGTGCGCTCACCCTGCATGACAGTGGCGACGGAATCGCCGACAAGGATCACATCGACGCCTGCGTCATCTGCGATGGCAGCAAATGTGGCGTCGTACGCGGTGATCATCGCGATGCGACGTCCCTCGTGCTTGGCCTGCAAGAGCCAGGGGACCGTGACTTTCGCTCGGGGGGCGTTGTCCCCTGTGGCTGCCATGAGTCGAATGTTACGGTCGAACGACGTGGTTGCCCCGCCCGTCTCAGGGACTCTCTGGCGGTCATAGATAGCGTTGCGGCGTGGTGAGGCGGACGGTCGGGGCCGGATATGCACGGCTGAGCGTGATGCTGTCGCGATGGGCTGCGATCGGACCTCGTGGTCCACGCGGCAAGAAGTTTCATTCCTTTGGCTCGGGAAGCATCATTTGCTGGCCTCCGACGACGCTGTACAACGAGAAATACATCTCCATCGGATGCGACACCATGATCGGCCCCCATGTCGCTCTGGCCGCAGGAATGGCTCCTGGTCAGCAGATGTTGTCGTCTCCGGTGGTGACGATCGGTGACCGTTGTCTCATCGGTCGTGGAAGTGGCATCGTCGGACATTTCTCGATCGAAATCGGCAATGACGTGTGGACCGGACATCACGTGTACATCACGGACCAGAATCACGGATACGAAGACGTCGATCTACCCATCTCGCAGCAGACTCAACCAGAACGTCCGGTGCGCATCGGTGATGGCTCGTGGCTTGGTCACGGAACAATCGTGCTACCCGGCGTGACCATTGGAAAGCACGTGGTTATCGGCGCAAATTCGGTGGTCACGAGTGACATTCCTGACAACTCAGTGGCCGTCGGAGCACCCGCACGAGTGATTCGTTCGCACACTCCCGGAGTGGGGTGGCACAGCCACGACCGTTAGGCGTTCGCCATCAGTCGTCCGTGGCAATTGTTCTCACGGACTGAGTGGTTCACGTGACGAGATCAAATGGCGGAATGCACGCTCGTATCTCATTGTCCTTGGCGAACTTACCGATACGTTCCGAAATAGGAACACCTTCGAATTGTGTCTCTGAGAAACGATCGAAGGTCCCAGATCGCAGAAGTTTCACGTAGTCGGCGCGGTCGTCAAGATAGGTGCGGTAATCAGCGATCCATTGCGGAACGAGGGCACGGCCTTTGTCGGTCGAAATGGCGATGGTCTGAAGGTCGTCGATCATGCGGGCAAGTGATTCATTCGCTTTCTCCACGATGTCGGCACGCTTGTTCAGCGCAGCGGAGTCATTGATGTTGAACGTGGAGAGATCTGACAGCTCAGCTCGTTCGGTGCGCGCCTCTGAACAACGTCGATCTGCGGCTGTTGCCCAGGCATCGTCGTAGATCTTGTTGATTGATTCGCGTGGAGAAAAAACGAACGCGTACACCCACATCACGCCGATCGCGACGCATACGACAATGAGCGACAGCCGCGCAACTTTTGACATGTCGAAGCTTCAGCTGCTCTTGGGCGGACGATAGAACGCCAAGAGATGCAGGATCGCACCACCAATACCGATGACCGGAGTGAGAAGTGCCCAGTTGTCTCCAAGTTCGATGGACCATGCGTCGTCGAGTGACGCTCCACCCGCGCCAATCGCTGCGACGCCCCACGCAGCGACGAGGATCGTCGCGCAGTATTCCCAGCCACCATTCGGCAGGAAAATGAAAAAACCGACCTTCCAGTGCACGGTCACAATCGCGACGACCATCAGGCCGACCATCGCGGCTGCAGCCAGCGGAGTGAGAAGACCGAGGGCAAACAACAGACCACCTGCGATCTCGGTCAACGCTGCACCGCGCGCTTGCAACTTCGGAGCCTTCATTCCCAGGCTGCCGAACCAACCCGCCGTTCCCGCGAGACCGCCGGAACCAAAAACTTTGTTGTATCCGTGATACGCGAGCGACACGCCGAGAAACACGCGGATGATGAGCAGACCGAAATCAACTGACGTCATGACGCGAGTGTAGGACAGCCAATGAGTGAGTACCGGCTCCGGCATCGAGCAGCGACAAGAATGTTCAGGTGAAACGAGGCGACATCCCATCCTCGCGTGGACGTGCGCGAGCAGCGGCAACCTTGATCTCCTCGCATGTTCGTCGCAAACCCCTGACATTTGCCGTGGCCGTCTCAGGTGCGTTCGTCTATGCGTTGTGCACCGCGGGATCCTCCCTCGGTGTGCGTTGGGTCACCGACCACGTCATCGTTCCACGCTTCGATGGTGGCGACGTGTCTGCGAGTGTCTTGCTTTCGGGTTGCCTCGTTCTCGTGTCCATTGCCGTGGTGCGTGCAGCGGGGGTCGTCGTGCGACGCACGTGGGCCGGCAAGACGGAATGGGGAGTGGCCGAAGAAATCTCCAACGAGGTTGTCGGGCGAATGGCGACCCAACCCGTGTCGTGGCACGCGAAGCGTCAGACAGGGGACATGATCTCTCGAGCCGGTGTCGACGCCGACGCGAGTGTGAGTGTCTTGGCTCCGTTGCCGTACGCGAGTTCAGTCGTGTTGTTGCTGGTAGTCAGCACGACCGGGATGTGGATACTCGACTCCTCGCTCGGGCTCATCGCGTCGGTCATCATTCCGCTACTCGTCTTCATGAACATCTGGTACCAGAAGCGTGTCGATGTGCACTACAACAAAGCCCAAGAGCGTCTAGGTGTTCTCAGCGAGCAGGTGCTCGAGAGCTTTGAAGCAGTGAGCGTGGTAAAGGCCTTCGGGGCTGAGTCTCGAGAGACTGAGCGCCTCGGTCGCATCACGGCAGACCTACGTGATGCGAGAGTCGAGACTGTCCGTCGCCGGTCGACATTCGAGGCCCTCCTCGATGCCATTCCGTCTGTCGCGAATCTCATTGTCTTGCTGGTCGGTACGTATCGGGTTCGCAGTGGCGACCTGTCGGTCGGTGACTTGGCAGCAGCGATGTATCTGTTCACCCTTCTCGTCATGCCGCTCCGACTCATCGGGTTCGTACTGTCCGACCTACCGCACTCATTGGCGGGGTGGAATCGTGTGCGCGAAGTCATGGACGAGGAACTTGAGATCCGTCCTCATGTCCAGTCACTTGAAGACACGAGTGACGTCGTCCTTCGCGTTGAAAGTCTGGCGGTCACCATTGGAACGACGGAGATTCTCCATGACGTCTCATTCGATGTCGCACAAAACTCGACTGTTGCGGTCGTCGGAGCGACTGGCTGTGGGAAGACGACGTTGCTCCGTGCGATAGCAGGCCTGCAACTTGCGACGAACGGCTCCGTGGCAGTGAAAGGAGGCAAGGCGCACATCGTCTTCCAAGAGCCGTTTCTCTTCTCTGAGACTCTGCTGTTCAACATCGATCTCGGCCGTGGCTTGCCCGAGGCCGACATCCGCTCGGCCATCGCGGTCGCCCAAGCCGAATTCGTGTGGGACATCGATCCACATCTGGCCACGATTGTCGGCGAGCGCGGAGTGAGCTTGAGTGGTGGTCAGCGACAGCGTCTCGCTCTTGCCCGCGCCTTGGCAGGTCGACCCCGTGTCCTGCTCCTAGACGACACCACGTCTGCGCTTGATCCAGACACTGAGCAACGAGTCATCGAGGCGCTGTCTGTGACCGACCTCGTGCAGTCAGTGCTCGTGGTGGCTTCTCGACCGTCGACGATTGCGCTGGCTGATGTGGTTGTGTATCTCGAAGGTGGACGTGTCGCCGGTTGGGGCACGAACGATGAGTTGTTGTCTCACAACGAGACATACCGCCACCTCATGGAAGCGTTTGCAGTGGCTCGTAGAGGTGACGTATGAGCGAGCCAGAATCACACAGAGGCGCGATTGGCGTCATCGGCCGGGGTGTCGACATTGCGCCCGTGCTGCGCCAAGGTTTCTTGTTCACGTTCCTGCTGGCGTTCATCGGCGCTGGAGCACGGGTCGTGGTGCCGATTCTTCTCCAATTGGCCATCGACCATGGGCTGAAAGAGGGAGCCGTGGACGTCGGTTATGTGGCGCGGCTTGTCGTCATCGGAGTTGTCCTGGTGCTGGTCACCGGCTGGAGCCTCCGCACGGCGGTGTACCGGCTCGGTCGACGCGCCGAACAAGGTCTTTTCTTGTTGCGAGTGACACTATTCGACCACATCCATCACTTGTCGCTGTCCGATCACAACGAAGAGCGACGAGGAGCGCTCGTGAGTCGCGTGACGAGCGACATCGAGACGCTCCAGATGTTCTTTTCCTGGGGAGCGTTGGCTTTCCTCCTCGACGGAACATTGATGCTGATGGTGGCAGGCGTGATGGTCGCCTACAACTGGGTGCTCGCACTCGTTGCCTTCGTCGTGGCCATGCCGTTGGCTTTTGTGTTGCGTGTCGTCCAGAGCTATTTGGTGAGAGCCCACACCAGGACGCGCGAGCACAACGCAGAATTGCTCGGCACCATCTCTGAGTATGCGTCAGGCATCGAGACGTTGCAGGCCTATGAATGCAGTGACACGTATGTCAAGAAAATCGAAGACATCGCCAAAGAACGTCGCCGCAGTTGGGTGAGGGCGAGCATCCTCGGCGCGTTCCTCTTTCCGTCTGGCGAGGTCTTCTCTGTCTTGTCAGTGTGTGGCGTTGTCACAGTCGGCGTGTTGATGGGTCCGTCTCAAGATCTCACGACCGGGGCGATGATCGGTTTCATCTTTTTGACCTACCGATTCCTCGAACCCATCGCTGAATTCACCGAGGTGCTCGATCAGACCCAGACGGCGGTTGCTGGAATGCGACGTGTGTTGGGAATACTCGACACGCCGGTCGGTCCACCTCAACCGAAGAACCCCATCGGCCTTCCCTCTGGGCCGCTTGACATTCGTATCGACGACGTGTCGTTCAGCTATGCGGCGCGAACCGGCGAAGAGTCGATTGATTCGCCACCGGTGCTTCGGAACATTTCTTTGCGCATACCGGCAGGCCAAAGCGTTGCAATTGTCGGCACCACTGGCTCAGGAAAATCAACTCTTGGACGATTGATCGGTCGGTTCGCGGACCCGACGGACGGAGTCATCACTATCGGTGGTGTCGACCTACGGCGCGTTGCGAATGAAGAGCTCCGTCGTCGGGTGGTCGTGGTGCCACAGGAGCCGTTTCTCTTTGCTGGGACAATCGCGTCGAACATTCGATTTGCCGCGCCTGAGCTTGATGATGACGGTGTTGCTCACTTGTTCGAGACACTTGATCTCGCTGAATGGCTGTCGAGTCTGCCAGAAGGTCTAGCCACCGAGGTGGGCGAGCGCGGCACGGCACTGTCTGCAGGTGAACGTCAGCTCGTCGCACTCGTTCGTGCCGCGGCATCAAGTCCGGATGTGTTGCTTCTGGATGAGGCCACGTCCTCAGTCGACGCTTTGACAGAGGTCAGATTGAGCCACGCCCTCGATCTTCTTGCTGGCGGCCGTACTTCGATCGCCATAGCTCACCGATTGTCGACCGCTGCGCGAGCAGATCGTGTTCTGGTGATCGAGGAAGGCAGGCTCGTCGAGGACGGATCTCACGCCGAATTGATGCAAAGAGATGGCCACTATGGCAGGTTGTACGACGCATGGATACAGGCGACAGAGGTGGAGGACACGCGCTCGTGAAACGAGTCATCCTCGGTCTGATTCCTGCGATGTTGATCGCCGGGTGCGCAGAGCAGTCAACTGTCGATGTATGTGGTCGACGAACATCGTTGGCGTCAGTGACGGGCGTGTTGTCCCAAGGTGTCGATGCCATCGCGGCAGAGACATCAGGCTCACTGCGCCTCGACATTCTCGCGAACCAGAACATTCTGGCGGCAGCACGCGTGGATTCTCCTGAAGGTGTTTCCGACGCGATCGATGTGGTCCTCAGCGCGTACGCCGAGGTCGAGAATGCGCTCGATCTCGTGGACTGGGATCTTTCGGTAGCGGCGACCGATGAGGGTGTCCAGTCGTCGATCGAAGAAGTCACAACCGGTCAAGCCCTCGTTGCGAGTGCGACGGTGGAGTCCTACTTGTTCGCCAAATGTGGAGCACCACTTCAGTCCGACGTCAACCAGGTCGCACCGGCGACCTTGCCTGTGTCGACGCAGTTAGGAACCGACGTGACCGACCCCGACACCGCACCTGTCGACGGCGAAAGCGAGATCGTCGCCCTCGGTTTGCTCATCGGAAATTCATTTCAGTTGACGCTCAGTCTCGACCAAGCGAAGTGTCTCGGAGAGAAGGTTTCTGATGTCGTCGACTACAGCAACGAGGATTCGACAAGTGAGCAGTACTCGTCGCAATATCAACGTGCGTTCGATGCCTGTGGCATCGACTTCGATGTCCCCGCCTGAGATGAGTACAGTCCGCGACATCCTGGTGCTCACTAGCGACACCTCGAGGTCAAGGATCAGCACATGGAAATAACACTCATTCGACATGCGGAACCTGAATGGGTTCGTGACGGATTGAATGTCGACAATCCTCCGTTGACATCTCGTGGCCATGAGCAGGCACGATTGTTGGCCCTGTCGCTACGAGAGGAAGTTTTCGACGAGGTGTTGGTGTCGCCGTTGCTTCGCACGCGCCAAACCGCTGAACCGATCCTTGACGTATTGGGAAAGGACATGGTCATCGAGCCGTGGCTCGAAGAAATTCGTAATCCAATTTGGCACGGAACGCCGGTCGAACGCGCTGAAGCGGCATACAGAGCTGAGCGCGAGAAGACGAGTGTGCAGCGATGGACGGGTCTCGATGGTGGAGAGCATGTCGGAGATTTCGTCCAACGAATCAACCTCGGATGCAAGCTGTTCCTCGAGGAGCGAGGGATGACTCCACTTGATGGTGACTTGCCCGTGTGGACCAACGCCCCAAAAGACAAACGAATTGCTCTCGTGGCGCATGCTGGCACGAACAGCGTCGTCATATGCCATCTTCTCGGATTGCCAGCGACTCCATGGGAGTGGGAGCGGTTCGTCATCGGTCATGCGTCGGTGTCGCGCATCGTCTCTCTGGACATGAAGGACGGTTCGTCGTTCGGGGTCACGCGACTCTCGCACCTCGAACATCTTCCGGAGAGTCTGCGCACGTATTGACGCGATTCGTCGCGAACTATGGTCTCGGAATGGATCTGAGCGCGCTTTCAAAAGAAGATCAACGAAAATTGTTCGCCTTCCACGTCTTCGGAAAACTTGAAGGTGCAGTCACTGCCGGAATGATTCACCTGGGTGACACGCTCGGCCTCTACCGTGCGATGGCTGAACACCGGAATTGGATGTCGAGTGAGCAACTTGCCATCGGCGTCGGTCTCCATGAACGGTGGGTTCGAGAGTGGCTACATAATCAGGCTGCAGCGCGTGTCATCGAATGGCAAATTTCTGGTGACGCGGCGGTGTTCCGCTTGTCAGATGCAGCAGTCGACGTATTGGCGAACGAGGAAAGCGAGCACTTCGGTATGGGCATGTTCCATCGTCTCCCGCAGACGATGCAAGCTCTGCATGACATGCCCCAAGCATTCGAGACCGGTGTCGGATGTGACTACGACAGTCATGGCCCAGAGGGTGCCGTGGGTATCGAACGGAGTTTTGAGCCGTGGAGCCGTGCGAACCTCTTGACGAAGGTGGTGCCTGCCGTCGAGGGGCTCACCGAGCAATTGGAGCGCGGAGCTCATGTCGTTGATATCGGGTGTGGCGCAGGTAGCGCTCTCCTCATGCTCGCAACGGCGTTCCCGAAATCGACTTTTGAGGGCTATGACATCTCTCGGTTCGCCCTAGCAAGAGCCGAGGAGAAGCTTCGTGGCAGTGGTCTGACGAATGTTGCTTTTCATCACCCAGCGGACTCGCCGTTGCCGACCTCCGCCTCTGTGGACTTTGTGACCACTTTCGACTGCATCCATGACATGACCTCACCTCGACGGATGTTCGACAACATTTTTGAGATGTTGAAAGATGATGGTCGCTGGTTGCTCGTCGACATAAAGGCACACGACACGTTCGAAGCGAATGTCACGGCAAATCCGATGGCGTCATTGATGTACGGCATCAGCGTTTTGTCGTGCATGTCGTCTGCGATGTCAGAGCCAGATGGCGCCGGACTGGGGACGCTCGGTTTGCCCGAATCATTGGCTCGTTCGATGGCGCAGGATGCAGGGTTCGCTGACTTCAAGCGTCTTGATGTCGACCACTCGGTCAATGCGTTCTATGAGATCTCAAAGTCGTGAGCGCACGTTGACTGAGTCGAATATCCCGATGGCGTAATCCGTCTCAGCCGCGGGCGGCGGTGACGTTGCACTCGTCGATGGCCTTCACGATCGGGTACGGATTCACCGCGTCGCCACCACCGGGGTGAACTTCGAAATGTAGGTGCGGTGTGCTCGTGTTGCCGGTCGCACCGTTGGTACCGAGAACTTGTCCGGCCTTGACGACACTTCCGACGGTGATCCCGGCGGCAATGGTGTCGAGATGACCGTAGAAGAAGTACGTACCGTCAGCCATGGTGAGGCGAAAGCCGTTGCCCGCATTCTTGTCGACGCCTGCGGAGTACAGCTTGGTGATTGTCCCGTCGGCGACTGCATAGATCAACTTTCCGCGGGGAGCGATGATGTCCACGCCGAGATGAAGACGTTCACCGCGAGGGGCGTGCCATGTGTCGATGAACGAACACATGCCTTGAACCGGGAATGCGGCGAGTTTGACAGCGGGCTCATCGACAAGGCCAAGTGCGAGGGCGGTACGAAAATCGAGTTGCCCAGTTGCGATGATTCCTTGCGATGCCTGGAACGTCTGCAATGCGACGGCTGTACCTCCGCCGAACACTCCGTCAGCGCCGCCCTTCACCGTGATGCCGCGACCGATCAGTGCATTCTGCAACGACTTCACTGAATCAGAGCGGTCACCACGGCGGGGCAACGTGGCGGCGTTCAACTTGTTCACTGCAGGAGCAGTCGTTGCGACTGGCGCAGCAGCGGCTGGCGCACTCGTGGCAGCTGTGCTGACGGCAGCGGTTGGTTGACTAGGGGCCGCTGGAACGGAGAGTCCCAGGGCTGTGGCGGTGGCGGCATCAACAAGTCCGGTCGGCGCGAGACCCTTCGTCGTCTGAAAAGCGGTGAGAGCAGCGGTTGTGCCGCGACCAAAGAAGCCGTCGACACCGCCAGGGAGAGAGACGCCAGCAGACACGAGGGCCTTCTGCAGATCCAGCACCGAGTTGTTGCGCATACCGCGCACCGGGAGCACTGCGAGCGTCTGAAGTTGAGCGACTTCGGTTTGGGACAACTTGAGAACACGTGCAGTGCTCTGGTCGACGGTGCCGGTGGCCTTCAGGCCGACCACGCGTTGGAAGTTCACGAGTGTGCGGACGGTGTTCTGGTCGAACGTGCCCGTGACACCGCCACGAAGTGTGAATCCCTGACGAACAAGGGCTTGTTGCAGGGCGGTGACATGAGGACCGCTCTCGCCGAGGCGGGGCATCGAACGGGTGGGTGCTGAGGCACCACTGGGGGCGGGTGCACCCTGGGCCTGCCCGGACACGCCGATGATGGTGGCGGCGATGATCGAGACTCCGACGATGATGCGGTGAGTCGTGCTGAGGTTCTTCTTGGGGGCCATGGGGTCTCCTGTCGTTGCGCAGGAGAGATCGGCCGGTCCCGGAGGAACTTGAGAGATTTCTCACGGAAAATGTTTAGATAGCCACGCAGAGTGGGCAGAGTGAGAGTGCCACCACAGAAAGTGAGGATGCTGTGGATGTGGAGCCTGCCGGTGGGTCCGGGGGACGCGCGGAATACTGTGGCGACGTGGCATTGAGGTCGGAAAATGGCTCCGGTCGTGCCTTCAGCATCATCGCGTCGGTGGCTCTGGGCTCCTTGTGTCTCATCATCGTGACGGGGGCTCTGGTGCGCCTCACAGGCTCAGGCCTCGGATGCGATGACTGGCCCCGTTGCAATGAACAGAGGCTCATCGATGTCTCGACCCATCACACACGCATCGAACAGATCAACCGGCTCTTCACCGGGGTCGTTTCGGCAAGTGTGGTCATCGCCGTGTTGGGGGCCTATCGGCGACGAACAGTTGAAGCCCGTTTGGTGCGGTGGGCATGGTCGTTAGTCGTCGGTGTCATGGCCCAAGTGATTCTCGGTGGGATCGTCGTGCTGACGGGACTTCACCCACTGGCAAACATGGGACATTTTCTCTTGTCGATGTTGTTGGTCACGTGTGGTTGGGTTGTGGTGCAACTTGCGCGTCGAAGCGAGGCAGAGAACTATCGACCAGCGCCGATCGTGCGGGTGATCAAGGACTCGACGTTGTCGCGTTTGAGATGGGTGCTTTCACTGAGTGCGTTGTGCGCAGTCGTCACCGGGACTGTCGTCACTGCGACTGGACCACATGCAGGCGATGAAGATGCGCCACGATTCGGTTTTGAATTGACGTCGGTGGCACGTGTGCATGGAATCACTGTCTTGATCACTGTGGTCCTGATTGTCATCATCTTGGTGAGAGCGTCGCGGGATCACGAGAACGATGACGTGCGTGAGCTTCGCGACTCAACGGCTGCGCTCGGCTGGATTGCTGTCTGCCAAGCAGGCATCGGGTATTGGCAGTACTTCACTGGTGTCCCGGCTGGACTTGTTCTCGTGCACATTGCAGGTGCCACAGCGTTGTGGCTTGGCGTGTGCAATGTCGTCGTCGAACCGGGCAGGAAGTCCCCGGCAAGGGTCAGCAGATAAGTTCGCCGCATGAATGCCTCGACAAATCATCATGACACGAAAGAGGTGACCATCTCGACCGATGGTCATGTCGCCGTCGTCAGTCTCAATGCACCAGAGCGACTGAACACCATTTCTGGGTCCATGCTGGTGGAACTCTCGCACTGCTTGCTCGCTGCAGAGGAAGACCCGAATGTTCGATGCGTGGTGCTGACCGGAGTCGGTCGCGTTTTTTGTGCAGGTCTCGACATGACCGATCAGATGGCTGGTGGCCAAGGTCTTGGAGTTCTCGGGGACGTCAGTTCAGGAGCTGAATTCGATCTGAAGAGCGCACCGCCGGTGGTCATGTACAACATGGACACACCGATTGTGTGTGCTCTCAATGGTGGAGCAGCCGGCTATGGGCTGGACATCACGTTGGGTGCAGACATTCGTGTCGCCTCGGCTGGAGCCAAGTTGAATCCAGGTTTTGCAAAGCGTGGAATCGTTCCGGAGAGCGGTGGAACTTGGCTGCTTCCGCGAATTGTCGGTCTCGCCAAGGCTGCAGAAATCGCCCTCGTCGGCAAGACACTGACAGCTGAGCAAGCGCTGCACCTCGGCCTGGTGAACCATGTCGTCTCGAATGACGACCTGATGCCGTTTGCTTTGTCAATGGCCCATGAGATCGCAGGAAATGCACCGCTGGCGACGCGTGCAATCAAGCGCATGGTGCGTGCCGGTCACACTGAGTCCTTCGAGCAGAACGTGCACCACGTGTATCTGCAGTTGCTCACATTGTTCCGGACCAAAGATTTTCGAGAAGGAATTGCGTCGTTTCTCGAGAAGCGACCACCGAATTTCGAGGGTCACTGAGGGTAGTTGTCAGTGCGTCGGCCGAGGGTCACGCAGAGGCACGTGAGAGTCGATCTCGTATCGCTTCCGCTAGACCTGTGCCTTCGGGCATGACAGCGACGATGTCATCAGCTCCGGCTGCTTCTGCGCATCGAAGATCGCCGTACAAGCGGCGGGCGTACTCATTGATGTCGCCCGTATGGTCGATGACGACCACCTGATGGCCCGCCTGTCGAAGTTCTGATGCACGGGTCGCAGCGTCACCGGCGGAGTGTGCGAGATGCATGACACATCGAGGCGAGTAATGGCTCGCGAGCATGCCGGGGGCACGCACCGGACCACGGGACTCTGCGACGACATCGTTCAATGTCTCTTCGATTTGTTGACGACTGATTGCTCCAGGCCGCAAAATCTGCGGTGGGTTGACCGTGCAGTCAACGATGGTTGACTCGACTCCGATGTCACACGAGCCGCCGTCAAGGACGGCATCGACTCGATCACCCAGGTCATCGAGCACGTGCTGGGCTGTGGTTGGTGAGACATGCCCAAAGCTGTTCGCAGACGGTGCGACGACAGGAACTGACAGACCATGGATGACTTCTTGTGCCATGACATGAGACGGCATGCGCACAGCCACTGTGTCGCGTCCGCCAGTGACGAGATCAGATGTGCGGGGTCCACGGGGCAAGAGAACGGTCAATGGACCGGGCCAAAAACGTGCGGTGAGGCGATGGGCAGTCACGGTGACGTCGCACCAATGTGTGAGATCGGTGTCGGGGGCGACATGAAGAATCAATGGATGGTCTGCTGGCCGACCTTTCGCCGCGAACACTCTTTTGATTGACTCGTCATTGTCCGCCCGACAGGCGAGGCCATACACCGTCTCCGTCGGGATTGCGACGATTTGTCCTGATTCGAGACGTCGGATCGCCTCGGCCACGTCGTGCAGAAGAACGCCCGTCGTCATGGAGCAACCTTCAGACTGCTAGGAAATCAAGGATTGCATCGACGAAGGAGAACGAGTTCGGGGTAGCGAAGTGATCTGTGTTCTTCAACACGACAAGTCGTGAGTTCGGAAAGGCACCCGCGAGTCGGTCAGCAGGCGCAGCAAAATCTTTGTCGCCGATACACACGAGTATCTCGTTCGTCACCGCAGAAAGTTGATCGACGGAGAGTGGCACACTCGGTGGTCGCTTCATCACAGCGGCGAGCGCCACCGGGTCATTACCCGCTTGGTGTGCGTACTGACGGAAGAGAAGAGCAGTCGAATCGTCTGTGACATCGCCCTCGATGGCGGCGACAATTCTCTTGGACATGTCATGAGTGGTCGGTTCGAACACTGCATCACCGATTCCGGCGAGCACCACCTTTCGGAAACGATGAGGCGCGACCACCAATGAGCGCAGTGTCGTGAGGGCTCCGAGCGAGAAGCCGACGATATCGACAGGTTCGTCTGGCAACTGACGCAACAACCATTCGTGAAGACCTGCATAGGCGACAGGATCGTGAGGCTTCTCGGCCGAGCCATGCCCCAAAAGATCGACACCGAGCGGGGTTCGTCCGATGTCTTCGAGGAGTGCGGCAACGCCGGGCTGCAGCCATGTTGAGGAATATGAACCAGCCCATCCGTGCACGAGAGCGACCGGGGGAGTCGCTGTAGAGGACATGGACACACGGTAGCCTCGAGTTGCCCTATGCGGTATCTCCACACTGCTCCGCAGCACGACCTCACGTACAACGACGTGTTCATGGTTCCGAGTCGAAACACCATAGGTTCACGATTCGACGTCGACTTGACCACGCCGGACGCAGTCGGAACGAAGGTACCCGTGGTCGTGTCGAACATGACGGCGGTCGCCGGACGACGAATGGCCGAGACCGTCGCGCGACGTGGAGGTGTCGCTGTGTTGCCACAGGACATCCCTCTCGACATCGTCGAGAGTGTCGTGCAGCACGTGAAGTCGCGACATCTTGTGTACGAAACCCCCATCACCCTTGGTCCTACCGACACAGTGGGCGAGGCCCTGAGTCTCATCCACAAACGTTCGCACGGTGCGGTCATCGTGCTTGACGACGATGGTCGCCCAGTCGGCATTTTCACCGAACACGACGCTGCCGGTTTCGATCGTTTCGCACAGATGAGAAACGTGATGAATCGCGACCTCATCGTCATCGAAGATGGAAAGACGCCTGAGCAAATTCACGAATTTCTCGCCGACAAGCGCCTGACTTTCGCGCCGGTGGTCGGGTCAGACGGTGCCCTCCTCGGATGTGTGACACGAAAAGGCGCACTGCGCAGCACCATTTATGAACCGGCAGTCGATTCGTCGAATCGTCTACTTGTCTCCGTCGCAGTGGGTATCAACGGTGACCCAGCGACGAGAGCTAAGTCACTTGTCGCCATGGGTGTCGACATGCTCGTCATCGACACTGCCCACGGTCATCAAGACCGCACACTTCACGCGATCGAAGAAGTGCGCCGTGTCGTACCGGACTTGTCCATCGTGGCCGGAAATGTCGTGACGGCAGAAGGAACGCGAGACCTCATCAATGCCGGTGCAGACATCGTGAAAGTCGGAGTCGGCCCTGGAGCCATGTGCACGACGCGCATGATGACGGGTGTGGGACGACCGCAATTCAGTGCGGTACATGAGTGTGCCGACGCCGCTCGTGCGCTCGGTAAGCACGTGTGGGCAGATGGAGGTGTTCGTTACCCGCGCGACGTGGCACTTGCGCTCGCAGCTGGTGCGGCAAACGTGATGTTCGGGTCATGGCTGGCCGGAACGTATGAGTCAGCCGCCGACACACTGCGCGACACAGAGGGGCGCCTGTACAAGGAAAGTTTCGGAATGGCCTCGAACCGTGCCGTCAAGAACCGCACACGGTCAGAGACGGCACTTGAGCGCGCCAAGAAGGAATTGTTCGAAGAGGGCATCAGTACATCGCGCATGTACCTCGACCCCATTCGGCCAGGTGTCGAGGACATCATCGACCAAATCGTCGCTGGCGTTCGGTCCGCATGCACATATGCAGGCGCACGCACGATCGGTGAGTTCTATGACCGTGCTGTCGTGGGTATCCAGAGTGCAGCCGGTTACGACGAAGGTCGCCCACAAGGCACGAGCTGGTGACTCTTCGCGTCATCGCAATTGACGGACCCGCAGGAGCCGGCAAATCGACTGTCGCTCGTGCAGTAGCACTTCAAGTCGGCCTTCCGTATCTGGACACAGGGGCCATGTACCGAGGTGTTGCGTTCGCGGTGTTGAGAGATTCCGTCGATCCCCACGATCATGATGAAGTTGCCCGAGTGGCAGAGGCGGTCTCTGTCGTTGTCGAGCCGACCGGAGTGTCGGTGGATGGTCGCGACGTGACCGCGGACATCAGAGGACCAGAGGTGACGTCTGTCGTCAGTGTCATCGCCGCCTATCCACCTGTTCGCGCGCGGATGCGGGCAGAGCAACGAGCGTGGATCGTCAATCACGGTGGTGGTGTGGTCGAGGGGAGAGACATCGGAACAGTGGTCTTCCCCGACGCGCTGCTGAAGATTTTTCTAACAGCCTCGCCACAAGTGCGTGCAGCACGTCGAGTGGCTGAAGTTGGAGGTGATCTTGAGGACATCGCCAGATCGATCAGTGAGAGAGATCGGATCGATTCGTCGCGTGACGACAGTCCACTTCGTCCGGCGGACGGTTCCATCACCATTGACAGCAGCGGCCGCACCATCGACGACGTCGTGGGGGAGATCGCAGCGGCGTTTGACGCCGCAGCGAAGGACGCGATCGATGGCTGACGTCGACACG
>CAYMVM010000003.1:50442-54089 GCA_964394175.1 uncultured Bifidobacterium sp.
GCAGCGGCGTTTGACGCCGCAGCGAAGGACGCGATCGATGGCTGACGTCGACACGTTTATGGCGGGGAACTCACGTGCGAGCCGAATCTTCTATCACGTTGCCCGTTTCATCGTTGTGGGTCTCACGCGTGTCATCACGCGGCTCGAGGTTCATGGAGCGCACAATGTGCCGACACGAGGCGCTTTTGTCCTCGCGCCCATTCACCGTTCAAACATCGACACGCCCATCGCCGCTGCTGTCACTCGCCGGCGTCTCAGGTTCATGGGAAAAGATTCACTCTGGCGCCATCAACCGATTCGATGGTTGTTGTCCGCGCTCGGTGGCTTTCCTGTCACACGAGGCTCAGCCGATAGGGAGGCACTTGCTCGTTGTATCGCAGTTCTCAAAGCCGGTGAGCCACTCGTGTTGTTCCCAGAGGGAACACGTCAGTTCGGGCCCACGGTGATGCCACTGTTCGATGGTGCTGCGTATGTTGCCGTGAAGGCGAGCGTTCCGATCGTTCCGGTCGGTATCGGTGGCTCTGAAGGAGTCATGCCGAAAGGATCGCGAATGATTCGCTTCAAGAAGTGTGTGGTGGTGGTCGGCGATCCGATCATTGTCGGTGCAGATGAGAACGGACGGGTGCCTCGGTCGGCGGTGAGGGAGACCACGGAAGAACTGACGAGACGTCTTCAATCATTGTTCGAGGATGCCGAGAAACGCGCCAATTGACCACGTTCGACGGTCTAGTTGTTCGGGCAATCAATCGCAGAAATGTGCGACGAGCAGGTTCCTGAGCAATGACGGATCGTGCGCACCGCACATCTCCCGGGCAGAGTGCATTGACAACTGAGCGATGCCAATGTCGGCGGTCGGAATCCCGATTCGTGTCGCTGACAACGGGCCGATGGTCGACCCGCACGGCATGTTGTTTCGAGAGACGAAGTGCTGAAGGCGCACGCCGGCGCGTTGAGCTGTCATCTCAAGAGCTGCCGCTGTCGATGCGGTTGTCGCATAACGCTGGTTCGCGTTGATCTTCACGACGGGACCACAGTTGACCATCGGTGCGTGATGAGGCTCATGCCGCTCGGGATAATTGGGATGTAGAGAGTGGGCGTTGTCGGCAGAAATCATCAATGAACGGCTCACTATGTCGTCCCATTGGGTGTCAGTCGATGCGGCGCACAGTTGGCGCATGATCCTTTCGAGGGCCGGTCCGCTCGCGCCGTAAGGACTTGCAGAGCCGACTTCTTCGTGGTCGAAAAGTGCCACGATTTGTGTCGTGCGCTCATTCGGCTCGGAGCGCACGAGTGCATCGATTGCGGCCCAGCAGGAAAGTTGATTGTCGAGTCGTCCGGAGGCGAGTAAGGACGCATCGGCACCGACGACAGCCGCGGGCGTCACATCGAACAACTGGGCATCGAAGCTCACGATGTCATCCGGCGCGCAACCCACACTGTGGCCTAGCCACGCACTGAATTCAAGGTTGAGAGATGTAGCCCAAATCGGACGTAGGTGATTGTGTCGATCAAGAACAAGACCTTTGTCATTCACGTCGCGATCGAGGTGAATTGCAAGTTGGGGAACTCTTGCCACCGCTGTGTCGCTGGCGAAGAGACGTTGTCTGCCGTCCCTGGTGACGGCAACACCAGCCACTCCGAGATCGCGATCAAGCCACGAGTTGAGCAACACACCGCCGTATACCTCGACTCCGAGTTGATGCCACTGACCAGAGCGAACGTCGGGTCGCGGATGCAGACGAAGATTTGGAGAATCGGTGTGGGCACCGACGACAGCGAACCGCTCTGTGCGACGACTCGCAGCTCGCCAAGCAATGATCATCCCGTCGCGTCTGATGAAGCCTGTGGCCTGAGGTTCATCAGAGGAGACTTTCTCCGAGAAGCCTGCTTCCGTCAGAGCGAGCACCGCACTATGAACGACGTGGTACGGCGTTGGTGACTGATCCAGCCAGCCGCACAAGGAATCGAGATCGCTTGGTTCGTTCACCATTGTGTGCACACCTATCGCCGGCTGTCGGTCAGGAAAGGCTACTTCCACCTTCGAAGAGGTCATGTAGATGAGCTGTCTCATTTAGGGAGGCGAGAGATCGACGACCCCCGCTGACCGCCTTCACGCGATGAATGGACGTGTAGTGCGGATAGAAGAACTGAGTTGTCGACATGCCGAGAACATGGGACAGGTAATAGTTGATGACGCCGCCATGGCAGACGACCGCGACACGTTCAGAGGGGTGGTCGTCGATGATCTCATCAAAGGCGGTACGAACCCGCGCGTAGAATTCATCAGGATCTTCGTCCGACACCCATTCACCTCGCATCATTGCCTGCCATTTGGGATGGTTCATAGCTTGCATCTCTTCAATCGGAATGTACTCAGAGGAGTTCTTGTCCCATTCAGCGACTCCGTCTTTCTCGCGGAGCTCGAGTCCGAGACGGGATGACAGCGGTGAAGCAGTCTGACGAGCACGAGCCAATGGGCTCGAGTAGACCGCATCGATGTGCTCGTGGGCGAGATAACAAGCGAGCAATTCAGCCTGCCGGTGGCCTTCTGCGCTCAGCTCAGGGTCTGCTGTACCAGACTCTTTCTCGACTCGAAGCGGCAGGGCGTGCCTGACGATGATGAGGTCCATTGTGATTCAATCGTCACGGAGTGACGTCGACGTCGAAGCCCAGAAATGTGCACTTGAACTGTGATGCAGTCGCACTGTTCGACGTGAGACCAGATGCCGCGTTCTTGGCGGACTCGACACAACTTTGCAGTTCTGAGCGCTGGGCGAAAATCGCAAGCGAGAGCGCGACAAAAACGACAAGACCAACGACTCTCATGACCATCGATTTGATGACCTTCAGTGCCACGAGCGCCAAAAGTAGGGAGCCACCAGACAACCCCAGCGCAACATTGCGCAGCGCATCTGGGTCGACCGAGGAGAAGATGTCACTCACCATTCCCACCCTAGATGGGTCGGACGACCTAGCGTGGTCACGTGGCGTCCGCTGAGTTCACCGTTGCGATTCTTGTCGGGGGAGACAGCTCGCGCATGGGTGAAGACAAAGCGTCGTATACCGTCGACGGTGTCGCGATGGCAGAGCGTGTGGCGCTAGCAGCGAAAGATGCAGGCGCTTCAGAGGTGCTGTTCATCGGTGGGTCAGCACAACTGGTCAAAGGAATGTCCGGAACCTGGAAAAAAGATGCATGGCCAGGCGAAGGTCCCCTCGGCGGTTTGATCACAGCGTTGAAATGCTCGTCGCACGATGCCGTTGTGGTGCTGTCGTGCGACATGCCATTCATCACGCCAGCGGTCGTCTCGAGCCTCGTGGCCGCGCTTGCGGACGCGCAAGCCTCCGTAGGACGCACCGACAGGTTGAATTGGTTGTGCGCAGCGTGGTCCAAGAGCGAGTGCCTGTCGACACTTCAATCGGTGTGGAAGCGCAACGAGAGAGCGATGCACCGGGCTGCTGTGCTGCTAGACGTGGCCGAAGTCCCGGTTCCGGCAGTAGCTGTGCGCAACATCAATTCGCCAGACGACCTGGCTCCCACTGATGCCCAAGAGTGACGGCCAGTCTGCGAAGGTGGCAATGACAGCGCATGCGTCGGTCACCTGGATCGACGAGGACCGGTCACTTCGCGAAGCAATTGACTTTCTCAC
>CAYMVM010000003.1:54189-118687 GCA_964394175.1 uncultured Bifidobacterium sp.
TATCTGGAACTTCTCGCCGACATGATCTCAAAGGAGGCCGACGCTCTCGGTCGTTTGAAATGGGTAGAAGAAGCCTGTGAGGAACTTCGGGTGAGACCCAACGGTCCGCCAGAACCAGAGCGTGCGTGGATGCGCGTCAAGGACGTGCGAACTCTGAAAGGGAAAGCCCGGTGGATTGCGCAAGCCTTGGCGCAGTGGCGAGAGCAGCGTGCCGCAGATGTCGACATTCCTGTACGCCACGTGTTGTCGGACATCGCCGTCATCGGAGTGGCACAGAAGGCACCGCGTTCGCCCGACGAACTCGCTCACATTCGTGGAATTGATGCAAAGCAAGCACACGGCTCGCTCGGCCGAATGATCCTGGATGCTGTTCGAGAGGGTATTGGTCGCTCGGCAGCAGGGGAATTGAAGATGCCATTGTCAGATGGTGACGATCTCGATCGTGCCCTTCGGCCTGCAGTCACACTGGTCTCCGCATGGGTCAGTGAGTTGAGCCGCCAGCAACGACTCGATCCCGCGCTCCTTGGTACGCGCCAAGACATCATCGACTTACTTCGAAAGTCTCCGGCGGCTCGACTGGGCCAAGGCTGGCGAGCCGACATCGTGGGAAAGGACATCGACGACCTTGTCGGAGGTCGTGCCGGTCTGACGTTCAGTTCCGACGGAGGACTCAAATTGATTCCTGTGGACGGTCAATCCTCCTGAATCTGTGACGGTTCTTCGAGATATCGACGCCGATGGCCCAGGTCACAAGGGTAAATCCCGCTCGCCGTGCATGAAGGTCGGTAGAGTGGGGAAGGTTGTCAATAAGCACCTCGGTGCCACACAAGTGTTCGGAGAACGACCGTGAAAAAGGGTCGCCATCGTCGTTTTGAAGAGGCTCGCAAGCTGAAGCAGGCGGGTCCAAGTGCCGCGGATCTCGGTTTCGGAGATTCGCCTCGTCGTGCCAAGACCGAAGAAGACGAATATGCCGAGATCGCTCAACGATACGGAGTGAGCTTCGACGACGAAGACGACACCGAAGAAGACGACGCAGATTGAAAGAGGCGGGCGCCTGGCGCCTGATAACAACATGACCCCCCTTCGAAATGTAGCCCTCGTCGCCCACGTCGACCATGGAAAGACAACACTTGTCGACTCTCTCCTGAAATCGACAGGAACTTTTGCGGCGCATCAAGCCGTCGTCGAGCGAGTGATGGACTCTGACGATCAAGAACGTGAACGCGGCATCACGATTCTCGCCAAGGCTGCGTCGGTTCAGTGGAATGACATCCGCATCAACCTCGTCGACACTCCTGGACACGCCGACTTCGGCGGTGAAGTAGAGCGAGCACTCGCATTGGTGGACGGCATCGTCTTGTTGGTCGATGCTGCCGAAGGGCCACTTCCACAGACGCGCTATGTGTTGTCTAAGGCGCTTGGAATGAACCTTCCGGTTGTGCTCGTCCTCAACAAGGTCGACAGGTCTGACGCACGTCCCGAAGAAGTCTTGTTGGAGGTGGAACAGCTGTTTCTCGACGTCGCACGAAGCGACAGCCAGCTCGGTTTCCCAGTTGTTTCCGCCATCGCCCGTGATGGTTGCGCCGTCAAAGGAATCGGCATGCCTGAGCCGACGGACGGCCTCGATGCTCTGCTTCAGGCCATCGTCGACACAATTCCGGCCCCCGATGTGGCACCCGATGAACCACTGAAGGCGATCGTGACGAACCTCGACGCGAGTGACTACCTCGGTCGTCTCGCGATTGGTCGAGTTCAATCGGGCGTGTTGCGCAAGGGTGAGAACGTCATGTTGTGGGGCAAGCAGACAGGCCCCGACACGCCGCCCCAGCGTCGGAAGATCAGCTCATTGTCGGTGTTCAGGGGTATCGGTCGGGAAGAAGTCACCGAGATCGGCGCGGGAGACTTGTTTGTCCTTGCCGGAATCGACGATGTCGAAGTCGGTGACACCATCGCTCATCCCGACGTCACCGAAGCCCTGCCCCGATTGGAAGTTGACGAACCAGTACTGCGTATGAGCTTTGGTGTGAACACCTCTCCGTTCGCGGGCAAGGAGGGGCGCTTTGTGACGTCTCGTCACATTCGAGATCGTTTGCGTAAAGAAGTGCTCGGCAATGTCTCGATCAAAGTGTCCGACACCGATTCAGCGGATGTGATGACAGTCGCCGGGCGTGGCGAGTTGCAGTTGGCGGTTCTCATCGAGAACATGCGTCGTGAGGGATATGAGCTTCAGGTCAGTCGACCTGAAGTGGTCACCCAAACCATCGACGGAAAGCTCCATGAGCCTCGTGAGTCGGGATCTTGTGACGTTCCTGACGAATATGTCGGAACGGTCACTCAAGAATTGGCACCACGAAAAGGACGCATCACCGACATGCGTCCAGGCGATCCCGGACGCACCATTGTCTCGTTTGAGGCACCGTCACGAGGTCTCATTGGTCTGCGCTCGATGCTCCTCACCGCCACGAGGGGAACGGCGCTGCTTCACCAGACGCGCGCGGGTTGGATGCCCTGGGCGGGAGAAGTTCCACATCGCCAAGGAGGCGCGATGATTGCCGACCGCGTGGGCGTGTCGACGCCGTATGCGCTCGACAACTTGCAGTTGCGGGGCACACTCTTTGTCGAGCCGGGTGACGAGGTGTACGAAGGAATGGTCGTGGGCGAGAGTTCACGCGGCGAAGAGATGGTCGTTAATGCCGTGAGGGCGAAAGAAAAGACCAACATCAGAACTCACAGCCACGATGACGGGGTGAAGCTCGCGGCGCCGGTCATACACACCCTCGAATCGGCAATCGAATGGATCGCCGAAGATGAACTGGTCGAAATCACTCCGACCAAAGTGCGCATCAGAAAGCGCCACCTCGGTCTCGAAGACAGACGACGCGCATTCAAGCGCGAACCACGCTGACGCAGTGCTCTGATGTCGGCCCGCTGACGTCGCCAGCGAGAGGTCTCAGCGCTTTGTCCGGCGCCGTACTGCCGGGTGCGGTACCGGGGTGGCTTTTGTCTTGGACAGCTGCTGAACGATCAGCGCGTAGACCTTCTTGCCCACGAGTTCCGTGATTTCGTCCTTGAAGTACACGTAAGCAGGATCTTTGCCGACGAACGCCTCGGGGGAGTCCGTGCACCACCAGTGGAACTCCTGACCCCCGTCGCCCCAGTCTCGGCGCTTCCACTCGCGCAACATCGACACGACGTGGCCGTCTTCCTCGGTGTGTTCCTCGAGACGCACGGGGACTTGCCAGCACACATCGGGCTTCCAATCCATATGTCGTTCTCCAGCTTCGACTGCAGCGATGTGCAATGCGCAGCCTGAACCACCTTCGAAGCCAGGCTGGTTGTGAAAGATGCACGCACCATTCACCACGCGGGTCTTTTTGCTGCCGTCTTTTGCGACGACGTGCCAGCCTTTGCGATCAGCGATTTTCTTGTTCTGCCAGTGACGTTCTTCGAGAAGCTTGCTGGTCTTCTTCACGGTTGCGAAGTCCTTCTCGTCCAAGAAGTGTGCACCGTAAGAGCAGCAACCTTGCTGCAGATCTTCGGCGTCGTCGTCAAGGACACCCTTGCACCCTTCGCCGTAGATGCACTTGTAGTTCGATCGAAGAAAGGTCGCATCGATGAGCCAGGTGCGTTGTTCATCTGGGTCGTCGAAACTCACCCATTCGTGGAGTTGTTCAGGTTGTGGCACGAGAACGAACGCTACTCTCTTTGGCATCGAAGTCGTCTACCAATGGAGATGAATGCATGAGTGGCACTTACGAGGATGTCATCCGTCAATTGGAGGACATTCGAGAGTCTCTTTTGGATCTTTCGCTTGTCGCCCTGCACGACGCCGTCGAGTCGGGGGCCACCAACAGGCCGGCCAGTGACAAGAAACTCGCGCAGGCGATGCGTGCCGTCGAAAAGGCGATTGACGCCGTGAGAGCGGCTTCGACGTCAACCCATTGACGCTTGTTTGGTCTCGAGAGTCTTCAACAAGTCTTCGAAACTGGCCTCGAAGGACCGGACGCCCTCTGATTCGAGTTGACGTGCAACCTCGTCGAGCGACACCCCATTAGTCGATAGCTGCTGAAGTTCTGCCAATGCACGGTCGAGATCTGAATCGATGGTGCGAGCGACACGGCCGTGGTCGAGGAAAGCTGACATGGTGTTCTCTGGAAGAGTGTTGACGGTCTCAGGGCCGATCAATTCGTCCACATACAAGGTGTCTGGATATGCCGCGTTCTTGGTCGACGTCGACGCCCAGAGTGGCCTTTGTGGTCGGGCGCCGGCGGCGGCCAATGATTTCCATCGCGCTCCTGAGGTGATCTGCACGAAATGGTCGAATGCGGCTTTGGCCTGATTGATGGCCGTGCGACCGAGGAGCTCATGCCCTTCAGTTCGAGGCGAAAGCAACGGGTCGACGAGGGAGTCGACACGACTGATGAAGAAGCTCGCAACACTGTTGACATCGCGTATGGGTAGGGACGCGGCGACGCGACGCTCCAGGCCCGCCAGATAGGCATCTAGGACAGCCGCGTAGCGTTCAACGCTGAAGATCAAGGTGACATTCACCGAGATTCCGTCGGCCGTGAGTTCCGTGATGGCGCCAAGACCCTCGACAGTGGCTGGAACCTTGATCATGACGTTTGGACGCCCGACTTTTGCAGCGAGCTCGCGTCCTTGGGTGATTGTCTCGTCCGTTCGACGCGCGAGACGGGGGTCGACCTCGACGCTGACAAAGCCATCACCTCCGTCACTTGATTGGTGAAGTGGCCCGAACATGTCGCACGCATCTTGGATGTCTTGGATGACCATCGCCCAGTAGGCCTCTTCGACGGACGCGCCATTGTTGACGAGTGACATGAACTGGTTGTCGTATTCGGCCCCGTTCTGAATGGCCTTCTGGAAAATGGTGGGATTGGATGTGAGACCGCGGATGCCGACGTCAATGAAGTGTTGCAAGGTGCCGTCGATCAATTGCGACCTTTGAAGATTGTCGATCCACGGACTCTGTCGATGCGAGTCGTACAACTCTTTGAGTGTGGTCATGGGCGCGGGACGCTGGTCTCTCTGTTTGTCAGTCCGTCAACAATTCGTGAACCGCACTCACCACGGCCTCGGCAGTGATCCCGAGATTGGCCATGACGGTCGCTCCTGGGGCACTGGCACCGAAACGATCGATGCCGATCGCGATGTCGGCCCATTGATGCCAACCAAATGTCGTTCCGGCTTCGATGGAAACGACAGGGAGATGCGGGGGGATGATCGCGTCCTTTTCGTCGTCGTCGAGAGAGTCGAATCGGTCCCATGAGGGCATCGACACGACAGAGACATGAACGCCTTCTGCAAGCAGAGCATCATGCGCGCTTTTGGCGACGCCAAGTTCTGAGCCGGTTGCGACAAGGACGACTTCGGCATCGGAATGGTTGATCACGACGCCGGCACCACGTGCGACTGCTGATCCATCGGTGAGAGCCGGAACACTCTGACGAGAGAGAATCAACGCTGTCGGTCCGTCGTGAGAAATCGCGTCGATCCATGCGGCGCGAGTCTCCTCTGGATCTGCGGGTCGCACCACGTGAAGTCCAGGTATCGCCCGCAAGCTGGCCAGCTGCTCAACAGGCTGGTGTGTCGGGCCATCTTCGCCGACGCCAACAGAGTCATGGCTGAAGACGAAGATGCAGCGTGCTCGAGACAATGCTGCGAGGCGAATCGCTGGTCGCATGTAGTCGGCAAAGACGAAGAACGTTCCGCCAACCGGGAGCACTCCACCATGCAGTGCCATTCCGACGAGAGCAGAACCCATCGCGTGTTCGCGAATGCCGTAGTACACCTGTCGACCCGTGCGATCGTTCGCGGAGAATGGCTTCTGACCCGACATCTTGACCCCGGTGTTTCCTGTGAGGTCTGCGGCACCAGCCATCAGCGAAGGAAGGATGTCGAGAGTTTGATCGATGACCTTCTGGAGTGCCTGTCGGGTCGCAAGATTCGCATCGTTCGAAAAATGCGCCAGTGACTTGTCTGGATCGTTTGAAGGGGCGAGGGACCAAGTGGCAAGGAACGTCTGACGGGCCGGGGACTGCACGCTCTCCCATGCAGAACGAACTTCTCGTCCACGTGACGCACAATGATGGCGATAAGCCGACACCACCTCGCTAGGCGCCCAGAATGGTTCATCGGGGATGCCCATGACGTCCTTGGTGCGTGTCACATGCTCGGCCGTGAACGGATTGCCGTGTGCCTCGTGGTTGTCGGTCAGGTCAGGAGAGGGATGACCGATGTGGCTACGAAGCACCATCAATGTCGGCGCCCCGACATGGTCACGGGCCGCGATGAGAGCGCGCTCTAGTGCGTCGCAATCATCGGCAATTTCGCCGACTTCCATGACGTTCCAGCCGTAGCTCTTGAAGCGCTGAGAGACGTTGTCTGTACACGTCAACTCGGTGTCACCGTCAATGGTGATCTTGTTGTCGTCGAACACGACGACAAGATGGTCGAGCTTCAAGTGACCCGCGAGTGACGCAGCTTCGTGACTGACGCCCTCCATCAGGCATCCGTCACCGGCGATGACGAAGATGTTGTGGTTCTGGTTTTCTGCACCGTGCACTGCGCGCAGATGGGATTCAGCGATGGCCATTCCGACAGCGTTGGCAAAACCTTGACCGAGGGGCCCGGTGGTCACCTCAACGCCGGCAGTATGACCGACTTCCGGATGTCCTGGAGTTGCGGAATTCCACTGGCGAAATTCCTTGAGGTCGTCCATTTCCAGCCCGTATCCAGACAAGAACAACATCGCGTACTGAAGAATCGATGCGTGACCATTCGAAAGAATGAATCGGTCGCGATCGGGCCACTGCGGATGGGTGGGATCGTGACGCAACACGCGGCTGAACAGCACATGTGCGAGCGGTGCAAGCGCCATTGCAGTGCCTTGGTGACCACTTTTTGCTCGCAGTGGCGCATCCATTGCGAGACCACGAATGATATTGATTGCCTGTCGGTCAATCTCTGGAGACAAGCGTTCAGTCACGCGCCGACATTAGTGGTTGACGATGTCGCGTCGGGGCCTCTGGGTCAGGCGGATGGAGTCGTAACGCTCGGTCGAGCAGGCGGCAGAAGACGAACGCCGTCGAAACGCAACTTGGCGACACGCATGAATGTCATACCTCGGATGATCCACCAGCCCGGGTCGACTTCGTACCAACGGTGTGCGAGGCGTGCCGTCGAGGGAGCAGCGTGGTGGTTGTTGTGGAGACCCTCACCGAGGGTCAAAAGTGCGAGCCATTGAAGATTTGTCGCACCGTTCTCGTATGGACGACGTCCGAAATGGTGACCGAGCGCATTCACTGCGGCGTTTGCAGCCAAGTAGTAGTTCATGTGGATAGCGGCGGCGAGCAGTCCGACAAAGGGACCGAACACGACGACGAGGAGTGATATTCCGAGTGCCAGTCCGGTTTTGTGGTGCCCAAAGAACAGACGGTCCCAGACATCGTCGGGCAAGTCCTTGGCATAGCGGGAAATCGTCTCGGGCTGCGCCGCCGTGTCGCGATAGAGCTTGACATTCGATATTTGAACGCGCTTCCAGCCAAGCAACACAGGTGAGTGCGGGTCGCCTTCGGCATCGGTGAATGCATGGTGCTTGCGGTGCACCGCCACCCATTCTTTCGGCTTGATACCAGTGGTAATCCACAGCAGGAAGCGAAAGACGAGTGCAACCGGTCGGCGGACGGTCAACGCCCGATGGCTCAAGGCGCGGTGGAGATACACGGTGGTGCACATGTGGGCGATCTGTGTGACCACCACTCCGATGAGGAGGGCCAGCAAGATGGAACGGATGACTGTCATGACGGCATCGTAACCCACTACCTACTGGTAGGTAGGCAATTGGGGGGCAAAGTTGTACCGTGATGATGTGCCTGGCGACACCGACCCAGCAGCGCCATCGACGCGAGATATGACCACGACGCGGGAGGTCACCACGACGCGGGACGTGTTGTCCACGAGGGAGTTGATTCTCCACGAAGCCCTGCAATGTTTCGCTGATGCCGGCTACGAGGGCACGTCACTCAATGACATCGCAGCCGCGGTGGGCATTCGACGGCCGAGTTTGCTCCACCATTTCGAGAGCAAGGAAGCGTTGTATGGCGAGGCGTTCGAACGTCTTCTGAGTGACTGGATGGAACGACTCGACTTTGCCATCGCCAGTGAGGCGGTCGGTTGGGAGAAATTCGAGATTGTGCTCTCGGCCGGTTTTCAGCTCTTCGAGGACAACCCGAACTACGTGCGACTCATGCGCCGCGAGGCTCTCGACGGTGGCGGTCACTTAGGGATCGACTTGTCTGCAGTGTTGAGACCGATGTTTGATGCTGCGGCTGAATATCTCGAGCGTCAGATGGACGAGGGCACTTTTCGACGATTTGACGCGCGTCACTTGTTGCTGGCGGCATATGGATCGATCTTGTCCTACTTCTCGGATGCGCCATTCATTGATGGACTGATCGACGACGAAGCGCTTAGCAAGGACAGTATTCGAGAGCACAAAGAACACGTGCTCCGCTTCTTTCGCGCAGCACTCATGCCCTGAACGTCTCCGGCGAACTACGGTTGCATTTGTGCAAGAACCCAATTCTGGTCATGCGATTGCGTCGCGGACCTTGTCTGAATCTGATTCAAAGTCTCTGTTGTCGCCGTACGGTCTTCCGTTCGCCAAGGAGGCGAAGGTCGCCACGGCTGACGATGCAGTTGCGGCCGCAAGAGACATCGGTGGCGCAGTCGTCGTCAAACTTGGCGGCGATGCAATCGCGCACAAGACCGAGAGGGGTCTCGTTCGTCTCCGCTTGACTGGTGACGAGGCCGTTCGCGAGGCAGCGGCCGAGCTACTCGGTGCAGCACGACCAGAGGATGGAGAGGTGCACCTCCTCGTCGCAGAAATGGTCTCTGGTGTTCGGGAATTCATCGTCGGCATGCTCGTCGACGCCCAATTCGGACCGACTGTGATGCTGGGTGTCGGCGGCATCATGGCCGAGGCGTTGAAAGACGTCGTTTTCAGGCCTGCGCCACTCACAGACCAAGCAGCCGAACAGATGATCGACGATTTGCGTACGAGCGCTCTACTCGACGCCTTTCGGGGTGAAGCTGCTGTCGACCGGCGGGAACTCGTCAAGGTTCTTCGCGCTCTGTCTGATTGTGCCGAGGCTCACCCTGATGTCGTCTCAATCGACATCAATCCGCTCATTGTCCGCCCGAATGGGTCAGTCGTCGCAGTTGACGCATTGGTGGAAAGGACTGTCGACGGAAACGCACATCGCACAACGTCCGCTGTCAGGCGAGAGCCATACAGCGACGAGCAGTTTCGAGCGTTTTTCGAGCCGCGCGGGGTGGTGGTCGCAGGTGCATCGACACATCCGGGAAAGTTCGGCTTCGTCTCTTTGCACAACATCTTGGCGAGTGGGTACACGGGCAAAGTGTTCGGCACGAACCTGCAAGCGGAAGAAGTTCTCGGGGTGCAGACAGTTGCTGATGTCGCTGAGTTGCCCGACGGAGTTATCGACATGGTCTTTGTCTGTACTCCAGCCGTAACCAACCAGGCGTTGCTCACCGCCTGTGCCGCCAAAGGGGTGAAGGCCGCGTTCCTGACATCAGCGGGCTATGGCGAAGCTGGTGATGAAGGTCGACAAGCCGAAATTGAGCTGGTGGCGCACGCAGACAAGTTGGGCATGTTGATGGCAGGTCCGAACGGACAAGGGGTCGTCTCGACCCCTGTTGGGCTGTGCGCTCAGATCGTGGCGCCGTATCCACCTGCTGGCTCCATCTCGATAGCCAGTCAAAGCGGAAACTTCGTTTCTTCCTTCATGAACTATGCACGCCAGACCGGCGTCGGAGTGAGTCGTGCGGTGTCGGCGGGCAATGCTGCGGCGCTCGGCGTCGCGGATTTGGTGGAGTGGTACGGACGAGACGAGAAGTCGTCTGTTGCTCTCGCGTACGTGGAGGGAATCACCGATGGACGGTCTTTAATGGAGCGTCTTGGTTCAGTCGCTCGTAAGAAACCCGTGGTCGTCGTGAAGGGCGGAGCGACAGAGAAGGGGGCGCGTGCGGCTGCGAGCCACACCGGGGCACTGGCAGCGAATGACTCTGTGTTCGATGGAGCATGTAGAGCATTTGGCATCACCCGCGCGACGACTGTCGAAGAGGCCTATGAAGCTGCAGCGAGTTTCGCGACACAGCCGCTGCCGCGCGGCCCCCGAGTGGTGGTGTTGACTACCGCAGGCGGATGGGGTGTGGTCACGTCCGACGCGATTGCCCGTGACGGACGACTTGAGCTTCTGGCGCTACCTGACGACCTGCTTTCGCAGATCGACACAAAACTTCCGCCACGTTGGAGCAGGAACAACCCGGTCGACTGCGCGGGCGGAGAGACTCGCGACACGATTCCTGAAGTGATGGAGATGATCGCGCGACATGAATCAGTTGATGCGATCATCTATCTCGGACTTGGTATTCAAGCAAACCAAGGTCGCTTGATGAAGGAAGGCCGTTTCTATCCCGACCATGGACTCGAACGAATCGTGGCGTATCACGAGCGGCAGGACGCACGGTTCGCAGAGGCGGCGCACGAACTTTCAGTGTCGACGAACAAGCCGATACTTGTCGCGACCGAGTTGGCGGTTGCAGACCCTGACAACGCAGGCGTGAGGGCCGTGCGAGACTCAGGTCGCCTCTGCTACCCGAGCGGAAATCGTGCAGTAACCGCGCTTGGACACCTCTATCGATATGCATTACACACCGGTCACGCG
Source organism: uncultured Bifidobacterium sp. (assembly GCA_964394175.1). GTDB lineage: Bacteria > Actinomycetota > Acidimicrobiia > Acidimicrobiales > Ilumatobacteraceae > UBA2093. Next base: position 64,962 of record CAYMVM010000003.1, read on the forward strand.
ACGCACTGAGCGTCGTCGGGCGAGCAACCCGTCGAAGCTCGTCACGGTTGTCGGCGTTCTCGGTTCACTGGTCTTGGGTGGGCTCTTTTTGTTCACGTCATCGGTCGCCGCACGAACAGTGCCGGACACGGACGTGGACGTCTTCGAACAGCCACGAGTTCCGGTTTTGTCGGTGCGACGTTTTCCCGATGTGCTGTCGGTGGGAGTGAGAACTGGCCGGTTGAAGGACCGGTTGTCAAAAGTTGAGGAACTGCTTCCGAGCGGTTCGTGTCTCACTGTCGACTGGCTCGGGAAGCGTCTCGCCGTCACCAACGCTGACACCAGCGTCACACCAGGAAGTGTCATCAAACTCATCACAGGGGCCGGAGCATTGCGTGCCCTCGGGCAACAAGCGACCTACACGACATCTGTCCACGCCTCCGTTACGGATGGAACTGTCGCTGGGAATGTGTACCTCGTCGGAACTGGAGATCCGCTTCTGGTTCGTCGCGACTATGTGCTCGCTGAGAAATACCCGACGCTCACTCCCACATTTTTGGAGAATCTCGCTGACGCCGTGGTCGCAGCCGGCGTCAAGGTCATCAACGGCTCGATCGTTCCGGTCGATCTTCGCTATGACGACCAGCGGTTTCTCCCGTCGTGGCCGTCAGAGTTTTACGGTGTCGAAGCCGGTCCATTGGGAGCATTGATGGTGGCTGACGGAGCCCAACTCGGTCAGTTCTTGAAACCGGATGATCCCGGATTGGCTGCAGCAACTGACTTGCGAACGTTACTGAGTCTCCGAGGCGTCACCGTCGTCGGTACCTCATTGCGTGAAGCGATGCCTACGGGCATACCGTCGATTGCGAGCGTGTCATCTGCAGACATGGGGCAAATCGTGCGCGAAATGCTCGTCAATTCAGACAACAACACGGCGGAGTTGCTCGTCAAGGAGATGGGCGCAATCAAGAAGAGCAGCGGGACGACCGCTTCTGGTCTTGAGGTGGTGAAAGAGTCGATAGCGGAACTAGGGCTCGACGCAAGTGCCTTCACGCAGGTCGACGGATCGGGACTGTCGTCAGGGAACAAGGTGACCTGTAATTTCGTGTCGGCGCTTCTGGCGAAGAATCGTGACCTGTTCGTCGATCGGTTGTCGATAGCCGGAGAGCAGGGAACACTCCGTGAGTACTACAACTCTTCGCAAGCACGTGGACGTCTCGTCGCAAAGACGGGGACGCTCTCCGGAGTCAAAGGACTCGCGGGCTACATGACTGTAGAAGGGGGCGAACCTGTCGAGTTTGTCCTGATATTGAACGGCGATGACGTCGATCAGGCCGCAAAGTTCCGCCCTGTCTGGAATGCACTGGTCGATGCCATCGTCCGAGCGTCTGCGAATCCGACGGTCGAAGCCCTCTTGCCGTGAAGTTGCGTCACCCGATGTTTCCACTCGGGACTGTCTTTGTCCCGGGAGACATAGTCACGCTTCGCGTGTTCGAGGATCGTTATGTCGAAATGATTCGTTCGCTTCTCGCGTCAGACAGTGACACGCTCGAGTTCGGGACGGTACTCATCGACAAGGGGAGCGAAGTCGGCGGCAAGGACATTCGCCGTACAGTCGGTGCCAACGTTGTGGTCAAACAATGCGAGGTGTCAGACACCGGCGGATACGTCGTGGCCGGTGTCGCGACTCAACGCCTCGAGGTATGTGAGTGGAAGATCGATGATCCTTTCCCGATTGCGGACGTCCGGTGTCCGCCTGTCGAGCAGGGATCGGACGAGTTTGTCTCCCGTCTCTCACGCGTCGCGCAAATGGTGCGCAGTCTCCTTGTGCTCATGCTGGAAGAGGCCAGTTCCTCAATGTCTGAGACTCGCAACATAAGAGCAGAGGATGCACTCGACGAGTACTTGCCGCCGAACATCTCGGCACCGCTCGCCCATGTCGCAGCAGGTCTGATCGAGGCCAGCGAGTCGGATGCGGCATCGTGGGCGGTCATTCGCGCCGTGCCGTGCGGCCCATTCGACAAATACAGCCTGCTCGCGGCGTCGACGCTAGAGGAGCGCCTGAGCCAGACCGAGCAGGTGGTCAGCCATCTCAGGGAAATGGTCGAATTCCGCCGTCAATGACCTTCGCGGTGGAAATCGCTCGAATCTTGGTACAACTATTGCGTGGCAACACGGCGTCCTTGGTCCACTCGTCGCATGTCGACGTCCGAGAAAGTTGTCGACCTCGTTGACTCCGTGAAGACGTATGCAAAACAAGAGACAGTGGGTCCGCTTCGTGGTGCGGGACGGTGGTTGTTCTTCGGTTTGGCTGCCGCTTTCTCACTCGGAATCTCGATGCTCTTCGCAATTCTCGGAGTCTTACGCCTTGTCCAGGACATCGGTGGCAACACTCTCGACGGTGCGTGGTCGTTTGTTGCGTATTTGGTGGCGTTGGTGGCGGCCGTCGTTCTCGTGATGCTCAGTCTTTCGCGAGTGAATCGGCCTTCTTTGTCACGAGAGGGAGTGGCTAATGACTGACCAGCACGACTCAAGTAAGCCGATTCACCGGGACGACCTCGAAGCAAAGCTTCGCGCCTTGCAAGGTGACATCAACCAGAAGGTGTCCAACAAGAAGGATGCTGCAGTCTCGGCCGGCGTCGGAGCCGGCGTCTTGGCGTTGGTCATCGCGTTCCTTCTCGGCCGTCGCGGTCGGCGACGAGGTCGACGCGTGGAAGTTCGCGGCTTCTGACATCATGATGCGTCGCATGCTGAGTGCAGGCGCGTACGGCCGACTCGTAAAGAGGTACCCGTTCGTGAAAGCAATGATGATTGCCTACGGGGCAATTCGCTGGATGCTCGGTCGCCGGCGCGCCAAAGTCAGCACGTCGCGTGTTGTTGATGTCGAACTCGCTGACGACGAGGTCCTCGTCCTCACACGAGAGAAGGTCTCCACAACCGCGCGAAGGAAATCGACACATGTCTGACGTGTTCGCAGGCGGTGAACGCGCCCTGTTTTTGGACAGTAAACATCGTCGTTACTTGGTGACTCTGCACCCTGAGGGCGAGTTTCATAGCCACTCTGGTTTTGTGCCACATGCCGAGGTGATCGGTCGGGCACCTGGAGTGCGTCTCGAATCGACGCTGGGCGCTCGCTACATCGTTTTGCGCCCGACCCTCGAGGATTTCGTGCTCGAGATGCCTCGAGGAGCACAAGTCATCTATCCGAAGGATCTTGCTCCCATCTGTGTGCTCGCAGACATCGGACCAGGAATTCGTGTCTACGAGACGGGTATCGGCTCAGGAGCTCTGTCGATGACGATGTTGCGATGGGGAGCACAGGTTCGGGGTGTCGAGCTGCGAGAGGATTTTCTTAACCGAGCGGTCTCGAATGTGCGGAGCTTTCTCGGTGAGCACGCCCTCGAACGGTACGACGTGACAGTCGGCGACAGTTATGAGTCGGTGCCGGACGGTCCCTATGACCGAGTCGTGCTTGACCTTCCTGAACCGTGGCGGGTTGTTCCGCACGCAGTGAATGCTCTTGTGCCCGGTGGAATTCTCGTGGCGTACACGCCTTCGATCACTCAAGCCGTACAAACCAGGCAGGCCTTTGACAGGCAATGGACAGATGTCCGCACGCTCGAGGTGTTACACCGCACCTGGCACATCGAGGGACAGTCGGTTCGACCCGACCATCGGATGGTCGCACATACCGCCTTCTTGACGGCAGCCAGATTTATCGGAAGTTGAGAATCAGGGCTCGATGAAGATGCACTCGCCGGGGCACTCTTCGGCGGATTCAACGACCGCGTCGAGGAGGTTGTCGGCGAAATTCGCAAGACCTTCAGCGCCTTGCTTGTTTCCCTTGGCGGTCGCATAGATGGTGGAGCCTTCCTTCACGTAGGCAAGACCATCGTCAAGAAGTGTGAACACATCGGGGGCGATTTCCTCGCAGAGACCGTCTCCGGTACACAGGTCCTGGTCAATCCATACCTTCATGGGGGTCGAACTCCCTCAACTCTCACCTCGGCTCGTGCCGAGACATTGTTTACTTCCGCCGGTTACCCGACGAAATCACTCTACACAGGCGCCCGCATGGGCGGCAGGTTCAACGCCATGAATCATCTGCGTCAGACATGCCACCAAGGTTCGCAAGTAGGGTCACTCACATGACCAGGGAATCGCATTCCTCGGGCGAGGATGCCGTCGATGCACTGAAGGCCGAGATCGCCGAGTTGAGGGCTCGTCTGGGTGAGCTGCCGCAGCGTGCCACGGCCCTCGAGGAGCGCTTGCTCGAGACCAAGGGTCAGTTGGCGCACGCGGTCGCGCAGAACGAGAAACTCTCGTACACACTGCGTGAGGCACGCGAACACATCGCCACCCTGCGCGACGAAGTGGAGAAATTGACGCGACCTCCCTCGGCGTACGGCAGTGTCGTCGGCGTGAATGAAGATGGCACCATCGACGTGCTCACGAGCGGACGCAAAATGCGCGTGACGCATCATCCGGCCATCGAAGTTGACGACATAGAGCGGGGCAACGAGGTCGTGCTGAACGAGTCAATGAACATCGTCCTTGTACGTCGGGCCGAGTCGACAGGCGAAGTGGTGACATTGAAAGAAGTGATGGAGGACGGGATCCGTGCCATCGTGACCGGCCGAGCCGACGAAGAACGGGTGTGTGAGCTGGCAGACAGCCTCCGCGGCGTGCTGTTGCGCTCTGGTGACCTTCTTCGTTGTGACACCCGCACGAACCTTCTCATCGAACGTCTACCTCAACCAGAGGTGGACGACCTGTTGCTGGAAGAAGTGCCGGACATCAGCTATTCAGACATCGGCGGTCTCGACAGTCAGATTGAGCTCATCGCAGATGCCGTCGAGCTCCCGTTCTTGCACAGCGAATTGTTCGCCGAGCATCAGTTGCCAGCACCGAAAGGAATTCTTCTGTACGGTCCGCCTGGTTGTGGCAAGACCCTGATCGCAAAAGCGGTCGCCAACAGCCTCGCGAAGAAGGTCGCGGCGAAGACGGGTGGCGAGAAGGGGAGGTCCTACTTCATCAACATCAAGGGACCAGAGCTGCTGAACAAGTACGTCGGTGAGACCGAGCGGCAGATCAGATTGGTCTTCCAGCGCGCGCGTGAGAAGAGCGAAGAAGGTTGGCCAGTCATCGTCTTCTTCGACGAGATGGATTCCATGTTCCGCACCCGCGGTAGCGGTATCTCATCTGACATGGAGTCGACAATCGTGCCGCAGTTGCTAGCTGAAATTGATGGGGTCGAGGGGCTACGTAATGTCATCGTGATCGGTGCCACGAATCGTGAGGATCTCATCGACCCGGCGATCCTTCGACCCGGACGACTCGACGTAAAGATCAAGATCGAGCGCCCGAATGAAGCAGCTGCACGCCAGATTTTCGGTCGCTATCTCACTGCAGACTTGCCCCTTGACGGCGTCTCTGACGAGACAGAAGCACAGGGTGTTATCTCGTCATTGATCGAGTCGGCTGCTGCGGAGATGTACAGCACTGAGCCGGGAAACAGGTTCCTCGAGGTCACCTACCAAAACGGCGACAAAGAGGTGTTGTACTTCAAGGATTTCTCGAGCGGTGCGATGATCGAAAACATCGTTCGACGGGCGAAGAAGCTGTCTATAAAGCGCATACTCGCCGGTGGTCGTCGGGGCATCTGCCTTGATGACCTGGTGCAGTCGATTCGGCAGGAATTCAAAGAGCACGAGGATTTGCCGAACACGACCAACCCTGACGACTGGGCACGTATTTCCGGAAAGAAGGGGGAGCGCATCGTGTTCATCCGCACCCTGATCGCTGCTGACACCGAAGTGACCGACTCTTCCGGTGGTCGTGCCATCGAAAGAACCGCGACGGGTCAGTACCTCTAGGTCGCCATGGCTCTCCACAAAGTCTGCGGCATCGAGACCGAGTACGGCATCATGACGAGGGGCTTCGATGCTTCTCCGGTGACGGCGTCTTCAGTGCTGATCAACGCGTACGCCGGAACGATGCCCCAGAAGATCGGTTGGGATTTCCTCGATGAGAACCCGGCAAACGACGTTCGTGGCTTCAGCCTCGAGCAAGCGTTCGCACCAGAGGTGGAGTCGCACCTCGTGAACGCAGTGCTCACGAACGGTGCGCGTTACTACGTCGACCATGCGCACCCAGAGATCAGCACTCCAGAATGCGCCAGTGCGCGTCAAGTCGTGATCTACGACAGGGCGGCAGAAGAGATCGTTCGACGAAGCATGGCGTCGTGCCGCAACCTTCTTCCTGATGGAGCCGAACTCGTCGCGTACAAGAACAATTCAGACGGCAAGGGGAACAGCTACGGCTGTCATGAGAACTACCTCGTCGCGCGAGAGACTCCCTTCGGTCGTCTGGCGAGCCACATCACGACCCATTTCGTGACACGCCAGGTCTTCTGCGGAGCTGGCAAAGTCGGGCAGGAGACCGATCTGGACGGCGACGTGGTCGACTACCAGCTGAGTCAACGAGCCGATTTCTTTGAAGAAGAGGTCGGTTTGGAGACGACATTGAAAAGACCAATCGTCAACACCCGCGATGAACCGCACTGTGATCCGACCAAATACCGCAGGCTCCACGTGATCGTCGGAGACGCGAACATGAGTGAAGTCGCCACGTACCTAAAGGTCGGTACAACTGGTCTGGTGTTGTCGATGATCGAGGACGACGCTTTCCCGAGAGATCTCGTCATCAAAGATCCGGTCGCACAAATGCGTCGTATCAGTCGTGACGAGACCCTGCGCCACGTTGTCGAGACCGTCGCTGGCAGACATCTCACTGCTCTCGACGTTCAACGATTGTTGTTCGAGGCGTGCGAAAAGTACCTCGCAAATTCGGACGAGGATCCGCTCGGAGGTGATTCAGAACACGTCATGGTGTTGTGGGACGAGGTGCTGACGGGGCTCGACACGAATCCTGACTCGATGGCAACAATGGTCGACTGGGTCGCCAAACGTCGGTTAGTTCGTGGATACCAAGATCGGCACTCGCTCCGTGGAGACCACCCGCGACTGAAGGCGATCGATCTCCAGTACCACGACATGCGTGAGTCGCATTGTCTTGCGACGCGCGCAGGATTGATGACACTTGTGACGGTCAACGAAGTGAATGCTGCGATCACAGAGCCGCCATCGGAAACGAGAGCGTGGTTCCGCGGCACATGTCTCCAACGCTGGCCGGAGCAAATTGTCGCGGCGAACTGGGACAGTATCGTGTTCGACATCGGGAGCGACCCTCTGCGTCGGGTGCCGATGATGGAACCACTGCGGGGAACAGAGGTGTTGACCCGCGAGTTGTTCGACAACGTGTCGACCGCCGCAGAGTTGATCGATGCGTTGGGAGCCACCGAGATAGCCACGGTGTACCCAGAACCTGGTTGGTGACCCACATACGACCCTTCTTCGGTGTCCGGCGTGACACGGTTGAGTGAGGGTCGCTACGGTGGGGACGTGGCCGAACGCACTCACAAGACCCGACCAGCATCCAGCCCTCGAGAAGGACAAGAGGTCGAGTCCGGCGATGTGGCCGGTTCAGAGACCGGCAATCGCATCAAGGCTGAGCTCGACGACCTTCTCGATGAAATCGATGACGTGCTCGAGACCAATGCGGAAGATTTCGTGAAGAGTTACGTGCAAAAAGGTGGGGAGTGACCACCTCGCAGGGGCGATAGGTCGGAACCCATGTCGATGCATCTCTTCAGTCCCGAGAACAATCCGGGCTCGAGTTTCATGAACCTGTTGAGTGCAGTCGGAGTGCAGTCTCCGGCTCCACAATCGCGAATCGATGTCCCTCATGCAACGACGTGTGTGGCACTTCGCTACTCAGACGGAGTCCTGATGGCTGGCGACCGGCGTGCAACTGCTGGGAGCCTGATCAGCCATCGGGGAATGGAAAAGGTCGTCCAAGCTGACACCTACAGCGGCGTCGCCATCGCCGGAGCTGCCGGCCCGGCTATGGAGATGATCCGACTCTTCCAATTGCAACTTGAGCATTACGAGAAGATGGAAGGCAAGCAATTGTCGCTTGAGGGCAAAGCGAACCAGTTGTCGATGATGGTTCGCGGCAATCTCCCGGCTGCGATGCAGGGACTTGCGGTCGTGCCGATCTTTGGCGGTTACGACAAGTTGCATGCCACCGGACGTCTGTGGGACTACGACGTCACCGGCGGGCGCTATGAAGAGAGAGAGTTCGTGGCGACAGGCTCGGGCAGTCTTCATGCCGGGACCGTCGTCAAGGTCGGCTGGCGAACGGGTATGGATCGCAGCGCCGCTATCGCTCTCGCATGTCGTTCCCTGTGGGAGGCCGCGGACGCAGACTCAGCCACGGGTGGACCAGATGCATTGCGGGGTATTTATCCGATCGTTGCGACCATCACGTCGGTCGGATGGCAATCAGTGGCCGACGAAGAACTCGCCGGTGTGTTCCAGTCGATCGCGAGCGAGGTGCAAGCGCGATGAGCATGCCTTTCTACGTTCCACCTGAGCAACAGATGAAGGATCGCGCGGACTTCGCGCGGAAAGGAATCGCTCGCGGACGAGCACTCGTTGCCGTGCAGTTCGATCAGGGAATACTGCTCGTCGCCGAAAACCCGTCAAGCACATTGCGCAAGGTCAGCGAGATCTATGACCGCATTGCCTTCGCCGGGGTGGGCAAGTACAACGAGTTCGATCAACTGAGACAAGCGGGTGTCAGATCTGCAGACTTGACCGGCTTTCAGTACTCACGTCTCGACGTCGATGCGAGAAGTCTCGCAAATCAATACGCGCAGATCATGGGGCAGATTTTCACCCATGACTCCAAGCCCCTCGAAGTCGAGATTCTTGTCGCCGAGGTCGGCTTGACCAGTGAAGACGATCGCCTCTTTCACATCTTGTATGACGGGACGGTCATGGATGAGAACAACTTCAGTGTTCTTGGTGGCGATGCAGAGTCCATCAGCGAACGGATGTCGACCAATTTCGTTGCCGGCTGCGACTTGTCCAGTGCCGTGAAGTGTGCTCACGCGGCACTGGCAGGAACTGATCGTCAGCTGGTTGCGGAGGATCTCGAGGTGGCGACACTCCGCAGGGGAAATGGTCGACGTTGCTTCGCCCGTGTCTCAGGCGTCGACGTGCAGTCTCTCTTGGCGTGACGACGTCCCAGATGGACCGCCGTATCTACGGCCTGGAGAACGAGTACGGAATCACGTGCACCTTGCGTGGTCAACGACGACTCACGCCTGACGAAGTTGCTCGCTACCTGTTTCGCAAAGTGGTGGCGTGGGGTCGAAGTTCGAACGTCTTTTTGGAGAACGGAGCGCGGCTTTATCTGGACGTCGGGTCACATCCGGAATATGCCACCCCAGAGTGCGATTCTCTGCTCGAGCTCGTGACACACGACAAGGCGGGTGAACGTAGGTTGGAAGACCTCGTCGGTGCCGCCGAAGATCGGTTGAAGGACGAGGGCATTCGCGGGACCATCTATCTCTTCAAGAACAACACCGATTCGGCAGGCAATTCCTACGGTTGTCATGAGAACTATCTGGTGCGTCGGACGGAAGCGCCTATCCGCTACGACGAGGTGCTGATTCCGTTTCTTGTCACACGGAGCATCTACACGGGCGCGGGAAAGATTTTGAACACACCGCGTGGGCCTCTGTACTCAATCGCTCAGCGCGCTGAACATATCTGGGAGGGCGTCAGCTCGGCGACCACACGCAGCCGACCGATCATCAACACCCGTGATGAGCCACACGCCGATGCCGAGGTGTATCGACGCTTGCATGTCATTGTCGGTGATTCGAACATGAGCGAATACACGACGTTCGTCAAGGTCGGTGCGACGGCGTGCATTTTGCGAATGCTCGAGAGCGATGCAGTGAGCCTGCGTGACATGACTTTGGAAAACCCGATTAGGGCGATTCGTGAGATCAGCCACGACACCACATGTCGACGACCCATTCGCCTCGCGTCGGGTCGGGAAATGAGCGCTCTCGACATCCAGCGTGAGTTGCTTGACAAAGCACATGTTTTTGCCGACCAGGTGGGCCTTCCAGACTTGGAGCGCAGGGCACTCGACATGTGGACACATTGCATCGAGACCATCGAGGTGGATCCCTTCAAGTTGGATCGAGAGGTCGACTGGGTCATCAAACATCGCTTGATCGATTCATATGCTTCAAAGCACGGAATGACATTGGCTGATGCCCAGGTACAACTCATCGACTTGCAATATCACGACATCAACACTGAACGCGGTCTTTTCTACAAGGCACAACGTCGTGGCCTGGTCGAGCGTATGTGTTCTGACGAAGCCATCAATCGCGCTATGGATGAGCCGCCGCAGACGACACGTGCTCGGTTGAGAGGCGAGTTCGTACGGGAAGCGAAGTCGAAGAAGCGTGATTTCACTGTCGACTGGGTGCACCTGAAGTTGAATGACCAAGCGCAAAGAACCGTCCTGTGCAAGGATCCCTTCAGAAGCAGGGACGAGAGAGTGGAGCGGCTCATCGCAGGCTTGTAGCCATTCTCGGACCTCGGCGAACTACCGTTGAGTGCTCATGTCCTCCGAAGTCGCTCAATCCAACTCGGGTGTGTTCAAGGCCCTGAGAGAGTGGCTCGTTGTGATCCTGGTCGCTCTTGGTGCAGCGCTATTAGTCCGTATGTTCGTGCTGCAGCAGTACTACATCTCGGGTCCTTCGATGGAGTCGACTTTGTTTCAGGACAACCGAGTTCTCGTGAACAAGTTGAGTTACCGACTCCATGACATCCACAGAGGTGACGTCGTCGTCTTCGAGAGAATCACCATGGACGGTGCCACCGTGGCTCATGACGATCTAATCAAACGTGTCGTCGCACTCGAAGGTGACACCGTCGAGATAAAGAACTGTGAGCTGTTTGTGAATGGCGCAGTCGTGTCCGAGGAGTACCTACCCGAGGATGACCTTTCCCAGACCGATCCCAACAATCGATGCGGTCAGCCGATGGTGGAGAAGACGACCATTCCCGCAGGGAAGGTGTACGTCCTCGGTGACAATCGTCCGGAATCGTTCGACAGTCGCCGTTTCGGACCGATCGAAGAGAAATTCGTCATCGGTAGAGCGTTCGTCGTCGTGTGGCCATTCAAGATGTGGAAACTGTTGTGATCACATCAGTCCCTGAAATCCAGCGGTTCCAGCCTCGCCCTTGACGACGTCCATCATCATGTCGACATGGTCGCTGTACACCGCGTCCATTCCCATGCGGATAACTTCGGCCATTCTCGTTTCGAACTGTATGTCCCACGCGAAACACAAGATGCCAAAACGGTGAAAGAGCGTGGTCAGTCCTCCGGACCAGTCGCTGTGGTGCATGTTGACCGCATCGATTCCTGATCGCTGAAGATCGGCCGCGTGGCGCTCTGGCCCATGTGTCATTTTTGCCAGTCTCGTCGAGTGCACTCTTCGTGCTCCGGAATCGGAACCACACTGGTCGATCAGGGTGGTCATGTCGGGATGACACAACCACAACCGATCTGTCGGAAGACCTGCGTCACGACTTCCCCTCGTCACAACGTCGAATGCTGCAGAGTCCTTGATGTCGACGCTGAGATGAAACGACGTGCCGACGCTTTCAAAGAAATCGTCGAGAGACGGGATGTGAGGGGGTAGGTCCTGTCGTTTGAGGGTATCGATCTGACGTCGACGAAAACGGGGTCCGACAACACCGTCATGATCAAGGACGGGTTCCCCGTCCGCGGTCAACCAGATGTCTGTCTCTAACCCGGTTCCTCCGAGCCGTAGCGCCAATGTGAACGCCTCAATGGTGTTTTCTCTTGCATGAGCACTCGCACCACGGTGCGCAAATGAAATGGGCACATCAAGGAGCGAGGGGAGTCTCTGTTGCACGACCACAGAGTATGTTCCGACACGCTTTCGACATTGGTTCTGCGCTGCGAAGAAGGGGCTCGTACACTTGTGAGAGTGTTCAACCTGTCCGGCAGCGAGGTCATTTTCTTGCTCTTGGCCGGTCTTGTGGTTCTCGGTCCGGAACGGCTTCCGAGTGTCATACGGCGAGTCGGCCGGACGTACGGTCAGCTTCGACGGATGGCCTCGTCTTTTGAAGCAGAGATGAAAGAAACCTTCGGTGAACCTCTCGATGAGATCCGAGGTGCCGTCAAGGGGCTCTCAGACGAGGTCAACAAAGCGACCAAGGGTGATGGTTGGTTCGGAGTCGTTGATGACGAGCCTTCGCCACCGATGCGTCCTGAGCAGTCATCGCCTCCGGACACTGCTGACGGAAACTCCGACGGGGGAGTGAAATGACGCAAGCTGGTTCAGTTGGGGCGTCATCAGAAGCCGATGTGACCATGACGATGATGGATCATCTACGTGAGCTTCGCATGCGTATCGTGCGGGCGCTCATCGGCGTCGCGGTCGGAATGGTCGTGGTCTTGTCGTTCTACGATCCGATTCTTCGATTCCTCACCAAGCCATACCGCGATCTGTGTGCGACCAATCCTGGCTACTCGTGTGATGGCTCGCTGTTTGCGCTCGGACCGTTGGACGGTTTTGCGGCACGCATCAGGATCGCAACGTGGGGCGGGGTGATTCTCGCTTTACCTATCGTTTTTTGGCAGATCTGGCGATTTGTTGCTCCAGGTCTCGACAAACGTGAGAAGCGATATGCGATTCCGTTCATCGCCTCCACGACGGTGTTGTTCGCAGTCGGTTGCTGGATGGCGTATTGGACCTTGGACAAGGCCCTTGAATTCCTCATCTCATGGTCAGGAAGCTCGGTCGACCAGGCGTATCAGGTGTCGAAGTATGTCTCACTCGTGACACTCATGGCGCTGGCTTTTGGCGCCGGATTCCTCAGCCCGGTGCTGATTCTCTTCTTGCAGCTGGTCGGCATCGTCACTCCACGAACACTCATGAGGCAATGGCGCATCGCCATCATGTGCATCTTTGTGGCGGCGGCAGTCATCACCCCGAGCGGAGACCCCGTGAGCCTGTTTGCACTCTCTGTTCCGATGACTTTGTTGTATTTCATGGCCGTCCTCATCGGGTGGCTGATCACTCGTAGACGGTCACGTTGACAGACGCCTCCCAGATGATGTCAGAGACATTGACCCGGTTCGTGAAAGAACTGGACTTCACTGTTGACGAGTTCCAAGTGCGTGCATGTGGATCATTGGATGCTGGCAACTCTGTACTGGTTTCCGCACCCACAGGTTCGGGGAAGACTCTCATTGCGGAGTATGCGCTCGAGCTCGCCCTCTTCCGTGGAGATAGGGCTTTCTACACGACGCCGATCAAAGCACTTTCGAATCAGAAATTTCGCGATCTTGTGGAGCGTCTTGGCGCGGACCGAGTCGGATTGCTCACAGGAGATAACTCAGTGAATCCGTCGGCGGAAGTCGTCGTGATGACCACCGAAGTGTTGCGGAACATGATCTATGCCCGCGCGGACTCCCTCGATTCACTCGGAGTCGTCGTACTCGACGAGGTTCACTTCCTCCAAGACACCTTTCGCGGACCGGTCTGGGAAGAAGTGATCATTCATCTCCCGATGGAAGTTCAACTCGTGTGCCTATCCGCAACGGTTTCTAACGCTGCGGAAGTGGCCTCGTGGCTGACGACCGTACGAGGTAGAACAGAGTCGATCGTCGAGACGACTCGTCCTGTCGAGCTCGTGAATCACTTTGTCGTCGGCGACAGTGCCACCCATTCAGTGCTGATGCATGACACACTCGTCCATGGGGAGCCCAATCAGCGACTGCGTCGACTTCTCACCGAAGACGTCCGACGGCGGAATCAGCAGTCTGGATCCAGACACCGTCGAAGTCGGTTCTTCATCCCGAGCCGGGTTGAACTTGTCGAAATGCTCGACGACGAGGACATGCTTCCCGCGATCGTCTTCATCTTTTCTCGGGCACAGTGTGACGACGCCGTCCGCAGTTGTGACCGGGCAGGGTTGCGCCTCACCGACAGAGATGAGTCTCTCGCCATCAGGGACATCGTCGAGCGTCGGTGCGTCGACCTGACGTTGTCCGACAGACAAGTGTTGGGTTACGACGATTTCCTCCACAACATCTGCAACGGCATCGCTTCACACCATGCCGGCATGATTCCGTTGTTCAAGGAAGCAGTCGAGGAGTGTTTCGTTGCCGGCCTGGTGAAGGTCGTCTTCGCCACGGAGACACTTGCAGTAGGCATCAACATGCCAGCCAGGGCGGTCGTCATCGAGAAGTTGACGAAGTTTTCTGGGGAGCATCACACGCCGCTTCGAGCGACGGACTTCGCACAGCTGACGGGTCGGGCGGGGCGGCGCGGTATCGACACTATTGGTCATGCGATCACTCTGTGGTCGCAGCAAGTGTCGTACGACCAGGTCGTGGCACTAGCTACCAGTCGGGCATTTTCCCTGAATTCTGCATTTCGTCCGACTTTCAACATGGCTGTCAACTTGGTGAATTCTCACTCCCGCGTTGAGGCGAGCCATCTTCTCAGTCTGTCATTCGCTCAATTCCAAGCCGACAAGGAGATCGTCGCAATCGAAGCACAGCTTCAGGCGAAGCGACGTGAACTCGCCCTCCTCAAACTCGATGACGACGGTGCCGATGAACCCGACGTGGAATTGGATGAGGCCGCGAGTCGAGGTGACGTCGTCCTTGCTTCGCCGACAGAGGTCGAGATCGCCCTGCGGGGTTTCCGACCTGGCGATGTGTTCTTGGTCGACAGCAGCAAGTTGCGCGGCAAGGCAGCTGTGCTGTCGACGGCATCTCGCCGAAGTGGACAGCGGTTGACCGTCATCACGACGTCCCGCAAGATGCTCGATCTGGTATCGGCTGATTTTGATTCAGTGCCGATCAAAGGAGGGTCAATCGATCTTCCGGTACCGTTTGACCCCAGCCGCACTGATTTTCAGCGAGAGGTGGCGTCACGCCTGAGTCGCGTCGAGCCGCAGGTCATCGGCCACACGAAGCGTGTGCGTGGACACAGTGTCGCCAATGACGAGTCGAGTCGCGACAGGAAGTCACGTCGTCTACGTGCAGACATCGACAAGATCGCTCGACGAAGTCAGACACAAAAGGGCGCGGTCGTCTCTCGGTTCGACGGAGTGATCTCTATTCTCGAGGAACTTGGATACGTCCAGGATTGGACACTCACCTCCAAAGGGCGTTTGCTCACCAGGGTCTTCCACGAATCTGACCTTCTCGTCGTCGAGGTGTTGAGCAATGGAATGTTGCTCGGTCTCACAATGGTCGACCTCGCCGCTGTCCTGTCATGTGTCACCTACGACCCGCGTGGACGGGGTGACGAGGGTGTTTCGTGGATCAATGACACCGTGCGGAGCAGGTTCAAACGTCTCGACAAGATGAGCAAGAAGATTCAAGACCTCGAGCGACAACATGGAATGTCTCCCCATCGCTCACCAGATGGGGGACTGCACCGCGAAGTGGCTGCGTGGGCTCGAGGGGCATCGCTCTCAAAGATCCTCGACCCAGAAGTCACTCCAGGGGACTTCGTCCGCCACGTACGTCAAGTCATCGACTTGGCACGGCAAGTCGCGACTGTCGCAACAGACGAGACGTTGGCGGAGACCTCCTCGCAGGTTGCCATGGCACTTGACCGGGGGCTCGTGGCGGCCAGCACCACCGTCACTGTCGAAGGGGACGTCCCGTGACGATCGAGAAAGGTGCGAACTGGGGCACCGAAGGTTTCGTCCAAGCAGTTCGAACGTCGCGAAGCGACAAGGAATTGTCACAGGTCGTTGCCGGCGGAACCGGAGATGTCCAAGTGCAGGGCGGTGACACATGGATTGCACTAGGGAGACCCGAGGCTGTTCAACCACCATGTCGATCACTACAACTGCCGTTTGATGCCATTGAAGTCATCGTCGAGACGGAGCGTTGGGTCGCTTTCAGTTCCGTCGTCATTCGGCAGCCGTGGACCCGAGGTGGCTGGCTGAGAGGTGATGTCTGGGTAGTGAGCGTGACCGGCATCTATCGCGGTAGACATCTCACGCCGCGAGCTCATCCGAACGACGGTCTGCTCGATGTCATCCATTTCGATCCGGCAATGTCTGGTCGACAGCGTCTGACTGCGTGGAAGCGGTCGCTCACTGGAGACCATCTTCCACACCGTCGTCTTGTGGTCCGCCGCGTCACAAGTGCTGATGTCTCATCGACGCGTCGCCTCGATGTCTTCGTTGATGGCCATCGGGTCGGGTCGGCGCAAAGCGTTCGATTGGGCATTCTTGCCGACCATTGGACGCTGTCAATTCCGTCGGCTACCAGCCCACGTGAACCCTCACAGGAACACCTAGAGTCTGACGACGAGGAAAGGGGTGGCACGTGAGCGACATCACTGAATTGCGTGCGTTAGCGCTTGATCACATCGACGCACTCGCGTCTGACCTCGTGCAGTTGAGCCACGACATCCATGCACGTCCCGAGTTGAATTTCGAAGAGCACTTCGCAAGCGAGCAGTTGTGCGCGACAGCTTCCCGTCACGGGGTCGAGTTGACGAAGGGTGCGTATTCATTGCCGACGGCATTTGCGGGTGAAGTCGGCGACGGACCCACCGTCGGAATCATCTGTGAATACGACGCTCTTCCCGGAATCGGCCACGGATGCGGTCACAACGTCATCGCAGCGGCGGGGCTAGGTGCGGGTATCGCACTAGCTCGAGTGTCACATCTGGCCGGGGGACGCGTGCGTTTGCTGGGTACACCGGCTGAAGAAGGGGGCGGGGGAAAGGTGTTCATGGGGCGTGCTGGCGCCTTTGACGGTCTCGTCGCAGCGATGATGGTGCACCCCGCGGACGAGGACCTCGCAGAGATTTCTGCCATTGCGGTCCAACAGTTGTTTGTCGAGTACCAGGGGCAGGAAAGTCATGCCGCAGCCGCGCCTCACATGGGACGAAATGCCCTCGATGCCGCAGTACTCGGATACATGGGCGTCGCAGCATTGCGTCAACACATCCGACCCACAGAGCGTGTCCATGGAATCTTCACGCGGGCCGGGGACAAACCCAACATCGTGCCCCGCGACGCAGCGATGCACTGGTACATACGGTCAGATGACACGCAGACGTTACAACCCCTCAAAACTCGAGTACTTGCTGCTCTCGAGGGTGGGGCCGCGGCATGCGGTTGCACCATGTCCCATCGCTGGGACGAGACGCCATATGCGGATATGGTGACCAATGAAACTCTTGTCCACTCGTACACAGAACATGCTGCGATGCTCGGACGTGTGGTGCGTGCAGCCGACGCGGAACGCGCCGTCGTCGGAAGCACTGACATGGGCAACGTCAGTCATCTCGTACCGTCGATTCACCCGATGATCGCTGTCGCCCCACGAGGAACTGCCATCCACACGGAACAGTTCGCCACCCACGCGGTGTCGCCGATGGCCGACCGGGCGATCATCGATGCTGCTAAGGCAATGGCACTGACAGCACTCGATGTGTGGACGAACGATGGCCTTCGCAGCCAAGTCGAGACTGACTATCGACTGGCAGCCCCGGACCGTGGCGTCCTCTGACGGTCGCTATCCACGACCTGCCCATCGGGGACTCCTAGCATGACCCTTTGTGACCGTGTACGTCCCAGAAGAGTTCACGGCCGCCGAATCTGAGGTTCTGCGCCGCTACTTCACGAATCTCGACCAACCTGTTTTTGCGCTCGTCAATCTTCCTGAAGTTGTCAAAGGTGCTCTCTTCGCTCGTTATTCGCGTAGTCCCAAATCTCTACGACGGCTGTTTCTCGACGAGTTTCTCGGAGATCTCGACGTGGCGGGAGACGCCACGTTCGATGCGACGGTCGGTGTCGACCGTGCAGAGACCCTCTACGAGAAGGTGTTCTTTGACTACGGCGATGACTCTGTCGCCCAATTGGGTGGCGTTCATCTTGCATGTGAGCAGGCGTCGAACGTTCTGACCAAGATCCTTGAGTGGGGCAGACTCATGAGCTATCTCGAGCAGAGCACGCGCTACATCGCCTATGACGAACGACTCGGGGGTCGATACCGCTACTACCGTGACCCAGACATCGTGGCAGGCAAGTTCGGCACCCGCTATGTGGGCGACATGGACCGGATGTTCGACTCATACAGTCAGCTTGCTGACGATGTGACACGCCATGTTCGCGAATCAGTGCCGAAGGACCCGCGCGATTCCGATTTCGTCTATCGCCAGGCCACCCGAGCCAAGGCCCTCGATGCTGTCAGGGGAGCATTGCCGGCGTCGTCTCTTTCGAATGTCGGTATCTACGGCACAGGTCAGGCATATGAAGCCTTGCTGCTGCGCATGCGAGCCCACGCCCTGCCCGAGGCGCGTGTGTACGCAGACATGATGTTGACGGAACTTCGCAAAGTGGTGCCGAGTTTCTTGAAACGAGTTGACATCCCTGAGCGCGGCGGTGCGTGGTCCGACTATCTGGCTGACACAAGAGACTCGACTCATGACGTCGTCGAGCGCATACTCGGCGACGACATTGCAAACGACGTCGACGAAGTCACGTTGACCGACTTCGACCCTGACGGTGAGACCAAAGTCGTGGCAGCGATCTGCTACTCGCACAGTCATCTTCCTGAGTCTCAGATACTCGCACGGGTCGACCAGATGTCGTTGGACGAACGTCGCGGAATCCTCAACGCTTATGTGGGCACACGGGCCAATCGTCGACATCGACCGGGACGTGCGTTCGAACGCACCGACTATCGATTCGACGTGTTGTCGGACTACGGCGCATTTCGCGACATGCAACGCCATCGTCTTCTGACCATCGAATGGCAACCGTTGACGCCGTATCACGGCTATTCGCGCCCCGATCTGGTTGATGCCGCCGGAGTGGCGGACGCATTCGACGAGGTGATGGAGCGGGCGAGAGGTCTGTACGAAGCCTTGGTCCATGACTACCCGCAACAAGCGTCGTATGCCGTCTCGATGGCATACCGGCTGCGCTACGTCATGCAATTCAATGCGCGCGAAGCCATGCACATGCTCGAGCTCCGTTCGTCGCCACAAGGGCATCCTGCATACAGGCGGGTCGCTCTGGAGATGCATCGACAAATCGCCGACGTGGCAGGACATCGCGCACTTGCCGAAGCAATGTCACATATGACCATGGAAGCCCCCGAACTTGAGCGTCTCGAGTCGGAACGACGCGCAGAGTCAAAGCGTCGCGATTCCTGACGCAAGGTCGGTGTTTTCGCATTGTTGCGGTGACGACCGTCACGAGTTATCCACAGATTTGCCGAGGTCGTGCAACTGGCCGACTTTGTGCGTAGTATCCGCGCGGACAACGGCTCTTTGAGCCGGAGCCAAATGGTGCGCACGTTGCGCACCGAACGAAGGAGTACTGGTGGCCGCTGACGACATCGATCCGGAAGAACTCGACGACGTCGAGATCGACGCCGACGACTTGGCTCCCGATGAGCTCGTGGATGAGGACCTCGAAGAAGGCGAGTTCGAACTCATCGATGAAGACGACGTCGATGAAGACGTGGCCGACGATGACGACGACAGTGTCGGTGCCACGGTTGTCCGTCGCGCAAATGACGACGACGAGGACGAGGAAGATCTTCTCACCGCCGACGACGTCGAAGAGGACCTCGACAAGATCCTGAAGGACAAACTTGCCTCAGAGGAACTTGCTCCCGAAGATGAGGAAGAAGTCGAAGTCGACGACCGCTCGACAGGTGACGACCGTCTCCAACCCAAGCGTCCCGACGAGCAATTGTGCACCAGCTGTTTCCTCCTGGTTCGCGACAGTGCTCCAGTGTGTCCGGTGGGCGATGATGCCTGTCCCATTTTCAGCGGTCGTTAGAGAATCACTCATGACGACTCCGGTCGAATCTCTGAAGGGTTCGATTCGTCAAACCATCGCGTCACTTCGGCGCGATGCACCTGCAGCCCGATTCATCGGCGAGCAGGTCGTGAATCTCGTTGGGCGGTCGGTCTTGCGCCGACTTCGCCCATCGCCGCAGTCTGCGCCACACACATCATCCACATCAACGGCTCACACGGCCAGTTCGGATCATGTCAATGCGTCCGCGGCACAGCAGCCCTGGCCTGACTACGACATGATGACCGCGCGCGAGATCATCGCGCGCCTGTCGGGCGCACCAGCAGATGTTCGATCCGCTGTGCAGGAGTACGAGCGAAGCAACAGAGCACGATCGACGGTGTTGGCTGCAACGGTGTCATCCCCCGTGAAGGATCAGCCATGATCACGGTGTCGGTCGTCGACGGAAACGATGTGAAGGTGAGAGATCTGATCGCTTATCACTGCGAGCTGGCGACCAAGGAGGCCGAGAGGTACCGCGGAGCCATCGCCAGCGCCGGTGGTTTGAGTGTGCGGCGTATCTATGTGGCCGAGGTTGACGAATCACCGATCGGTTCGATGATGATTCGTATCGAATCCGACAAAGAATGGGTGATCGAATACGTACATGTCGTCAGCCAGGCGCGTGGTGTCGGTGCCGGTGATCACTTGCTACGCCAACTGATTACAGATGCGCGCGCAGCTGGTGTTTCGAAGCTGACTGCATCAGCCCTGCCAGGCGATCGCGGAACAAAGAATCTTTTCGAGCGGTTTGGCCTCATCGCCGAGACCATCATCGTGTCGAAGGACTTAAACGCCTAAACACCAGTCCAGCGTGGTGCACGCTTTTCGATGAAGGCCTCGAGACCTTCCTTTGTGTCGTTCGACTGGAGCACGACGGAGAATTCGTCATTGGTCATCTGGATGAGCGATGCGTCATCTTCTGTCGCAGCAGCCAATACGACGCGACGACTCGCTCGAACGGCAAGTGGGGCATTCTCACAAATCTTCTCTGCAAGTGCGACGGCCACGTCAAGTGCCTCACCTGGTTCGACGAGACGATTGACCATGCCCAATTCGTAGGCCCTCTGCGCAGGAAGCGGATCACCAGTGAGGATGACTTCCATTGCCACTTGTTGCCCGAGAGCACGGGGAAGGCGATACAGGCCTCCGGCTGCGGCGATGAGGTTACGTTTCACCTCAGCGAGACCAAAGGCGCTACGCGTAGTCGCCACAATCATGTCGCAGGCAAGTGCAATTTCGCATCCGCCCGCAGTGGCGAGGCCGTCGATCGCTGCGATGACTGGTTTCGTCCGTTTGTAGTACACGAAGCCGGCGAAGTTTCCGTCTTTGGTGTTGATGCTCTTACCTTCGCCGGAATTGATGGCTTTCAAGTCTGCTCCGGCGCAGAACACAGGCCGTTCCTGACCGGTTGTGTTTGCGGTGAGAACAGCGGCCCAGACATCGGCGTCTGATTCGAGACGCTTCATCGCATCGTCCATACCCGTCGCGATGTCGGCGTTGACTGCGTTACGAGCCTCTGGTCGATTCAAGGTGATGATCGCGAGATGCCCGCGCTTTTCGAAAAGGACCTTGTCAGACATTGTCAGGCCTCCGTAGGTGTCTCTGCCACTTCGCTGCCAGCAGAAGCGTCACTCGATGCTGCTGCAGGAGCCTTACGAGCCTTTCTGTCTGCGGGTTTTGCGCCACGACCTTTCGGGGCTTTGCGCTCTGGACGAGTGGGGCGCAAAGGTCGGGGCGTCGGTGCCTTCGGATCTGCGGTGACGCCGTAGAGAGCCGCAATGTGGGGCACGAGAACAGCGAGTCGCTGAACCGTGTTACGCAGCTCATCGGTGACAGTCTGTGCTGGAGCTGCCGGAGCGACGAGTGACCGAACGGGTGAGAACGCGACTGCTTCGAGCAGCGCTATCCAGCGATCTGCTGGGGCATCGGCGGTGAGGCTGCTCGTCGCAAGGGCAGAGAGTTGCGCGGCCAATTCGGGAGGAAAACGCACTCCGGCCTTCGGTGGCTGGGACGAGAGCTTGAGTGCACGGACGACTCGACCGACGCTAGTTGCGGCCAGAACATCTTCGAGCCAATTCTTTGTCTCTTCTTCTTGACGACGGGCGAGAGCCACTTTCAATTCTTCTGCAAGTGCGCGAGTCGTTTCGTCGCGCGCGACGACGGGGTCGGAGGCCGCGACCACCACGGAACGAAGATCACGTAGGTCGAGTTCGTCGACCATTTTTTTGGCGGCATCGGCTTTGTCGTGCCATTCGGCGACGCGAAGACGAGGAAGCATGTTCTCGGCGAGCGTGACAAGGCCCTCGGCCGGAATCTTCTCTTTTCCTTCCTTCACCGCTTGGGCGTTTTGCTCTGCGACGGCCGCACGTACAGCTGGTATGCCGCCGCTCAAGACACGCTCAGCAATCGCACGCTGGGCTTCTGGCAGATCCGCAAGCACGACTTCGATATGGGCACGGCCGGCCTTCAGGCGCTTCAACTTTGGACGTTGAGGCAGTTCGGGTGGAGCCTCAAAGAATGGGCGACGTGGACGGCTGTCGCCGCTGTCGGACTTCGCGTCTCGTGGACCACGTTCACGTCGACCGCGCCCTGCACGATCAGAAGGACCGCGACGTTCTTTCTTCTTCAGTTGCGACGTGACACCTTCAAACGGCTTTTCGCTCGGGAGCAGCGAGAGCACATTCGTGCGTTCAGTGCGCTGCTTTGCCGCAATGATCGAGAGGACTCGTGTGCCGTCGAGGTCAGTTTCGACTTCAGCGCGCAAGACGTCGCTCACCTTGGCGTCATTGGGTACAAGAGTGTCCTCGATGATGCCTTTTGGTTCACGAGCTCCAGCAGCACGCCAGGTCCACTGCCCGTCGGATCGTTTGCTCGTCAGTTCGATCTCGATGCGTCGTGACATAGGGAGACAACGGTACCTGCAAGTGGGCGTTATTGGTACGGTTGACTCATGCCCATCTATGCCCTCGGCGACAAATCGCCGGTGATTCACGAGTCAGCATTCGTCCATCCCGACGCAGTGGTCATCGGGTCTGTCACCATCGGTGCTGATTCCTCCATCTGGGCGTGTGCTGTCCTGCGGGGTGATGAGGGGGAGATCGTGATCGGGGAGCGCACGAGCATTCAAGACGGCACCATCGTCCACACCACTCCGTATGCCCACACCACGGTCGGAGACGACTGCGTCGTCGGCCACGCGGTACACCTTGAGGGCTGCACGCTCGAGAATGGCTCGCAGGCCTCGAGTGGTTCGGTGATATTGCACCGCGCAGTCGTCGGGACCGGAGCAATCGTGGCAGCCAACGCCGTCGTGCTGAACGACATGGTCGTACCGCCAGGTGCTCTCGCTGTCGGCGCTCCGGTCAGCATCAAGGAAGGCCGGGCCCGTGCGCAAGACATTGCGTACGCAGCAGAGGCCTACGTGCACAAGGGTCGACACTTCAAACAGCACCTACGCCGTATCGACTGAAGCGAGGTCCTCCACATGTCGACCGAACGGCACGGCGAGAACTCATGGCACATGCTGGTGGTCAGCGTGAAAGCGCAGGATGTCGAATTCGCCTCCGATGTCCTCTGGCGGGCCGGTGTCGTCGCGATCGAAGAGCGTCAAGCTGTGCACAGCGATGCATCTGGAGAAGAAGTCGTCGAATTGTGGACCTCCGTCGGTGACGACATCGACGGAGTCATTGCTCTGCTTTCCCATGAACAATTCTCTTGCTCGACGAGAGTCGAGTTGGTTGCGCGGGCCGTCGCAGACACATGGCGCGAACACGCCGAGTGCGTCTCCGTCACAGACACGGTCGCCATATGTCCGTCGTGGCTATTGCACGATCATCGTGCCGAGGTCGTTGTCATCCGTGTCGATCCACACGACATGTTCGGCTTGGGAAACCACCCGACGACGCGGCTAGCCCTGCAACTGGGACTTCGTCACTGCACGATGAATGCGACAGTTGTCGACGTCGGATGTGGTTCTGGAATCCTTGCGATCACCATGTGCGTGGTGCACCAGGCTCGATGCTTCGGCTTCGACATTCATCCGTCGACAGTGTCCGTCGTCCACAGCAACGCGGCACTGAACGACTGTCATGTCGAGGTGGTCGCTGATTCTTCTGAGGTTCCCGATGGTCACGCGCAGCTGGTCTTCGCCAACATTCTTGCTCCCGTCCTCATTGACATCGCCGCAGACATCGATCGAATGAGTGCCGACGACGCTGTCGTGGTCTTGTCGGGCTTACGAGGGGAGCAACGCGAGCGTGTCCTCGATGCGTACAAGGGTTGGTCAGTGATCGACGACGTCGAAGAAGAAGGTTGGCAGGCTCTCGCGCTGTCGCGTCAGCAGTGACGAGCGTTGTTCAACTCGCACTTCGCGTGCGGATTCCGACAGGAGCGATGAGTCGATAGCCGGCAGCATGGCGCTCTTCCTCGGACTCGCCACCCCAGAAGCCGTATTCGCGGTTCTTTCGTGCAAAGTCACGACACTCAGCAAGAACTGAGCATTGCTTGCACACTCCACGCGCAGCTTCTTCTCGTTGTTCTCTGGCCTGCGGACGTTCCGCTGGTGGAGCGAAGAAAATGGTCGACAGACCACGACACTCGGCATCTTTGGCCCATGACTGGTCTTCCCACAGCCTCAAAGGAAACAGATCAGATGCGCCCATGTACTTCCACTCGTCGGGGGTCGAGGAGCACACCTTATGGCGTAACTAATTCATCGGTCAATTACGTGTCGGACGCCAGCTGCAAAGCGCTCAATGTCGACGCCAGAGGTGTCCCAAGAAGTCATCCAGCGCACTTGATCGCGGCTGAGGTCCCAGTCCCAGAAGAAGGACCACTCCTGCAGGACCGAGCGGGAGGGTTCGGGGAGCGTGGGGTAGAGGCTGTTCACGGCCGGTTCAACCAGTCCGAGGCCTGGCAGATCGCTGAGGGCTGACTTCAGACTGCGGGCTGCGTCGTTTGCTGCTCGCGCTGTCGCAATCCACAAATCGTCGCTCAGAGCCTCGACGAATTGCGCTGCGGTGTATCTCATCTTGGACGGCAGTTGTCCGACTTGCTTGCGCAGGAACGGCGCTCGACGGCTGATGTCCACGTCTGCGAGCAACACAGCTTCAGCATTCAACATCGCGTTCTTTGTTCCACCGAAAGAGACGGCATCGACTCCGGCATCGAATGTCATCGCCGCAAAGATGTCTCGCGTCGCACCGAGCGCCGCGACGGCGTTTCCGATACGTGCCCCGTCAAGGTGCACACGAAGTCCGAAGCGATGCGCTGTGTCGCACAATGAGCGGATCTCGTCGATGGTGTACAGCGTTCCCATCTCGGTCGGTTGGCTGATGGACACGACGCCTGGTTGCGCATGGTGCACATTGCCAAGTGCATGCACAGCAGCCTCAATGTGTTCGACCTTCAACTTGCCGTCGGGCGCCGGGTAGGTCTGCAACTTCACGCCGAGTGCACGCTCTGGCGCGCCGGTCTCGTCGACAGCGATATGAGCCCATTCAGTGCACACGACAGATTCGGCTCGCCCGAGAAGACAGGCGAGTGCGAGAACATTGGCACCGGTTCCACCGAACGTGAACAACGTCTCGACGTGACGACCACTCAACTCGCTGAACATCGCACAGGCTTGCCGTGTCGCCCGATCTTCGCCGTAGGCGAGTGCATGACCAGCATTCGCTCGCTCGAGAGCAGCGAGATAGCGCGGGTGGACGCCGCTGGCGTTGTCGCTTGCGAAGAGGCGCTCAGGAGCCAGTGGCATGGAAGACGGGGGAATTGCCACGACGCGAACAGTAGTCATCGTTACCCTTTCGTCATGACGTTAAGGGCCGTGCAAGACGGCACAGAGGGTCAGCGCCCAGACCTGACGACGTGCCGCTGGTGCCGCCACGCCATTGCGAGCCGTGCCGGGCGAGGTCGGCCTCGAGAGTTCTGCAGCCAGGCGTGCCGTCAATGGGACTGGGTCGCTAGACAGCGCGCCGCTGAACTGCAACTGGCTGAAGACGAACTGGTCGTGGCACGAAGCGAACTGGACGAGCTGAAGGACAAGATCTTCGTGCTGGCCTGCGCTCTGGACGACGTTGCCGGAGACGTCGACAGCAAGCGGATGACACTTGAGGCGATGCGTGAGTCGTTGCGCTGGCTGGTCGAGTCAGCGCGTCCAGTGACTGAATCGCAACTTGGCGGCCGTCCAGATCCGTCAATGCGGCAGCAGCGACCGGCCTGAAAACGATGATTCGTGCCACCGTCATGAGGTGCCTTTTCCAACCCTTTGCCCATAATCTCCGTTATGTAATAATCAGATGAACCTATGAACATTGAGTTTTTGACATGAATTCCTCCTCTCGTTCCCCTGACCCGTCCTTGCCCCGACGATCAGCATCAGATGCGCAACGAGGCGCAGACATGGTGCGTGACGAACTGCTGACGCTTGCACAGGACGACCTCGACATTCACGCAGGTCGTGCGTTCTCACTTGCCTACGTGCCCGACGATGTCACACGTTCCCTGTCAGACGACGCGTACCGCATGTTCGCCCACACCAATGGTCTGAACATGGACGCCTTCCCAAGCCTCCGGCGAATGCAGTCCGAGGTCGTGAGCCAGATTCTCTCCTGGACGCACGGTCCGCAGGGCTCCTCAGGCTTCATGACCTCAGGCGGGACTGAGAGTCTCATCCTCGCGGTGCGCAGTGCCCTCAAGATCCACCAACAGTCCTCCACCTGGGTTGCAACTGGCCGGCCAAACATGGTCCTACCCACGTCAGCGCACGCGGCTTTGGAGAAGGCCGCTGAATACTTCGGAGTCGAGTCTCGTCGAGTGCCTGTGCGCCCTGATTGGCGGGCTGACGTGAACGCCATGGAGTCGGCGATCGACGACGACACGATGCTTCTGGTGGGATCGGCGCCCCAGTACCCCCAAGGAGTCATCGACCCGCTGGAAGACCTCTCCGAAGTCGCACTGCAGCATGCGCTCCCCTTGCATGTCGACGCCTGCATGGGTGGCGTGACACTCACGTTTATGGAACGTGCAGGCGAACCAGTTGCGCCGTGGGATTTTCGACTGGACGGTGTCACGTCGATATCGGTCGACCTTCACAAGTACGGGTACACCGCGAAAGGTGCCGGCGTTCTCGTCTATCGCGACAAAGCACGACGCGCGGCACAGACGTTCGTCACCGACAATTGGCTCGGTGGTCTGTATGGCTCGTCCGGAATTCTCGGTACCAAATCAGGAGGGCCTATTGCGTCGGCATGGGCGGTCATGCGACATCTCGGTGATTCCGGCTACGAAGAGCTGACGATCACTGCACGACGAGCCGCACTTCGGCTTGTCGACCACATCGAGCGACACGACACATTGACACTTCGCGCACGACCCGACTCGACACTCGTCTGCTTCGGACTCCCCGATGACAGCGAGCGAGCGTTCGCTGTCGCCGACGCACTCTGGACAAAGGGTTGGTACGTCGACCGACAGAGCCCTCCCCCGTCGTTGCATGCAACCGTGAACGCAGTCCATGAATCCGTCATGACGGAATTCCTAAGAGACCTCGACCATGCTGTCGTTGCCACCATCGCCACTGGGACATCTGGGTCTGCAGGTGCGTACGGCACCGTGGATTAGGACTACTCTGACAGCAGCCGATTGTCGCTTTGGGAGAGAGTCGAGGTGCCGCCAGCACGTCGTCCGCCGAAGGAGCAACCGCCCCGGAACCTCTCAGGCACCGGAACCGAAGCGACAGGCGACGCTGGAAAGCGAGAACGCGAGTTCTCCACCGACGGGGAAAGCCCATGATGGGTGAAGCTCTCAGGTGCAAGAGACAGCTGGGGTGCCATACCAACACCACAAGGCGGCACCAATGAGCGTTCACCAGCACCCACTCGATCAGTTCGAGTCATTCTCCACGCGTCACCTCGGTCTCACTTCGGCAGATCGAGAGCACATGCTCGCAGTCATCGGACGATCGTCGATTGACGAGATGTTGAAGGCGACCGTCCCTGACAGCATCATGCTCTCTTCGCCGCTCGAGTTGCCTGACGCTGTCGCTGAGCACCTCGTGCACGCCGAACTTCGAGACCTCTTTGCTCGCGACGTGAAACGGCGCAGTTTCATCGGCCAGGGCTACTACCCCACGATTTGTCCTCCCGTCATCAAGCGAAACGTGCTCGAGAACCCGGCGTGGTACACCGCCTACACCCCGTACCAGCCGGAGATCAGCCAGGGTCGACTGGAAGCGCTTCTCAACTTCCAGACCATGATCTCAGAGTTGACCGGACTTCCAGTGGCGAATGCATCGCTTCTCGACGAAGCAACAGCAGCAGCAGAAGCGATGACGATCTGTCGTCGTCAGAGCAAAGTGGCACATGACGTCTTCCTCGTCGACAGCGACACTCATCCCCAAACACTGAACGTGCTGCGTACACGCGCAGAGGCCATCGGAATCGAACTGCGTATTCAGTCCGTCGTCGACTTCGATCCGAGTGAGGCGTTCGGCCTCGTCATCTCATGGCCATCAAGCAGCGGAAACGCATCGCATGCCGATGCGATCAAAGCTGTCCTCAATGCTGCGCGAAGTGCAGGAACGGTGTCGGTGGCCACCACTGATCTTCTTGCGTGCACCGTGCTCACTCCCCCAGGCCAGATGGGCTTCGACATCGCCATCGGTTCGGCCCAACGATTCGGAGTACCGCTGTGGTTCGGCGGCCCCCACGCGGCCTTCATGTCGGTGCGCACGGAGCATGCGCGTGCATTGCCAGGGCGTCTCGTCGGCGTGAGCGTCGACACTGCCGGTCGACCTGCACTTCGACTCTCCCTTCAGACACGTGAACAGCACATTCGTCGCGAGAAGGCCACATCGAATATCTGCACATCACAGGCCTTGCTCGCCAACGTCGCAGGTTTCTACGGCACGTACCACGGCCCAGACGGGCTTCGGACGATCGCGAATCGCATCCATCGACATGCGGCCACCTTCGCAGAGTCACTGTCACGTGGTGGCTACGTAATACGTCATGACGAATTCTTCGACACGGTGACCATCGCATGTGACGACTCACGGGCGCTCGCCGCACGCGCTCGAGATGTCGGCTTCAACATTCGAGTCCTCGATGCGACATCTGTGTGCGTCTCTTTCGACGAACCAACCACCACAACCGAAGTCACCAAACTGTTGGAGGTCTTCGACGTCTCCAGCCAAGAAGGCCCCGTGCGGCTGCCGAAGACCGCTGTCCGCTCAGACGACTTCATGCAACAGTCCGTGTTCCATCGCCATCACTCTGAGACAGACATGCTGCGACACCTGCGGAGACTCGCCGACAAAGACTTGGCACTCGACAGAACCATGATTCCGCTTGGCTCCTGCACGATGAAGTTGAATGCCACCACGGAGATGGAACCGGTTTCTTGGTCGGAATTGACCGAGGTACATCCTTTCGCCCCCGATGACGAAACAACCGGCTACCGCCGGCTCGTGAAGCAACTTGAGGACATGCTCTGCTCGATCACCGGTTACGACGCAGTGAGCCTGCAACCAAATGCAGGTAGTCAGGGTGAATTCGCCGGCCTCCTCGCCATACGCGCATATCACCGATCCCGTAACCAAGGCCAACGAGATGTCTGCCTCATTCCGAGCAGTGCACACGGCACCAATGCCGCGAGTGCAGTCATGGCTGGCATGCGTGTCGTCGTCGTTGCGTGCGACGACGAGGGCAACGTCGATGTCACGGACCTTCGTCAGAAAATCGATGCCAACCGCGACTCTCTCTCAGCGCTCATGGTCACGTACCCGTCGACCCACGGAGTGTTCGAAACTGCCATCGGTGACATCTGCGAGATGGTCCATGAGGCGGGTGGCCAGGTCTACGTGGACGGTGCAAACTTGAACGCACTCGTCGCGATCGCCAAGCCCGGAAAATTTGGTGCTGACGTGAGCCATCTCAATCTGCACAAGACATTCTGCATCCCCCACGGAGGTGGCGGACCTGGCGTCGGACCAGTGGCGGTGCGTCAACACTTGGCGCCATTCCTTCCGGGGCATCCGTTGGACACAGAATCGCACGTCGGGCCGGTGTCGGCAGCTCCTCACGGGTCTGCCGGAATCCTCCCGATTCCGTGGGCGTACATCAAGATGATGGGCGCAGAAGGACTGCGTCGAGCCACCGAAGACGCAATCTTGTCCGCAAATTACGTCTCACGTCGACTGGCGGAACACTTCCCCACTTTGTACACGAACTCAAACGGAATGGTCGCACACGAATGCATCCTCGACGTACGCGGTATCACTCGCGACACTGGCGTCACCGTCGACGATGTGGCGAAGCGACTGATGGACTTCTGTTTTCATGCACCGACCATGAGTTTTCCGGTGACGGGGACTCTGATGGTCGAACCAACTGAAAGTGAGTCTCTCCGCGAACTTGACCGATTCTGCGAAGCGATGCTCGCGATCGGAGGCGAGATCGAACGGGTGCGACAAGGTGCCAACGTGGACGAGTCGGCACTGCGCCATGCTCCCCACACCGTCGAGGACCTCACCGATGACTGGACTCGCACGTACTCACGAGCAACGGCTTTGTTCCCTGTCTCTTCGCTTCGCAACCGTGGATATTTCCCGCCGGTTTCGCGCATTGACGCGGTTCAAGGAGACCGGAACCTCGTGTGCACCTGTGCACCAATCGAGGCGTACGAAACTGGCTTGGTCAGCACTACCGTGTCGGCATGACCGACGAGGCCCAATCGACCACAGATTCGACGACAGCTTCGTCGTCGACGTCACAATCACAGCAGTACAACCCTCTTGCTGCCATCGAAGCCCTTGCCGGGCTGTTGTCGTCTGTGGACCTCGCTTCACTTGCGTCGTCATCCTTGAGCACGACCAAGAAGGCCCTCGACGGTCTCATCACGACAGCAGAGAACTTCGCATCGACCATCGACAATTTGAATCGAACCACGACGCGCATCAACTCACTTCTCGACGAAGTCGAAGAACCGTTGCGCCGGCTGATGCCACAAATCGCCACTGGAATGAATTCTCTTGCGACCCTGGGCGACGCAGTGTCGGCACTTGGCGATCTTTCGCGACGTCTAGGACCTCTCACACAGCTTGCAGAAAATGCGGGAGGACTTTTCGGTCTCCGGTCGACAGCAAAACAGCCGACGTCCCAGAGTTGAAAGTGGTGTCAACGCGTCGTAGACGTTGATTACTTCTTCTTGACGAACGGAAGTGCACACACCTCGCCCGGAATCGACGTGCCGCGCACGTCGAGTGACACATGATCTCCGATGGCGACATCGGTCGTGCAAAGAGCCAAAGCAATGCAGTGACCGAGAGTCGGTGAGAAGTTTCCGCTCGTGACAGTGCCGACGATCGAACCGTCATTCGCCAACACTGCACTTCCGTCGCGCGCCGGACGGCGGCCTTCAATTGAAATTCCACGCAGGACACGGCGAGGTCCCGCAGCCTTCTCTTGCGCCAATGCTTCCCGACCGCGAAACGTGGGCTTGCTCCACGCCACGACCCATTCGAGACCCGCTTGAAGAGGCGTGATTCCCTGGCCTAGTTCGTGACCATGCAACGGCAGCGCCGCCTCCAGGCGCAACGTGTCACGAGCACCTAGGCCCGCCGGTGTGGCACCGGCGTTCATCAGCGCATCCCAGATGGTCTTGCTTGCATCAGCAGGAACTGCGATTTCGATGCCATCTTCACCTGTGTAACCAGTACCGGCGACGGTGCACGGCACACCGAGAATGTCCACGTGTGCGACCCTGAATCGTCCGATGGCTGCACACTCCTCTGACACCCGTGCCACGATTTCCCGAGCTATGGGACCTTGCACCGCGAGGACGGCGCGTGTCGCTGTGGTGTCGACACCACCGATTGCAGCTCGGACCCCGTCAGTGTTCGATGCATTCGGCATCACGTCGAATGTGTCCTCGTCGATCCACCACACGATGATGTCGTCAGACACCGACGCATCGGCTTCAGAGAGAAGGTGCGTGTATTGCGCACGGCCAGGTGCGATTTTTCCCAGGTCGTTCGTGAATGCGCCCTGCAGGGTGGCTAATGCACCGGGTCCGGTCACTCGCACGGTGCCGAGATGAGACACGTCGAACATGGCCGCTGCTGTGCGACATGCCGTGTGCTCAACCAATGTTCCGGTCGGATACGACAGCGGCATCTCCCAGCCACCGAAGGGAACCATCTTGGCTCCGAGCTCGCGGTGAACCGCGTCGAGAGGTGAAACCCGATTGGTCACGAATTGACGACGCGTGGCGCAGCCGTCGCTGTCGAAGAGTCAACCTGCAGAGAGATGATGTTGCTGTCCACCTCGTCGCGCACGCCGGACAGTGGAAGAACGTTCAAGACTCCTTGTCCACCTCGCAGGACATCGATGAGATCTTCACCGTCGCACAACAACACGGAGTTGCCGTTGATGACGATGTGAGCAGAGGTGATGTCCGAGTCGACATGGTCTCGGAGGTACGCGAACACGTCACGAACGGACTCGAGCTTGATGCCGGCATCGAGCAACTTCTTGATGATCTTCAACTCGAGCAAGTCTCGATACGTGTAGAGACGACGACTTCCACTGCCGGTTGCGTCGGCACCACTCGGGCGAACAAGATCGGTGCGAGCCCAATAATCAAGTTGGCGGTACGAGATGCCGACGATCTGCGCGGCCTTCGTGCCGCTGAACATCTGGTCAAAACCGCCCATGACGGACCCTCCTTTGTCAGGACCACGACGGCCCTGACATGTGTTTACCAGCGTCACACCGTGGTAACTACACGGTTGTCAGACGGCCCCTCGGAGCCCCTTCACGACTTGGTCAGCGTCCGAAATCCTCTGGGTTGATGCTGTCGATGAAGTCTTTGAATTCTTCGAGAATCTCTTCGTCACCGTCATCGTCAGGCGACTCCCCCACGGCGTCCAAGATCTCCTCGGAGGCAAAGATCGGACATTCGGCACGCACCGCGACAGCCACCCCATCGGAGGGACGACACGAGATGACGTGTGTACCACCGGCTGTTTGAAGGTGCATCTCGGCGTAGTAGGTGCCGTCAATCACTTCGGTGATGCACACCTTTTCGATGCTGACATCAAGACGTTGAAGCGTCATGACGAAAAGGTCATGGGTCAATGGTCGAGGCATCTCCGCCCCTTCCAGAGCCGTGTGAATGCTCGATGCCTCCGGAGCGCCAATAAAGATGTCGAACTCTCGACGCGAACCATCGGTCTCCCTCAACCGCATCGCAGGTGTGTTGGCGAGCGGGTCGAGGCGTATTGCGACGACTTCGACGCTTCTCACGTCATCTCCCATCGGTGAGCCTCTGAATCTCCTTGCCGAGGAGTGCGAGACGAAGCCGACCTCCGAGGGTCACGAATTCGTCAAGCATCGCAAGCGCCTCGTCTCGTGACCCCGGATTACGTTGACGCAACAGCGGCAGGATGCGCTGCTCGAACAAGGTCACTTCTTTGTCTGACGCCAGCTTCCATGCTCGAAGATGTCGAATGTCGATTCCCAATTCTTGGAAGCGCTGCGCCGCACGCGCGATCTCAACTGAGTTCTGGTCGAAAAACGTCGTGTCACCGACATCATGACCATCGACGAGCCCTGCTGACTCCAACCCCTTCAACAGATCTTCAGAAATCGAGTACTGAGCGACAACTTCGTCGCGAGGCAGCGACTCGGTCTTGTCCGCATGGGCCTTCGCCTCGCGACGGAGCGCGCGGCGCTCGCTTTCCGGGGCAACCGGGTCTTGTTCGGCGACGGCAGCACTTACGCGCGGCACACTTGCCCGTGCAGCTGGATGTCCGGAAGCTCGAATTTCGCCGGTGTCTGGCGCTGACGCGTACTCACGTGTGATGTCTCCGGTCTCATCGAGACGATCACGAATCACGCGAAGTGGCAGAAAGTTCTCCCGTTGTTCGCGCAGGATGAACTTCAAGCGCTCGACTTCGGCATTGCTGAATTTGCGATATCCGGAAGGGGTTCGCTCGGGCTCGATGAGACCCTGGCTCTCTAAAAAACGAATCTTCGAAATGGTGATGTCAGGAAACTCATCGAGCAACAGCGCCAGGACTTCACCGATCGACAGATAATTTCGGTCTGACATCAGACGTCCTCTGGGTTCTCGAGGAACACCAAACGGTATTTGCCCACCTGAAGCTCGTCCCCCTGACGAAGTTCTCCGTCGTCAACTCGTCGTTGATTGACGTACGTTCCGTTCAACGAGCCCATGTCTCGCACACGATGTCCGTGTTCGGTCGCCAGAATCTCCACATGTCGACGCGACACGGTGATGTCATCGAGCACCACGTCGCTGTCTGGGTGACGCCCGAGCGTCGTCACTCCGTTGCCCAAGACGAAGTGCTGACCGGATGCCTCACCGTCGCGCACCACGAGGATCGCATTGCCACGGGGAATCTCTCCGAGGTCGACCTGAACATCGTCAGCCGTGCCAGGTGCATCGAGCAACGGGTCGACTTTTGTGAGGGTGATGGTGCGGTCCTCCACCGTGTCCAGAACTGTGCCGCATGCCGAACAAAAGACCGAGATCGGAGGATTTCGGTGTCCGCATCGATTGCAGAACACGTAGGACATTTTCAGCCGCCGACGAGCGCGGAATATGCGGCGGCATCGAGCAGCGCAGCATCTGACAACTGGGTGCACTCGATCTCGCAAATCCATCCGTTCCCGTATGGGTCGGTGTTGAGCAACTCAGGCTGATCGTTCAACAGATCGTTGACGGCAGAAACGACTCCTTCGAATGGTGCGTACACGTCATTGACCGACTTCGTGCTCTCGATCTCGCCGATGCTCGCATTCGCCTCGATCCGCGAGTTCACCTGGGGCAGCTGCACGAACACCACGTCGCCGAGAGCGTCTTGTGCGTAGTCGGTGATGCCGACGCGAATCGTCGAGCCATTCACGGCGACCCATTCGTGGTCAGAGGTGTACTTCAGGTGTGACGGAACATTCATCACGTCTTACGGTAGTCGCCGCGCCGGAGATGGGCGCGAACGAGCGGGACGTACTGGACGGCTGTCACGTAACTCAACAGCAGACCAGGCAAACCGATGCACCAACCGCACACCTGAAAAAAGACCCATGCTCCTCCGGCGGTGCCAATCAGGATCCACGGCACTGCCCACAGCAGCGCGAAGGTGGCCCTCTTCCCGTTGGTGGTGACGGGAAAGCGCTCCATGCCACGCGCTGTACCGAAAACCATCATGAGCGCAACGAAGCCTTCACGAACGAGGATCGCCAATCCGAACCACATGGGAATACCGTCGTGGATCAACGCCGAGGTAACTCCGACGAAGAACACGAGCCGATCTGCCACAGGGTCCAACACCGCTCCGAGTTCGCTCACTTGGTTGAGACGCCGCGCCAGATATCCATCGACCCAATCTGTGGCTCCTAGGAATCCGAGGACAAAGGACGCTGCGACCACTCGGTCGTCGGCAAGAAGAACCACGAACCATGGAAGTGCCGCGAGTCGCGCCACCGTGACGAAGTTCGGCACCGTGACGATCTCTGAGCGCTTCACGCTTTTAGGGTATCCGCGTCTAATGTTCGTCGCGTGCCATCAGTATTCACGCGAATTCTTGCGGGCGAGATACCAGGAACATTCGTCTACAGAGATGACCTCTGTGCTGCGTTCCTCACCATCAACCCGATTACAAACGGACACTTGCTGCTGTGTCCGGTGGAAGAGGTCGACAAGTGGACCGATCTCGAACCCTCTGTGAGCAGTCACCTTTTCAGCACTGCACGTCTGCTTGCACGAGCCCTCGAACAAGCTTTCGCCTGCGAACGAGTCGGCCTCATCATCGCCGGCTTTGAAGTCCCCCACTGTCACCTTCACCTCATACCGACGGCGTCAATGGAGGATCTGTCGTTCGCCAATGCCGCAGGACACGTGGAAAGGAACAATCTCGAGGCCCACGCCCGCGCGATTCGTTCGGCGATGGAAGACCAAGGCCTGTCACCCCACGAGTAGTTGACTCGCGATCCGTCTCGCCGGTCGACTACACATCGAAAAGGCCCGCCCCTCCATCGCTTTGTTGCACCTCGGCCACGAGACTTTGGTCATTGTTGCGAACACTGTTGACTCTCTCGCTCACTTGACGCGCTGATAATCGGTGACGTTGTCGAGATGCGACTGCTTCAACGGGGGCATCGCTGTCACACAACCACTCTTTCACCCAATCGACATCAAGTAGCACGGGAGCCCTGTCGTGCACAAAGGCCACTTCGTTCGGCGCATCCTCCGTGAGCATCGTGAACGTGGGCACATCGCCGGTGACCGGTGACGTGGTCCACAAGCCAGCGGCAAACGTCAATCGCGAATCGCCGTTGAAGATGAAGAATGGGATCTTCTTTTTTGGATTGTCCCTATTCCACTCGTAGTAGCCACACATCGGGACGATGCAGCGATGACCAGAGAGAAGACCCTTGAAGGATGGCTTTTCTCTCACTGTCTCGACCCTGGCATTGATCATCCGAGCCGCACTCTTGTCGTCTTTCATCCATCGCGGGACGAGACCCCAGCGTGCAATCTCAACCGACACCGAGGACGAGCCGCCGTCACCAGGCTTTCCCATCACCACGGGAAACAACTGCGTCGGGGCGCCGTTGAAATTGCTGAACTCGTGAACGTCAGCGGTGTGAACGACGTCGAGCTCAGCGGCCTCCAAGGAATCGACGAGTTCCTCCATAGAGAAGTTCGTGACGAAGCGTCCGCACATATTCACCTCTCCGATCGCGTCTGATGGCCCTTGTATCCACCCGTGTTCGCGTGAACCTACACTCGAGACACGATGAGTTCCGGAACAGCCACCAACGCAGTACTCCGTCACTGCGAATATTGGAACACCAGACGGCGCGACGAGTGGATGAACTTGTTCTCCGACGCAGTGGTGTTCGAAGACCCCGTTGGCGCGCCTCCCAAGCACGGTCCTGAAGCCATTCGGAATTCTTGGGACCGTTCGTTGACACCTGGACGTGAGTGGACCCTTCATCCGGTTCGGATCGTGGGGACTGCGCGGGAAGTTGCCGTGCAGATGCACAACAAAGGCGTCCTCGATGGCCGCGAGGTCGAAGTGCACGGTATAGAGATATGGAAGGTGGACGACCGAGGTTTAGTGGTGTCGGTCAGGGCCTTCTTCGCTCAACCAACCGACTTCGAACTCAGCCCATATTTCAAGACCGAGAGAACTGACTGATTGTCGGGCTGGCGGGATTTGAACCCACGACCTCTTGTCCCCCAGACAAGCGCGCTAACCAAGCTGCGCCACAGCCCGCGACGCGAATGAGTGTATCGGCACTCGACCATGAGACTCAGGCGAACAATTGGACGACGCGCCAACCCAGATACAAGATGAGCAGGGACAACAACAGTTTGAAATGCCACGGAAGTTTTTCTGGCTGAGCCTCGTCACGTTTCGCCAATGACCGAAGGTCAAGCGACTGGGCTGTCACCCGTCCGTGGATGTCAGCGACTTGCACTGCTCGACCGCACAGCGGACACGAGCCATCCTCGCGTGCCGCACTCGGAGCGAAATATTTGGCGCACGGCTCACACCACGGCATTCGTCAGGCCTCGGAACGTTTGCGGACACGCATCTTGATCGGTGTCGAACCCAAATCGAACGCCTCGCGAAGACTTCTCTCGAGATACCGCAGATACGGCTGAGGAATCTCTCGATTAACGAACAATGTGAACGTCGGTGGCTCTGATGCGCCTTGCACCGCGAACACGACACGTGCTCCCCCGCCCGCAGGTTGACGTTGCTGCGCTTCCGCCAAGACTCTGTTCACGTCTTTCGTAGGCACACGCCGGTTGTACAGCGAAATCGCTTCCTGTAACACCGGACGCAACTTGTGGACGCCCTTACCTGTGAGCGCGCTGATCTTCAACACGGGCGCATCTCCGACGAAGTACAACTTGCGGGCCAACTCGGCTTCGACCTCGCGGCGCTGCTCTGACTCGAGCAGTTCCCACTTGTTGAGAACGATGAGTACCGGACAACCCGATGCGTCGACACGTTCCGCGAGACGTTGGTCTTGGCTCGTGACCCCGACTGTCGCATCGATCACCAACATCGCGATGTCAGCGAGGTCGATCGCTTGGAGTGCACGTACAAAAGAGAAGTACTCCGCCGAGTCATCGATACGACTCTTCTTGCGCATGCCGGCAGTGTCGACGAACACCAGCGGACCGTCTTCTGTCTCCACCAACGTGTCGATTGAATCGCGCGTGGTACCCGGCATGTCGTGAACGACCGACCGCTCCTCACCGACGAGACGATTGAAGAGTGTGCTCTTTCCCACATTTGGTCGTCCCACCAGAGCCACGCGGGGCACGTCTGAAGGAGTGACTGGTGGGACGATCTCGACGGGAGCGCGCTCCGGCAGCCGCGCAATCACCTCGTCGAGAAAATCACCGGCACGTCGACCATGAAGTGCTGACACCGGATACGGGTCGCCGAGGCCCAGCGAAAGAAAAGACCAACGATCGACTTCTCTTCGTTCGTTGTCCGCTTTGTTTGCTGCGAGCAACACAGGTTTTCCGATTTTTCGCAACCAGTGTGCGACAGACTCATCGTCGTCAGTCGGACCGACAGAAGCATCGACCATGAAGATGATGAGGTCGGCCTCGCGCACCGCTTGTTCGACTTGTCGGCTCACCTTGTCGTCGAGTGTGCTTCCAGCAGGTTGCCAGCCTCCGGTGTCGACGATTCGAAATTGGACCCCCAACCACGACGCGATGCGTTCGTGTCTGTCGCGGGTCACACCGGGTCGATCCTCGACGATCGCCGCCTGCTCCCCGATCACTCTGTTGAACCACGTGCTCTTACCGACGTTCGGGCGACCGACGATGACCACAGTAGGTAGGTCCAGGAGTTCTACGTCAGACATTTCGTGCACTCCGAACATCGATGAAACGGGACACGGCGCGTCTCAACACATGACCTCGTGCCGCGATGACTTCTAGTGAGTAGTCGGTTTGAATCTGTGACGCCATCGTGCCGTCGAGGAACATTCCACCATTGAGACATACATCGGGCAGCAGGAAGTGGACCTTGCGACCAAATGCACTGTGGCGGGTCACCACTTCAGCACAGACTTCACGAATGTCTTCACCGGTCAAGAGGCCGGCAACCGCCGTGTTTCCGCCGAAATGTCGATTGACGACCTCGTGCACGATGATGCCCTCGTCTCTCCACGGCTCTAGCAACTCGGTCAAGACTGGTGCAGCGAGCGAACCAGTGAGCACACACAACACGTCATCACTCGACACTGTTGAATCCTCGCTCGCTCTTCCTCTCCTTCGAGAGGTCGCCGAAAGACTCACGCTCACGGGACGCAATCCGGTGTCTCCAGCAGGGTTCGCTGCTCTCACGTATTCGGTCGGATTGTCCATCGCCTGGAAAAACCCCTGCATCTCCTCATCTGAACCGACTCCAGAGGTGAATTCCTCGACGAAGCGAGAGGCGATACCGATTCCGTCTTCGATCATGTGCAGGTCCTCATAGGACTCCAATGGAGGCGTGACGAGTCCAGCGTTCAGATAGAGCTCGTCGGCAGCGAACACCAAGCGACGTCCGATGGTGTGAAGGAAGATCGACTGCCAACCCTCCACACGTCGGATCACTGATGCAGCCTCATCTGGCGAATGCACACGCATGCGTTCTTCTGAGTTGTGCTTGCTCAGACCCACTGGAACAATCGCGACACTGCTGAGATCGGGGAAGTCTTCCAGCAACGACGACAACGTGTCGTCAAGAATGTCCCCGTCGTTGACACCCGGACACAAGACAATCTGGGCCCTCACTTCGACTCCCGCGTCGAGTAGCTCACGCAGCCAGCGGAGACTCACTCCACCTCTTTCATTCCTCAACATCTGCGCCCGGACATACGGGTCGGTCGCGTGCACGCTCACGAAGAGTGGCGACAAGTTCTCGTCCATCACACGTTCGAGATCTGCTTCCGTGAACCTTGTGAGTGTCGTGAAGTTGCCGAACAGGAAACTCAATCGGTAGTCGTCATCTTTGAGATAGAGGCTTCGCCTCATGCCTTTGGGCAACTGGTAGATGAAGCAGAACTCGCAATGGTTGTCACAGGTCTGCACCCGGTCAAAGACGGCACTCGACACCGATACGCCCAAGGGCTCGGCTGTGCGTCGCTCTGCATTCAACCGAACCAACGCGTCGGCTCTCTCGACCTCGAGCGTCAACTCGCCACTCTCGCTGAGTCGATACCACTCGAGGATGTCCCGAGGTTCAGTGTCATTGATTGACACGATGCGATCGCCCACGCGCAGGCCAATGCGGTCTCCGAACGAGGCTTCGTCGACCGACGTCACAGTCGGAGTCAACTCATTCACACGCACACGTCAGCAGGCTATCGGTGGGTGCTCGCTAGCCTGTCGTCATGGCCGTCGAGAAAGTGCTCCTCGCGTCGCCCCGCGGATTTTGTGCAGGTGTCGAAATGGCCATCAAAGCCTTGGCATGGATGGTCCGGGCGTTCGAGCCACCGGTGTACTGCTACCACGAGATCGTGCACAACAAAGTCGTCGTTGATCGCTTTGCCGCACTCGGAGTCATCTTTGTGGACGACATCACGTCTGTGCCGCCTGGCTATCCCATCATGTTGTCGGCGCACGGCTCTGCCCCCGACGTCGTCGCTGAAGCCCGTCGTCGGGGAAGCTACGTCGTCGACGCCGTATGCCCCTTGGTCACCAAAGTTCACCACGAAGTGAAAGTCCGTGCCGGCAAGGGATTCCACATCGTCTACGTCGGACATGTCGGACATGAAGAGGCTGTCGGCACCATGGCAGTCGCACCCGATTCGATTTCGCTCGTGGAAGATGCTGCGATGGTCGAGCAACTTCCGACCGACGGTGGTCCGGTCGCCCTTCTCGCACAAACAACGCTCTCCCACAGAGAATGGGAGGAAGTCGCCGTCGCCGTCAAACGGCGGTTTCCCGACGTGTGGACACCAGGTCGAAGCGATCTGTGTTTTGCGACGACAAATCGTCAATCTGCCCTCATGAGTTTTGCGTCTGACGTCGATGCATTCATCGTCATTGGTTCATCAAACAGCTCGAACACCCGTGCACTCGAGCGTCTCGCCTCCGAGGCCGGCTGTCCACGCGTGTTACGAGTCAACGAAGCAGCAGAAGTGCCCGACGATCTCGATGGTGTCGTCGGCGTGACCGCAGGTGCGTCTGCACCCGAGGAACTAGTAGCTGCGGTCATCGCGAAACTGCGTCCCAGACAGGGCGTGACGGAAGTCCGAGTGACGGAAGAGGACGAGTACTTCCCACCTCCGAGAAACATTCGCGATCTCCAGAACGCCATCGACAGAGCGATCACAGTGATGGTCGGCGGTTCACTTCTCTCTGCACCGAAGATGGACGACCGAACTGTCGGAGCAAGTGCTGTCCTGGAAGGACTTGTTCGATGATCTCGCCCTCTTATCAATGGTTGGTACTGGTCGTGCATGTCCTCGGCGTGACGGTCTGGGTCGGAGGTCAGATAACACTTGCGTCGCTTGTGAAGACTCTTCGAGACAACAGTGACGGCATCCTTCCGCTCGTCGCCCGACGTTTCGCACTCACCGCATGGCCTGCCTTCGGCGTCATGGTCATCTCGGGTGTTCTCTTGCTCATTGACGTCGATCCAGCCGAACAGGGCACTGCCTACGCGGCGACACTCGCCGTCAAGCTCGCTCTGGTTTTCGTCGCAGCGACTGCAGTCCTCGCACACTCCATGTCCAATCGTCGTGTCATCATCGCGATCGGTGGCGCAGTCGGATTACTCGCCTCTTTGGCAGCTCTCGCGCTGGGAGTTCTCCTCGCAGCGTAGAAACCCCGTCGTCAGTTGCGCGGAACCTGACTCCACGGAACTTCACGATCCACACGGACATCGCCGGGGAGACCGAGAACTCTTTCACCGAGGATGTTCTTCATCACCTCTGTGGTTCCACCTTCGATGGAGTTTGCGCGCGCACGCAAGAACGCCTTCTGGAAAGAATCGAAACCCATCGCGATTTCGGGACGAATCATCTCGTAGCTGCCGTACAACTGCCCGTCGAGACCCATCATGTCGACGACGAATTCGTAGATGTCCTTGTTCAGATCCGCGCTCGCCATCTTTCCGATCGAACCTTCAGGTCCAGGCACACCGGCTTTTCTCATCTGCGATGCACGGACATTCGTCAGCCTCAACACCTCAGCACGTATCCACAGCCTCGCCAGTTCGTCTCGCATGACGGGCGTGTGCGTGTCGGACGGTAGTTCGTGCCACTTCTTCACTGCCTGCCCGATGGGTCCTGATCCACGTGGCGGGGTTGTCCCACCAATCGACACACGTTCATTCATCAAGGTCGTGAGACTCACCC
Source organism: uncultured Bifidobacterium sp. (assembly GCA_964394175.1). Taxonomy (GTDB): domain Bacteria; phylum Actinomycetota; class Acidimicrobiia; order Acidimicrobiales; family Ilumatobacteraceae; genus UBA2093. Next base: position 107,182 of record CAYMVM010000003.1, read on the forward strand.
GCCAACCATCACCGGGCTTACCCAGCATCTCTTTCTCAGGGACACGGACGTCTGTGAAATACACCTCGTTGAATTCCGCTTCGCCAGTCATCTGCCGAAGGGGCCGCACTTCGACTCCAGGAGCCTCCATGTCGACGACGAAGGCCGTCAGACCAGCGTGCTTCACGGCTTCGGTGTCGGTGCGCACCACCAAGAGTCCCCACTTTGCGAGATGCGCAAGCGTGGTCCACACCTTTTGACCGTTACAGATCCATTCCTCTCCGTCTTTCACGCCACGAGCGGAAAGTCCTGCGAAGTCTGAGCCCGACCCTGGTTCAGAAAACAATTGACACCACACTTCTTCCCCGGTGAAGAGTGGTCGGAGGTAGCGACCGCGTTGCTCGTCACTACCCCACTCGACGACAGTCGGAGCACACATTCCGTGTCCGATCGGGTTTCGCGCTTGCGGGTTCGGCGCCCCCGCAGCAAACAATCGTTCATTGATACGTCGCTGATGCTTCGGCGACAGCCCCAGGCCTCCGAAGCCGACAGGGAAATGGACCCATGCCAAACCAGCGTCATACTGCGCTCCGAGGAATTCCCGTGGAGACACTCGAGCGGGTGGGAATGTCGATAATAACTCGTCGATCAGGGAATCAACCGAGGCTTCCTCGGATGTGACGGACGTTGACACGCGAGTCGAGGACATGACATCTCCTTGTTCGGACACACCTTTACGGTGAAACCAGCATGGTGAGAGTAGTTCCACATGATGGTGGGGCGAAGAGTCCGCCGTCAGAATTTCGACGTGCTTTGTCAGTTGGTCTGAGCCAAGAGCGCCTGAGTCGAACGTACATCCTCTGCCGACAAAAACGGAACGCACAGCCTCAACGCGGCAACTCGCGCCAGACCCACCTGATCCATCTCGGCCCTGAATGCCGCAACCAAATTGTTGAGCGTCCGCAGTGCGACGAGCGACGGGGTCATCGGCATCAGAGCACTGTGCGATTCGTCCAAGGACCCACTCGCAGCGACCAACGACACACATTGCTCGCGAGACATCTCTCGTCCACCGTTGAAGCAGTCCACGTAGATGGTCGAACCTCCATCGGGCACACCAAGCACCACGTGACCGGGCAGACCCACCAAGTACGACTGATGCCCGAGATGACCAAGCACAGACTGCGCCACCACGCACAGGGTCAAGGGAATACCAAGTCGGGTCGCCAACACGCGTGTCAGCAATGAGTTGTCTGACGCGCCATATCTCGCCTTGTTGCCCGTGAACTTCCCCACCGTGAACAGTTGGTCAAGGATCGATCGATAGTGCGACGAGGAACCGCGCGCGTCGCAGGTCTCGGCAAGAGTCGCAAGTGATTCTTCGACTGACGACGACGAACCGGAAGGCCGACAATGTTCTTCGATATGCGAGAGCAGACGGACCGTCGTCCCCGAATCGGCCCCTCCCAGAGCCTCTCCTGCATTGATGAGTTGTCGAAACATGCTCATCGGCTCCACCCCGTCACCGTAGCGTCGTATAACTTTTGCGTCTATGTACCCCGCCGATCACGCAGCGACCCACCCAGACAAACCAGCGGTCATCATCGCCGAGACCGGTGAAGTCATCACGTACAAGGAACTTCATGAATCGGCGGTGAAGCTGAGCAATGTGCTGCGCTCTGCTGGTCTCAAAGTCGGAGACCATGTCGCGTATTGCATGGAGAACCATCGACGCTTCCTCGAAGTGACGTGGGGCTGTCACTATGCGGGTCTCATCTACACCGCGTGCTCGAGTCGACTCACCAAAGATGAATTGGCGTACATCATCAACGACTGTGGCGCCAAAGCATTCATCACCACCAAGTACAAGGCAGACCAAGCCATCGAAATTCTCGACATGACCCCCGGTGTCTCGCTTCGCCTCATGATCGACGGGACCGTGTCTGGTTACGACAGTTTCGAGGCGACTGTCGACGATGCGTCCACGATTTCACTCCCCGAAATGATCAGCGGTCAGGACATGTTGTACTCGAGTGGCACGACCGGCATGCCCAAGGGAATCAGTCGAGACCTCGAGATGACGCCAATCAGCGAATTCATCGGAGTAGCGCTCGTCGGACAATTCCTGTTCGGCTTCACCCCCGACATGGTGTATCTGTCGCCAGCTCCGCTGTATCACGCGGCTCCACTTCGCTTCAACATCGCCGTGACTGCACTTGGGGGGACCACTGTCGTCATGCAGCATTTTGATGCTGAGCGATTCCTTGAATTCGTGCAGCGATACAAGGCCACACACACGCAGGTCGTGCCAACCATGTTCATCCGCATGCTGAAGCTCGAAACTTCTGTGCGTGAGAAGTACGACGTGTCCACCCTCACGTCCGTCATTCACTCCGCAGCTCCGTGTCCTGTCGACACGAAGAAGCAGATGATCGACTGGTGGGGTCCGATCATTCACGAGTATTACGCCGGGTCTGAGGCCAACGGTTTCGTGTATTGCAATTCCGAACAGTGGCTCGCCCATCCTGGAACCGTCGGAACGGCCATTCAAGGCGCGGTCCACATCTGTGATGAGGACGGCAACGAGTTGCCGCGCGGAGAATCAGGAACGGTGTTTTTCGAAGGCTCCGCTGCCTTCGAGTATCACAACGACCCAGAGAAAACGAAGAACTCTCGCGATCCGAAAGGGCGTGGGTGGTCGACGCTTGGCGACGTCGGGTATCTCGACGAGGACAACTTTCTCTACCTGACCGACCGGAAAGCGTTCATGATCATCTCTGGTGGAGTCAACATTTATCCGCAAGAGGCTGAGAACGTCCTCGTGCAGCATCCGAAGGTCGTCGACGTCGCGGTCTTTGGTGTGCCGAACGATGACTTCGGCGAAGAAGTGAAGGCCGTCGTTCAGCCCGTCACCCTCCCCGCGAGCGACGATGAAGCGCGCGAGCTGGCGGCCGAACTCATTTCTTTCTGCCGAAGCAAGCTCGCCGACATCAAATGTCCACGTTCGATCGATTTTCGCGCAGAGTTGCCCCGTCACCCGACAGGGAAGCTGTACAAGCGTCTCTTGAAAGACGAGTACTGGGCCGCAGCAGGTCGAAAGATCTGACGCCACATGGCGTCACACCCTTATCTCGACGGACCTCGATTCCACGCGTTTGCTCACCGCGGTGGATTGGGAGTGGCTCCCGAGAACACGATGGCGGCTTTTCAAGACGCCGTCAATCTGGGTTTTGTGTACCTCGAGACCGATGTGCACCTGACTGCGGATGGCGTCGTCGTTGCATTCCATGATGATGATCTGAGACGCACATGCGGTGTTGACGCTCGCATCGAAGACCTCACATGGGACCAGCTGAGAGAAGTCCGCGTGGCTGGCGAACACGGTGTTCCCCTGCTCGAGGAGATCCTCTCCACCTGGCCCCATGTCCGAGTGAACATCGACTGCAAATCTGACGCTGTGGTCGATCCTCTGGTTGGCCTGCTTCGTCGCACGTCTGTTCTCGACCGCGTGTGCATCGGCTCGTTCAGCGACCGCCGACTCAACCAGGTGCGCGCTGCTTTAGGAGACGACGTGTGCACGTCGCTCGGGCCGAGAGGAGTCGCAATTCTTCTTGCAGCTGCAAATACACACGAGCGATTGGCCAACAGACTCGCAGCACACGTCGCGCAGGTACCTCTGAAGCAAGGCCCCCTACCGCTCGTCACTCGACGATTCGTCGACACAGCGCACGAGGTCGGGATGCTCGTGCACGTGTGGACCATCGACGACCCCGTGACCATCGGCGAGCTCATAGACCTTGGTGTCGACGGCGTCATGAGTGACGACACACGCGCCTTGCGCGACGTCCTCACTGCGCGAGGACTGTGGTCGTGAACGACGAAAAGACGATATTCAAGAACGCACAGTCCCCTACTCTTGGCAACGTCGATGTGCATGTGTCCGACGGGGTCATCACGTCGATAGCCCCCACGACACCGTCGACTTCAGGACCATCGCAGATCGATGCTGACGGTTGGCTACTCCTGCCGCCCCTCGTTGAACCTCACGCGCACCTTGACAAGGCGTTTCTCTCCGAGAGGATCGACAACCCATCGGGCGACCTCATGGGCGCCATACGCGGCATCGAATCTGCGCGCGCAAGCCTGACTCGGGAGGACACAATCGGACGCGCGGAGCGCGCCGTTCGCCAGCTTGCGAACAACGGTGTCCAGCTGGTCCGCACTCATGCCGACACGACGACGGACACCGAGCTTCAGAACGTCGAGGCCCTCCTCGAGGTCAAACAGCAATGTGCAGACATTGTGGAACTTCAGGTTGCCGCGCTCGTTGGCTGGCCACTGAGCGGACGAGCGGGCGCAGACAATCGCGCACTGGCACGCGCGGCAGTGGCGGCAGGTGCAGACGTCATCGGTGGTTGCCCGCACCTCGACGAGGACCCAGCTGAGGCTCTTCGCTTTCTCTTCGAACTGGCCAACGAGTTGGATGTGGCTTTGGATCTCCATGCTGATGAGAACACGCGCGCAACTTCCGTGGACCTCGAGCTATGCGCAGACATGGTGATCAGCTCTGGATCGACTGTCGACATCGCCGCCAGCCACTGCGTGGCGCTCGGCTGCCAACCAGAAGACGTCCAACACAGAGTTGCCGAGAAAGTCGCACAAGCCCAGGTCTCCGTCATCGCCTTGCCGTTGACCAATCTCTATCTCCAAGGGCGAGACCAGACGCACAATGTCCCGCGTGGACTGACCCCAGTGAACTTGTTGAGGTCTCACGGTGTGAACGTCGCTGCAGGTGGAGACAACTTGCAGGATCCGTTCAATCCTCTCGGCAAGGGTGACCCGCTTGAGACAGCGTCATTCTTGGTGCTCGCGGGGCACAACCTGATTGACGATGCGTTCGCAGCGGTGACGTATAGGGCAAGCACCGCTCTCGGTGTCGCACCTGTGGATATCTCAGTCGGATCCAACGCAAATTTTTTGCTCATCAAGTCGACGTCGGTGCGTGACGCACTTGCAACACAGACTCATCAACGAATGGTCGTTCGTCATGGGCGGGTGCTGTCGGCAAGACTCTGAAACAGAAAGTAAACACATTCGTGACCTGCACGACTCACGACTCTTCTAGTGTCCGTGTCGTGCGGGATGGGAATGCGGCAGTTCTCCTTGGAGGGACAATGACCGAGCATCCATCTGACGCCCCCATGGAAGCAGTGTTGACGTTCGACCGTGTGTCGATGACGTTCCCGGACGGGACGCGAGCACTTGACGATGTGTCCTTTTCGATTCGCCCCGGAGAGTTCGTGACCGTCGTAGGTCCTTCTGGGTGCGGTAAATCGACGCTGCTCAGGATTGCCTCGAATCTCGAGAAAAACACAGGTGGTGACTGCTCGGTGGATCGTGACTCCATCGGGTTCGTCTTCCAAGATGCGACCCTGATGCCCTGGCGGACCGTTCGTCGAAACGTGGAACTCATCGCGGAGCTTCACAAGATGGACAAAGAACGTCGCCAACAGGCAGGCGCAGAGGCCATCGAACTCGTCGGTCTCACAGGTTTCGAGGACAAGTATCCGAGACAACTTTCCGGCGGCATGAAGATGCGCGCGTCACTCGCGCGCTCGCTCATGATGAAACCGAAGGTCTTTCTCTTCGACGAACCGTTCGGGGCGCTCGATGAGATCACCCGTGAAAGATTGAACGATGAACTTCTTCGTTTGTTCCAACACGAAGGATTCGCCGGTCTCTTCATCACTCACTCCATCACCGAGGCTGTCTACATGTCGACCAAGGTGTTGGTCATGTCGTCGCGGCCCGGGCGCATCACCGATGTCTTCGACGTTCCATTTGCGTATCCCCGCACTCACGACCTTCGCTACGAGCCCGAGTTCGCCGAGTTGTGTGGGAAGGTTTCCCACGCGTTGAGAGGAGCTCACCAATGAGCGCGTCTCAAGGCGCCACTGCGCAAGTTCCACTCGATCCGGCGACGTCTCCCAGCGCTCGACTCGACGATGTCGCACCCGATGCGCCACGTGCGTCCCGTATATCGGACTACGTCGGACCGTTCATCACGTTCTGTCTTTTCATCGGTGTCTGGTATCTGGTCGCAACCGTCCTTTTGCCGGAACACAAGCGATTCCTTCTTCCCGCTCCACACCGAGTGATTTCCGAAGGCTTCTTCGTCTGGCGAAGTGGTGAACGACGTGGTCTGCAGCCGATCTTGTTGTCCCTGTGGGACTCAGCGAAGGTGGCACTCATCGGTTTGGTGATCACGATCGTCGTCGGCATGGCACTTGCCACCGCTATGAGCACACGGCGGTGGCTCGAGCGAGCGACATGGCCGTATCTCGTGGCCATCCAGTCCGCACCCATCCTCGCTCTCACTCCGCTCATCAGGGCCATCATCGACGGCACGATGAACCAACGTCTTCTCGTTGTTGTGCTCATCTCCATCTTCCCGATCGTGAGCAACACGTTGTTCGGTTTGCTCTCGGCCGACAAGAGCCAACATGAGCTGTTCACACTGCAAGGTGCATCGGCGTGGACTCGCTTGACCAAGTTGCAGTTCCCCGCGGCGCTACCGAACATCTTTGTCGGGTTGCGCATCTCGGCTGGTCTCGCGGTCATCGGAGCAGTCGTCGGTGATTTCTACTTTCGTCAAGGTGGCGTCGTGGGCATCGGTGCCCAGATCGACGTCTACCGCTCGCGACTCTGGGGTCCGGAGTTGATCGCCGCGATTCTGCTAGCGAGCGCATTAGGTCTGGTGGTGTTCCTTCTTTTCGGATGGTTAGCGAAGCGAGCCGTCGGAAAGTGGCACATCACCACGAGGGGCACATGAACCTCATCTCACCACCACACCAACAGGAGACACACATACATGAATAAGAGAGCACTCTTCGGAGCCTCCCTCGCAGCATTGCTCACGCTTGCTGCGTGCGGTGGTGACGACGGATCAAGCACAGACACAACTGCTGCTGCAGAAAGCACCGACACCACCGCCGCGGCTGGTGAAGGTGTGAGCCTCGCAGGCTCCTGCCCAGAGACGGTCGTGTTCCAGACCGACTGGAACCCAGAAGCTGAGCACGGGTTCTTGTACAACCTCGTCGGCGAGGGTTACACCGTGAACACCGAGAAACTGTCCGTGACCGGCCCGCTCGTGGTCGAAGGACAAGACACTGGTGTCAAAGTCGAAGTCCGCGCTGGCGGTCCCGCGACTGGCTACCAGTCGCCACTGGCCATGATGTACCAGGACCCAGCAATCACCGCCGGCTTCATCAGCACTGACGAAGCAGTGTCGCAGTCGGTCGAGAAGCCGTCTATGACGATGGTCGCACCGTTCAACATCAACCCGCAGATCATCATGTGGGACCCCGCGACGTATCCGAATGCGAAGACGGTTGCCGACCTCAAGGCTGACAATGTCAAGATTCGCTACTTCGATGGTGCTGCCTACATGGACTACCTCATCGAAGCTGGAATTGTCGACAAGGGCCAGGCTGACGGAACCTACGACGGCACTCCGGCGAACTTCATCGCTGCTGGCGGCAAGGATGCGCAACAGGGTTTCGGTACTGCCGAGCCGTACTTCTACCAAGAGGTGCTCGCGGACTGGAAGAAGCCGGTGGCATACCAGTACATCCACGATGCGGGTTGGACCGCCTACGCACAGTCGATCGGCGCAACCATGGAGAGCTTCGAGGCAAACAAGGCCTGCTGGCCGCTGCTTGTTCCTGCTATCCAGAAGTCGCAGCGTGAGTACATCGCCAGCCCAGATCGCGCGAATGCGATCGTGCTGGACCTCGTCGGTCAGTACAACAATGGCTGGGCGTATGACGCGGGTCAAGCTGCTGCCGCCGTTGCAAAGATGCAAGAAGACAAACTCGTGGCGAACAGCCCGGACGGGGTTCTCGGTTCATTCGACCTTGACCGCGTGACTGCCTTCATCGAAAAGGCGACTCCTGTCTACACCGCCACAGGCGCAAAGGTGAAGGAAGGCCTGACGGCCGCTGACCTCGTGACGAACGAGTTCATCGACACGTCGATCGCACTTCCCTGATCACTGACAGTCACGACGAACGTGACACGGGGCGGACACTTCGGTGTCCGCCCCGTTCGTCGTTCTAGTGCCCGAACTCGAAGGTGCTGATCTCTGCGAGCGCGGCACACAAGGCGTCGACGGCACCGTCAAACAGCACTCGACCAATTGTCGCTGTGGCTGTGGTTGGGTCACCGATGTGCCCATCGGCGTGAAAGTCGTTAGACAACCAACCAAACGACACCGAGCCACCAAACCTGACGTGTTCGTTGCCTGCGAGTTTCTCGGGAATGCGTCGAACCGCACGACTCATGTCGACGAGTTCTGGTCGAAGATGAAGCATCACAGATGTCTCGTCTTGGCCACCATGCACACCCATGCCCATTTCACCTTCGGACGAGGTTCCACCTTGGTCGGCAGGCATGTGGGGGTGGGCAAGGAAAGTCTGGAGGCCGTACTTCAGTCGAAGTTCGCGATTCGCGACGGCGAGCAACGCACTGTTCCCGCCGTGACCGTTCACCATCACCAGTTTCCTCGCCGGAGTCGTTGCGACACTTCGTCCGATGTCTTCCAATACCGACAGCAGAGTTCGGGCCGACAGCCACAATGTGCCCGCAGACCAGGCGTGTTCGTTGGACTTGGATACCGCGATACTCGGCAGCAACCAGCAGTCAAGCGTCTCTCCGACGCGTTCGACGGCCGCACGTGAGACTGCATCGGCGACCACGAGATCGGTGTTCAACGGAAGATGCGGTCCATGCTGTTCGATGGCACCCACTGGAAGCACAAGAATTGACGACGATGTCAACACTTCCGTCACTTGTGGGCCCCGCAAGTTGCCGAATTCACGCAGACGAGTCATGAACTCAACCTACCTGAGTGATTCAATTGACGAATGAGACCTCGACAGACCGATTTTGATGCGGTGGTCATCGGGGCGGGCCACAACGGGCTCATCACTGCGGCGTATCTTGCTCGGCACGGGGTCTCGACGCTGCTTGTCGAAGCGCGACACATTGTCGGCGGCACTGCAGCCAGTGAGTCGTTCGCCGACACCGTTGCGAACATCTGCAACTGCGACCATCTCACTTTTCGCACGACTCCCGTGTCAGAGGAATTGAATCTTGCGTCTCACGGTCTCGAGTACATCGACGTCGAGCCATCACAGATCAACGGCGACTGGACGACTCAACGGTTCTGGCCGATGTATCACGAGGTGGATCGCACTCTTGATGCATTGAACCGTGTGCATCCTGCTTCGGTGGCTGGCTATCGCAAGTACACACGTGCGATGGTTCCCTTGGCGCGCCTCGTGCTTGCCGCCGCTGCCGAACCTCCCTCCCGACGCGGACTACTCGCCACCGTGGCAAAACGTGGCGGTCGCGGCGTCCCAGCCCTTCTTCGATACAGCCGTATGTCAGCAGCAGACGTCTTGCGGGAATTCTTCGATGACGATGCCGTCATCGGTCCGGCCTTGGTTGAAGGACCTGTCGTGTGGGGTGTCTCACCCGAAACTCCTGGTACCGGTCTTGGGGCAATGAGTTACGCACTTCGACATGCATCGAAGGTCGGGCGTCCGCGTGGTGGTAGTGGAAAAGTGCCCGAGGCGATTCTGTCGTCATATCTCGGACACGGTGGCATCTTGCGTTTGAACACACGGGTCGTCGCGATCAATTGCGAGAACGAGCGAGTCAACTCCGTGCAGATGAGCGACAACACCACCGTCACCACGCGCATCGTGGTGTCGGCATGCAATCCACACGACACCTTCGTTCGGTGGTTGCGCAACCCTCCGTCGGGAGCTTCGAAAATGATTGCTCGTTGGCGTGATGCCGCTCACCAAGACGGATACGAATCAAAGATCGACGCCGTCATCAGCGATCTCCCACGGTTATCAGGACTTGACACCGACCTCATGCGCGAATTGGGCGGCGATGACATCGCCCCGACGACCGTCATCAGTCCATCGCCAAGTGAATTGCACCGCGGGGCACAACTTCTCGCTAATGGCCAAACGATGCCTCGGATGGCGATGCTCGTGAATGTTCCCTCCACCATCGACGACTCCCTTGCCCCGCGCGGTCAGCATGTATTCAGCCTCGAAGCGTTGTACACGCCATACGCGTTGAGCGGAGGTTGGACCGGGTCGAACGAGCCACAACGTTGGCTCGACCAGTTCGCGGGTCTCGTGCAACCAGGTTTCTTGTCGTCGATAGAGAAATGGCGTGTCGTGACGCCTGTCGACTACGAAACAGATTTCCATCTTCCTCGCGGACACGCGACGAGTTTTGCCGGAGGACCGATCGCCGCATTTCTCGGAAAGCCGAAGGAACTCACTCGCTATCGAACAAACGTGAAAGGTCTGTACCTCACCGGTGCAGCCACCTTCCCGGGGGCCGGCGTGTGGGGATCTAGCGGGCGCAATGCCGCCCTCACCGTCATTCGCGACTCATTCTGAGTGCGATCGTTCGTCAGCGCCACTCAGGCGTCGAGCACCACGTCTTCGCGATTGACCACGGGCCCCTGATCAGACCACGGGAAATTGATCCAGAGGTCTGTGTGCTTCCACACATAGTTACACCGCACCACTGAACGTGGCTTTTCGTAAAGAACTGCGGTGCGCACTTCTTTCACCCGACCACGGAAGAATTCCTCAACCGTTTTCAGCGTGTGTCCGGTGTCCGCTACGTCGTCGACCACCAAAATGCGAGCAAATCGAAGCTCGACCAAGTCAGGCACTGGCGGCAGGATCATCGGCACCGGAAGCCGCTCATCGACCCCGGTGTAGAACTCGACGTTCATGGTGTAGAGGTTCTTGACGGCCAAGGCGTATCCGAGTGCTCCCGCCGGGAGCAGGCCGCCGCGCGCGATGGCCAGAATCAGGTCTGGCTCGAAGCCAGAGTCCGCAATCTGCTGGGCGAGCTCACGACTCGCCGTCCCGAATAATTCCCACGTCATGATTTCGCGCTCAGTCACCTATGCGAAATTAGTGCCTCGCCAACTCGGGCGACGCTTCTTCGGACAGAAAGTCAATTTGTCGCTTCGCTCGCCTACCCCCGAGGAAGTGACTAGTCTCTCGGGCAGTTGGTCGTCTGGGCGGAACCTTGTGTCCGCTCAGAATGGTCACATCAACTAAGGGGGACCCATGAGACACCGCACCAAGCGTGCGCGGGCTGCATCAACAGTCGGCGCCTTCGTCATCGCATTTTCGCTTCTCGCCACTGCGTGTGGCGGCGGCGACAGTGAGTCATCTGATTCAGGGGGTTCTGACACCACCTCGGCACCTGCAGAAGATGTCACTCCGGTCCCCGGCGGATTGCTCATCATCGCAGGTGAAGCAGAGGTGTCAAATCCATGGACGCCTGCAGCCATCCAATGCGATTCGTTCTGTCAGATGCGGGCACGTGCGTTCTATGATCCCATCGCTGTCGTTGGTGAAGACAAAGAAGTGCACCCATGGCTTGCCGAGAGCATCACGGCAAATGCCGACAGCACTGT
>CAYMVM010000004.1:0-10431 GCA_964394175.1 uncultured Bifidobacterium sp.
CGCGCGCCATACCGGTGCTCCGGTTCGCCGTGAGGTTCGAACCACTGACGCGCAGTCACGTCGTGACAGTGCTCGACAGGCACTCGGAATACCACGGGACTTGAAGCTGGTCACGGTGATGGGCGGGTCACTTGGCTCTGCGACATTGAACGAGATGAGTCGCACGCTCGTCGAGCAACTGCGACGAGATGCGGTGACGATCGGGCAACAACGAGTTGGAGTGTTGCATCTGTGCGGTGAGCGTTTCGCTGCGAACGAGATTGGCGAAGACGACATGTCTGGGGTGTGGCGACGCACAGTTGGGTATGAGGATCGCATCGCCGAGGTGTATGCCGCATCAGATCTCTTGATCGCGCGCGCCGGGGCCAGCACAGTCGCAGAAGTCGCCGCAATTGGTGTCGCCGCGATTCTTGTGCCATGGCCCGATGCCGCCGAAGATCACCAACGTCTGAACGCGCGCTGGCTGGCAGACGAGCAGGCAGCGATCTGTCTTGACGAGGAGTCACTGTCGAGCGAGACGATCCGTGACGCAGTCATTGGGCTTCTCTCAAATGATGAATCACGGAATCTTCTTGCGCACAGGGCGCGCGCGATGGGAGAGGTCTCGAGAAGCGGTCGTCTCGTGCAATTCATCAGAGAGATTGCCGACAGCTCACCGTCGACGGACCGTCGCGCGGACGACACCATTGTCGAGCGTGTGCGCCGTGTGCACGTTGTCGGTGTCGGAGGCCCCGGAATGAGCGCAGTGGCGACTGTGCTCGCAGAAATGGGACACATCGTCACAGGATCCGACATTCGTCGGACTCCGGTGATGGAGCAGTTGGAGGACGCAGGGGTGAAGGTGCATCTCGGTCACAGCCCGGGTCATGTCAACGGTGTCGATTCGGTCGTGTACTCGACGGCGATTCCGCAGGACAACATCGAACTCGTCGCAGCACGCACGGCTGGGGTCGAAGTCATCCACCGTGGTGACATGCTCGGTCGCATTTGCGCCGAAGCACGCAGCATCGGTGTCGCTGGTACGCACGGCAAGACCACGACGTCCGCTCTGCTTCTGCGCATTCTCGACGACGCCGGCCGTGAGCCGTCGTATGTCATCGGTGCGGAGGTGAGCGACACCGGTCGTGGTGCTCAATGGACCGGAGGCGACCTACTCATCGTCGAAGCGGACGAAAGTGACGGGACCCACGACAAACTTCCGTTGAGCGGCGTGATTCTCACGAACATCGACATCGATCACCTAGACCATTTTGGTTCACTGGATGGTCTCGTCGAATCCTTCGATGCCTTCATCTCCCGCGTTCGCGGCCCGAAAGTTGTGTGTCTCGATGACGAGAACATCCGCCGCCTGACGGCGGTCGCAACGGGTGACTCCACCGTGGTGACCTACGGAACGGACAGCACCGCAGATTTTGTCGTGTCGGACGTGAAGGTCGACGACCGCGGGACATCGTTCACAGTGACCAACAGTTCGTCCGCCGTAGTCGTCGCACTTCCACTTTTTGGTCGTCACAATGCGCTCAATGCGACAGGTGCAATTGCATTGGCAACGACACTGGGTGTGTCGCTCGACGAGGCCGCCGTGTCGGTGGCCGGTTTCGGAGGTGTCGACCGTCGGTTCGTCGAATGCGGAACTGCGTCAGGGGTCACATTTGTCGACGACTATGCGCATGTGCCGACCGAGATCGCAGCTGTGCTCACCGCTGCGTCCGACCGATACGCCCAAAGGGGTCGTCTGGTCGCGGTGTTTCAACCGAACAGGTACCACCGCATCGCGGCGATGGCGCACGAATACGCCACGTGTTTCACAGCTGCTGACGTCGTCGTGGTCGCGGACATCTATGCATCAGGCACTACTCCCATTCCCGGCGTGACCGGTCGTTTGGTGGCCGATGCGGTGAGGCCACACCATTCGTCTCAGTCGGTCCACTACGTCGAATCACGTCGCGAGTTACCGAGCTTCGTCGCTGGGTTGCTGCGCTCGGGCGATGTCGTCATCAGTATGGGTTGTGGAGACATCGAGACATTCCCGCGCGAAACGATGACCGAGCTCAGCGTGCGTGCGCTGAAGTCGTGGTGTGACGAGCGGTCGATCAGTGCGGTGCTCGACGCTCCGGTCGGGACTTTGACGACATATCGAGTCGGTGGCACGGCTCGGCTGTTGGTCACACCTCGAAACATCGATGACGTGAGGGCCCTCGCGGGTCATCTTCCTGCGTCGTTGCCGGTGTACGTGATGGGCAACGGAAGCAACACCCTCGTCAGTGATCGTGGGTTCGACGGAGTGGTGGTTCGTGTGCCGGATGCCGCATCCAGCGGGGATGACCTTGACATCGAATACACAGTCGAGGCTGGGCGCTGTGTCGCGACGGTCGAGGCCGGAATGAAGTTGCCTGTGTTCGCTAGGCGAACCGTGGCGGACGGTTGGTGTGGTGCCGAGTGGATGGTCGGTGTTCCAGGGACCATGGGAGGTGCCGTGCGCATGAACGCCGGAGGTCATGGATCCGACATGGCTGCTTCGGTGGTCGAGGTCGAGGTGATTGACCTTGTGTCGGGGAACGTCGCATGGATCCCGGCGACTGATGTCGGATTCACGTTCCGACATTCGGCCCTCGATGACTCGCATTATGTGTCCCGGGTACGTGTCTCGTTGCGCGAATCGTCCTCCGCATCGCATTCATGTGCAGAGGAATTGTCAGGAATCGTGAGCTGGCGTCGCGAACATCAACCAGGAGGCCAGAACGCTGGATCAGTGTTCGTGAATCCCGGTGACGGCGACCGCTCTGCGGGAGCACTCATCGACTCGCTCGGACTACGAGGTTGGGGACGCGGCTCTGCAATGGTGTCTGAGCGGCACGCGAACTTTATCCAATCTGAACAAGGTGGTTCAGCCGACGATGTCCTCGCCGTCATGCGACACGTCCAGGAGACGGTTCGTGCGGAAAGGGGAATCTTGCTGCGAAGTGAAATTCGTCTTCTCGGATTCTCAGATGACGACGCACGTCAATTCTCGCGCCGCGATTCATACGAGCTGGATGACGACGATCTGAACGAAGCGCGGGCAAGACTGTTGCGGCACCTATGAGCCGTGACGAGACACCGATTGAACCCTCGACCGACGAGACCGCGGTCACTGAAGTACCTGACGAGGTGCTCGGGGAGTTGTCGTCGCTGTTCGGCGTGTCGGCCTCGTCCACGGCCTCGGAGGCTCAACCGAGCGTCGAGACTCGCGAGCCCGGAACCGAGACGATCCACGACCCAGTTGTCATCATCGACGAAGCGGTCGCAAATGACGCGGTCGTCGCTGACGCAGGTGTCATTGACGACTCTGTCGTCGTCATCGATGACGAATCGCACGGTTCGACAGTGGTCGTTCATGCCGATGAAGTCGGACGTGTCGTCATCGTCGATGATGACCAGCCTGACCCCAGATTCGAAGAGCGACGTGAGAAGACGCGACGTCGAGAACAACGCAAGCGAGTGCGGTGGGTGTATGCGGCAGGTGTGGCGATCGGCGTGTTCGTGTTGCTCGTCGTCGTTCTCGCATCACCACTTTTCTCTGTTCGAGACATCACGGTCGACGGCAGGGTGTACGTCAGTGAGGACACTCTCGAGAAGGCCACTGACGCACTACGCGGAGTGTCTGTGTTCTCCGCTGACGTCGACCGGGTCGAAGCGATCATCAGAGAAGACCCCTGGGTGGAAGATGTCCGGGTCGACACGCATTTCCCGGCGTCTGCCGTCATCGAGATCGACGAACGCACACCGGTGGTGTGGTTCGCCGGTTCGGACAACAAAGCCCGCGTCATTGACGCAGACGGTGTGGTCATCACGGTCCTCGACGGATGGCCGACGGGCTACCTACAGATCGTCGGCACAGGTCCAAACGTCGAGCCAGGGGTGAAAGCGGACCAGGTGTACCGCGCGGTCGCTCAATTGGTCACTGCTCTTCCCGCCGAGATCAAGCCCAAGGTGCGTGACGTCGGCATCACCGGCACCGGAGAAATCACACTCACGCTGAAGAGCGGAACGCTGATCCGTTTCGGACAACCCACTGACTTGCAGGACAAGTTGGTGGCGGTCGTGGTGTTGTTGCGTCGACAAGACCCCGCAGATTTGGCGGCTATCGATGTGTCGACCGGTGATGTGACGGTCCAGACGCGTTAGGGAATCGGCAGAACTCGCCAAAATCAGGCTGTGGACAGTGTCTCAGAGGTCGAATTTCCACACTTTCCGCGCATCTTGTGTAAGCATTGACCCACTCGCGTGACAACACCGAGCTACTTGGAGGTAGGGGCCGATGGCCGGAGCACCACAGAACTACTTAGCCGTCATCAAAGTGATCGGTGTCGGAGGCGGCGGAGTGAACGCCGTCAACCGCATGATCGATGCCGGCTTGCGCGGTGTCGAGTTTGTCGCAGTGAACACCGACGCTCAGGCGTTGCTCATGAGCGACGCTGACGTGAAACTGGACGTCGGTCGGGAACTCACTCGCGGCCTCGGTGCCGGATCCGATCCTGAGGTGGGACGTGCGGCAGCCGAAGCCCATCGTGACGAGATCGAGGAACTCGTGCATGGCGCAGACATGGTGTTCATCACCGCGGGAGAGGGTGGCGGAACCGGCACAGGTGCAGCTCCGGTAATCGCGGAAATCGCACGTTCGCTCGGTGCACTCACCATCGGTGTCGTCACGAGGCCGTTCGCATTCGAGGGACGTCGTCGTGCGGTGCAGGCCGACAATGGAATCCAGAAGTTGAAGGAAAAAGTCGACACGCTCATAGTCATTCCAAACGACCGTTTGTTGACCGTGGCGAACGACAAGACATCGCTTGTCAATGCCTTCAAGATGGCTGACGAAGTTCTGTTGCAAGGTGTCGCCGGAATCACCGGGCTCATCACGACGCCGGGCCTCATCAACACCGACTTTGCCGACGTGAAGATGATCCTGTCGAACGCCGGCTCGGCCCTCATGGGTATCGGAGTGGCCAGTGGCGACAACCGTGCGTCGGTTGCTGCAAAGACCGCCATCTCAAGCCCGATGCTCGAAGCGGCCATCGATGGCGCCAAGGGAATTCTGCTCAACATCACGGGACCGTCGAGCATGGGGCTGTTCGAAGTGAATGCCGCTGCCGAAGTCGTCCACGGCGTCGCGCATCAAGACGCGAACATCATCTTCGGAACCGTCATCGACGACGAGATGGGTGACGAGATCAAGGTCACTGTCATCGCAGCCGGTTTCGAGCGTTGGGATGCAGGCCCGGGGCTCGGTGCCCGCCGGGCGTCGTCCGGCGTCGATCCGCGGCCATCCAGCGCGCGTGACATCTTCGCCGACATCGACGGTGATCCACTCGATGACGATGATGACGGTTTCGACGTTCCGTCATTCCTCAAGTGACGCGCTGACGACGTCGATTGCCGAGAGCGATGCTCGCTCCACAACACATCGCTGACAACATCGCGCGGATTCGAACCCGCCTCGATGAGTTGTCGTCGAATCATGTTGCGTTGATCGCTGTCACAAAAACATGGCCACGTGAAGCGATGGAGTCGGCGTCACATGCCGGAGTCGATGGACTCGGGGAGAACTACGCCCAAGAGCTCGTTGGCAAGGTCTCAGCAGGTCGCCAGGACCTCGCACCGATCCACTTCATCGGAGGACTGCAATCAAACAAGGTCAAGTCATTGGTGCCACATGTCGACGTGTGGCAGTCCATCGACCGCACCTCTCTTGCGCGAGAAGTGGGGCGGCGTCACCGCGAGTGGATCGAGGCAGGCGGCAGAAGTGGCCCACCACGGGTGTTGTTGCAGGTCAACACCACCGGTGAAAGCAACAAGGCAGGATGTGCCCCGAGCGAGCTGGAGAGTCTTCGAGCGGTGGCAGAGGCCGAGCAGTGTGAGGTCATCGGGTTGATGACGGTGGGTCCCACTGACGGCGACCCGCACGGCACCGAGCGGGCCTTTCGGGCAGTGCGGGCATTGGTCGACCAGCACGGCCTCGCTGTCTGCTCGATGGGAATGACTGGCGACTACGAGTTGGCAGTGACGCTCGGGTCGACCATGGTGCGCATCGGCAGTGCGATCTTCGGCGCGCGTCAGTGATGTCGCACAGACGTCAGCAAACTGCACACTCCGCCACTGATGCAACACGGTGGGTTAGCCTGTGAGCATGTCGATGTGGCGACGAGCAATGGAGTATCTCGGACTGACGGGAGATGACACCTACGACGACTACGACTTGTCGCAGGAGTATGAACGACCGTTGCGAGGTCGTGGTGGGGTCGACCCAACTGGTGGTCGTGGACGTGGGTATGCGCCCGAGTACGTCGATGACATCAGTCGACCAGCGCCCCGTCCAGTGCGCGACGACAGCATGCCGATTCGTCGCCCGGACGATTCCGGACTTCAAGTTCGACCCGTCGGCGCACCGCGCACGTCGACAGTGCGCGCGGTGCCGTCCGCCGGTGCCGAGCCCGTCACTGTGCGTCCACGTCAGTTCAATCAGGCGCAGGAAGTCGCTGACCATTTCAAAGAAGGTCAGCCTGTCATCGTGAATCTCGAAGGTGCTGACCGCGAGATGTCGCGTCGCATCATCGACTTCGCGAGTGGCCTGTGTTACGGACTCGGCGGAACGATGGAAAAAGTCGGAAGTGGTGTCTACCTACTGAAGCCGACGTCGTACTCCGCAGACCGACACTGAACACGGCATCCCCATGGAACTCGTGTGCCGATTGGTCGACCTGTATGTGCTCGCCATCATTGGCCGTGCAATTCTCTCGTGGTTCCCACTTGACCCTCGTGGGCCGCTTGCAGGTGTTGCAGGGTTTCTGATTCGAATCACCGAGCCCGTCTTTGCGCCGGTGCGTCGCACAATGCCCAACATGGGTCCATTCGACTTGTCGCCGCTCATCGTTCTCATCGGAATACAGCTTCTTTCGCGCATCCTTCTGGGGTGCTGAGCCCTTCGCGGCTCTACGCTTTCACTCCGTGACATACCCCCACGTCGATCCGCAGCCGAACTTTCCTGCGCTCGAACAAGATGTGCTTGCTCGCTGGGAGCGCGACGACACTTTCTCGAACAGCGTCGGCGCACGTGCCGCCGGTGAAGGTGGCCGAAACGAGTTTGTCTTCTACGACGGCCCTCCGTTCGCCAACGGTCTGCCGCACTACGGACACCTCCTCACCGGTTTCGTGAAGGATGCGGTACCGCGATACCAGACGATGCGTGGTCGAAAAGTTGAGCGTCGTTTCGGATGGGACTGCCATGGTCTCCCTGCCGAGGTAGAGGCCGAAAAGGAACTCGGAATATCCGGTCACCCAGAGATCACTGACTTCGGTATCGCGCGATTCAACGATGCATGTCGCACCAGCGTGTTGCGCTACACCGATGAGTGGCAGCGTTATGTCACACGTCAGGCCCGGTGGGTCGACTTTGAGAACGACTACAAGACGCTCGACGTGTCCTACATGGAGAGCGTCATGTGGGCGTTCAAGACGTTGTGGGACAAAGGGCTCGTCTACGAAGGTTTCCGAGTTCTCGCATATTGCTGGCGGTGTGAGACGCCGCTGTCGAACACCGAGACCCGCATGGACGACGTCTACCGAGATCGACAAGATCCTGCGCTCACGGTGTGGTTCACGCTCGAGACCGGAGAGCGCATCTTGGCGTGGACGACCACGCCATGGACGCTGCCGTCGAAC
Organism: uncultured Bifidobacterium sp.; assembly: GCA_964394175.1. GTDB lineage: Bacteria > Actinomycetota > Acidimicrobiia > Acidimicrobiales > Ilumatobacteraceae > UBA2093. The sequence goes on from CAYMVM010000004.1 coordinate 7,699, forward strand.
TTGGCACTGGCGGTCGGACCTGACATCGAATATGCGGTGCTTGCCGATGCCGATGGGCAGAAGTACATCGTCGCCGATGCGCGCCGCACGGCGTACGAAAAAGAGTTCGTAGATATGACAGTCATCGACTCGATGTCCGGTCGTGACTTGGTCGGTCGTCGGTACACGCCGATGTTCGACTTCTTCGAGGGCACTGACAACGCTTTCCAGGTGCTTGCTGCAGAGTTCGTCACCACAGAGGACGGCACCGGAGTCGTGCATATGGCACCTGGTTTCGGCGAGGACGACCAAGTCGCATGCAATGCAGCGGGAATTCCCACGTTGTGTCCGATGGACGAACACGGTTGCTACACCTCTGAGATCTCACCGTGGGTGGGTCGACATGTGTTCGAGGCGAATCCCGACATCATTCGCCACCTCAAAGAGCGTGGTGTGGTGGTGCGTCACGACTCGTATGACCACCCGTACCCACACTGCTGGCGTTGCGCCCAGCCGCTCGTGTACCGAGCGATTTCCTCGTGGTTCGTGCAAGTAACGGCCTTCAAGGACCGGATGGTCGAGTTGAACCAGCAGATCCGCTGGGTACCCGAGCACATCAAAGAAGGCAGTTTCGGAAAGTGGATTGCCAACGCCCGTGATTGGTCGATCAGTCGAAATCGATTCTGGGGATCGCCGATTCCCGTGTGGAAGAGCGACGACCCGCAGTACCCACGCATCGATGTCTACGGGAGCATCGAAGAGCTCGAGCGAGATTTTGGTGTGAAAGTCGATGACTTGCACCGTCCCTCGATCGATGACCTGGTCCGCGTCAACCCTGACGACCCGACAGGGAAGTCACACATGCGTCGCGTTCCAGAAGTTCTCGACTGCTGGTTCGAGAGTGGTTCGATGCCCTTCGCGCAGGTGCACTATCCGTTCGAAAATCGCGACTGGTTCGAGAGCCACTACCCAGGTGACTTCATCGTCGAATACATCGGCCAGACACGCGGCTGGTTCTACACACTTCACGTCCTCGCGACCGCACTCTTCGACAGGCCGGCATTTTCGACGTGCGTCAGCCACGGCATTGTCCTCGGTGATGACGGTCAGAAGATGTCGAAGAGCCTGCGCAATTATCCAGACCCGATGGGGATCTTCGACACGTACGGGTCAGACGCGATGCGCTGGTATCTGTTGTCCTCGTCGATTCTTCGAGGTGCTGATTTCTCGGTCACCGAACAGGGCATCAGGGAAACAGTTCGACAAGTGCTGCTTCCATTGTGGAACTCATGGTATTTCCTCTCCTTGTACGCGAACGCCGAGGACATGACCGGATCGGAGCGATTCGACAGTGCCAATGTGCTCGATCGTTATGTGCTGGCGAAGTTGGGCGTGTTAATCGACGACATGACGCATTGTCTTGACAACTACGACCTCTTCGAGGCATGTCAACGCATGCGCGGATTTCTCGATGTGCTGACCAACTGGTACATCCGCCGAAGCCGTGACCGTTTCTGGTCGGGTGATCGCGATGCGGTTGACACGTTGCACACGGTTCTGTCGATTGTGGTCCGCCTGGCGGCACCATTGTTGCCGCTCGTGACAGAAGAGATCCACACTGGCCTTGGTGCCGGACCGTCGAGCGTCCACCTCGCTGACTGGCCGACGACCAGTGGAATGCCGACTGATGTCGACTTGGTGGCGTCGATGGACCTGGTTCGTTCGGTGTGCTCCGCCGCGTTGTCTGTGCGTAAGTCCCATGACAGGCGTGTGCGTCAACCACTCAGTTCGCTCACTGTCGCTTCAGCGAATGCGGCACGTCTTGCTGCGTACATCGACATCATCTCCGACGAGGTGAACGTGAAGCATGTGGCGTTATCTGACGACGTCGCCGCCGTGGCGCGTCATGAATTGCAGGTCGTACCGGCAGCAGTTGGTCCACGGCTTGGCAAGAAGACGCAACAGGTGATCGCCGGTGTGAAGAAAGGCGACTGGAAGCGCGAGGGTGACGAGATTGTCGTCGCAGGTGAGCGCTTGCAGCCCGGCGAGTATTCCTTGCGACTTGTCGCAGATTCGACAACTGCAAGTGCTGCGTTGGACGACGGCACCGGTGTCGTGTTGCTCGATGTCGAACTCACAGCTGATCTCGAAGCCGAGGGACAAGCGCGCGACGTGATTCGAGCAGTCCAGCAAGCCCGTCGTGACGCCCAATTGGCAGTGACTGATCGCATCACGCTGACACTCGGGGTCACAAACGAGGTGAGAGCACGCTTGGAGCCGTATCTCGACATGGTGAGGTCGGAGACTCTGTCCACAGCGCTCGAGTGGGATGAGTCACTTCGACGCGACGTCGCCATCGACGGCGCGGAAATCGCCGTGCGTGTCGCGCCCGTGGGTTGATTCCCCACGATGGGGCCCGACATTCATGCCGTGCCGACACAAGGACATTTGAGTGCTCTCACGGAGGGTCCGCCGAGATCTGCCCCGACCGGCTAGCCTGCCCGACCCAAGAAAGCGTTCGTCGATCTGACCCTCGCTCACCCGGGAGACCACCATGGCAGCCAAGAAGAAATCGACCCCTACGGCCAAGAAATCGGCCAAGAAACCAACCAAGAAACCCGTGAAGACGGCCAAGAAATCGGGCAAGAAGCCTGCGAAATCAACCAAGAAGCCTTCGGCAGCTGCCAACAAGTTGGTTGCGAAGAAGGCTGCGGCGAAAAAGAAGGCCGAGTTGGCCAAGAAGGCTGCGGCGAA
>CAYMVM010000004.1:10531-31584 GCA_964394175.1 uncultured Bifidobacterium sp.
AGGCTGCGGCGAAGAAGAAGGCCGAGTTGGCCAAGAAGGCTGCGGCGAAGAAGAAGGCCGAGTTGGCCAAGAAGGCTGCGGCGAAGAAGAAAGCCGACGCATTGAAAAAGGCCGAGTTGGCCAAGAAAGCGGCAGCGAAGAAAGCCGAAGCCAAGAAGAAAGCTGATCTCGCTCGCGAGAAGGCGCGAGTGAAGGCTGAAGACGACCGCAAGCGTAAGCAAGCCGCACGCGAGAAAGAGGCTCAAGCAAAGGCGCGGCTCCGCGAGAAGCAAGCAGCAGAGAAAGCGCGACTCAAAGCGCGTGCTGAAGCCGAGAAGATTCGACTGAAGGAAAAAGCAGAACGAGAGAAGCAACGCGCCGCTGAAGCGGCCGCTCGCGCTGCAGCGAAGGCCGCAGCTGAAGCCGAGAAAGTCCGTGCACGTGAAGAAGCCGCCGCGGCAAAGGCTGCTGCAAAAGCTGCCGCCGAGGCAGAAAAAGCGCGACTGAAGGCTGAGGCGGAAGCCAAGAAGAAAGCCGAGGCGAAGAAGTTCACGATCATTAAGGGGCCATCCGAGGACGGCATCACATCAACCAAGGAGTTTGATCTGAAGTTCCTCTTTGCTCAACGTGATTCACTTCGTGTCGAGCGAGCGAAATTGCTCGGGCAAGCTGATCGACTTGAAGACGAAGCGAACGCTCTTATTGCCGACGCCGAGATGGGCGACGTCCAGTTCGACGACGAAGGTGGCGAAGGCGACACGATGGTCGTCGAGCGTGAACGAGACCAAGTTCTGTCGGCCCAGGCACGTCAGACAGTGGCGGAAATCGATGCAGCTCTCGAGCGCATGTCGCGCGGCGAATATGGGTATTCGAGCGTGTCGGGATTCCCCATTCCGAAAGAGCGTTTGAAGGCACTGCCATGGGCGACCGAATTGGTCACTGAGCGCGCGGGTGGACTTGGCCGTCGTTAGACGTCGATGGTCGATGCTGTGGCTGTCCGCTCTCGTGGTACTGGTCGATCAGGTCACCAAGAACTGGGCAGTCAATCATCTTGCTGACGGTCACACGGTCGATGTTCTGTGGACCCTCAGATTCAAACTCGGATTCAACAGCGGCATGGCGTTTTCTCAGGCTGAAGGTCTGGGCCCCGTCATCGGTGTGGTCGCGCTCATCGCGATCGCAGTGTTGGCATTCGTCGTGCGACAGTCCGACACCCGTTCAGGTTCATGTGCGGCCGCAGCCATCCTCGGTGGCGCGGCCGGAAACGTTGTAGATCGGTTGTTTCGCGGTGATGGCTGGCTGCACGGCGCAGTCGTCGACTTCATCGATCTCCAGTGGTGGCCAGTGTTCAACGTGGCAGACATGGCGATCACCGTTGGTGGGGCGATTCTTGTTGTCGGTGCGTGGAGAGCGCCAAGGGTGACGGCATCTGACGGAGAGTCGACGTGATCTTCGAGGAATCAATACCGAGTGCACTCGATGGCGAGCGGCTTGATCGCATCGTTGCGCTCATGTTGGACGTCTCGCGGTCTGATGCGGCGAGCATCATCGAGGCAGGGGGAGTGTCTGTCGATGGTGGACCCACGACTGTCGGAAAGCAACGACTGGTTAGTGAACAGATCGTGCGAGTGGATGATTCGTTTATGCCGGCACCGCTTTTGCCACAGGCTGACGAGTCGCTCGATGTCGACATTGTCCACGTCGACGACGATGTCATCGTGGTCAACAAGAGTGCCGGAATGGTGGTTCACCCGGCAGCGGGACATCAAGGCGGCACGCTGGTGAATGCGCTGCTCGCGCGTTACCCCGAGATCGCCGATGTGGGTGAGCCCATACGCCCCGGCGTGGTTCATCGCCTCGACGCCGGAACGAGTGGGTTGTTGATGGTGGCGCGTTCGCACCGCGCGTACGAACAGCTGGTGGGGCAACTCGCCGATCGGACGGTGGAGCGTGAATACGTCGCCCTCGCGTGGGGCCATTTCGATTCATCGACGAGCACGATCGACGCGCCGCTTGGTCGTGATCATCGCGATCCCATGCGGATGGCGGTCGTGCATGACGGGAAGATGGCACGTACCCATGTCGAGGTGCTGGAGACGTTCTGGAGTCCGGCTGCACTCTCGCTGGTGAAGTGCAATCTCGAGACAGGTCGAACCCACCAAATCAGAGTTCATCTCGCGGCAGTGAACCATCCGGTTGTTGGTGACGGAACGTACGGCGGTTCTCGTTCCTCGCTGCCCGCGCCGCGACCGATGCTGCACGCCCGTCGGCTCGGTTTCATTCATCCGTCGACAGGCGTCTTCATGGCCTTCGAAGTCGACATTCCACAGGACATGACCAAGGTCATCTCGCATTGCTCATGAGGAACATCGCTCATGAGAAGTGGTTCGGCTGAGCCGCCGACCTAGTAGTTCTTCAGTGAATCTAGAAGTTCGTCAGTGAATGTGATCATGGTCGTACGTCGGCCACTTCGCTTTGCCGCGCGCAATGTCTACGATCGCGGCGAGCGTGTATGCACCGAGGTGCTCACGCATGTGGCGACCGGCCAAGTCCCAGATGGCGAGTAGCACGCACTGACCATCGTGGTCGCACGCACCGTCTTGATGCGGTTGCCCAAAATCACCCAATGTGATCGGGCCGTCGACGGCAGAGATGATCTCCGACAACTTGATGTCCTCTGGTGATTTGGCGAGGACATAACCGCCCCCGACGCCTCTTTTCGACTTCACCAGACCCGCACCTTTCAGTGCCAGAAGGATTTGCTCGAGATACGGCTGGGGCAATGCCGTTCGTTCGGCGATGTCGCGGACCGAGGTCGGGCCGGCATCGTCGTGATGGAGTGCGAGAGAAAGTAGTGCCCTGCACGCATAGTCGCCGCGGGTGGAAACTCGCACGGGTTTATCGTAGGTGTTCTCCTATGTCGAACCCGTCTCTGGTCCTGCCCGCATACGGGGACGCCTGTCTCACCTCTGTCATTCCCACGCTTCTTGGTGCGGCGAGTCGGACCACGGCCGAGGAAATGACATGGATTCCCGGCACTTTGGACCTGAAGCTGCCCACTGTGCTGCTCGTTCTCGACGGCCTCGGTTGGAACCAACTCGAGGCGCGTCGACAACTCGCGCCGACCATGGCTTCCATGTCGTCTACCCGGATCACTTCCACTGCGCCGAGTACGACGGCAACGGCCCTCACATCGATCACGACCGGCCTCACTCCCGGTGAGCATGGCATCGTCGGATATCGCATGCACATGGGTGACTCGGTCATGAACACATTGCGATGGGGAAACGAGACCGGTGATTGTCGTCGAAAATTTCCTCCGCACATCGTCCAGTCATGTCCGCCGTTCATGGGCATGAGAGTTCCCGTGGTGAGCCGTGCGGAATTCGAGTCAACGGGCTTCACTGAAGCGCACCTCAGAGGAGTGCAGCACGAAGGTTGGCGTGCTGCATCGAGCATCCCGTTGATAATCGGTGACTTGTTGCGTCGAGGAGAGACATTCGTCTACGCCTATTACGACGGTGTCGACAAGATCGCTCACGAGCGTGGATTCGGTGACTTCTACGATGCCGAATTGCGAGTGACTGATGAACTCGTCGCGCAAGTCATCTCGGCCATGCCGAACGGAACGCAACTTGTGGTTACAGCCGATCACGGCCAAGTCCATGTCGGCGGTGACACGATCATTCTCGATCCTTCGCTCGCGGCGATGTTTGTCGCACAATCTGGTGAGGGCCGCTTTCGGTGGCTTCATGCTGCACGTGGGGCGCGAGCGTCGCTCGAGGAGCAATGTCGTGACCTGTACGGAGACGTCGCATGGGTCGTGTCGCGCCAGCAGGTGTTGGACGAGAAGTGGTTCGGGTCCCGAGTCACCACCGACACCGAGCGACGTCTCGGGGATGTCGCACTCGTCGCGCGTGGCCCCGTGTCGTTCGAGGACCCAGCGGACTCGGGCCCCTTCGAGCTCGTCTGCCGACACGGATCGCTCACGCCAGACGAGATGTATGTGCCGTTTCTCGTCGCCCAATGTTGACCGAACCGCTTCGATGTGAACATCGTGAGCGCAGTTGGCAGACTGGAGGTGTGAGCGACACCCCTAATTCTCAGCATCTCTCGAACGCCGAGCACATCACCAGTCCCGAAGTTCTTCCGAACAACGCGACGGGTGCCTTTGCTGCGGCTCTCTCGTCTGATGGTGAGGGTCGACATGGCGAGCCAGACACCGAATCGGTGACGGAGCCGGCGAAGGTCATGCGCATCGGATCAATGGTGAAACAGTTGCTCGACGAGGTTCGCGGCACCACACTTGACGAACCAAGTCGCGAACGACTGGCCGAAATCTACGATCGTTCCATCGTCGAGATCTCCGAGGCGGTGTCACCTGATTTGGCGGAAGAGTTGAAGATGCTCGCACTTCCGTTCAAAGTGGGAGAAGTACCGAGTGAATCAGAACTGCGGGTGGCGAAGGCCCAGCTGGTCGGTTGGCTCGAAGGATTGTTTCACGGCATCCAAGCGACGCTTTTCGCACAACAACTGGCCGCCAGGCAACAACTCGAGCAGATGCGCCAGATTCAGGCGTCACCTCGCCCGGGTCAGCCTGGTCCCGGCGGCACCTATCTCTGACCTGACGCACCCGACTGCTAATTTCGGCAAATCACATCGCTGTCATCCGCGGGTTCGATCCCAACCTGACAGCGGTGCGAAGCAGGGCGGAGCACCTTGGTTGTGTCCCGTCATTGGTCAACGCACGACACACGGGAGGTGACAGAGGTGAGCGAGTCATTCACTCACCTTCATGTCCACACCGAGTACTCCATGCTCGATGGAGCCGCGAAACTTGAAGAACTCGTTGCCAAAGCGGTCGCAGACGGTCAGCCGGCTCTCGGCATCACCGACCACGGCAACATGTACGGCGTCATCGAGTTCTACAAAGAATGTCGGCGGCAAGGAATCAAACCGATTCTCGGCACCGAGGCGTACATGGCGCACGACCACCGCACCGAGCGAATCGCGCGTCGAGGCCGTTTCGACGACAACGGTGGGTCGGGCGACGGCGGCAAGAAGCTGTACTACCACCTCACTCTCTTGGCAGAGGACAACACGGGCTATCGCAATCTCATTCAATTGGCGAGCAGGGCGTTCCTCGAGGGGTACCACTACAAGCCACGCGTCGACTGGGAATTACTCGCCACGTACAACGAGGGTCTCATTGCGACCACCGGATGTCTCGGTGGCCATGTGCTCCAGTCACTGGTGAATGGCGACGAAAAAGGTGCACTGCAGAAAGCGGCGCGACTTCAAGACATCTTCGGTAAGGACAATCTCTTCGTCGAACTTCAAGATCACGGCATCCCAGATCAGCAACGCACCAATCCGTTGCTCATCGACATCGCAAAGAAGATCGGCGCACCGGTCATCGCCACAAACGACTCTCATTATGTGAGTCGTTCAGACCATGAAGCGCACGATGCGCTCTTGTGCGTGCAGACGGCGTCTCGCATGAGCGATGCCGACCGGTTCAAGTTCACTGGCTGCGAGCACTATCTGAAGACGGCTCAAGAGATGCGACTGTTGTGGCGCGAAGTTCCGTCGGCCTGCGACAACACGTTGTGGATCGCCGAGAGAGCGAACATCGACATCGAGTTCAACGTTCCCAAGTTGCCCGAGTTCCCCATACCCACTGGCTTCACCACGGACACCCAATATCTCGAGAAGCTCACATGGGACGGTGCGCGCGAGCGGTGGGGTTCGAATCTGTCCCCAGAGGTCCAAGAGCGCCTCACGTACGAACTCAGTGTCATCACGTCTATGGGTTTCGCCTCGTACTTCCTCATCGTGTGGGACCTCATTCGGTTCGCGCGCGAGAACGGAATTCGAGTTGGCCCAGGCCGTGGCTCGGCTGCGGGTTGTGCCGTCGCATATTGCTTGCGCATCACCGACCTTGATCCACTCAAGTACGACTTGCTCTTCGAACGTTTCCTCAACCCGAGCCGCGTGTCGATGCCTGACATCGACATGGACTTTGACTCGCGGTATCGCGACACGATGATCCGATACGCAGCCGACACGTACGGCCGTGATCACGTCGCTCAGATCATCACGTTTTCAACCATCAAGGCACGTAATGCCGTGCGCGATGCCGCTCGTGTGCTGGGCTACGACTACGCCGTCGGCGACCGCATCGCAAAAGCGATGCCCCCGCTCGTTATGGGTCGCGACACGCCATTGAAGTACTGCTTTGAAGAGACAGACGCACATCGTGACGGATATCGCGCCGCCTCAGAGCTGCGCGACATGTTCGAAGCTGACGACGATGTGAAGAAAGTCGTCGAAATTGCCACGAAGTTGGAAGGCCTGAAGAGAAGTGACGGAATCCACGCGGCAGCGGTGGTGATCACGCGCGACCCGCTCACCGAGTATCTGCCCATTCAGCGCAAACCCACCGGAGACGGCGACCCAGCCGACGCCCCGATCGTCACTCAATACGAAATGCACGCGGTCGAAGAGCTCGGCCTCTTGAAGATGGACTTTCTCGGTCTTCGAAACCTCGACGTCATCACCGACACGGTCGCGATGATTCGGGCAACTCGCGAGCCGGAGTTCGACATCGACACTGTTCCACTCGACGACGGCCCCACATATGAATTGCTGGGTCGGGGAGACACCATCGGGGTGTTCCAGCTCGAATCCCCACCCATGCGAGCGCTGTTGCGAAGCATGAAGCCGACGACATTCGACGACGTGGCCGCTGTCATCGCGTTGTATCGACCTGGTCCGATGGGCGCGAACATGCACAACGACTACGCCGACTTCAAGAACAGTCGTAAATCAATCTCGTACTTCCATGACGACGCTCGCGAATTGCTCGCAGACACCTACGGACTGATGGTCTACCAAGAGAGCATGATGCGGGTGGCCCAGAAGTTCGCCGGTTATTCCTTGGCCCAGGCGGACAATCTCCGAAAAGCATGTGGAAAGAAAATTCGCGAGCTGATGGCGAAGGAGCGCGAGCAATTCGTCAATGGCTGTGTCGACACCGGCTATCCCGAGAAACTCGGGACGGAACTGTTCAACATCATCGAAGGTTTTGCTGACTACGCATTCAACAAGAGTCACGCCTACGGCTACGGCTTGGTGTCGTACCAAACTGCGTATCTGAAGGCGCACTATCCGGTCGAGTATGCGGCCTGTTTGCTCACGTCGGTGAAGGGAAACTACGAGAAAGCAGCGATCCATCTTTCCGACGCTCGTGCTTCAGACATCTCTGTCCTGAACCCCGACATCAATTTGTCTCACTCAGATTTCGTCGCGATCGTCGAAGATGGTCAGCGAACCATCTATTTCGGTCTCGCCGCCGTTCGAAATGTGGGAGAGGGTCTCGTCGAACTGATAGTCAACGAGCGCGATGCGAACGGCGCATTCGATTCGTTCCACGATTTCGTCGAACGTGTGCCTGAACCTGCGCTGAACAAACGTGCTGTCGAGTCACTCATCAAGTCCGGGGCCTTCGACCAGTTGTCGCATCCGCGTCGGGGATTGCTCGCGGTCTTCGAGCAGATCATCGACACCACGATCGTGCGTCGCCGTGAGCGCGAGCGCGGTGTCATGAGTCTTTTCGGCGAGGCGTCCGAGGCCGACGGCGGCTGGAGTGAGCGCATCCCGATTCCAGACCTGCACTTCGAGAAGTCCGACCAGCTTCGATTCGAAAAGGAAATGCTCGGTCTGTACATCTCCGACCATCCGCTCCTGGGGGTTCAGGCCGCCCTGCGCCGCAAAGTCGATTGCGGGATCGCAGAACTTCACGGTCGGGAAGACGGGCCTGTGGTCATCGGCGGTGTGGTGACTCTGCTCAATCGTCGCTACACGCGAAAAGGCGATCAGATGGCGACGTTTGTTCTCGAAGACCTCGAGGCCTCCATCGAAGTCACGGTCTTTACCCGAGCACTTTCTGACTACGGACATCTCCTGCGCGACGATGCGATCATCACGGTGACCGGTCGCCTGAACAGGCGCGACGAGAACAGAGTGAGTGTGTCCGCTCAGAAAATCACTGTGCTCGAGAACCTTCGTGACCGACCGAGCGCACTTCACCTACAGCTGGCGACGCACGGACTGTCAGAAGAGCGTGTTGACGCACTCCGGCAAATTCTCATCGAGCATCCAGGTGACTGTCCGGTGGTTCTGCACCTCGGCAACGGTCTCGAGATGTCGCTCGGTGAGGATGTCGCAGTCGATTTTGACAAGGTTCTCGGACCCCTACGCGTCGCATTTGGCCCCAGCGTGGTCGCCCTGTAGGGCTGGCTTACGGCTCGGTTGGGCCAATTTCCGACCTTCCTCCACATCGAAATCGGTGTTTCGGTGGCAGAATAGGAGGCTCTTACGGTCAGCGCACGGGGCGCGACCTCGAGCCAACGTGGAGCGGACGAAATCGATGACACTCGAAGTCGCCACCCAAGACTGCAGCGCACTGACCGACACCGATCTCGACGATCTGGCGTCGATGGGTGGTGCGTTCGACATCGGCACCCTCTCGAAGGCAAAAGAAGACTGGGTCCTCTTCACGTCGGCCCGTGAGGGTGGAAAGTTGGTCGGCTTCACTTTCTCCACGCTCGAGCGCATCGGCGGTACGCCATGTGTGCTGCTCGGACTGATGAGCGTCAAGAAAACCGGGAAGCGCGATTCCGTCTTGAAGGGGCTGATGTCCGAGGCCTATCACCGCGCCTTGATGGCGTTCCCTGACGAAGACGTCGTTATCGGTTCGCGGTTCGTCCGTGCCGACGGCCTAGAGGCATTCAAGAGTTTGAGCGACATCATCCCGCGGCCTGGTCATCGGGCTGTGGGCGAAGAGCGCGCATGGGGTCGTCGCCTGGCGAAGCGGTTTGGCGTCGACGCGAGCTACGACGAGCAGTCATTCGTCGCCCAGTCGAACGCTCGCACGGGTTTCATTGACCACGACTCTTCGAAGCCGGAAAAACTCAAAGCCGACGTCGTCGAACAGTTCAAAGATGTGAACGACAAGAAGGGCGGCGTGCTCATCGTCCACGGTTGGACGATGACAGAGAGTCTCCTCAAGCTCGGTCAGCGCTGACGCGCCTACCTCGCCGGAAGTCGAGGTGAATTCGTATGGACTTTGAGTCACTTGTCCGATCGCGGCGAATGCGCCGATCGTTCACGAACAGTCGTGTCGAACGAGCTGTCATCGAGCGGTGCGTCGACCTCGCCCGATTGTCACCGAGTGCCGGCAAGACACAGGGCTGGAATCTGGTTCTGCTTGATGGCGCAGACACGGAAAAATTCTGGTCGTGCACGTTGCCGACAGAACGTCACGCGTCTTTCGCATGGCCCGGATTGTTACGTGCACCTGTCATCGCCGTCGCTCTCGCTGACCCCGATGCGTATGTCGAGAGGTATTCAGAAAAAGACAAGGCACACACCGGACTCGGCAACGGCGCTCATGCATGGCCGGTGAAATACTGGACTGTCGATGCGTCATTTGCGGTCATGACGTTTCTGTACGCGCTCGATGATGCCGGACTTGGCTCGCTGTTTTTCGCAGTCTTCAACGGTGAGGACGAACTTCGTTCGACACTTGGAATTCCATCCCAGATGGAGATCATCGGGGCGATCGCGATCGGAGTGCCCGATGGTTCAGACGCGCCAGGTCGAAGCGCCGCGCGTCAGTCGCGATCGGTGTCTGACTTCATCCACTGGGGTACGTGGTAGCAAGAACCTGACGCAGCGAATCGCGATCCGTCACCGGTGCGCTACATGCATGATCTCGGCAGACATATGCGCGTTCTCCGTCACGTCCGTGCCAGAGGGGAGAGTCGAATCGCTCGCCCCATGCGACGACGGCAGTAGGTCGCCATGCCGAGCGAACCTCTGCCAGTAGGTCGGTTCGCTCTCCGGTGATGGCGATTTCTGTCGTGCCGACGAGGCGCAGGTGCATGGCAAGTGCGAGGTTGCAGAATGCGGTAGGTGCGCGCCGGAACGTCGAGCCGCACAATGCGATCATGTCGTCGGCTCTCTCAAGTAAGTCGAACCGACCGGTCAGGGCGCTCAGGCGAATGAATGCAAGTGCCGCCACGGACTGGGCGGACGGTGTGGCATTGTCCATGATGTCCTTGGCGCGGACGATGAGACGTTCCGCATGTGTCGCCGTGGTGAAGAGCCCACCTTTGTCTGCGTCCCAGAAGTCAGCGAGCAATTGGTCTGCCGCAGAAAGCGCATGTTCGACCCACTGGGCTTGGCCGGTCAGCTCGTAGAGCCGAGTGAAGGCGTCGACGAGTTGAGCGAGGTCGTGGGCGAGTGCGTCGTGGCGTGCCTGAGGAGTCGCATCTGACTGCCAACTTCTGTGCCATCTTCCGCTCTCGCCTTTCAGTGCCGTCACGAGGAACTCTCCGGTGCGAGTCGCTGCGTCACGCCAGTCGTCACGTCCGAACGCCGATGCCGCCTCGCACAGACTGGAGAGCATCATTGCGTTCCATTCAGTCAACACCTTGTCATCGAGTCCGGGTCGCGTGCGCTGTGACCGTGCGTGAAAGAGCTTCATGCGTGCGTCTCGCAACGAATCGTCAAGCAACGCCTCCTCTCGGTGAGCAATGCGATTCGGAATTGACTTACCCTCGAAATTTCCGCCACGTGTGATGTCCCACCAATTGCACGCTGTCTCAGCCGATTCACCGAGGATGTCGACGACGTCTTGCACGTCCCATGTGTAGAAGGCTCCTTCGTGAGGGTGACCACTGGCGTCAAGAGAGTCCGCATCTTCTGCGCTGAAGAACCCGCCCATCGGGTGGCAGAGGTCACGCAACACGTACGTGACGATCTCTTCGGCGACGAAGCGAAAGTCATCGATCTTGAAGTGCTGCCACGCGTGAACATACACACGCAAGAGGAGCGCCTGGTCGTAGAGCATCTTTTCGAAGTGCGGCACCAACCATTTCTCGTCCACGCTGTATCGGGAGAAGCCACCACCGAGGTGGTCGTGCATACCCCCGGCCGCCATCGCTCTGAGGGTCGTGCACACAGCCGCTTCGATGTCCTGCGCTTGAGGTGACTCGCTGTCGTTTGCGGCAAGCTCCATGTGGGCGCGCATCAGAAGGTCGAGTGCGAATGTCGAAGGAAATTTCGGAGCAGATCCGAATCCACCCCATTCGCTGTCGAAGTTCGACAGCAGAGTCTGGACCGCCAGCGACAGGGCCTCGCGTGGCCGTTCATCTCTCGTCGGTTCGATGTTCTCGGTGCGTCGCAGCGACTCGAGCAAGGCGTCGACGTTGTGGCGAACGTCGTCAGGCTTGTTGCGCCAGACGTCGTCGATGGCGCTCATCAATTGCAGGAAGTTGTTCTTCGGAAAGTACGTGCCACCGTAGAAGGGTTCGCCATCTGGGGTGAGGAACACGGTCATCGGCCATCCACCGCGACCGGTCATCGCCTGCACGGCGTCCATGTAGATCGCATCGACGTCAGGTCGTTCTTCGCGGTCGACTTTCACATTCACGAACAACGTGTTCATGACAGTGGCGACATCAGCGTCTTCGAAGCATTCGTGAGCCATCACGTGACACCAATGGCATGCGGAATAGCCGACGGAGAGCAGAATTGGCACATTGCGCTCTTTGGCTTCGGCGAAGGCATCAGGGCCCCATTCGAACCAAGAGACCGGGTTGTCCTTGTGCTGTCGCAGGTATGGAGAGGCCGACGAGACCAGTCGGTTCGTCATGGCCCGATGTCACGCACCGACGGCGTGATACCCGCCATCGACGTGAATGATCTCGCCGGTGGTCGCGGGGAACCAATCGGACATCAGTGCGACACACGCGCGCGCAACTGCGTCAGAGTCATTGACATCCCAGCCCAGTGGCGCGCGGTCGTCCCAGACATCTTCGAACTTCTTGAAACCGGGAATTGACTTCGCAGCCATCGTCTTGATCGGTCCGGCAGCGATGAGGTTGCAACGAATTCCGCGTGGTCCGAGTTCTTTCGCGAGATAACGACTCGTCGACTCGAGCGCCGACTTGGCCACGCCCATCCAGTTGTACGCGGGCCATGCGACGGTGTTGTCGAAATCGAGCCCGACGATCGAACCCCCTTTGCCCATGAGGGGCAGGAAAGCATCGGCCATGGTCTTCAATGAGTACGCCGAGATCTGCATGGCGACTGCCACGTCGTTCCATTGTGCGGCCAAGAAGTCGTCACCGAGACACACTTCGGGCGCGAAACCGATCGAGTGAAGGACACCGTCGACGGATCCCAATGATGCAGCGACTTGCTCACGCACTGACGTGACGTGTTCTGCGACGGTGACATCGAATTCAAAAACATCGGCTGGAGTGTCGAGTCGTCGCGCCGTGCGCTGCGTGAGCGACAATGCGCGACCGGCGCCTGTCAGCACCACAGTCGCGCCTTCGCGCTGTGCCATCTGTGCGACTCCGAAGGCGAGAGACGCGTCGGTCAGCACGCCGGTTATCACGAGACGCTTGCCGTCGAGGATTCCCATGCATCTGACCGTAGTGGGGAAGGGGTCTTTGTGTAAGGCTCTCAGCCATGCGTATCGGAATCCTCGGAGGAACTGGACCTGCCGGCAGTGCGCTGGGTGCCAGGTTGGCGTCGGTCGGCTATCAGGTCGTGATCGGCTCGAGATCGAAAGAGCGCGCAGCAGAAATCGTGGACCAGTTGAAGGGCAAATGGCCACAGCTCGATCTGCCCATCGAACCAGGCGACAACAATGCAGCCTCGTCGTGTGATGTCGTCGTCCTGGCGACTCCATGGGACTCTGCAGCCACCACCGCGACCGAATATGAGCAGCAACTGAGCGGCAAGGTCGTCATCAGCATGGCGAACGCTCTCGTCAAGGTGGGACATGAGTTCCAACCACTCCTGCCGCCTCGTGGCAGCGTCGCTGCGCACGTGCAAGCCGCCGTTCCGCAGTGTCGGGTGGTCGCTGCGTTCCACCACTTGCCGGCGAAGGAACTCGGGCACCTTGGCTCACCGATCGACAGTGACGTGTTGATCTGCTCTGACGACGCCGATGCAATCAAGGTGACGGCCGGGATCGTCTCGCACATTCCAGGTTGCCGCCCGCTCGATGCGGGCGAGTTGTCCAATGCGACGGCCATCGAAGCCTTCACAGCGGTGCTTCTCCAGTTGAACATCCGTTACAAGACGCGTGTCGCACCCAAGCTCACGGGCATCAAAGGGGATCCCCGAGAGACACGTCCCTCCTGAGGTGAGTCAACGATGACCATGCGTCTGTACGACACCTCTCGACGTGAGGTCGTCTCATTCGAGCCGGGCCCGACGGTGTCGATGTACACCTGCGGAATCACGCCGTATGACGCCACGCATCTCGGCCATGCAGCAACGTTTGTTTTCTATGACGTGCTTCAGCGACGTCTCATCGATCTCGGACATGAGGTTCGATGCGTGCGAAACGTCACCGATGTCGACGACCCACTCTTCGCGAAAGCACGCGAGTTGGGAGTGCACTACCTCGATCTGGCGGCAGGCGAAGAAAGTCGCTTCAACCGTGACATGGAGGCGCTCGACACGTTGCCAGTGTTCAGCACGCCACGAGCATCGTCGGCCATCTCGGACATTCGTGGCTTCATCGGAATGGTGTTGGACAGAGGGTTCGCATACGCGGCAGGTGGGTCCGTGTATTTCGACGTCACCAAATTCGACTCGTTCGGCTCGGTGTCGAATTACTCCCAGGAACAGATGATTGAATTCGCGCGTGAGCGTGGTGGAAATGTCGATGACCCACACAAGCGACATCCACTTGACTTCGTCCTGTGGCATCCGTCTGCTGATGACGAACCAAGTTGGGATGCGTTGTGGGGTGCGGGCCGTCCGGGTTGGCACATCGAATGTTCGGCCCTTGCACTTCGTGAACTTGGCACCACGATCGATTTGCACGGAGGTGGAAGCGACCTCATCTTCCCGCACCACGAATGCGAGCGTGCACAGTCGGAAGCAGCGACCGGGCAACCATTCGTCAGGCACTGGATGCATGTCGCGATGGTGTTCAAAGACGGTCACAAGATGTCCAAGAGTCTCGGAAACTTGGTGTTCGTCGACAAGCTGAGAGAGACGTGGGATCCTCGAGAGATCCGTTTGTGCATCATCGCCAATCACTACCGACGCGAGTGGGAGTGGAACGACGAGCGCATGCCCGAGGCCCGTCGACGACTCGGTGCTTGGCTCGCAAGCAGGGGTGGCGCCGATGGCGCGGCTGCGTTGGCAGAGGTGAGGGCGCGACTCGACGACGATCTCGACACTCCGGGAGCACTTCACGTCATCGACAATGCCTGTGCAAACGGTGTCGACGTCAGCGACGCGGCAGCACTGCTCGGTTTGCGTCTATAGCGACTCGGCATTTGACAAAAAGTGAAGCAATAAGCACTAAACATCGGATGTGACGTCGGTCCACCCCCTGGTCAACGCCGGACACCTCGCTTATCCTGACCGTTTCAACACGGTCTCAGGAGGGTGTCCGAGTGTCGCGCATCGAACGCCAATTCACAGGTGCAGGTCCTGCCCAGCGGCGTGCGCGACGAGTGGTGTTGCCGATCGCGAACCGTTTGTGGCGATTCAATCTCGAAGGATTCGAGTCATTGCGAGACATCGGTCCCGCTGTGCTCTGTCCGAATCATGTGTCGTTCCTCGACTCGGCATTTCTGATGTTGCAGGCGCGTCGAGAGATCAGTTTTGTCGGCAAGGCCGAGTACATGGATTCATGGAAGACGAAAGTTCTCTTTCCGATGATGGGCATGATCCCGATCGACCGCTCGGGTGGCGAGCGCAGTGCAACGGCACTCGACGCTGCAGAGGCGGTCCTTCGCAGAGGTGAATTGTTCGGGATCTTTCCCGAAGGAACGCGCTCACGTGACGGCATGCTCTACAAGGGGCACACCGGTGCGGCACGCCTTGCTCTGCGAGTCGGATGTCCGTTGATTCCTGTGGGAGTCGTCGGCACTCGCGAGATCCAGCCACCCGAAAAAGTGATGCCGAAGTTCTTCCGGGAATGCACCATTCGTATCGGTCGTCCGATCGACGTGTCCCGATATCTCGACCGACGTGACGACCACATGGTGTTGCGCGAGTTGACAGACGAGTTGATGTTCGAGATTCGTGAACTCACCGGTCAGCAGTACCGGAACGTGTATGCCACCAAGAAGGCAGAGTCCATCGAGACCGCGCGTGCAGTCGTACCCGGTCAAGATGATGACGCTCCGCAGGGGAACGAGCCTCTCAGTCGCGGCTCGCTCCAAATGCAACACACCGCCTGACATCTACCTCCGTAGACTGCGAGACGCATGTCGCAGATATCAGTCTTGCTTCCAGACGGCTCGTCGCGCTCGGTCGCTGCCGGCTCGACCCTCGCCGACGTCGCCGCATCGATCGGGGCGCGACTCGCAAAGGCTGCGCTCACCGGAACCATCAACGGAGTCGAAGCCGATTTGTCGTCGCATGTGTCTGATGGTGATTCAATCGCATTGGTCACGGCCGATTCCGAGGCCGGACGACACGTGCTGCGTCACTCGACAGCGCACGTCCTTGCACAGGCGGTGCTGCAACTGTTTCCCGGTGCGCATTTCAGCATCGGACCCGCCATCGAAGACGGTTTCTATTATGACTTCGCGCTTCCCGATGGACGTACGTTCAGCGAGGAAGACCTTGCCGCAATCGAAGCGCGTATGCGCGACATCGTGGCTGCCGACCAGCCATTCGTGAGGTCAGAGGTCGACGTCGATCAGGCGTTGGCCCTCTTTTCGGGTCAGCCGTACAAATGCGAGATCATCGAACGCGTGCGGGGCGGTTCCGCCGACGGCGCCGATGCCGGTGAAGTCGGCGGTGGAGACACCATCAGCGTGTATCGAAACTCCGACGACTTCGTTGATCTTTGCCGCGGTCCCCATGTTCCTTCGACGAGCAAACTCGGTCACTTTGCCCTCATGAAAGTCGCCGGCGCATATTGGCGTGGCAACGAGAAGGGTCCCATGTTGCAGCGCATCTACGGAACCGCGTGGGAGAGTGCGACAGCTTTGAAAGAGCATCTCACTCGGCTCGAAGAGGCCGCAAAGCGCGATCACCGCAGACTCGCAACTGAGCTTGACTTGTTGTCGTTCCCGTCCGAACTTGGTGGGGGGCTGGCCGTGTGGCATCCGAAAGGTGCCATCGTCCGCAAGCTCATGGAGGATTACAGCCGTCTGCGACACCAGCAGGGCGACTACCAATTCGTCTACACCCCGCATCTTGCGAACGCGAATTTGTTCGAGACGTCAGGTCACCTCGGTTGGTACGCCGATGGCATGTACCCACCCATGGAGATGGACAACGGCGTCTACTACATGAAGCCGATGAACTGCCCGATGCACTGCCTCATCTTTCGCAGTCGTCAACGCAGCTACAGAGAGCTTCCGCTACGACTTTTCGAACTGGGCACCGTCTACCGCTACGAACGGGCAGGAACACTGCACGGACTACTTCGAATTCGCGGATTCACCCAAGACGACAGCCACATTTATTGCACCGAAGACCAGCTTTCCGACGAGATCACGTCGCTGCTCGATTTCGTCATCTCGGTGTTGCGTCGCTTCGGGTTTGAGGATTTCGAATTCAACTTGTCGACACGTGACCCTGACAAGTCAGTGGGTAGCGACGACATCTGGCAGAAAGCCACGTCGGCATTGCGCGAAGCAATGAATCGCCATGGTGTCCAATACAAGGTGAAAGAGGGAGACGCTGCCTTCTACGGGCCAAAGATCGACATCGACGTTCGCGATGCGATCGGTCGTAAGTGGCAGTTGAGCACCATCCAATGTGACTTCAACTTGCCCGAGCGGTTCGGTCTCGAATATGTCGGCTCTGATTCACAGCGCCATCGCCCGATCATGTTGCACCGTGCGTTGTTCGGTTCAGTCGAGCGCTTCTTCGGAGTGTTGCTCGAGCACTACGCAGGAGCATTTCCGACGTGGTTGGCACCAGTGCAAGTTCGCGTGCTTCCGGTGGCCACGACCCACGAGGCGTATGCCGACGCGGTCGTCGAGCGGCTTTTTGCGGCTGGCTTCCGTGTGGACAAGGTGACCGCCGACGATCAACTCGGAAAGCGCATTCGATCGGCAAAAGTCGAGAAGGTTCCCTACGTCTTGGTCGTCGGTGACGACGACGTGTCCGCAGGCACGGTTGGTGTCAATCCACGCGGTGGCGAGGTCGAACGTGGGGTCAGCGTCGAGGACTTCATGCAACGTCTCACTTCCGATGTCGCAACGGCATCACAAGACTGAGACACTGACGGTTGATGACTCTCGAACAGCTCTGGAACGGATGGCGATCCGAGTACATCCGTGGTGCGGTGTCGGGGTCGACCGTCGAAGGTGCGTCGGTCTTCACGAACATCTTGCGTTCAGGGCTGAACGACATCGAGACCCACATTGTTCGAAGGGGAGATCTGACGTTCGCCATCATGAATGCTTTTCCCTACGCGTCTGGTCACGTGTTGGTGCTTCCGTACCGCGAAGTGGCGAACCTCGAGGAGTTGACGGCTGACGAATCGGCGGAACTGTGGTCGATGGTCACTGACGCAACGATTGCTTTGCGCACGTCGCATGCGCCACACGCTGTGAATGTGGGAATCAACCTCGGGTCTGCGGCCGGTGGCAGCGTCTCGCAGCATCTGCATGTTCACGTGGTGCCTCGGTGGGATGGCGACACGAACTTCATGACCGTCATTGCGAACACTCGAACTCTTCCTGAAGCACTCCAGGATTCGGCTCGTCGCATACGCGATGCGTGGCCGAGACAACCATTTCAAGGAGCGACACATGGCAACTGACGACATTCGCGATCAACTACCGGACGACTTGAACGCCGTCGACTTCGTCGGGGCGTATCGGTTTCCTGACAACAGTCGGCGTCGCATTCCCGGTGGCATGTACATGGCGCTTGCGGTGGTCTGCGTCGTCGTGTATCTCGTCGTGGGTGACGAATCCGCCCTCGTCAACGACGGATATCTGCTTGCCGCGGTAATTCTTGGTGTCGTCGGTGTGTACAGCCTGACGAGTGGCTGGCGTATGACAGTTGACGAGAAGGACGCACTGGAGCGCGCGACACGTGCGGTCGGATTTGCCGTTGGCCATGCCTCTGCGCAGCAGGTGTGGCGCGGTGTGCGCAGTCGACCGACATGGCGCATGTTCTGTTACAGCGCGGAAGATCCACCAGTTCGGCGTGGCCTCGTGCTCATCGACGCAATCGATGGTCGCGTGGTCGAATGCCTCGTGGAAGCCAACCCTGACACTGACACCGGTGCGTCCGACGCGCTGACCAAGTGACCCGACTAGCGTTCCACTGATGTTCGACAAGCGGTTCCGCACACCCATTGAAAAGGCGGTGCGGCCAGTCGGAATCTTTCTACGTCGGATAGGGATGTCACCCGACCATCTGACGATTCTCGGTGTCGTCGTCTCATGTGGTGCAGCAGTGGCAATCGGCGCGGGTGCGACTCGGGGTGGGCTGGTGTTGGTCATCTTGGCAGCGTTGCCCGACATGCTCGATGGTGCAGTCGCCAAAGCAGGCAACGACGCCAGTCAGCGGGGAAGTTACTTCGACTCTGTGATGGATCGCCTGACGGATGCCATCTTGATGGGTGGAGTCGCTTGGTACTTCGGAAGTGAATACGGGGCTCACGCTGCAGTCCTGCCGTTCGCTGTGCAGACGATGTCGTCCCTCATCTCGTATCAGCGGGCAAAGGCAGAAGCGCTCGGACTCGATGCAAAAGGTGGCCTCATGGAGCGAGCCGAGCGCATCGTGCTGCTCTGCGTGGGATTGCTGTTCGACTCCTTGTTCCTGCCGATCATGTGGCTGATGCTCGTGCTCACGACAATGACGGTCATCCAACGTTTCCTCATGGTGTGGAGACAGGCAGAAGTGTCGAACTCGACACAAGCCAAGCGCGACGAGCGTTCTCGCCGACGTGTTCAACGGCAGGAACGCTTCAGTTCGCGTGCGACCCGCCGTCACAATTCTCGGCGTACGTCGGCACGTGGAAGACGGAATGGCGCAGCGCGACACTGATCGACGACGAACACTCGGTGGAGCGGCGACCGTCGGTGGATACAGAATCGGGTCACTCGTTGCTCGCCTGACGCCGGCATTCATCGCCCAGAACACGGCCGCATTGTTGGCGCCCACTGTCGCATTGTCGCTTCGTGACAAGCGCGCAATGTTCGAGCGTCATCTCGCCAGAGTCGTCCCAAGTGTCGGTGGACTGCAACGTCGGCGCTTGTCGCAGCAGGCCTTCGACAGTTACATGCGTTATTACCTGGAGAGTTTCAGGCTGCCGGATCTTTCTCCTCGATACGTCGACAAGATGTTCAGTGTCGACGGATTCTCGAACATCGAGTCGGCACTTGAGCGAGGTAAAGGCGTGATTCTCGCGCTGCCGCATCTCGGTGGTTGGGAGTGGGCAGGTCGTTGGATGGCGGATCGCGGTCACAGACTGACCGTCGTGGTCGAGCCACTGCAGCCACCCGAATTGTTCGACTGGTTCACCAATCTGCGAAGCGAACTCGGCATGAACGTGGTCCCGCTCGGTCCGTCAGCGGCTCCGAGCGTGTTGTCAGCACTTCGGGCGAACGAGATCGTGTGTCTGCTCTGTGATCGAGACATCCAAGGCGGCGGCATCCCCGTCGACTTCTTCGGTGAACGCACCACACTTCCGGCCGGTCCCGCGATGCTCGGTCTTCGAGCGGGGGCCACCGTGTTGCCGACAGCGGTGTACTTCACACGTCGAACCGACGGTCACCATGCACTTGTCATGGATGGCATCGACATGTCACGGAGCGATTCACTCCGCGCCGACGTCGGTCGAATCACGCAAGAGCTCGCGCAGCGACTCGAACACCTCATTCGCCGCGCGCCAGAGCAATGGCACTTGTTTCAACCGAACTGGCCCTCTGATCCGGGGTATCCCCACAAGATCATCGATCAGGAATAGGCCTCGAACAACTCGCCGATGGCTTTCACTTGTCCGCCCGTCGTCGACGACATCACCGCGATCGGTGTCACGCCTTCATCGAACCAGGCATCGAGACCATCTCGTACGACGCTCGCACTTCCGCCGAGTGTGCAGTCGTGGAGCCACGCATCGCTCATCGCTGCGAGCACGGCATCTTTGTCGCCGACGGACAGTGCTTTCTCGATGTCGTCCATCTCGTCGCCATATCCGGCACCTCGCCAGTAGTTGCGGTAGTTCGGCAATATGACATAGCCCATCAAGGTGCGCCTGTTGACGGCGTCTGCAGCTGCGCGGTCATCGTCGATGACCGTCGGAATCATGTTCGCGAGGAACATCGTCGACGCAAGCGTCTCATCGAGTGAGCTGAGTTGAGTTGCCATGTGGCTGCGTGATGCGTTCGCCCAGATCGCACCGTCCGAGACGCGTGCAGCAAGTGCAAGCATCTTGTCGCGAAGAGTGGCCAGGTAGATGTGGGGCAGTGGCCCCGATGCCTTTTCGTTCGCTCGCATCGCCGTCACATAGTTTTCGATGTCAGCGAGCGGTTTACCCGTGTTCACGTTGAGTCGTTTGACGACAGGTCCATGGCTGACACCCAAGCCAAGCGCAAAGCGACCATCCGACACTTCGTTGATGTGGGCGGCGATGTTCCCTGTCTCGACCGGGTGGCTGTAATAGATCGGCTGGATTGAAGTCCAGAATCGAATGTCGTGCGTGGCGTGGGCCAGCGACACGGCGAGCCCCATCGTGCCGCCGAGGCTCGGCAGGGCCAACCCACTGAATCCGCGTCTGTCGGCTTCGACGGCCAGGTCGATGATCGCTC
Organism: uncultured Bifidobacterium sp.; assembly: GCA_964394175.1. Taxonomy (GTDB): domain Bacteria; phylum Actinomycetota; class Acidimicrobiia; order Acidimicrobiales; family Ilumatobacteraceae; genus UBA2093. Next base: position 31,348 of record CAYMVM010000004.1, read on the forward strand.
GCCGTTTCGTCGGCGTGGCAATGACAGACAACGCTGGCTTACGCGGTGCATTCGTCATGAAGGTCACCGTAGTTCCCGACGACGCCGAGGCGGTGGGCGCGATTCGCGGAATCTGCGCCTACCGTGTGGGTCCATGAGTACTGGCAGATCTGCGGATTCGTCAGCACAGTCGCAGCCAATGATGCGCATAGGCGATTCGCAGCCAATGCTGCGCATAGGCATGGTCTGTCCGTACAG
>CAYMVM010000004.1:31684-38469 GCA_964394175.1 uncultured Bifidobacterium sp.
TGCGCATAGGCGATTCGCAGCCAATGCTGCGCATAGGCATGGTCTGTCCGTACAGCCTCACCATCCCCGGTGGTGTGCAGCATCAGGTACTTGGTCTGGCGCGCAGCCTTCGCGCTCGTGGCCATGAAGTGCGGGTGCTCGGTCCCTGCGACGGTCCGCCTCCCGCATCGTTCGTCACTCCACTTGGCGACAGTTTGCCGACCTCGGCAAACGGGTCGATTGCACCGCTTGCTCCCGATCCGTCAGCGTCGCTGCGCACGATTCGCGCACTGAACGACGAAGCATTCGACGTACTGCACCTGCACGAACCGTTCGCTCCGGGTCCGACTCAGACGGCAGTGTTCGTGAAACTCGCTCCGATCGTGGCGACATTCCACATGGCGGGCAATTCGGCGGGGTACAAGGTCTTTCGTCGTCCTCTCAGTCACTTCGTCTCGCGCCTTGATGTGCGGTGCGTCGTCTCGAAGGACGCGTTGCAACTCGTCAGTGAGTTTTTTCCGGGGGACTACGAAGTTCTCTTCAACGGTATCGAGTTGAACCAGTACGAGAGTTCGGCGCACCAAAATCGTACAGATGGACCACGAGCAATCTTCTTCATCGGTCGTCATGAACCTCGAAAAGGTCTCGATGTGTTGCTGAAGGCGATGGAGCGGTTGCCGTCGGACGTCACGCTCTGGATCGCATCAGACGGGCCCGACACGACTCGGTTACGAGCGCAACACGGACATGACCCGCGAGTCGAGTGGCTCGGACGAATCTCTGACGACGAGAAGATTCGACGGCTTCAATCCGCATCCGTGTTCTGTGCTCCGTCATTGCATGGTGAGTCGTTCGGGGTGGTGCTACTCGAAGCGATGGCAGCCGGCGCACCAGTGGTCGCGAGCAGTCTCGATGGTTACCGCAATGTGGCGACTCATGATGTCGATGCGTTGCTCGTCGAGCCGGGTGATCACGTCGAGTTGGCAGCAGCCTTGTCGCGGGTTCTTGACGATGGACCGTTGGCGACTCGACTCATCGATGCGGGTCGGACGCGTGCCCGTGAATATTCGATGGATGAATTGGCTGCTCGTTATGAGGTTCTGTATCGCCGTGCACTTGACATCGAGGCAGCGGCCGGCTCTGCAGTTCGGGTGCCACGTATGCTGAAAAGGTTCGAGGGCCGCTTCTTGCGTGGTCCGCGAGAAAGGACCTGAGTGTCATGACCATATGGATCATCATCGCGGTCGTCGCCGTACTGTTGATCGGTTTCATCGCCCTGTACAACTCGCTCGTTCGTCGTCGCGCGCAGGTCGACAATGCATGGTCGCAAATCGATGTTCAGCTTCGTCGCCGCCTCGACCTCATACCGAATCTCGTCGAGACAGTGAAGGGTTATGCGCAGTTCGAGAAATCGACTCTCGATGCGGTCATCTCTGCACGGCAGTCGGCGATGACTGCTGCACCGTCGCCCCAAGCACAGGCATCCGCCGACAACATGGTGTCTGGTGCCCTGCGGCAGTTGTTCGCGCTCTCCGAGGCATATCCCGACCTGAAGGCGAATCAGAACTTCCTGTCGCTGCAAGAACAGTTGGCCGAGACCGAGAGCCGCGTTGCGTATGCACGCCAGTTCTACAACGACGAAGTGCTCAGGTTGAACACCGCCATCCAGCATTTTCCGACGTTGATCGTGGCGAGGTTGTTCAGTTTCACCGAGCGGGAGTACTTCGAAGCTGGCCCAGAGGCCCAAGCACCACCAAAAGTCTCTTTCAGCTGAGTCGCTGGTCGTAATCTCTCTTCTGCCATGCATGACTTGATCTCGGCGAACAAACGTCGCACAGCCCTGCTCGTCGTCGGATTCGTCGTGTTCCTCGTCCTCGTCGGGTGGGCAGCAGGTCTCTACATCGGCAGTCCGGTGTGGGGAACCGTGATCGCACTTGCATTCTCGGCAGTGGCGGCATTCGGGTCGTATTGGAAGTCAGACGCGATCGCACTGCGTGTCAGTCGCGCTGTGCCTGCAGATCCGATGACGTACCAGCGACTGCACAACCTTGTCGAAGGTCTGTGCATCGCGAGTGGTCTGCCGAAACCGGGCATCTATGTGATCCATGACGACGCTCCGAATGCTTTCGCAACCGGACGCAATCCGCGTCATGCGGCCATCGCTGTCACAACGGGTTTGCTCGACAAGATGAATCGAGTCGAGCTTGAGGGCGTGCTCGCGCACGAACTGTCGCACATTCGCAATTACGACATTTTGATCTCGACGATGACGGTCACGATGGTGGGGGCGATCGCACTGTTGTCTGACCTTGCCATTCGTCTGATGTGGTGGAACGGAGGTCGCGTCAGGCGAGGCGATGATCGCGGGAATTCCGGAAACCCTCTCGCCATTGTCGGGTTCGTGCTCCTGATCCTTGCCCCCATCGTTGCGGTAGTCCTGCAGGCCGCGGTCGGTCGCCGACGCGAGACCCTCGCCGACGTGTCCGCATGCCAGATGACGAGGTACCCGCCGGGTCTCATTTCGGCCCTCGAAAAACTGCAAGCCGACACCACTGTGACGCATGCCGCATCTACGGCGACTGCCCATATGTGGATAGAACAGCCGTTGTCGGGTGTGGGTGACGCAGGTCGCCTGTCGCGTTTGCATAGTCTGTTCAATACCCACCCACCGCTCGAAGAGCGCATCGCACTTCTAAGGGAGATCTGACATGGGTCGAAACATCGCGTCGAAGAGTCGTGTCCTCGCACTCATCCTCACCGCCACTGTTGCATCATCACTGCTCGCCGCGTGCGGCGGAGGCGCCGCCACTGAAGACGGCGCAGAGGCCATCACCGACACCACCACCGATGGCATGACGACGACGACACTTCCGGGGAAGGTGTGGCCCCTCACAGGTCTTCCGCTGGCCGAAGCCGACGAGTTGGCGTCGTTGCGTCCGGCACTCGTGGCCAAAATCGACGCTCATCCGCTTGCGAATCCGCAGACCGGATTGCAGGCAGCTGACATCGTCTTTGAAGAAAACGTCGAGCGCCTCACCCGTTTTGCAGCGATTCTCCATTCGAAGGGCAGCGACCCGGTGGGTCCGCTCCGTAGTGGTCGTACGCAAGACGTCGACATTCTCGGCGCATACAACAAGCCGCTCTTTGCATGGAGCGGTGGAAATGTCCGCGTCACCAAAGCCGTGAATGACAGTGACTTGGTCAATGTTGGGCATACTGCGTCACGCGGCAAGGGCGGCTACTTCCGTGACAAGTCCCGCAAGGCACCGCACAACTTGTTCGCAAAGACGACCGATTTGTGGAAATTGGCACCAGAAGGTTCTGGTCCCCCGCAAGCGCAATTCGTGTATCGCGGTGCGAGCGATGCGATGCCGGCGACTGCCGCACCAGCAGCCGGAACCAAGGTCTCAATGGACAACATGAAGGTCTATTGGCAATGGGACCCGTCGACATCGTCTTACATCCGTTTTGTTGAGGACACTAAGCGTGTCAGCCAACCGCACATGGACACCGACGGAACGCAGGTCAGTGCAGCCAACGTCGTCGTGCTCTATGTGGAGTACAAGCGTTCAAAAGCAGACCGCAAGAGCCCAGAAGCACAGACCATCGGCAAAGGTCTCATGGCGGTTCACACCAATGGCGTCTGGATCGGTGGCACCTGGGAACGTAAAGACCGCACCCAGCCGTTCACTCTCAAAGACACCGCTGGCGCAGTAGTGCGTCTGACGCCCGGTCGCACGTGGATCGAGTTGGCGCGCAACTATGCGCAGGCAATCGTTCCTGTCGGAGTCGATCCGAAGAAGGTCGCCTGGCCGAAACTGTGAGGCTCGCTTCGGTCGAACCCATGGGGTCGTCTGTACGCTGACATCATGGCTTCTTCCTCAGAGCACCTCACCGGAACTGTCCGCGTCAAACGTGGGCTAGCCGAGATGTTGAAGGGCGGCGTCATCATGGACGTCGTCACGCCCGAACAGGCGCGCATCGCTGAAGATGCTGGGGCATGTGCAGTCATGGCGCTCGAGAGAGTGCCGGCCGACATCCGCAAAGACGGTGGTGTCGCGCGCATGAGTGACCCAGAGATGATCGAAGGAATCAAGGCCGCAGTCACGATTCCGGTGATGGCGAAGGCTCGCATCGGCCACTTCGTCGAAGCACAGATACTTGAGGCGCTCGGTGTCGATTTCGTCGACGAATCAGAAGTGCTCACTCCCGCCGATGAAGCACATCACATCGACAAGTTCGCCTTCACCGTCCCGTTCGTGTGCGGCGCCACCAATCTTGGCGAAGCACTGCGACGCATCTCGGAAGGTGCATGCATGATTCGCTCAAAAGGCGAGGCAGGCACCGGCAACATCGTCGAAGCGGTTCGTCACCTTCGATCGATTCTCGGCGACATTCGCCGTATCACTCAAGCCGATTCGGCAGAGTTGTTCGACTGGGCCAAGAAATTGCAAGCCCCACTTCCGCTCGTGCAAGAACTCGCGCAGACCGGAAAATTGCAGGTACCGCTGTTTTGTGCGGGAGGAATTGCCACACCTGCTGACGCAGCACTCGCCATGCAGCTCGGGGCTGAAGCGGTCTTTGTCGGCTCCGGCATCTTCAAGAGCGCCGACCCTGCTCCACGAGCAAAGGCAATCGTCGAAGCGACCACCAATTTCCGGGACCCACACATTCTCGCCAAAGTCAGCCGTGGTCTTGGCGCCCCGATGACAGGTATCGGAATGGATGCCGTCAACGAGCGTTACGCCGAGCGCGGCTGGTAGTCAAGGCTCTCTCATGAATGCGAGGCCCCCAGGTGAATGTGCGAGTCGGTGTGCTCGCGGTGCAGGGAGCTTTTCTCGCTCACGCTGACATTCTCGAACAACTCGGTGTCACACCGGTGGAAATTCGACAACCAGCACATCTCCGCGATATCGATGCGATCGTGTTGCCGGGAGGCGAGTCGGGAACGATGTCAAAGCTGTTGGTGTCGACTGGGTTGCATGAGCCACTCGGCGAACTGCTTGCACGTGGGTTGCCTGCATTCGGAACATGCGCCGGAATGATCCTCCTCGCCTCGTCCATCCTTGACGGTCGTGACGATCAACGCTGTTTTGGTGCCATCGACATCGAAGTTCGTCGTAATGCGTATGGTCGTCAGGTCGACAGTTTCGAAGCCGACATCGACACCACCTTCGGTCAGTTTCATGGCGTGTTCATCCGCGCACCGCGAATAGAGACATGCGGTGCAGGTGTCGAGGTGCTCGGTTCTCACCGCGGTGAGCCGGTGTTGGTCGGCCAGGGCACGGCACTGGCGGCGGCGTTTCATCCCGAGTTGAGCGGCGACACGCGTATGCACCGATTCTTTCTCTCACATGTCGCAGGTCTCATTCCTGCGGAGACCACACCGACAGCAAAGGGGCAGTGACCATATGTCCGGACATTCCAAATGGGCGACTATCAAACACAAGAAAGGCGCGGCAGACAAAGCGCGCGGAAAGTTGTTCGCCAAGCTTGCTCGACAAATCGAAGTGGCCGCGCGTCAAGGAGGGGGAGACATCGATTCGAATGCGTCGTTGCGAACCATGGTCCTGAAGGCCAAGGCCGCCCAGATGACGAAAGACGCGATCGACCGTGCGATCAAACGTGGCATCGGTGAGACGTCCGGTGCGTCCTATGAATCGATCACCTACGAGGGCTATGCACCTGGTGGTGTCGCGGTGCTCATCGATGTCTTGACCGACAACCGGAACCGGACCGCCTCTGACGTGCGCAGCATTTTCTCGAAATTCGGTGGTGCGATGGCCGAGCCCGGAGCCGTCGGTTGGCAATTCTCGCGACGTGGGGTCATTTTTCTTGCGGGCTCCGCGTCAGAAGACGACGTGATGGTCGCCGCACTTGAGGCCGGGGCCGACGACGTCTCCCAAGACGGAAATCTGTGGAAGATCATGACCGATCCGTCCGTCGTCTATGACGTGAAGGACAAGTTGGACGCCTCCGGACTGGAGGTGCAGTCCGCCGAAAGCACGATGGTGTCGTCGAACGTCATCGATGTCACGGACAAAGACGACGCGCGGAATATTCTTCGCATCATGGATGCGCTCGAGGACAATGACGACGTGCAGGACGTCTACTCCAACTTCGACATCGACGAGACCATCATGCAGGAGGTCGGTTGATGGCAGTGTCGGTCGGGGACGTCGCTCCTGACTTCACACTCCCCGGTACTGGAGGCACATACACGTTGTCTCAGTACCGCGGCCAACCAGTCGTGTTGGTGTTCTATCCCGGCGACGACACGCCGGTCTGCACGAAACAGCTGAACACATACAACGACGACTTGAGCGAATTCACTCACGTCGGCGCCCAAGTGCTCGCCATCTCTGCCCAGGACATCGTGAGCCATGAGACGTTCGCGCAGAAGCACGGATTCGGATTTCCGTTGCTTGCCGATGTCGACAAGTCGGTGGCGCAGAGCTACGGCACAGTGGGGCCACTCGGTTTTCCACGGCGCAGCGTGTTCGTGGTCGATGAGGCGGGAGTGGTCATCTACGCTCACCGCGCCATCGCGGGGCTCACGTTTCGTCCTGTGTCTGAGATCATCGAGGCCATCGCCAGCACTCGGCGCTGACGTCATCGTTGGTCCACGGCACCGTTTGACACGAGCCGACCCAATGCCTGGCTGGGGTTCACCATTGACTCGGCGACCACCGGTACAATACGAACTTATGTTCGCCCCGTCCAGTTCTCGGCCGCCCGACGCGGGTGCGTCGGTCCGTCGGGTCCTTGGGGTCGACCCGGGTCTCACCCGGTGTGGGTATGCAGTG
>CAYMVM010000004.1:38569-98040 GCA_964394175.1 uncultured Bifidobacterium sp.
GTGCAGCAATACACCCCGAGCCAAGTCAAAGATGCGGTCGCTGGTTGGGGTGGTGCCGACAAAACCCAGGTGCAACGAATGGTGCAGGCACGCCTCGGCTTGTCCCGACCACCACAGCCTGCCGATGCAGCAGATGCTGCGGCAATCGCACTGTGTCACATCGCTTGTTCCAGTTCGTCGATCGCTGCGCATCTTCCAAGAGGTGTCGCGTGATCGGTTCACTTCGTGGTTGCGTCGTTGAGCGCCGTCATCCGAGCACGGTTCTTCTCGAAGTCGGCGGTGTCGGGTATCTCTGTGCGGTGACCCCGCCCACGTTTGCCGAGCTTGAACCAACAACCACGGTGTATCTCCATGTACATCACCACATTCGGGAGGATGCCCAGACTCTCTTCGGTTTTCTCACACGTGACGAGAAGGACACCTTCGAGCAACTCATCTCGGTCCACGGAGTCGGACCATCGCTCGCACTGTCCATACTCGCGGTTCATTCGCCGCATTCATTGGTCGACGTCGTCGCAACATCCGATGTGGCTGCACTCACTTTGGTGCCCGGCGTCGGCAAGAAGACCGCAGAGCGACTGCTCGTGGAACTGAAGAATAAAATCACGAGCAGCACACTCGACGACGTCACGGGAGGCGGGTCGTCGCCTGCATCCATCGTCGGGTCGGTGCGAGAGGCCCTCATCGGTCTCGGTTACGGAACTGACGAGATTCGCGATGTGTTGCGTGACGTCGGCTCCGCAGGTGACGCCGAATCGCTGCTCCGCGATGCATTGACGACCTTGGGGGCTCGTCGTGCGTGAGGAATTCCTCGACCCGGGTCTGCATCACGACCGAGAGGCGTCTGAAGAAGCAGGACTTCGACCGAGAGAACTCGACGAATTCGTCGGTCAACAAGAGTTGAAGAACCACCTCGACATCGTCCTCGGCGCAGCACGTCAACGCGGCGAAGCAGCAGACCACATCTTGCTCGCTGGTCCACCAGGGCTCGGAAAAACAACGATGGCCGGAATCGTCGCCGCTGAGATGGGTGTGGCACTTCACGTGACGTCGGGGCCTGCACTCGAGCGTGCTGGTGACCTCGCGGCCATCCTCACGAAATTGGGTCATCGCGATGTGCTTTTCATCGACGAAATCCATCGACTGTCGCGGGTCGTCGAGGAAATTCTGTATCCGGCGATGGAAGATTTCCAGCTCGACATCGTTGTCGGGAAAGGCCCTGCTGCCTCGTCGATACGTCTGACCTTGCAGCCGTTCACGCTCGTCGGAGCGACCACGCGCACCGGAATGATCACCGGTCCACTGCGTGACCGCTTCGGTCTGGTTGCGCGTCTTGAGTACTACTCAACGCTCGAGCTCGAGCGCATCGTCACACGCGCGGCATCGATCCTCGGGGTTTCCATCGATGCGACCGGCGCGAGCGAGATCGCACGTCGAAGTAGAGGAACTCCGCGAATCGCCAATCGTCTGTTGCGGCGTGTGCGCGATTTCGCCGAAGTGCGTGCTGACGGGCGCATCACGACGGGTGTGGCACTCGAAGCGCTGGAGTTGTTCGGAGTGGACGAGCTCGGTCTTGACAAAGTCGACCGTGCAATCCTCAAAGCATTGTGCTCTCAGTTTTCTGGCGGACCTGTCGGTCTCTCCACGCTCGCAATCGCAGTCGGTGAACAACCAGAGACAATCGAAGATGTCTATGAGCCCTTTCTCATTCAGAATGGGCTCATTCAGCGGACACCACGTGGTCGAGTGGCGACCGATGCATCGTGGCGTTACGCCGAGTCGCCGTAGCCTTGTTGCGTGCGGCTGAGTGACATCGACTACGAACTTCCCGAATCACTCATCGCTCAACGCCCCATCGAACCGCGTGACGCAGCGCGTCTTCTTGTCGATGGGGGTGAGGGTCCACCGTCACATGCTCACGTTCGCGACTTGGTCGACATTCTCCAGGATGGCGATCTTCTGGTGGTGAACGACACTCGCGTGCTTCCTGCGCGACTCAACCTCACACGTACGACTGGTGGCGCAGCAGAAGTGTTGTTGCTCGAGCCGTTGACGCCTGACCATGTCTCCTGGGAGGCGCTCATCCGTCCGGCACGGAAATTGAAGGTGGGAGAGCACCTCACGTGGTTCGGCAAGCCTGTCGTGCGCATCGGAGAACGATGTGAAGCTGGCGACACGTTTCGTATCGACATTCTCGACGCTGATCCGCTGGCACGAATCGCTTCCTCGGGCACGATGCCACTGCCGCCATACATCCGTGCGTCGATCGAGGACCCCGAGCGTTACCAGACCGTGTACGCGCAAGTTGCCCGCTCTGCGGCTGCACCGACCGCCGGTCTGCATTTCACCGATGAGCTACTCGTCGCGCTTCAGGCAAAAGGTGTGCAGATGGCTCGGGTCGAACTGGTGGTCGGCCTCGACACGTTCAAACCCGTGACGGCAGAAAATCCGCTCGAACATCGTATTCACAGCGAGATGTATCGAGTCGGTCAAGATGTTCTTGATGCGTGCTCCTCGGCCAAACGTGTCGTTGCCGTCGGCACGACGGCGACACGAGCGCTCGAGTCGGCTGCCACGTTCGGAACGCTCGAAGGCCGTACCGAACTTTTCATCACGCGTGGGTATGAGTGGAAAGTCGTCGACGTGTTGATGACCAACTTCCACATGCCCTGCACATCGCTTCTCTTGCTTGTCGACGCGTTCATCGGTTCACGTTGGCGTCGGCTATATCAAACGGCGATCGAGGAGAAGTACAGGTTCTTGTCATTCGGAGACGCGATGTTGCTTGATCGCCATCTGAAAGGTGCCTCCTGATGCATGTCGCCGAATTTCGACAGGCCTCAGCGGACGGCTCCGCGCGTACTGGAAGCGTGACGCTCGCTCGGGGTACGTACAACACACCATGCTTCATGCCGGTGGGTACGCGGGGAGCGGTGAAGTATCTCAGTGCGATTGACTACGAGGCGCTCGGCGCCGAGATCGTCCTCGGAAACACCTACCACCTCATGCTGCGACCGGGGGCCGAGCTCATCGAGCAGATGGGTGGTCTCGGCGCTTTTGCAGCCTGGAAGGGACTGACACTCACTGACTCTGGCGGGTTTCAGGTCTTCTCGCTCGATCCGAAAGTCGACGACGACGGTGTGACGTTTCGCTCCACCTATGACGGATCGACGCATCGCTTCACACCTGAGATCGCAGTCGACGTGCAGCAAAAGTTGGGTGCCGACATTCAGATGGTCCTTGACGTGTGTCCACCATTGCCGTCGTCTGTCGATGTCGTGCGACTCGCTCTCGAGCGAACCAGTGCCTGGGCCGCACGAGCGCGTGCGTGTCACACGCGGCGCGGCCAGAGCCTTTTTGGCATCGTCCAAGGCGGCATCAGCGAAGCGATGCGCGCAGAGAGCGCACGTCGCACGGTCGATCTTCAGTTCGACGGTTACGGCATCGGCGGCCTCTCAGTCGGTGAGACGCGGGAAGAGATGTTGCCCGCGCTCGCTGCTGCCATCGAACACCTGCCGGTGGACAGACCGCGATACCTGATGGGTGTCGGCGATCCTGCGTCACTCGTCGAGGCAGTCGCACTCGGGGTCGACCAGTTCGACTGTGTGCTGCAGACACGACTTGGCCGACACGGAACTGCACTGACATCGACCGGGAAAGTGCATCTCAAGAATGCCGCCAACAAACTTCTCGACACGCCGATCGACACCGCATGTCCGTGCTGGGTGTGCGAGCGCCACAGCCGCGCCTACATCCGACATCTCTTCCAAGTGGGGGAGCCCACTGCAAGCCGTCTGGTGTCTGTACACAACATCGCATGGACCCTGAAGTTGATGTCGGACATGCGCCGTTCCATCACGGACGGCACGTTCGACACCCTGCGCCGCGAGGTCTTGACCGTCTGGGGCTAGTGCTTCACCTATAGGCTTCACTCTCGTGCATCTCGCAGTTCTTGCCTCCGGTACGTCATCCAGCAGTGGGGGCTCGGCCCTCTTCCAGTTGTTTTTCTTCGGCGCCATCTTCGTCGCCATGTATTTCCTGCTGCTGCGCCCACAGCGCCGCCGCATGAAAGAGACCCAGAACCTGCAGAGCAGTCTTGCTGTCGATGACGAAGTTGTCCTGTCGTCCGGAGTGATCGGCTTCATCTCCGCAATCGACGGTGACGTTCTGTGGCTCGACATCGCGGAAGGTGTCGAAATTCGAGTCTTGAAGTCTGCTGTCGCACGCAAGATCGACACGTCACGCGAAGCCGCAGGCGGCGACCCCAAGTCGGACACGTCCAAGTAAACGACGCTCCATGCGCCGACGACTTCTCGTTCCTCTCATTTCCATCCTCGTGATCGCCTTTGGCGGTCTCGGTGCGAACTTGTTGGCCGGCAACTCTCCGGCACTCGGGCTCGACCTTCAGGGTGGAGTCTCGGTGACATTGCAGCCGGTCGGAGAATACGAAGCGAACGCACTCGACGTCGCCGTCGAAATCATCCGTCAACGTGTCGACTCACTCGGCGTCGCTGAGCCAGAGATCATCCGTCAAGGTGGCACGGTCGTGGTCAATCTTCCTGGTGTGAAGGACCAACAAAGTGCACTCGACCTCGTTGGTCGAACAGGAGAGTTGACTCTGCGTCCGGTGTTGCAGATGGGCACGACATCGACGACAACGTCGACAGTGTCAGGTGCGCCGACGACGAGCACAGCCGAGCAGACCACGACGACTGCAGCAGACGTCGCAACCGGCCCAGGAAGTGCACGACGTGCAGCGACGACGACGATCACGCCGACGACGATCGCGCCGACCGACACCACGGCCCCGCAACAGACTGAACTTCCCGAAGGACAAGACATCCTCACTGACAAGGACGGATCGTTCGTGTACTTGGTCGGCCCGATCGCGGCGACGGGCGAAGTGTTCGAGAACGATGCGAGCGCCGAGATCCAAAACGGTTCGTGGGTCGTCGTGGTGACGTTGCGTTCCGGGGCAGTCGGCGAGGACCAGTGGAACGCAGTTGCGTCACAGTGCTTCAACAAGGCAGAGACGTGTCCGAGTCAGCAACTTGCGATCGTTCTTGACGGCGAAGTCATCTCGGCTCCCGTCGTGCAAGAGCCCACGTTCACCGGTGGAAGCGTGCAGATCAGTGGTGACTTCACCGAGGACGAAGCTCGTCAGCTCGCAAAGATCCTTGAGTTCGGTGCCGTTCCGGTGAAGTTCGATGCGCCCACGGCACAGGCAGTGTCGGCGACGCTCGGCACAGACTCACTTCGTGCGGCAGTCGTGTCGGGTGCAGTCGGCGTGTTGCTGGTGCTGCTCTACCTGTTCCTCTATTACCGACGTATCGCATTGGTCGTGCTGTTCGGGTTGGCCGTGTCTGGGTCTCTTCAGTGGAGCGTCATCTCGTGGCTGTCCCGTACCAACGGTCTCGCCCTCACCCTTGCCGGCACGGCCGGAATCATCTTGTCCGTCGGTGTCACGGTCGACTCGTATGTGGTCTTTTTCGAGAAGTTGAAGGACTCTTTGCGGTCCGGGAGACGTCTGAAGAACTCCGCACAACGTGAGTTCACCGCGGCATGGCGAACCATTCTCGTCGCAGACACGGTGTCGCTCATCGGCGCATTGGTGCTGTGGTGGTTGACTGTCGGGGCAGTGCGCGGATTCGCGTTCTTCCTCGGGCTTTCGACCCTCATCGACATGGTGATCGCGTACTTCTACACACGTCCGATGGTTCTCTTGCTGGCGCGCACGCGGTTCCTCAATTCAGCCAGTGTGCTCGGCGTGCGGCGCATCGAAACCGATGCGACAGTGGGAGGTGCGTGATGGCTGGTCTCTGGAATCGTCTCTACTCGGGAACGACAACGGTCGACTTCTATGGCAAACGAAAGATCGGCTTCATCTTCTCGACCGTTCTCGTGGTCATCACGCTGGGGTCACTCGTCGGACGCGGAGTCAATCTCGGAATCGACTTCACCGGCGGAATCGCCTGGGAAGTGAAACAAGCCGGAGAGCTCACTGTCGACACGGCGCGAGAAGTTCTTGAGGCGAACAAAATCGAAACATCGAACGCGAAGATCCAGACGATTGACTCCGGAGACGCTGCTCGCATCCGCATCCAGGTCGAAGACCAAAGCGAAGGTGTGGCGGCTGCGGTGAAAAAGGGATTGGCGGACAAAGCTTCTCTCGACGTCAACGAGGTCAGTCAGTCCTCGGTGAGCAGCACGTGGGGCCGAAGCATCACTGAGAAGGCCGCATGGGCGCTGTTCTGGTTCTTCTTACTCGTCACGGCATTCATCGTGTGGCAGTTCGAGCTCAAGATGGCAATCGGTGCGTTGGCCGCGGTGGTTCACGACATCATCATCAGTGTCGGTGTCTATTCACTCACAGGTTTCGAGATGACACCAGCGACCGTGGTGGCTTTCCTCACCATTCTCGGGTATTCGCTATATGACACGATCGTGGTGTTCGACCGTGTCCGCGAGAACACCGAGATGTACTCCGGTAGCAAGGTCTCGTACGGCGACATCGTGAATGTGTCGATGAACCAGGTGTTGATGCGGTCGCTGAACACGAGCATCTCTGCACTATTGCCCGTCGTCAGTTTGTTGTTACTTGGCTCTGTTGTCATGGGAGCCGTCGCGCTGCAAGAGTTTGCGATCGCCCTGCTCGTCGGACTAGCGACTGGCGCATATTCGTCCATCTACATCGCGACTCCGATCCTCGGTGTCCTCAAAGAACGAGAGACGAAGTTCGCTGCCCTTAAAGGCCAGATGTCTCGGGGCGCAGACATGGCGCGCATGATCGCGCGCGGAACGACGACCACCACGCGCACTCGTCCTCAGAACGTGACTGCGGATAAGTCCACGACATCGCCGACTGCTGAGCGCAGTCAAGCAGCAGAGACGTTGGTCGATGCGTCGGTGATCCTCAGTCACCCACCACGGCCGCGCAAGAAGCGTCAACGCTGAGCTGAAAGAGCGCCGGTAGCCTTGGCTCATGGCGACCGTGGACAGAGTCCTACCGTGGAGACGGCACCACAGCGCGCCCATCGAAGAGTTGGCCCCACTCCTCACGTCGTACCGTTCACGACATCCGAAGGCTCCAGTCGCTCTCATCAACAAGGCCTACGAGGCTGCTAGGGAAGCACACCATCAGCAGCAACGCTCGAGTGGCGAGTCGTACATCAATCACCCGATAGCGGTCGCCCGCATCGTCGCGGACCTAGGTCTTGACGAGGTCTCGCTGGCGGCGGCCTTGCTGCATGATGCGGTGGAAGACACCGAGATAACTCTCGAAGACGTCGAAAGGGAATTCGGTCAGCAAGTCGCGGCCATCGTCGACGGCGTGACCAAGCTCGACCGCCTCCGTTTCGACTCTCGCGAAGAGCAGCAAGCAGCGACGATGCGAAAGATGCTGGTCGCGATGGCAAAGGACATACGCGTGCTGGTCATCAAGTTGGCGGATCGGCTCCACAACATGCGCACGCTCGCTGCGGTTCCGTTGGAGAAGCAGCAGCGTGTCGCTCAGGAGACTCTCGATATCTACGCGCCGCTCGCTCACCGGCTCGGAATGCAAGAGATGAAGCAACATCTCGAAGACCTCGCTTTCGCATCGTTGTATCCGAAGCGATTTGCCGAACTCGACCATCTGGTTGCAACGCGAACACCCGAGCGCGACGTGTACATCGCCCGTGCGGTCGCCGAAGTGCGCAAGAGACTTGCCGGGGTCGGTATCACCGCCGAAGTGACCGGTCGCGGGAAACACTTGTGGAGCATCTACGAAAAGATGGTGCAGAAAGAGCGTGAGTTCGACGAGATCTTCGACTTGGTCGCCGTGCGCATCATCGTCGACAGCGTGAAAGATTGTTACGGCGCGCTCGGTTCGATCCACGGTCAGTGGAAGCCGGTGGTGGGCCGGTTCAAGGACTACATCGCCATGCCGAAGTTCAACTTGTATCAGTCGCTCCACACCACGGTCATCGGGCCCGAGGGGCGACCGCTCGAGGTGCAGATCCGTACGAAAGAGATGCATCACCGGGCAGAGTGGGGAGTTGCCGCGCACTGGGCCTACAAAGACGGCAGTGATCCCGCAGACATCGACTGGCTCGGCCGCATCATCGACTGGCAGTCCGAGACGGACGACCCGACGCAGTTCATGGAGAATCTGAAGTCTGACCTCGAACAAGAAGAGGTCTTTGTCTTCACTCCTAAAGGGCGCGTTATCACGCTCCCTGTTGACTCGACCCCTGTCGACTTTGCATACGCGGTGCACACCGAGGTCGGACATCGTTGCATCGGGGCACGGGTGAATGGGCGTCTGGTGTCGCTCGATCACCGCCTTCGTTCCGGTGATTCGTGTGAAGTCTTCACGTCCAAAGTCGAAGATGCCGGCCCATCGCGTGACTGGCTCGGTTTTGCCGTGTCTCCGCGAGCGCGAAACAAGATCCGTCAGTGGTTCTCGCGTGAGCGACGCGAAGACGCCATTGAGGCGGGCAGGGAAGAACTCGTCGCGGAGTTCCGCCGCGAGGGACTTCCGGTGCAGCGCATGTGGGAGTCAGAGGCACTCACCCGCGAGATCGAGTCAGCCAATTACAGCGACCTCGACGCACTTCTTGCGGCCGTGGGAGAAAACCATGTCTCGGCGCGTGGACTCGCACAGCGTGTTGCGCGCGCGATGCGCGGTGACCATGGTGACGAACGATTGTCGGTCACGAACCGCGTCGACATCGCCGACCATGGTCGACGCGGTGCAAGCGGCATCCATGTCGAAGGTATGGACGATGTGCTGGTGCGTTTGTCGCGGTGCTGCACGCCGATGCCAGGAGACGAAATCATCGGCTTCGTCACCAAAGGCCGCGGAGTCAGTGTTCATCGCGACGACTGCGCGAATGCTCTGTCGCTCTCTGCCGACCACTCCGGTCGCCTCATCGATGTCGAATGGTCAGGGCCGGTAGAGGGTGCACGCTTCCGAGCCGGTGTCGAAGTGGTGGCGCTTGACAGGTCACGCCTCTTGCGCGACGTGTCGAACGCATTGTCTGACCAACATGTCAACATCGTCGCTTGCAACACATTGACCGGTGCAGATCGTGTCGCCAAGATGCGCTTTGAATTTGAACTCGCCGACCCGAACCATCTCGAGTCCGTGTTGCGCACCATCAAGGGTATTGACGCTGTGTACGACGCATATCGCATCGTTCCCGGCGGAGGCGCGGACTAGCCTTCGCACGTGCCCACATTCCAGACGAGCCCTGGCACCAGGGACATCATGCCGCCAGACGCGGCTCGCTGGCGTCGTTTCTCTGATGTGTTCGCACGCACCGTCGAAGATGCCGGGTACGCCTGCATCATCCCTCCGATGTTCGAAGATCTTGGCGTCTTTCGACGTCTTGGCGAGGCAACCGACGTCGTCACGAAAGAGATGTACGACTTCGAGGACAAAGGTGGTCGACACATCGCGCTTCGGCCGGAACAGACGGCGAGTGTGTGTCGGTCGTTCGCACAGCATCGTCCCGCGACGCCGTGGAAGGTCTGGTATTCCGGTCCGAATTTTCGGTATGAGAAGGCACAGGCGGGGCGGTATCGGCAGTTCGACCAGGTCGGAATCGAAGTGTTGGGCACCGACGATCCAGATATCGACGTGGAGGTGATCTTCCTCGGATGGGATTTCTATCGTCGCCTCGGGCTGTCGAACATCACACTGATGGTCAATTCGCTCGGCGACACCACAGATCGACAGCGATACGTCGACGCACTGGCGGCCCACTTCGCCTCCCGCGTGTCGACGTTGTCCGAAGAGGCACAGCGCACGCTAGAGAAGAATCCTCTACGAGTGCTCGACTCGAAGCGAGATCAAGACAAAGCGGCAGTCGAATCGGCGCCGCTTCTCAAAGACTTCCTCAGCGACGACGCTCGATCCCACTTTGCACGAGTGTGCGAGGGTCTCAAGGAGCTTGAAGTTCCATTCGTCGTCAATGATCGGCTTGTTCGTGGACTTGATTACTACCGACGGACGACCTTTGAGTACGTCTCCACCGCTCTTGAGTCGGCGCAGAACGCCGTTGGCGGCGGTGGCCGTTACGACGGCTTGGTGGAGGAACTCGGTGGACCCGCGACGCACGGCATCGGATTCGCACTCGGTGTCGATCGCACGCTTCTGGCCTGTGACGCCGAAGGAGTTTTCCCCGCCCCTACAGCGTCGGTCGACGTCTTCATCGTCGATGTGGTGGACGGGCGACAGGCGCGAGCGCTGACGCACGATCTGCGACGGCTCGGTATCTCTGCAGATCGTGCTTTTGACGGCCGAAGCATGAAGAGCCAGATGAAGGCAGCCGATCGAAGCGGAGCGGCAGTTGCGATCATCATCGGCGACGACGAGGTGTCATCTGCGACATGCGTCGTCCGGCGCCTCGATTCCTCAGATCAGGTTGTCATTCCACGTGTCGACCTCGTTGACTATCTCGGGTCACTCGGACTCACCCCCTCTACTGAAACGGCCTGACACCATGACGCACGACCATGCGGCGACGACATTGCGAACACACACGTGCGGCCAATTGCGCACCGATCACGTCGGCCAAACTGTGTCACTTTGCGGTTGGGTCGCCAAGCGACGCGAGCATGGCGAGAAGTTGGCATTTGTCGACCTCAGAGATTTCTCCGGGGTCGTCCAATGTGTCGTCGACAACGACGTCGATGTGCGTAGTGAGTGGGTCGTGCGTGTCACCGGGGTCGTGCGCGAGCGGCCGGCCGGAACCGAGAATGCATCATTGGCGACTGGTCAGGTAGAGCTGGGGGACTGTCGCGTCGAGGTGCTGAACATCGCTGAGCCGCCTCCGTTTCCCATTGATGCTCGGGCGGACGACGTCGATGAAGGAATCCGTCTTCGGTATCGCTATCTCGACATTCGTCGTGAGCGAATGCAGCGCAACCTTCGAATTCGTGCGCGGGTCAATTCAGCGATCCGGTCGGCAATGGAGAACCAAGGTTTCGTCGAAGTAGAGACACCTTTTCTCATGCCATCAACTCCGGAAGGTGCACGCGAGTTCCTGGTCCCGTCCCGCAAAGAACCAGGTTCTTTCTTTGCTCTTCCGCAGTCTCCGCAATTGTGGAAGCAATTGTTGATGGTCGCGGGTGTCGACAGGTATTACCAGATCGCACGGTGCCTTCGAGACGAGGATCTTCGCGCGGACCGTCAATATGAGTTCATGCAGCTCGACGCCGAGATGTCCTTCGTGACACAAGACGACGTGCTGGCAGCCATCAGCGAAGCAGTCGTGGCGGCTGCCGAGTCCGTCACTGGCGTTCGGCCACCGCACATCGAACGCATCACGTGGCGTGAAGCGATGGAACGTTTCGGTGTCGACAAACCCGACCTTCGTTTCGGCCTTGAATTGGTCGAGTTGACCGACGTCTTTTCTTCCACTGAATTCAAGGCATTCGCTGGGGCTCCATCGATCAAGGCCATTCGCGTCGATGCAGCGGCATATCCCGAGCACGCTGCCTATGGTCGAAACAAACTCGACGGGCTAACCGATCGGGCCAAGAAGCTCGGTGCAAAGGGTCTCGTGTGGCTGAAGGTCGTCGATGGCGGGCAAGTCGAGTCGCCTGTCGCCAAGTTTCTCTCCGACGCCGAGCGCACAGAATTGCTCGCGCGCACCGGAGCAGTCACTGGCGACTTGGTGCTCGTGGTCGCTGACGAGTGGATGACGACGTGTGAGGTGCTCGGTCAACTCCGTAACGACATCGGACGACCACCAGTCCACGAAGGTCCGTATCGCTATGTCTGGGTGGTCGAATTTCCACTGTTCGTCGGAGTCGATCCGAACACGGGACGTCCTCGTCCCGGCCATCACCCGTTCTGTCATCCGCATCCCGATGACATCGACAAGTTCGAGACCGACCCACTGTCCGTGCGAGCACTTGCCTATGACCTCGTCCTGAATGGTTGGGAGTTGGGAAGTGGCTCGATCCGAATCCACGAACCTGAGTTGCAACGGAAAGTGTTCAACGCGCTCGGGATCGCGGACGAAGACGCTGACCGACGGTTCGGCTTCTTTCTCCAGCCGTTCAAGTACGGCGCCCCGCCACATGGCGGATTTGCTTTCGGGATCGACCGTTTGACGGCGATCCTTGCTGGTGAAGAGAACATTCGCGAGGTGATCGCGTTCCCGAAGACGCAGAGCGGCGCTGATCCGATGACGAATGCGCCGACGCCAGTAGATGCTGGCCAACTCGCCGAGTTGGGATTGCGACTTCTGCCACCTCCGGCCCAGTGAACGACATGAGCGGTGAGACTCTCTTTGACGCCGCCGCCGCAGAGCGTCTTCGAGAGCGAGCACCGCTTGCTGCTCGCATTCGACCGCGCTGTCTTGATGATGTGGTCGGCCAGGACCACTTGGTCGGTGTCGGTCGTCCATTGCGTGTCCTTGTCGAGCGTGACGCGCTCTCTTCAGTTCTCTTCTGGGGTCCGCCGGGAACAGGAAAGACTTCGCTCGCCGAGGTGGTGGCTCTCACCACGTCCCGTCACTTCGTGCGCCTCTCAGCAGTGTCCTCCGGTGTCAAAGATGTACGGGAAGCGATCGAAGAGGCACGCGAGCGTCTCGGCACGTCGGGACAATCAACGATTGTCTTCATCGACGAGATCCATCGCTTTTCCCGCAGTCAACAAGATGCATTGTTGCCCGCGGTCGAGAACGGCACGATCACGCTCATTGGTGCGACCACGGAGAACCCGATGTTCGAAGTCAATTCACCACTGCGCAGTCGCTCGACGTTGTTTCGCCTCGAGCCATTGTCACGCGACGCAGTCGTTCGTCTCTTGAGACGCGGCCTTGCTGCGCTCGCGAATGACGCAGATGACGACGCCATCGACCTGATCGCAGCGCGTTGTGTCGGCGATGGTCGAGCCGCACTCACTGCTCTCGACGTCGCATCAGCGATTGCGGGCGATGGACGCATCACGGTGAAAGCAACAGAGGCGGCGTTGTCGACGAGTGCGCAGCGCTACGGACAAGACGACCACTACGACGTCATTTCGGCGTTCATCAAGAGCATTCGTGCGTCACAAGTCGATGCTGCTCTTCATTGGCTAGCGCGAATGCTGGAGGCAGGCGAGGACGCGAAGTTCATTGCTCGCCGTCTCGTGATTCTCGCGAGCGAGGACATCGGGACGGCAGACACCCAGTCGCTCATCGTCGCTGTCGCCGCAGCTCACGCGCTCGAGCACGTCGGGTTGCCAGAAGCTCAACTGAATCTCGCGCATGCCGTGGTGCATCTCTGTCGTGCGCCGAAGAGCAATGCCGTGGCGCGGGCGATCTGGACAGCCCGGGACGATGTCCGCAACGGACGCGTCGGTGAGGTGCCGTCACATCTTCGTGATGCTCATTATTCGGGCGCTCAACACATCGGCCATGGTGTCGGCTACGTGTCCCCGCACGACGATGAGCCGACCGCCCAAGAACTGACGTATGTTCCAGAGGAATTACGGGGCCAGCGGTACTACCGTGAGGAACAATGATGAAGCGGTTCTTCTGGTTCGTGCTCGGGGTCGTAAGCGGAGTGCTTCTCGTCTCGTGGAGCAAGAAGAAGGCGAACGAAGTGGCTGACAAGGTGGCTGATGCGCTCGATCCCGAAAATGTCGTAGAAGTCGCAGCAGAAGGCGTGGTGCGCATCGTTCGGCGTTTGGGAGAATTGGCAAGTGCTGCAGGCGTCGCACTGAGCTCTGCCTGGCAGAAATCAGACACCGAAGGTGATGCGGTCGAACGATAAATTGACGGTCTATGTCATCAGGCCAGTCACTGCACTCCGCTGACGACCTGAGGCGAGCATTCTCTGGGTTCTTTGAATCCAAAGGTCACACCGTCGTCCCGTCGGCAAGCCTCATTCCGCACGACCCGACGCTGCTCTTCACCGTGGCCGGAATGGTTCCGTTCAAGCCGTACTTCGTCGGCGATGAAGTTGCGCCATACAGCCGTGCCGTGAGCGTGCAGAAGTGCGCACGTGCCGGCGGAAAACACAACGATCTTGACGAAGTCGGTCGCACCACACGACACCTCGTGTTTTTTGAGATGCTCGGCAACTTCAGTTTCGGTGATTACTTCAAGAGCGATGCCATACCGTGGAGCTGGGAACTCGTCACTGAAGTGTTCGGACTCGACGGTGACAGATTGTGGATCACCGTCCACGAGAGCGATGACGAGGCTGAACAGATTTGGCACGACCACGTCGGTGTGCCGATGGAACGTATCCAGCGACTGGGCGACAAGGACAACTTCTGGCAGATGGGTGAGACCGGTCCGTGTGGTCCGTGTTCCGAGATCCACATCGATCGCGGTCCGAGTTACGGCCCTGAGGGTGGTCCGTTGAACGACCCCGCAGGTGACCGGTTCCTTGAGTTCTGGAACTTGGTCTTCATGCAATACAACCAGTCAGCCGACGGCTCTCGCACGCCGTTGCCACGACCGAGCATCGACACCGGTGCCGGGGTCGAACGCATCCTCGCACTCATGCAAAACGTCGGTTCGGTGTGGGAGACCGATGTATTGATGCCGCTCATCGAGTCAGCGCGTTCTGCCACCGGTGCGGCGTACAACGTCGGGGACTACGGCGACAGGGACAGTTTCAGTTTGCGCGTGCTGGCCGAGCATGCGCGGTCAGCCACGATGTTGGTGAATGACGGTGTGTTCCCGTCGAACGAGAATCGTGGTTATGTGCTGCGACGCATCATTCGCCGTGCGGTGCGTCACGCGTTTCTTCTCGGGACCGAAAAACTTGTCCTCCCGGACATGGTGCGTACCGCCATCGGAATCATGGGAAATGCGTACCCAGACCTGCGCAAGAACGAGGAATTCATCGTCGGCGTGGTGGCCAACGAAGAAGATCGCTTCCGTCACACCTTGAAGACCGGTCTCGGCATTCTCGAGAGCGACATCTCCGGTGGTGGTGCACTGTCCGGGAAGTCCGCATTTCTCTTGCACGACACCTACGGCTTCCCCCTCGAGCTCACCCAAGAGATTGCTGGTGAACGCGGAGTCGATGTCGACGTCGCTGGTTTTGAGGCGGAAATGTCGGTTCAGCGTCAGCGGGCCCGAGACGCTCGCAAGACCGCCACGACCGACGAAGAGAAGGTGTCGCATTACCGATCGCTCGCTGAACAACATGGTCCTACCGAATTTGTCGGATATGTCGCTGACCAGAGCGACTCGACGGTCATCGCGGTTCTGCCTGGTGACGAAGAAGGAACCCTCGAAGTCTTCCTCGACCGGAGTCCCTTCTATGCCGAAAGTGGCGGCCAGGTGGGGGACACGGGCACGCTGATGTCGCCTGGTTTCACCGCACATGTCCTCGACACGACCTTT
Source organism: uncultured Bifidobacterium sp. (assembly GCA_964394175.1). Classification (GTDB taxonomy): domain Bacteria; phylum Actinomycetota; class Acidimicrobiia; order Acidimicrobiales; family Ilumatobacteraceae; genus UBA2093. Next base: position 53,911 of record CAYMVM010000004.1, read on the forward strand.
GCGATACCTGGAGTGCGGCGTCACATCGTTCGAGTCGTCTCCGGAGATGTCACAGAAGGTCTCGTCGTGCGGGCGTCGATCGATGTCGATGCGCGCAGTGCGACGAGACGCAACCACACGGGAACACACATCCTGCATTGGGCACTGCGCAAAGTACTCGGTGAGCATGTGAAACAGGCTGGGTCTCTGGTTTCTCCTGACCGGCTGCGATTCGATTTCAGTCACTATGCGGCAGTGTCCGATGTCGAACTACGCGAGATAGAACGACTCGCGAACGAACAAATTCTATTGAACGACGACGTCGCAGCCTGGGAGACATCCAAAGAAGAGGCTCTTGCGGCTGGCGCAATCGCATTCTTCGGTGACAAGTACGGCGACGTCGTCCGCGTGCTGAAGGCAGGGGACTCAGTGGAGCTGTGCGGTGGAACTCATGTCAGTGCCACTGGTGACATTGGCACAATCAAGATCGTCGGAGAGAGCTCGATCGGGTCGAACTTGCGGCGCATCGAAGCAACGACGGGCATGAACACTGTGCGCGCGATGCAGCGCAGTGATTCGTTGCTGACCGACATCGCAAGTCTCGTCGGAGGTACCGCAGAGGTCGCCGTCGAAACAGTTGGTCGCAAACTCGACGAGTTGAAGGCGGCGCAAGATGAGGTGAAGCATCTCCGCGCGAAGTTGGCGCAAGGACGTGCCTCTGAGATCGCCGAAAGCGCTGTCGACGGAGTCGTGGTCATGCGGGTTGACGACTTGGCACCTACCGACCTACGCGACCTGTGTGTCGCAGTGCGTCAGAAGGGTGTCCGCGTCGTCGTGCTCGGAGGTGTCAGCCCCGGTGGTGGGGTGAGTTTGGTCTGCGCCGTCACGAAAGATGTCGAGAGTCAAGCGTCCGACTTACTGCGCGATGCTGCGAAGGCTGTCGGCGGTGGCGGTGGCGGCAAAGGCGATGTGGCGACTGCGGGTGGAAAGAATCCGGATGGTCTCGATGACGCACTGGTCATCGCGCGAGACAAGGTGCGTGCTGCACTCGGATTGGCATGAGGGTCATCGGGCTCGATCTTGGCTCGAAGCGAATCGGTGTCGCCGTCAGTGACACAAGTGCGACCATCGCGACTCCGTTGACGGTCATACAACGCAGCAAGAAACAGTCGATCGACCATCAAGCCATCGCCTTGCTCGTGCGTGAGGAAGAAGCCGAAGCTGTGGTGGTCGGACTTCCGTTGTCGATGTCCGGAGACATGGGACCGGCGGCGCGTGCTGCCGTCGCTGAGTGCGACGTGTTGGCTACCGTTGTCGGTGTGCCAGTTCACCTCCATGATGAACGCCTCACAACTGTCGCTGCGGACGCGGTGTTGATGGAAGCAAAGATGAAGGCGCAGGCACGTCGTCGAGTGGTCGACAAAGTGGCAGCAGCAGTCATGCTTCAGTCGTGGCTCGATGCACGCAAAAACGCACGTGACGGCGACGCGACTGGTCCTCTTTGATGGGCGGCATTTCGGGGGACCCGCTGATCCCGTCAAACGAGTCAGACTGGACGCCCGATCCGTGGGATGACCCGCGCCAGGTGAGAAGTAGTGACCTCGTCGATCTCCCACCGACTGGTCAGCGTTGGCGTGGTCCGTTGAAGGTGGCGGCTGCAGTGTCGGTGGCAGTCATCGTGTTGGCTGGCGCCGCAGGTTTCTGGCTGTTGCGGCAATTGAATCCCGGAGATGTCGCCGACGCTCCGGTCAATTTCACCGTGAACGAGGGAGACACGGTCGCGAGCATCGCGACGCGACTCGAGGAACAAGGCATCATCGTCAATGACCGCGTGTTTCGTTGGTACGTGGGACGCAACGGGGGCCTCGAGGTGTTGCCGGGCTATTACTCATTGAAACCTCGCGACAATGCCGGAAACCTCATGAAGGTCCTGGGCACTCCACCAGCGCAGACTTTCATCAAAGTGACTTTCCCTGAGGGTTACACGGTCGAGCAGATTGCAAGTCGCCTTTCCGAACAAGCGCCCTATATCTCGCGTGAGTCGATTGTCGATGTCGCACGAAGTGGGACAGTCGCATCGACGTTCTCGCCGAGTGGCTCCACTTCTCTTGAGGGCCTTCTCTTTCCGGACACCTACCAAGTTGCCGGCGATGATGGCGCGGCGTCGGTGCTCGCACGAATGGTGGCGCTGATGGAACGAGTGGGCAGACAAGAGGGACTGGAGTCCTCGAAAGAAAAAGTTGGATTCAAGCCCTACGACGTGTTGATCGTCGCGTCGATGATCGAACGTGAGGCCAAGGTCGAGAAAGACCGTGCGCTCATCGCGAGAGTCATCTACAACCGACTTGCGGCGAAGATGAAGCTGGAAATCGATGCCACGCTGTTCTATGGCGCCGATCCATTAGCCACCTTCGGAGACCTCAAGGACATCGACACTCCGTACAACACCTACAGACGCTCCGGACTGCCACCGACCCCGATCGCCAACCCGGGTCGGGCTTCGATTCAGGCGGCTTTGTCACCTGCACCGAATCCGGTTGCATCTGACCCCTTGTGCAAGGACCTCCCGCGCAACACGCCGTGTGAGTACCGGTACTACGTGCTCGCCGACGACGATGGGTCACACGTTTTTGCCGCGACGTACGAGCAGCACCTCAAGAATGTCGAAAAGGCGAGGGCCGCCGGGCTTCTCGGCTGAAAAGATGGCTTCCGTCATGGAAGAGCTCGTTCGCGCCGCAGTCATCGGAAGTCCTGTGGCGCACAGTCTTTCGCCAGCCATACATAATGCGGTTTTTGCTCTGACCGCTCGACCATGGCGTTATGAAGCGATCGAGGTGCGACCAGAGGACCTCGCTGAAGCACTCGCGCGTCTCGTGTGCGAGGGGTTTCGTGGCTTGAGTGTCACGATGCCACTCAAAGAAATCATCGGTGCCTCGTTGGCCACGACCGACGATGTTGCCACGACGTTGTCTGCCGTCAACTGCGTGACATATCGCGACGGTGGTTGGCACGGCACAAACACCGACGGCGAGGGGTGCATCGACGCTCTGAAGACACATGGGTCGATGTCCTGCACGGACGAGACCATGTTGTTGGTCGGAGCCGGTGGCACTGCACGGTCGATAGCCCTTGCAGCCGCTCGCTGCGGAATGACCATTCGAGTCGCGAATCGCACGCACGATCGGGCTGTGTCGTTGGTGAACATGGTCCGACGTCACACGACCACTGCTGACATCGAGGTGTGGTCGACAGATTCGACCGAACCATTCGACGTTCTCGTCAATGCCACGTCAGTGGGAATGGGCTCACCGACGCACAGGTCTGTCGACGCATCCGATCTGCCGATGCCCGAACACATCGTGCAGCGTTGCGGTGTGGTGCTCGACGCGGTCTACCAACCGCTCACCACGCCGTTGCTACGTCTGGCCTCTGCGAGCGGGGCACGCATCGTGGACGGTCTCTGGATGCTCATTCATCAGGCTGTGTTGCAGCATCGTTGGTGGTTCGGGCATGAGTCGAACTTCACGTTGCCCGATCATGTGGTCATGCGCGCTGCGGCGGAACGCGAACTGGAACAAAGGCGCCAGTAGCCTGACATGGTGCTGAGGTATCTGACGGCTGGTGAGTCGCACGGCAAGGCGTTGACTGTCATCGTCGAGGGTCTGCCTGCGGGATTGCCCGTGTTGGCCAGTGACATCGAGTCTGAACTCGCTCGACGACGACTCGGCTACGGACGTGGTCCTCGCCAAAAATTCGAAAAAGACGAGATCACCCTTGTCGGTGGAATTCGACACGGTCGCACACTCGGGTCACCCGTCGCCATCGAGATCCAAAACTCAGAGTGGTTCCGTAGCGACAAGTGGCATGAAGAGATGTCGCCCGCCCCTGGGAAGACGACTCAACCGCTCACTCAACCCCGACCCGGCCATGCCGATCTCGTCGGAATGCAGAAATATGGCTTCGACGATGCCCGCGACGTGCTCGAGCGCGCCAGTGCGCGTGAGACTGCGGCACGAGTTGCCGCAGGTGCGCTCGCCAAATTGTTGTTGTCGCATGTCGGGGCGTCGATCGTGAGTCACGTGATCCAGATCGGTGACGTCAGGTCGGCGCCATCGACGTTGCCGACCATCGCTGATCGTGACGGAATCGATGCATCAGAAGTCCGCTGTTTTGATGCGGTCGCCGAAGGACGGATGATTGACGCGATCAAGTCGGCCGCCAAAGATGGAGACAGTCTCGGAGGTGTCGTCGAAGTCGTCGCACATGGCGTGCCGCTCGGGCTCGGTAGTCATGTGCACTGGGACCGAAAGATCGACGCTCTATTGGCTCAGGCGATCATGAGTATCCAGGCGGTCAAGGCCGTCGAAATCGGTGACGGCATGGCCGTGGCTGGCATGCGTGGAAGCGAAGCACACGATGCCATTCATTGGGATGAGACCACGCGTTCCTATCGTCGCGAGACACATCGTTCGGGTGGCACTGAAGGTGGCATCACCACTGGTGAGCCGCTCATCGTGCGCGCCGCCATGAAGCCGCTCGCGACGTTGAACAAGCCGACGATGAAGACCGTCGACATGGTGACCAAGGAAGAGACGGTCAGCTTCAAGGAGCGCACCGATGTGACCGCGGTGCCGGCGCTCGGAGTCGTCGCAGAGACGATGGTCGCTCTCGTTCTGGCTGGTGAGGCACAACGCAAGTTCGGCGGCGACTCGCTGCGCGAATTCATCCACAATGCATCGTCGTTTGCCTCGTCGCTCGCGGAGTGACTCGGTGGTGCAGCATCTGACGCGACACATCGTGTTGGTCGGTATGACCGCTTCAGGCAAGACGACCGTCGCCAAGGCGATCGCTCGAGAACTCGGCGTCACTCATCTCGACACGGACGACATCGTCGAAGAGATTGGCGGCCGAAGAGTGCGTGAGATCTTCGCCGCTGACGGGGAAGAAGCCTTTCGGGAACTTGAATCCCGTGCATTGAATGCGGCGCTGTCGCACGACGAACCGTCGGTCATCGCCGTCGCGGCGGGGGCAGTGACGATCGAATCAAATCGCAAGCTCTTGGTCGATGCGGCTCGTGAGGGTAGAGCCGATGTCGTGTGGTTGCGCTGTGCGGTCGAATCCCTGTTGCCGCGCATCGTCGCAGAAGGGCATCGTCCGCTTCTCGACGACGACACGACTGGTACCTTGCAGTCGATGGCCGCAACGAGGACGCCCCTCTATGAATCTGTGGCGACAGCGGCGGTCGAAACTGACGGCCAGGACATAGCTGGTGTCACAGCCAGAGTCATCGATCTTGTCGCACATCCGTCAACAGCAAGGTCACAATCGTGAGCGCTTTGCGCACTCTGTCTGTCGATCTCGGAGAACGTTCATATCCGGTGGTCGTCGGTCGTGGTGCTCGTCATGCACTGCGCACACTGATTCCACAAGGTGTTCGACGCATCGCGGTCGTCACCCAGGCCAATGTTCCGGACACCTTGATCCCGACCTTCGAAGGCGTAGAGGTGCATCACTTCACGATCGGAGACGGTGAGGCGCACAAGTCCCTCGAGACAATTCAAGACCTGATGCGCGGTTTCGCACGAGCCGGACTCACTCGTTCTGATTGTGTCGTCGGAGTGGGCGGAGGGCTCGTCACCGACGTGGCAGGTTTCGCCGCGGCGTCGTACCACCGAGGAATCGCTGTGGCCCACGTCGCCACGACGTTGCTCGCGATGGTCGATGCTGCGATCGGTGGCAAGACCGGAGTCAACATTCCTGAAGGCAAGAACCTTGTCGGAGCGTTCTGGCAGCCATGTGCAGTCGTGTGCGACACCGATGCGCTCGACACGCTTCCAGAAAGCGAGGACCGGTGTGGTCGCGGCGAGATGGCGAAGTATCACTTCATCGTCCGAGAGGACCTCAGTGCGTTATCTCTCGAGGATCGCATTGCAGAGTGCATCTGCATCAAGGCCGAGGTCGTCGCTGGCGATGAGCGTGAGTCAGGTCGTCGAGCGCTCCTCAACTACGGTCACACTCTTGCGCACGCAATTGAAGTGAACTCAAACTGGTCCATCGCCCACGGCGAGGCGGTCGCGATTGGTCTCGTGTACGCCGCACACCTCGCGAATGTGATGGGACGCATCGATGAACGTCGAGTGTCGGAGCACTATGCAGTTGTGCAGGGCACGTACGGTCTCTCGGCGACGTTGTCAGATGGCTTCGACGACGACGCTCTGGTCGCGTCGATGAAACGTGACAAGAAAGCCGTCACTTCGCTCACTTTCGTTCTCGACTCATCTGAGGGGCTGGAAGTGGTGGAAGGAGTCAGTGAGGTGCATATTCGTGAGGCACTGACCGCCCACCGAAGGTACGGTGTGTCGTCATGAGCGCTGGTGTCGTCCTGCTTTTGCACGGTCCAAACCTCAACTTGCTAGGTGAGCGTGAACCAGACGTCTATGGCCGTGCGGCACTTGCCGATCACGAGAAGCGCGTCGCTTCATTGTTGAGCACAGCCGGATTCGAGTGTGTCGCCCACCAGAGCAACAGCGAAGGTGACATCGTCGAACGCGTGCAAGCTGCGCGCAAGAACACCGTCGGCATGATTCTCAACTCTGGGGCTCTCACGCATTACTCATGGTCTTTGCATGACGCACTTCGCTCGTATCCCGCGCCGATCATCGAGGTTCACTTGTCGAACCCGGGGTCACGTGAGCAGTTTCGTCACACCAGCGTCGTCGCACCAGTGGCTGCCGGAACAGTGTCTGGTTTCGGTGGCTTGAGCTACGACATCGCCGTGCATGCACTTGTGACATTGTTGGCGTCGGCCCGCCGCACGACCGCGTAGGTCATCGTGGATCTGCCGGCACTGCGCGTGTCCGACCGCCTCGAGCGGTTGTGGACGTGGTGTTCGGAAAATGGCGTCGAGTGGTTGTACGTGCAGTCCCTACCCAACATCAGATGGATGACCACGTTCAGTGGCTCAACGGCGACAGCGCTCGTCGACGTGTCGTCGCAATGTGTGCATCTCTTCGTCGACGGACGTTATTGGTCTCAGGCACGCGCACAATGTGACGCGGCGGGCGCAGCGGCCGAGGTTCATGTGCTCGACGGAACAGACGACAAGGTGTCCCTTATGCAGAGCCTCGTCGGACGGGCAGACATCATGTTTGATCCGAGGGAATTGTCAGTCGCGGAACATCGCCACCTGACGGAGAAGTCGTCGTCGGTGTGGCTAGGTCAAAGCGGTCCGTTCGGGTCCTTGAGGCGTGTGAAAGACGCAGCTGAGCTTGCACGTATCGCTCTCAGTGCAACGATCGCAGATGCGGCGTTGCAGACCGTCGTTGCCGACGGTCTTGCCGGTCACACAGAACGTCACATTCGCAATCGATTGGATGCGCACATGCTCGACAACGGGGCTGACCGTACGTCGTTCGACACCATCGTGGCGAGTGGGCCGAACAGCGCCATGCCACACCATCGTCCCTCAGATCGAGTGATCGGCGCTTCCGATGTCGTCATCATCGACATGGGCGCAGAGGTTCAGGGTTATCGCTCCGACATGACGCGGACACACGTGCCCGCGTCTGCGACACGTGAGGTGCGCGAGATGGAAGAAATTGTTCGCGAAGCACAGTCGCTCGGTGTCGCAGCGATGGGACCAGGTGTCGACACCTTCGACATCGACGAGAAAGTGCGCACCGTCTTTCGACGCAACGGGGTCGAAGGGGAGTTCGTCCACGGATCGGGACACGGCGTCGGCCTAGTCATCCATGAGGAACCACTTATCAATCGCCGTCAAAGGACGGTCCTTGCGTGTGGCGAGGTGGTGACCATGGAGCCAGGGCTCTATCGTGTGGGCGTCGGTGGAGTCCGAATCGAAGATTTGGTTCTCATCACGACCGACGGACGCGAAGTCCTCACCCACAGCCCCAAGGAATTGTCATGCCCGCGATAACGACCAACGACTTGAAGAACGGCATCACTCTCGAACTCGACAACGGATTGTTCACGGTCGTCGAGTTCCAGCACGTGAAGCCCGGCAAGGGCGGAGCCTTTGTGCGCACCAAATTGCGCAATCTGCGGAATGGCAACGTGTTCGACAAGACCTTCAACGCTGGAGTGCGCGTCGAGCAAGCCATTCTCGACAAACGCGACATGCAGTTCCTCTACAAAGACGGCTCAGATTTCGTGTTTATGGACACCGAGTCCTACGACCAGATGCACGTGGCACCCACGGCACTTGGCGATGCGGCGAACTATCTCACCGAATCGATGATGGCGATCATCGCCCTCTACAACGGTGACATCGTGTCGGTCGAAATTCCTGCAGCAGTCGAACTCACCATCGCGGAGACCGAACCGGGCGTGCAGGGTGACCGTGTGTCCGGCGCGCGGAAGCCAGCGACGCTCGAGACCGGACTCGTCATCCAAGTTCCGCTGTTCGTCAACGTCGGTGATCGTGTGAAGGTCGACACCCGCTCTGGCGAGTACGTCACGCGCGTCTGATGTCGTCTGGCACCGGGCACGACCGTGTCGACGAACGCAGCGATGCCAGAGAGCAGGCGCTGATACTTCTCTACGAGTGTGAGCAGCGCGTAGCCAGTCTGTCCGCGGTGGTCGAACAGCATGCCGCGATCTACGCCGGCCTCACCAAAGAGTTGGCTGACGGTGTCGAAGAGCGTCGCGCTCATATCGACGACCTGATCGCATCGCATTCAAAAGGCTGGACTCTCGAGCGAATGCCGGCGATCGATCGCACAATTCTGCGAATCGGCACCTTCGAGCTCGTCGAGCGGGTGGACACACCAGTTGCCGTCGTCATCGACGAAGCTGTCGAACTGGCCAAGCGCTTCTCCACGGATGACTCCGGACGATTCGTCAATGGCGTTCTCGCTGCGATCGCACGCACCGTTCGCTGACCGCTTCGGACCAACAGAGGTCCTCCGTCGTCTGCTCCCACGCATAGCAATGCTTGCGGCAGTTGCGTGGTTCTTCATCTGGACGGCGTCGCGAACCGTCTCGATCCACGATGCCTTGGGTACATCCGCATACGACATCGGCATCTTTGACCAAGCCACGTGGTTGTTGTCCCGATTCGAAGTGCCTTTCGTGACATTGAACGGGGTGAACAGTCTTCGTGACCACTTCCAACCGATTCTGTTCCTTTTTGCTCCCTTGTACTGGGTGTTTCCTGGTGCTTCAACGCTTCTTGTGTTGCAAGCGTTCTTGGTCGCCAGTGGAGCCGTGGTGGTGTTCTTGTTCGCTCGTCGGAGACTGCAGAGCGAGTGGTTCGCCTTCGCGTTTTCGGCGGCGTGGCTCCTCAATCCGGCCGTGTCGCGATTCTCATTCGAGAATTTTCACCCTGACGCCGTGTACGGGTTGTCGGTGCCACTTGCGCTGTACGGAGCAATGGAGCGCAAGTGGAGGGTCTTCGCAATCGGAATCGGTCTCTCGCTTCTCGTGAAGGAAGATGCCATGGTCATCGTGGTGCCGATCGGGCTCTGGGTCGCCTGGCGCAGCGATCGCACCAGAGGGCTCGTCGCGGTGTTCGTCTCGATCGCCACGACTGCGATCGGTTTCTACGTCGTACAGCGACAACGCCTGGGGGACCGTATTCCTTTCGGAGGACCATGGGGGTTCGTGAAGGAATCACTCACGAATCCCGGCGAGGTGTCGCGATACCTGATGCGCGACGACAGGCCGTTCTATCTGTGGCAGATGTTCGCTCCGTTCGGGTTCGTTCTCGTCGGCGCGCCCGATGTCGTACTGATTTCTTGTCTTGTGCTCCTGGCCAACATCGTCAGTAATTTCTGGTACCAGTTCAACATCGAGTTTCACTACTCGTTGATCGCAGTGCCTGCGCTCATGTTCGCGGCGATCGTCTCGACCGAGAAAGCATCTCGGTCGCAACGCAAGTGGCTGGTCGGCATCGTGTGTGCGTGCACACTCTGGACGTCGGTGCTGTGGTCGCCGTTTTCGTTCGCCCAACGACCGATCCCGGCGGCCATGGTCGACGACCCGCGCAACATCGCGGCGCGCGAGATGATGTCTCGAGTCCCATCTGATGCTGTGGTCTCGGTGTTTCATGTGCTGGCGCCACACATGTCGAATCGTCGCGAGGTCTACTTCTTCCCGAACCCGTTCCGCGCGTTCTATTACGGTTCAGACCCGACCTTGAACGACACACGGCGCCCAGAGGCCGACTCCATCCAGTTCGTCATCTTGCCGGTGCAGCGCGAGACGGTGGTGGAAGAGGACTGGAGTCGAGTCGTCAACGAGTTCAGACTGGTCGTGGCCAATGCCTATTGGCAGCTGTACGAGCGCGTACCGGCCTGACGCGACCCAGCCCTTTACAGGCGGTGGTCGTCGGTGTACACTTGGGGTTGCCGTAAATCGGGTCCTGTGAGGCTCGGACGGGAGGACATCATGGAGATATTTGGAATGACGCGCTGGGCTGCACCCGGCGCTTTTTTTGTGCACGGTAGCTCGGTCGTTTCGTACCGCTGATGGCCGCTGAACGCAGGGCCGAGGTTCTCTCGGCCACGGACGTTGGACGCGCATTGACGCGCGTGTCGCATGAGGTCGTCGAACGGAACTCCGGGGTGTCCACGCTGGTTCTCGTCGGCATGCAGCGGGGTGGCGTGTGGATTGCCGAACACATCGCTCGATGCATCGCGGGTTTCGAAGGCCATGTCGACGTTCCTGTCGGTTCGATCGATGTGTCGATGTACCGCGACGACATTGCTCTGCGACCGGTCGTGCCTGCCGCAGTGACAGACATTCCCGTCGACATCACGGGCAAGACCGTGGTGCTGGTGGATGACGTGTTGTACACCGGACGCACAGTGCGCGCGGCTCTCGATGCACTGCTGGACCACGGACGACCGAGAGCCGTGCAACTTGCGGTTCTGGTTGATCGGGGTCATCGTGAATTGCCGATCCGGCCCGACTTTGTGGGCAAGAACATCCCCACCCACGTCAGCGATGAAGTGGACGCCTCGCTCCAGGGCGTGTTCGTCATCTCCAAGAGTGCTGACATCGACGCCGGCAAGCGGGTGGCATCGTGAAGCATCTCTTGTCGGTCGACGAACTCACAGTGGAGCAGCTCACGGCCTTGCTCGATCTCACTGACCACATGGCCGAAATCAGTGCTCGCCCGGTGCCCAAAGTTCCTGCCCTCCGTGGACGGACTGTCGCGAGTGTCTTCTTCGAAGACAGCACACGGACACGGCTCAGCTTCGAGACGGCAGCCAAGCGACTCTCTGCAGACACGATGACATTCAATGTCGGTACGTCCAGTGTGAACAAAGGTGAGAGTCTTCGCGACACGATCGAGACACTGTCGGCCATGGGTGTCGATGCATTCGTCGTGCGACACAAATCGAGTGGTGTTCCACACATGATCACAGAGTGGACTGACGCGTCCGTCATCAACGCCGGTGATGGCTGGCATCAACATCCGACGCAGGCTCTGCTCGATTGCCACACCGTGACACGTTCGTTCGGAACCGGAAACGACCTGAGAGGGCGCACCGTCGCGATTGTCGGAGACATCAAACACAGTCGTGTGGCACGGAGCAACATTCGCGCCTTCACCCTCCTCGGTGCAGAAGTTGTGCTAGTCGCCCCACGGACATTGCTTCCGCCAGAGATCATCGATTGGCCAGTGCGCACTGTCGACGCACTCGACGAAGTGGTGTCAGCCGTCGATGTGCTTTATCTGCTTCGCATGCAGCGCGAGCGAATGGATGCAGCTCTTGTTCCGTCGCTGGGCGAGTACTCCGCTCGGTTCGGGTTGACTCGAGAGCGCGCCCATCGGCTGAAGGCTGACGCGTTGGTGTTGCATCCTGGGCCGATGAATCGCGGAGTCGAGATAGTCGTCGATCCTTCGGAACTACCGGGGTCGCGCATTCTCGAGCAGGTGCGAACCGGAGTGAGTGCACGAATGTCGGTGTTGTACACCGTGTTGAGTGGCGGGTCTGTACCGCCGACTGGAGGGGCGGAGTGAGTTCATTCGTGTTGCGTGGAGGAACAATCGTCAATCCCGACGGAAACGTCGAGGCCGATGTCGTCGTGCGTGATGGAAGTATCGATGCAGTCGGCGGCACGACCAGCGATCTTCCGGTCATCGACGCTACTGGTTGCTTCATCTCGTCTGGTTTTGTCGACCTGCACACTCATCTTCGTGAGCCTGGCAAAGAAGAGGCAGAGACGATTGAGACCGGCAGCCGCGCAGCGGCGCGCGGGGGGTACACCGCAGTGGTCGCGATGCCCAACACCGACCCGGCGCAAGACGCGGTGCATGTGGTGGACTTCGTGCGCGCCAGGGGAGAGCAGGTCGGGTTGTGTGACGTGCTTCCGTCCGGTTGCATCACGATTGGTCGGCTCGGCCAGCAACTCGCACCGTTCGCAGCCCTCGCCAAGGCTGGTGTTCATCTCTTCACCGACGACGGCACCGGCGTCCAAGACCCACTTCTCATGAGGCGGGCACTCGAGTATGCAGGTGAACTCGGAGTCGTGCTGGCACAACACTGTGAAGTCGCGCGCCTCACCGAGGGGGCGGTCATGCATGAGGGTGCGTGTTGCTCCAGGCTCGGGCTTCCAGGTTGGCCGGCACTTGCCGAAGAATTGATGTTGCATCGCGACATCGAGCTGGTCCGACTGACTGGTTCTCCGATGCACTTCCTCCACCTTTCGACGGCACGAAGCGTCGAGATGGTGCGTCAAGCAAAGCTCGAGGGACTTCCGATCACTGCAGAGGTGACACCGCACCACCTGTCATTGGTTGATGAACTCCTCACCTCGTTCGACACGGTGTTCAAGGTCAATCCGCCACTGCGGACGCGTGCAGACATCGAAGCGTTGAAAGGCGGAGTGCTCGACGGCACCATCGATGCGATCGCGACGGACCATGCGCCACACAGTGACCATGCCAAGGAACAGCCACTTGATGCCGCGCCGCCCGGAATGCTCGGCCTCGAGACCGCTCTCGCAGTCATCAACACGTCGATGAGTTTGTCCCCACGTCGCATCGCAGAAGTGTTGAGTTGGAATCCCGCTCGTATCGCCAATGTCGCCGATCGTCACGGACGACCAATCGCGGTAGGTGAGCCCGCGAATCTCGCCGTGTGGGACACCTCGAGCGAGTGGGTCGTGTCGCGTGACCACTTGGTCAGCAAGAGTCGAAACACGCCGTACGACGGGATGACATTGCGCGGACGCGTGCGTCACACGGTGTACCGAGGCGAGTTGGTCGTGAAAGATGGAGAGGCACTCAAGTGAACACACAGAGACAAGTGATCGAGGCAGCGGTGTTGGTGCTCGAAGACGGCTCGATCTTCGAGGGCGAAGCCCTTGGGTATCGTCCGCCCTCCGGAATCGCTGCAGGTGAAGTCGTGTTCAACACCGCGCTCACCGGCTATCAAGAAGTCATCACCGATCCGTCGTACGCAGGCCAGATCATCACGTTCACGACCACCCACATCGGCAACTACGGGACAGCAAAGGTGGACAACGAGGCGAAAGCACCGCATGCACGTGGCGTCATCGTCCGCGACATGGCGCGTCGCCGAAGCAACTGGCGAAGTGACGCAGACCTAAACGACATGCTGATCGCGGCTGGACTGCCCGGTATCGGAGGGATCGACACGCGACGGTTGACGCGACTGCTTCGAGACGCGGGGTCGTTGAAGGGTGCGTTCGGCACCGCCGATGAAGCCTCGCTGCTCGCTGCTGCCCGCGCGGAGACCGGTACGGGTGGGGTGGACCTGGTCTCGACTGTCACGACGACAGAGCAATACGCATTCGGTGATGGTCGCTTCAAAGTTGTCGCGTACGACTTCGGCATCAAGACGACGATTCTGCGGTGTCTGGCAGAAATTGCATCAGTGACGGTCGTCCCGGCTGGAACGTCTTCTAGTGAGGTCATTGCCATGGCGCCACACGGAGTCTTCTTGTCGAACGGCCCCGGAGATCCTGAGATGGTCACGGGTGCGCCCGAGACCATCCGCGAGATCGTGGAGGCAGGAGTTCCGACTTTCGGAATCTGTCTCGGGCATCAGTTGTTGTCGCGCGCATTCGGCGGTCACACCTTTAAGTTGCCCTTCGGTCATCACGGTGGAAATCATCCGGTGAGGGACATCTCGACGGGAACCGTGGAGATCACCAGTCAGAATCACAATTTTTGTGTCGATCCAGATTCGCTGACTGACGTCGCTGACATCACGCACGTAAACCTGAACGATCACACCAACGAAGGAATGCGGTTGAAGAAGCATCGAGCATTCAGTGTTCAGTACCATCCTGAAGCGGGTCCAGGACCGCACGACAGCCGTTATCTCTTCGCGAGATTCGCAGAATTGATGGAGAGCCGCTGATGCCTCGTCGTACAGATCTCGAATCCATCCTCATTATCGGCTCGGGCCCGATTGTCATCGGACAAGCATGTGAGTTCGACTACTCCGGAACTCAAGCCTGTCGCGTGTTGAAGAGTGAGGGCTATCGGGTCATTCTCGCAAATTCAAACCCGGCGACCATCATGACCGATCCTGATTTTGCACATCGCACGTACATCGAACCACTCACTCCCGAAGTCCTCGCAAAAATCATCGAGCGCGAGAAGCCTGATGCGATCTTGCCGACACTTGGTGGACAGACAGGTCTCAACTTGGCGATGTCGTTGTTCGAACGTGGTCTCGCCGGTGTGCCTGGCACTCCTGAGTTGATTGGCGCGAACGCCGAAGCCATCGCCACCGCCGAGGACCGCGACAAGTTCAAGAAGGCGATGATCGAGATCGGCTTGTCGGTGCCTCGAAGTGGTATCGCACACTCCATGGAAGAGGCTCTTGAGGTCGTCGAAGAGATCGGTCTTCCAGTCATCATTCGTCCCGCGTACATTCTCGGTGGACGCGGAACCGGAATTGCCACGACCAAAGAAGAGTTCCTGAAGGTCGCAGGCAACGGTCTCGATGCGAGTCCGATACGTGAGATTCTCATCGAGACGTCGATCGTCGGTTGGAAAGAGTACGAACTCGAGGTGATGCGCGATCGTGCGGACAACTGCGTGATCATCTGCAGCATTGAGAATTTCGATCCGATGGGTGTGCACACCGGTGACTCGATCACCGTGGCACCGGCACAGACCCTCTCTGATTACGAATACCAACGGATGCGCGATGCAGCCTTCGCCTGTATTCGTCGAGTCGGGGTGGAAACCGGAGGCTCGAACGTCCAATTCGCGGTGAATCCGGCGAATGGTGACCAAGTGGTCATCGAGATGAATCCTCGAGTGTCACGGTCGTCTGCTCTGGCTTCGAAGGCCACCGGTTTTCCCATCGCCAAGATCGCAGCGAAGTTGGCCATCGGGTACACCCTCGACGAGATTCCCAATGACATCACCCGTATGACGCCCGCAAGTTTCGAGCCGACCATCGATTATGTCGTGACCAAGATTCCACGATGGGCGTTCGAGAAATTGCCCGGCACGTCTGGGATCCTCGGGACACAGATGCAAAGCGTCGGCGAAGCCATGGCCATCGGCCGTACATTCCCCGAAAGTCTGCAAAAAGGTCTACGTAGCTTGGAGCAAGGTCGATGGGGGCTGAATTGCGATCCTGCAGAATCGCAGTACGGATCATTGTCCGATGACGAGTTGCTTCAGCGCACCACGGTGCCAACTCCCGAGCGCATCTTCCAAGTGGGGGAAGCACTGCGACGTGGCCTTGGTGTCGATCGGGTGCATGCGATGACCGGCATCGACGTCTGGTTCCTCGATCAGATGCAGATGATCATCGACGAGCGTGATGTCATCGAAGGTTCGTCGATCGATGAGATCGACCGCACCCAGTGGCGACGACTCAAGCGTCTGGGTTTCTCAGACGCACAACTTGCACATGTACTGAAGACCGACGAGCTCATCGTGCGCACGGCGCGCGAATCTCACGGTGTCGTTCCGACATTCAAGACGGTCGACACGTGCAGCGCGGAATTCGCCGCGGAGACGCCGTACCACTATTCGACCTATGAGGACGAGAACGAGGTGAAGCCCTCCGACAAAGACCGTGTCATCATCCTCGGTTCTGGTCCGAATCGCATCGGGCAAGGCATTGAGTTCGACTATTGCTGTGTGCATGCGAGCTTCGCGCTGCGCGACGCTGGGTACGAGACAGTGATGGTGAACTGCAATCCCGAGACAGTTTCCACCGACTACGACACGTCAGATCGTCTGTACTTCGAGCCGCTCACGCGCGAAGACGTGCTCAACGTCGTGGCTGCAGAGACAGTTGCCGCGGGCGGGAAATCTCCGCGCATCATCGTCTCGCTCGGCGGCCAGACACCTCTCAAATTGTCCGGATTGCTCCCGCGGGAATACATCGCTGGTACATCACCAGACTCCATCGACCTGGCAGAGGACCGTGAGAAGTGGAATGCACTGTGCACGGAGTTGTCCATTCCGCAGCCGCCGGGAGGTACGGCTCTCACGTTCGATGAAGCCGAGCAGATCGCACGTCGCGTCGGATACCCGGTGTTGGTGCGACCGAGCTATGTCCTTGGTGGTCGCGCGATGCAGATCGTCCATGACGTCGATCATCTTCGACGGGCGATGGACGAGCTGGCAGGATTCGGCTCTTTAGGCAAAGAGGGTGGACTGTCGGCTGAGCGGCCTGTGTTGATCGACCGTTTCCTGGAAGACGCAACAGAAGTGGATGTCGACGCCATTCGTGACCACACAGGTGAGGTGCTCATCGGTGGGGTGATGGAGCACGTCGAAGAAGCGGGTGTTCACTCCGGTGACAGCGCCTGCGCGATCCCGCCACAGACGTTGCCGGCTTGGGTTGTCGAAGTCATCGAGTCGTATGCGACAGCGATCGCACATGCACTCGACGTGCGTGGTCTCATCAATGTCCAGTTCGCCGTGCTCGGCACGACGGTGTACGTCATCGAGGCGAATCCACGTGCATCTCGGACAGTTCCATTCGTCGCCAAAGCAACCGGAGTTCCACTGGTCAAGGTCGCCAGCCGTGTCATGCTCGGTTCGACGCTTGCTGAGTTGCGAGCCGAGGGATTGTTGCAGCCGCCCGTGGGAGCGGGTCACGTGTCGGTGAAAGAAGCCGTCATGCCATTCAATCGATTCCCCGAAGTCGACACGGCCCTCGGGCCGGAGATGCGTTCGACCGGAGAGGTGATGGGAATTGCTTCCACGTTCGGCAAGGCATTCGTGAAGGCAGAAACGGCGGCAGGCACCATGTTGCCGACAGCGGGAACGGTTTTTCTCTCGCTGGCCGACGGTGACAAGCCCGCCGGCTTGGTCGTTGCGAGGAAGCTTCGCAATCTCGGTCTCAGCATCGCAGCCACGAGTGGAACGGCTGCGTATCTCGAGAAGTTCGGAGAACCCGTCGACAAGGTCATCGGCAAGCTCTCTGAGCAAGGTGTCACCGACCTTGAGAACGCAGTAGACCTCATCGCGAGAGGTGAGATCAGTTTCGTCGTGAACACGCCGAAAGGCGGGGAGTCTCGATCTGATGGCGAAGCAATCCGCAAAGCCGCGAACACGCATCGTGTGTCTGCAGTGACGACAGTCGAGGCTGCACTCGTCGCCGCCGTCGGGCTCGCAGAACTCAAGGACAGCGCGATTGAAGTGTGTTCCTTGCAGGAGTATCACCAACGATGAGGCTCTTGTCCTTTGGCCGTGACTTCAGTGAAGTCGTCCGACTCGGAGACATCTCGTGCGGGCCATCGCTGGCGCGCAATCCGATCTTCCTTGCCTCAGGTACGGCGGGTCACGGTGCAGAACTCGCGCCGTACATGCCACTCGACGCTCTGGGCGGCATCGTTGTGAAAAGTCTCTCCGCCGAACCATGGGCAGGAAACCCTGCTCCGCGCGTCCATCCGGCGTCTTCAGGAATGCTGAATGCAGTCGGCTTGCAAGGGGACGGAGTTCCGAACTGGTGCTTGCACGATCTTCCGCAACTCGAAGCAGTCGGTGCGACAGTGGTGGCAAGTATCTGGGGCCGCAGCGTCTCGGACTACGCACGAGCGGCAGAGTTGTTGCGACCGGTGAGCAAGAAACTCTTCGCAGTGGAGGTCAACTTGAGTTGTCCGAATCTCGAGAGTCGTTCGTCGATCTTTGCCCACGATGCCGATCTGAGCGGCAGCGTGCTGTCCGCCGTCCGGCAAGAACTACCGGGGGTGGCACTGTGGGCAAAGCTCAGCGCGAACACCGACAAGGTGGCCGACATCGCAGGACGCGTGCATGAAGCGGGGGCCGACGCCGTGACTCTCATCAACACCATGCTCGGCCTCATGATCGACACCTCCACTCGGCGTCCGGTGCTCGGCAACGGCGGAGGTGGATTGTCCGGACGAGCCATCCATCCGATTGCGGTGCGAACAGTCCATGATGTCCGGCGAGCCCATCCGAGTCTGCCGATTGTCGGAGTCGGTGGAGTGACGAGCGGTGATGACGTCATCGAACTGATGCTCGCTGGCGCGTCATTCGTGCAGGTCGGAACGGCTACGTTCGCTGATCCGAGAAGTGGAATAAAGATCCTTCGCGACGCGACACGACGTGCACGACAGTTGGGTGTGTCGTGCTGGCAGGAACTTGTGAACGCTGCACATTAGGCTTGACGCATGTCAGCAGGCGGCGAACAGACGACGAAGCAATTCGACGTGCTGCCGCGTGCAGATGTCATCGCAAGAATCGCTCAGGTGCGTCGCTCTCGTGTCGAATTCATCGCCCAGTCGGTCGCCGAACCGGACAGTGCGGCTCGGTCACTGCGGCAGGCTCAGCAGAACGACGATTTGTCCGGCTTGCTCATCGTCAAGTTGCTGCAAGAATTCCCGGCAGTGGGGAAAGTCGCGGCTCGGCGTTTGCTCGCACGCCTCGGGCTTGACGAATTCGTCGCGATCAGTGCGTTGACCGACGACCACATCGCGACAATTGCGGCGGAGTGCTCGAGGTGAGTGCCTTCAAACCACTGATCATTGTCGTGTCCGGACCAGGTGGAGCCGGGAAGGGCACAATTGTCGATGAACTCGTCACTCGCGATGATCAACTGTGGCTGAGTCGCTCGTGGACCACACGTAAACAGCGCGACGGAGAGCCCGACGATGCGTACGTGTTCGTCGACCGCGAGACCTTCGAGCGTCATGTCGTGCGCGATGGCTTTCTCGAGTGGACGGAATTTCTCGGGAACTTGTACGGCTCGCCGATGCCCGCACCAGAAGATGGCCACGACATCGTTCTCGAGATCGAACTTCACGGTGCACAGCAAGTGAAAGCGCGACATCCCGAAGCACTGCTCGTCTTCGTGCAGCCACCCTCGCGGGAGGAACAACGGCGCCGGCTGCAAGGTCGCGGCGACCCCGACCATCACGTTGTCGAGCGCCTGCGCAAGGCCGATGACGAGGAACGCCTCGGAGCCGAACTAGCCGACCTGGTGGTCGTCAATGACGACATCGACAGGGTCGTCGGCGAGCTGTTGGCCTTTATCGGTGTGGCCCGCCAGCGGCAGGGCTAGCCTGACGGGGTCCTCGGAGGTCCCCCTGAAATGACTCGTCAACACGACTCCATGATCCACCCGAAAATCGAAGACTTGCTCGAGCGAGTCGACTCGAAATTCAGCCTCGTCACGCTCGGGGCGTACCGCGCGCGACAGATCAACGCGTACTTCAACCAGTTGGGCGAGGGTCTCGGTCACATGATTCCGCCACAGGTCTCGTCGACTGCTCGCAAGCCGCTGTCGATCGCGTTCGAGGAAATTGCCGTCGACAAGATCGTCAAGGTGGCTCGTCCTGACTATGACGCGATGGAAGCCGAAGCAGCAGAGATGTTCGGCGACCTTCCGGTGGGGGACCTTCCCGTTGGTGATCTTGCTGTTGCTGAAGAGGCAACCGATGACGCCACTGACGCAGGTGACGATTCATCTGCCGACGCAATCGTCGCAACAGATGCGACAGAGGACTCCGCCGAATAACTCTCGCGCGGAAATTGCAACGGTGACGTCGTGAATTCGTTCTCCGGCCGTCACGTCGTACTCGCCGTCTCCGGTGGTATCGCCGCGTACAAAGCTGTCGACATCGCGCGCACGCTCGTCGATGCTGGTGCGCACGTCGCACCGATCATGACCGAAGACGCACATCGCTTCATCGGCCCCGTGACGTTGTCTGCTCTCAGTTCAGAAAAGGTCCACACCAGTCTGTGGGATGACGATTCGACGATTCCGCACACGAGACTTGCGCAACGCACCGATGTGATCGTCGTGGCTCCCGCCACAGCCCGCGTCATTTCTGCGTATGCCACCGGATCCTCAGAAGACCTGCTGACGGCCACGCTGATCGCGACGCGTGCACCGGTCGTGGTGTGTCCGGCGATGCACACGGAAATGTGGGAGCACCCTGCAGTACAAGACAACATCGCCTTGCTTCGTCGTCGTGGCGTCATCATCGTCGAACCGGAATACGGTCGACTTGCTGGTGGAGATGTGGGCCAAGGTCGACTGGCATCGACTGAGAGCATTGTCTCTGCAGTCGAAGCAGCATTGAACACCGCCCGCGATCTCGCCGGCGTCAAAGTCGTTGTCACCGCAGGTGGAACGCGCGAACCAATCGACGCGGTGCGTGTCATTGCAAACCGGTCGAGCGGCAAGCAGGGTCATGCACTCGCCGAAGAAGCGATGCGACGTGGAGCCGAGGTGACCCTCATCACGACTGCAGATATCAGCACTCCGTCGGGCATCGCCGTCGTGCGCCTCGAGACTGCCGCCCAGATGCACGAGGCAGTGTCCAGCGCAGCGGCTTCCGCCGACGTGGTCATCATGGCTGCAGCTGTCGCCGATTTTCGTCCCGTGCCGGTGTCGACTGGCAAGTGGAAGAAGCGCGACGGTGCGCCGATGGTCACACTCGAGCCGACAGTCGACATTCTCGCTGACATCGCGTTGTCCAAGCGACCCACCCAAGTGCTCGTCGGATTCGCAGCCGAGACCGATGACATCGTGGCGAATGCACAGGCAAAGCTCGAATCCAAACGCCTCGATCTGCTCGTTGCCAATGATGTCAGCGCCCCGGGAGTGGGGTTTCAGCACGACACCAATGCCGTGACGCTGTTTACGCCTGGTGCGACGCCGCGACACGTGCCGCTCGCCGGCAAACACGAGATCGCCCGCGCCGTATTAGATAGCGTGGCGGAGATCCGTTCGCGGAACACATCTTCCCACTCATAGGAGACAACGTGAGAAAGTTCACCTTCACATCGGAGAGCGTCACAGAGGGCCACCCCGACAAGATGGCCGACCAAGTGTCAGACGCGGTCCTCGACGCGATCTTGGCGCAGGACCCCGACAGCCGCGTGGCGTGTGAGACCTTGCTCACGACCGGCCTGTGCGTTGTGTCAGGTGAGATCACGACAGAGGCATATGTCGACATCGCTCGTCTCGCGCGCGAGACCATCAACGGAATCGGATATGACAACGCGAAGTTCGGTTTCGATGGCAACACCTGTGGTGTCGTCGTCGCGCTCGACGCGCAGAGTGCAGACATCGCCCAAGGTGTCGACAAGTCCGAAGAAGTACGTGCCGGAAAGAGTGGCGAAGACCTGTTGAACAGCCAAGGCGCCGGCGACCAAGGAATGATGTTCGGCTACGCATGTGACGAGACACCAGATCTCATGCCACTTCCCATTTGGCTCGCACACCGCCTGTCAGAGCGACTCACCGATGTACGCAAGAGCGGTCAAATTCCGTATCTCCGTCCTGACGGCAAGACGCAGGTGAGTTTCGAGTACGAAAACGGTCGCCCTGTCCGCCTCAACAACGTTCTCATCTCGACGCAGCACGGCGAAGGTGTCGACCGCGACACCCAAATTCGCCCTGACCTCATCGAGCAAGTCATCATGCCGACGATTCCATCGCAGTTCGCCGGTGACAATCCAGAGATCTACATCAACCCGACGGGCCGTTTCGTGCTCGGCGGCCCGCATGCAGACACCGGCCTCACCGGACGCAAGATCATCGTCGACACCTACGGTGGAATGGGACGTCATGGTGGCGGTGCGTTTTCGGGCAAGGATCCCTCGAAGGTCGACCGCTCAGCTGCATATGCGGCGCGTTGGGTCGCCAAACACGTGGTGGCTGCCGGTGCGGCGTCGAGGTGTGAAGTGCAAGTTGCCTATGCAATCGGCATGGCTCAGCCCGTCAGCATCCTCGTCGAGACATTCGGTACCAACACCATCAGCGAAGAGTCGATCGAAGACGCAGTGCGCGCCACATTTGACCTTCGTCCGGCAGCGATCGTGCGCGACCTCAACCTCAAGCGACCGATCTACAAGAAGACCGCTGCGTACGGTCACTTTGGTCGACCACTGCCAGAGTTCACCTGGGAACAACTGAGCCGTCTCGCCGAGTTCAAGTCGGCCGCACGCCTCTGACATCGGCGCCGCTTCACGTCGCACGGGTCGTACCCGATGTGTCCGGAGTGGACAAGGTCTTCGCTTACGCCGTACCTGACAAGTTTGTTTCGACACTCGGGGTCGGCGACAAAGTCCGCATCATCCTGAACAACCGCCGAGTCGGCGGATGGGTCGTGGGTCTCGGGCAACACGACACTGACCAGATCGACAATGGTCGCACTTCGTCGTTCACACTCAGTCCGATCCAGGCGGTGTCGGGTGTCGGCGTGGTGCCAGAGCTCGTCGCTCTCACGGGAGAAGTCGCTCGCCGATGGGGTGGAAGTTGGCGATCGGTCCTGGTGTCGGCCTCTGCCCCGAAAGTTCGTCTTTCGAGAGGCACGACACGTCGTCGCGGTTCGTCGGCAACTGCGTACCCGATCGATGGGTCCGAGGTGTTGCCTGACGGAGATGTGCTCGTGGTGTCGCCACCGTCGACGTCGGTGATGTCGATCGTCGAACGATGTGCACGAAGCGGTCCGACACTTGTCGTCTGTCCGACAGTGAAGATGGCGATCCGCGGTGCGGCGTCGCTGCGTCGCCGTGGATTCACCGTTGCGGTTCACCCCGATGACTGGTCAGAAGCTTTTGCTGGTATCGACGTTGTCATCGGGCCGCGTTCAGCCGTGTGGGCACCATGTCCAGAACTCGCGTCCATCGTCATCGTGGATGAGCATGATGAAGCTCATTGGGAAGAGCGCGTGCCGACCTGGAATGTGGTCGATGTGGCACGTCGGCGTGCACGCGCGGCTGATGCTCGCGTCGTGGCGACGTCGACGTTCGGCTCATTGAAGGCGCGGGGACAATTTCCGAACGTCATTCGCGTCGACGGCGATGGGCGCTGGCCTGCGATAGACGTGGTGGATTTGCTTGATCCGGACATGACCGGCGGCCTGCGTTCGAATCTCCTCACCCGACCAATTCTGGAAGTGGCTTCCGCCGATGGCGGTGGATCGACGACGGTGATGGTCCTCAATGCAAAAGGGCGTGCGCGGCTGTTGGCGTGTGCTGCGTGCGCGGCGGTGCAACGGTGCGAGCGCTGCACCGCAGTCGTGTCGCAACATGACGACGAGACTTTTCGGTGTCCACGCTGTGAGAGCAGCCGCGCAGCATTGTGTCAAGGCTGTGGGCGCACGTCATTTCGCAACGTCAGGCTGGGTGCGACCAATGTGCGGGAACAACTTGCAGTCACATCCGGTGGAAAAGTGGTCGATCTCGAGCATCATGAACCAGGTCGTGGTGACATCGTGGTCGACACGGAAGCGTGTCTTCATCGAGTGGACGATGCCCAGACGGTGTGCTTTCTTGACATCGACATCGAGTTGGAATCAGGTCGGCTCGATGCCACGTCGACGACATTGAGCATGGTGTCTCGCGCGGCCCGACTCGTCGGCCCAAACGGTCGCATCATCATTCAAAGCCGTGAGCCTTCACATCCGCTCATTGCAGCACTCGTCAGCGGCACTGTCGACGTGGCCCTTGACACTGAGTTGGCGATGCGACGATCGCTACATCTTCCGCCCTTCAGCATCGTCGTCGAGGCGACTGGTGAGGTCGAGCGTCTCGATGAAGTGCAGTTGCCACTCGGCGCGTCGATGGCGCGAATCTCGCAAGACCGGACGATGCTTCGCTTTGCCGATGAGTACACGATGTGGTCGGTTCTCGACCACGTGAGGATGACTGCAGGTCGTCGTATTCGACTCGCCGTCGAGCCCTATCGGCAGTGACGTCCAGCGGCGCTCACGAGTCGCCACTCATGTGGGCGTCGGTGTGTGACGTGACGTGCAAGAGGCGAAATCCGGATCTACTTGACACGCGCTCACACTGGAAGCCGACAGACACGAGCCACTTCTGTAACGAATCACTTCCGAGGTTCTTGTGCACGATGAGGCGACCGTAACCCGCTGGCACAAGGCGGGAGAGCCAGGTGCGCAGTATCGAATGGAGAAGATCTTTGCCACCGCGGATCGGAGGATTCGACCAGATTCCCGCGAACGAGACATCTGAAGGGACTTGCTCGGGTAGGACGACGACGACATTGTCGAGACCGTTGGTTGCAGCATTCAATCTGCACAACTCGACGGCACGTTCGTTGACGTCGACCGCGTACACGACTCGATCGGGAAATCGCGCAGCCAATGACAAGGCGATCGGGCCGGCTCCGCATCCGACGTCGAGCAGGGGTCCATCTGGAAGTGGTGGTGTCGCGGTGAGTAGCTGGTCAAGCAACACTTTGGTGCCTTTGTCGAGATGTCCGTGGCTGAAGGTGCCCGAGTCGGTCGTGACGGTCATTCGACCCTTCACGGTCCGAAGTGAATACGAGAGGGGCCGAGAGGTCGATCGAGGTGTCGTCGAGAAGTAGTGGTCGTGGTCGTCACCTGACGTCATGTCGCTGGGTGTGCCCTCGTCGGGGTCACGTTCTGATTCGGTGTTCATCGGCTCCACATGGCGACGTGCGGCAGGCGAGCCACAGTGTCCGTCGGTAGCCTGCCAGATATGGGTTACGACATTCGTACATACGGAGATCCGGTCCTTGCTACCGTCGCTGCGAACGTCGACAACATCGACGGAAAGATCGTGCGATTGGCTGACTCGATGTTGCAGGCCATGTACCGGGCGCCCGGTCTTGGGCTCGCTGCTCCACAGATCGGAGTCCAGAAGCAGGTGTTTGTCTATGACATCGATGACGAGCCGACAGTGCTCGTCAACCCGGTCATCGTCGAGTCGTCTGGTGAGTGGGTGTACGACGAGGGTTGTCTGTCCATTCCCGGCCTGTATGTCGAGATGGTCCGCCCGAAGGAAGTGTTGCTCAAGGGGCTCGATCTCGATGGCAACGAGGTCGAGATCGAGGCTGACGAACTGTTGGCACGTCTCTTTCAGCACGAACTTGACCATCTGAACGGTGTGCTGATGTTCGACCGCATGACCGACGATCAGCGAAAGCGTGCCCTCACGGAGTATCGCAAACTGCAAGACGATGCGGTTCCGCTCGGAGAAAGTCGCCGCATCGGTCTTGACTGACGCTCCGCACACCATGCGCCGACGAATCGTCTTTCTCGGATCGCCTACGGCCGCGGTGACTGTTCTCGAGGCGTTGCACCGAGCCGGACACGAGATTGCCCTCGTCGTCACACGTCCCGACGTGCGTCGTGGTCGCGGCTCAGCCCATGTCCCGACGGCCGTCAAGAGTTGGGCCATCGAACATCATCTGGAAGTCACCGATGACCTGCGGCGAGTCGCGCAATTCGCTGACGGGGAAACATTGGGAGTGGTCGTCGCATATGGCCGCATCATCCCGCCGGATCTCCTCGAGAAGATGCCGATGGTGAATGTGCACTTTTCACTGCTTCCGCGTTGGCGCGGGGCCGCTCCAGTCGAGCGCGCGATTCTCGAGGGGGACAGCACAACTGGCGTGTGCATCATGGACGTGGCTGAGGGCTTGGACACCGGCGACGTGTATGCGTGTGCCGCGACCGACATTGATACATCCGACACGACAGCGACGTTGACTGATCGTTTGGCGCACATGGGAGCGGAACTGCTCGTCGAGGTGTTGCGCACCGATCTTGCATCTGCCGTACCACAATCTGGTGACCCCACGTATGCGCGCAAGATCGACAAGTCTGAACACCTGATCGACTGGACAGCGACGGCGGATTACGTTCATCGCCAGGTCCGTGCGTTGGCGGCGGTGACGTTCGTTAACGGAAAGCGACTTCGCATTCTCGAATGTGGGGTCACAGACGATGCTCGTGAAATCGGTGTGGTCGACGACGGCGGTCACGTGGGTTGTGCGAGCGGCAGCGTCACGTTGGTCCGTGTTCAGCCAGAGGGCCGCTCGCCCATGTCTTTTCGCGAGTGGGCGAACGGTTCACATCTCGCGTTCCCAATGACACTGGGATGATGGTCGCCTCCCGCCGGTACGGTTTGTCACATGGCTGAGCGTTCCTTCTGCGCGAAGGTGTTGACAGTGAGTGACGGTGTCGTGGCTGGAACGCGCGAAGACACGTCTGGTCGCGCACTGTGTGACGCATTGGTCGCCCATGGTGCACAAGTCGTCGAACACCGCGTGTGTAGCGACGGCAGGGAAGTGGTCGCCCAAACCCTCGTCGATCTCAGTCGTGACTTCAGTGGTGTGATCGTGACGACAGGAGGCACCGGCTTCGCGCCACGTGACGAGACGCCAGAGGGTACGCGACTCATCATTGACCGCGAAGCTCCCGGCCTCGCAGAAGCGATGCGTCTCGTGAATCCACTCGGTCGTCTGTCGCGAGGGGTCGCAGGAATTCGAGGTCACGCCATCATCCTGAACACGCCGGGTTCGCCACGCGGATGTGTCGAGCAGTTGCTCGCCGTCATCGACGTGTTGCCACATGCGGTGGCACTCCTCGGCGACCAGCCCACGACGCACTGACCCGCTGAATATTCCGACGAATGGCAGTCGGACTGCTCGGTAGCCTCGGAGACGTGCTGCGCATCGTCTTGCCCAAGGGCTCTCTCGAAAAGGCCACCTTCGAGTTGTTCGAGGCGGCCGACCTTCACATCGTTCGGTCCTCGTCTGTTGACTATCGGGCGTCCATCGACGATCCGCGTGTCGCCGAAGTGCGAATTCTTCGCCCGCAAGAGATACCGATGTATGTGGCTGAAGGGCTCTTTGACTTGGGCATCACCGGTCGCGACTGGATCGCGGAGACCGCGAGCAATGTCGAGTCTCTGGGAGAACTGCGGTACTCGAAAGCCACAGACAATCCCGTCCGTATCGTCGTCGCCGTCGCTGCTGACTCGTCTGCCCAGTCGGTCGCTGATCTCTCTGACGGTGTTCGCGTGACCACCGAGTACCCACGACTGACCGAAGAGTTCTTCAAAGCGCGCGGCGTTTCTGCCGATGTCCGTCTCAGCTACGGCGCCAGTGAGGCAAAGATTCCGGACATCGCCGACTGCGTCGTCGACATCACCGAGACGGGACGGGCATTGAGGGCAGCAGGTCTTCGCGTGATCGACACGATTCTCACGTCGTACACCGAACTCATCGCCAATCCTGTGTCGTATGCCGACACGACAAAGCGCCACGCAATGGAGCAACTCCTCACTCTCTTGAACGGCACACTTGAGGCCCGCGGGAAGGTGCTCATCAAGCTGAACGTCGCCGAGTCCAAACTCGACGCCGTTCTCAAGGTGCTCCCTGCAGCCAAGTCGCCGACTGTGTCGCGTCTTGCATCGGGCGATTACGCGGTCGAGTCAGTGGCCGAGAAACGCACAATCAACACGCTCATTCCGGCCCTCAGCGATGCAGGGGCAACGGACTTGTTGGAACTTCCGATCTCCAAGATCGTCCACTGAGGTGCCGATGGAGAGCTTCGCGTCGTCGACGACCCGACTGAACGGTCGTGTGGTCAGCTTCGACGAAGCGGCTGGTTTGGGTCTCGTCGCTGACGAAACGGGTTCAGCGCATCGTTTTCATTGCGTCGCGATCGCCGACGGCACGAGAACCATCTCGGTCGGAGCATCGGTCACGTTCTCCCTCGTCGTACGACATGGCGACACCGAGGCCACAGACGTCGCTTATGCTGACGCTGATGCGCAGCGGTGAGACGTTGAATGGCCGCTGACGGTCGCTCTGAGGTGTCGATCCACACCTTTTACGCGGAGCACTACGAGACCATCGACGCCGGTGGAGCGTTGGGAACCTTCCATCGCATCACTCATCGTTCACTCGAACGCGGTCTTCGCCGAAAGAAGTTCTCGCGGGTGCTGGAAGTCGGAGCGAACAAGGGCGAACACGTCCGTTTCGTTCGTCATGATTTCGATTCGTATGTCTTGTCAGATTTTCGACTGCCGGCAGAAGAAATCACGAGCCTCAACGACCCGCGCTACTCGTATCAGCAAGCAGATGTGCAACATCTGCCCTTCGATGACCAATCATTCGACCGCACGATCGTCACATGCGTGTTGCATCACACGAGCCATCCCGGCCTCGCTGCGCGTGAGATTCGCCGGGTGACCGCCCCTGGCGGCGTCATGTCGATCCTCTTGCCATGTGATCCAGGTCTGGCGTATCGCGTCGCGTGGAAGAATTCCTCCGGTCGTGCATTGCGACAACGAGGCGTCGTCGACCCCTATCTGGTCCATGCAGAAGAGCACCCACAGCACTTCGCCGGACTGGCAGCGCATCTGCGAGATGTGTTTTCAGACGATGACGTGTCGGTGAGATGGTGGCCTCTTCCGGTTCCGTCGTGGAATCTGAACTTGTACACGGTGTGGCACATCACCAAGTCCGTCAAGTGAAAATCTCTTTTGAGAGCAATTGACGCGTGCGGTGCACGGTCGGTCAGGCAGTCGTGCCCTTGATCTGCACGAAAGCAAGTCTGATGTTCGAGAGGGCAGTGGCGAGCGTGTCATGTTCTGGTCCGAGACGAGTGTCGAGACCTTCGACAAGGCATGCGACCGCGTCGATGGCAAGGGCAGCCTCGGCAAGACGGGGTGGTTCTGCTGACAGGTGGATGGCCGCAAGTTCGTACAGTCCCATCACATGGTTCACGATCACCACTTCCGGGGGAACGTCGGCCAGACGTCGCCTGGCTTCAGCCAGCGCTTCTGCCCCCACGGACGCCGCCTCAGCGTGTTCGGCAGCCATGTCGGCATCGGAGGGGTCATGAGAGTGGGTGTCGTCGGGCGTCACGGGGCGGTACCCTACTGGTCGCCATACATACGAAGTGGGGCAGAGACCCTGATCTCAAGTGAGTCAGTGTCGTCAGCCCCCACCTTGCCACTTTCGTGCGGACTTTCCGCCACGTGCGCCGGGTCGAGAGAACGTGCGCGACGGTTCGTCGTGCCACGCCTTCTGCTTCGCACGTGCGGTCGACGAAGAGAAGGAGGGCGAAGCCCATTGCATACAAGTAGGCAGCCATAGCAACGCCGACGAACGAACCTCGCTACAACGAGCGCATCAGAGCGCGCGAGGTTCGCGTCATCGGTCCGGATGGAAGTCAGGTCGGAATCCGCGCGACGGCCGATGCTTTGACTCTCGCCCGCGAACTAGACCTCGACCTTGTCGAGGTCGCCCCATTGGCAAATCCGCCAGTGTGCCGAATCATGGATTACGGCAAGTTCCGGTACGAAGAAGCTCAGAAGCAGAAGGAATCGCGCAAGAAGACCAGCCACATCACCATCAAAGAAGTGAAGTTCAGGCCGAAGATCGGCAAGGGCGACTTCGACACGAAGGTTCGTCACATGCACGACTTTCTGAACGATGGACACAAGGTGAAGGTGACTCTCCAATTCCGTGGGCGCGAAGTCGCTCACCCAGAACTCGGATCCCGCATCCTCGATGCGGTGCTCGAAGAGTTGGGGCCGTTGGCGAAGGTGGAGACGCAAGCGCGACTCGAGGGAAGGAACATGACCATGGTCTTGGTTCCAGACCGCAAGTCGAGCAAGAAGTCCGACAACGATTCGAAGACCAGTCAGAACAACGAAGAAAGGCAATCCGATGCCAAAAATGAAGACCAGCAAGACAGCGGCGAAGCGGTTTAAGAAGACCGGCTCAGGCAAACTGCGCCGTCAGCAGGCCAACCGCCAGCACTTGTTCGAGAAGAAGCCGAGTTCACGTACACGCCGTCTCGACGGTTATGTCGACGTGCACTCCGGTGACGAGAAGAAAATCAAACGCCTGCTTGCAGAGCGCTGAGACATACGGACAATCTGAGAAAGGAGCCAACACATGGCACGCGTCAAAAGGGCAGTACATGCCCGCAAGAAGCACAGGGCAGTACTCGAAAAGGCAAAGGGTTACTACGGCAACAAGAGCCGGTCATTCCGTGCTGCGAACGAGCAGGTATTGCACTCAGGTCAGTACGCATTCCGTGACCGCCGCGCGAAGAAAGGCGAGTTCCGCAGTCTGTGGATCCAGCGCATCAACGCTGCATGTCGCCAAAACGACATGAGCTACAGCCGTTTCATCGCGGGTCTGAACGCAGCCGGTGTCGAAGTCGATCGCAAGATCCTCGCCGACATCGCAGTTCGCGACGCAGAGGCTTTCGCCAAGTTGGTCGCCACCGCCAAGGGTGCACTCAACTGAGCGGACACAACTTGTCTTCGTCGAACCCACGGGTTCAAGAACTGCGGCGCCTCATCGGGCGCCGCAGTTCTCGTTATGCCGCCGGACGATTTGTCGTCGAGGGAGTAGGTCTCATCCGTGAGGCCTATGACGCAGGTTGGAACGTGCTCGAGGTGTACGTACGCGACGGGGTCGAAGACCCCCTGAACGGTCGCGTCGAATGCCATTCACTTGACTCAAAGACGTTCGATTCGGTGAGCGACACGGTGTCGCCTCAAGGCGTCATGGCTGTCGTGGAGATGCGCGACTGGGTCTCCCGGCCGGCACCTCCAAATGCCGATACCAGCGACGACTGGAGCGTGGTGCTCGACGGTGTGTCCGATCCAGGGAACATGGGCACGATCATCCGAAGCGCAGAAGCATCTGGTTCCTCACGAGTGTTCTTGGTCAACGACTGTGTCGATCCGTATTCACCCAAGGTCGTGCGTTCGTCCGCCGGAGCACTGTTTCACGTGGCTGTCACGGCTGTGTCCACCTGGTCAGACGTCACCGATGTCGTGAAGAGAATCGTCGGAACCACCTCCCATGACTCCGACGCGTCGATGACGGTTCGGTCAATGTATGACGTCGACCTGTCAGGTTCGCTTGCGCTGGTGTTCGGCAACGAAGCACACGGCGTGTCGTCATCGGCGCCGGTCACAGAATGGGTGACGGTGCCACATGTCGGTCGTTCCGAAAGCTTGAACGTGGCCATGGCGGCGACTGTGATGTGCATGCACGTGGCACGGTGCCAATTAGAAATGGTCTCACGACGCCCGCAGGTCGGCGAGTAGCGTCACTTCCGCATGGGCACGCAATCGAGGGATATTTCAGCGGCACTGAACGAGGCTCTCGCTGCCCTTGAGTCGGCCGACACCCCAGAGGGTGTGCGTTCACTCGTTTCGCAAGTGACCGGGAAGAAGGGTTCTCTCGGCTCTTTGAAGTCCTCGCTTGGTTCCGTGGTTGACGTCGAGGAGCGGAAGCAGGTGGGTGCGGCCATCAATGAAGCCCTGTCGCGACTTGCTGAGGCCGCTGACGCGCGGCTCACTGTGTTGTCGAACGCCGAGATGTTGCGGGTCATTGAGGCAGACCGTGTCGACGTCACTGAACGCGCTCTGAAGAGCGACGTCGCAGCACGTCTTGGGCGTACGCACTTGGTCACCCAAGCCACTGAACGTCTGGAAGACGTCTTCATCGGCCTCGGTTTTCAAATAGCTGAAGGACCCGAAGTAGAAAGTGATTTCTACAATTTCGAGGCCCTCAACATGCCTCCGTCTCATCCGGCACGAAGCATGTGGGACACGCTGTTCGTCGATCAAGATCCTCAAGGAAGCGTCTTGCTTCGTACGCACACCTCGCCCGTGCAAATTCGGGTCATGCAGGAATGGCCACCTCCGATCTACGCGATCATGCCGGGACGCGTGTTCAGACGTGACACTCCCGATGCCACGCACATGCCCGTCTTTCATCAAATCGAAGGCATGGTCATCGATCGAAACATCACTTTCGCCGACTTGGCCGGCACAATCGAAGCTTTCACGAAGGCATTTTTCGGTTCAGCCTTCACGTCACGTCTTCGTCCGTCGTACTTTCCGTTCACTGAACCAAGTGCTGAATTCGACATACGTCGACCTGATGGTTCGTGGATCGAACTCGGTGGTTGCGGAATGATGCATCCCCGTGTCATCAAGGCGGGTGGCCTCGACCCCGATGAGTGGAGTGGATTTGCATTCGGCTTCGGCATTGATCGAATGGCCAAGGAACGCCACGGAGTCGCCGACTTGCGGGACATGTATTCCAATGACGTCCGGTTCCTGGAGCAGTTCCCGTGAAAGTGCTCCTGTCGATACTGCGTGAATTCGCCGACCTGCCGTCAGATGCCGACATTGTCGCGACTGCTCTCAACACACTCGGCATGGCGGTCGAGTCAATTGAGGAAGTCGGAGTGCCCGTGTCCGGTGTGGTCACGGCTCGCATCGTGCGCACCGAACGCCATCCTGACGCCGACAAGGTCACTCGCTGTTTTGTCGATGCAGGTGACGGTCGCGAGATGCACGTGTGGTGTGGGGCCACGAACATGGGCCCAGGCGATGTCGTGCCATTGGCGACCCTCGGTACGACCATGCCAGACGGTCGAGAGATTGCACGCCGCGGAATTCTCGGAATCGATTCAGAGGGCATGCTGTGCTCGCCGATCGAATTGGGCATCAGTGCCGAAGCCAGCGGATTGTTGATTCTTCCTTCCGACGCACCGCTTGGTGTCGATCCCTTCGTGGTTCTCGGAATTGAGCACGACGTCGTGTTCGACCTCGACCTCACTCGCAATCGACCAGAGTGCTGGGGTCATGCAGGCATCGCTCGTGACCTTGCTGCCCATCTCAACGTCCCCTATCGCGGTCCTCGCATCGTTCCCGTCGAACGAGGCACTGCTCGTTCTATTCCCGTCTCATTGTCTGACCCGTCACGGTGTCCGATGTTCTCCGCCACCGTCTTGTCGGGCGTCGAAGTCAAGGCCTCACCCAATTGGGTGCAGTCGCGTCTGTCGCATCTCGGTATGCGCAGCATCAACAACGTCGTCGATGCGTCGAACCTCGTCATGCTCGAGCTCAATCAGCCGAACCACGCGTATGACCATGCGTCCGTTGCCGCCTTTGATGTGCGTCGGGCAAAGGCGGGTGAGACGTTGCGCACGCTTGACGGCACAGATCGACAGCTCTCCACAGATGACCTCCTCATCGTGAATGCCGCCGACGGGTCGCCAGTCGGGCTTGCCGGAATCATGGGAGGTCTTGAATCTGAAGTGACCGCGTCGACAACCACCGTGTCGTTGGAGATGGCGTGGTTCGAGCCAGACGAGATCCGCTTCACCGTCAATCGTCATGGACTGCGAAGCGAAGCATCGACGCGATTCGAGCGGGGGGTGGACCCCGAAGGAGTGGTGCTTGCTGCAGAGCGCTTCGCCACGATTCTTGCCGAGACGTGTCCTGGTCTTGTCCTTCACGACGGCATGACGATTGCTCGCGATGCGGCGTGTCCGTCTGCTCGGCGCATCACCGTGCGTCGGCGACAGATCACTCGCACGCTCGGAGTCGACCTCACCGTTGATGACGTCGAACGTCTGCTGAACCCGATCGGCTTCACCGTCGCTCCGGTCGGTGATGACATGGAAGTTGTGACGCCAACTTTCCGACCTGACTGTGTCGAAGAGATCGACATCATCGAAGAGATCGCCCGACATTACGGATATGACGCTCTCGGTAAGTCCGTTCCTTCGTCGACGGTCAACGGACGACTCTCGTTGGTGCAGCAACGTCGTCGCGCAGTGCGCCGTCTGATGGTCGCATTGGGGCTCGACGAAGCGATGCCCTCGCCGTTCCTCGCTCCGGGCGACCTGACGAAGGTCGGTCTGAGCGAAGATGCTGTGCTTCGCCTTGCGAACCCACTGGTCGCAGAAGAGTCCATTCTTCGTACGTCTCTTCGACCTGGTCTGTTGAGTGCTGTGGCGTACAACCGCTCACACCGTGCACCACGCATCGCCTTATGGGAGATCGGACACGTCTATCCACCAAGTGACGACACAGCCGTCCAGTCACTGCCGAACGAGCATGAACAACTGTGCATCGTGGTGGCAGATGCAGATCTCGACACCGCACTTCACCAGTGGAACGCCCTGTGCGAATGTCTCGCAGTCGGAGCGCAACTTGACCAGTCGCGCATTCCCGACGGATTTCATCCAACTAGGTCAGCGACCATTGCGCGAGGGAGGCAGCGAATCGGCGCCGTCGGTGAAATTTCCCCAGTCGTGCTCGCCGCACTCGGAATCGAAGGACGCGTCGCGTGTCTCGAAGTCGACTTGTCGACCCTGCTGCGCGAGACACCGAAGCCAGTCCAAGCGCGTGATATCAATCGGTTCCCCTCGAGCGACATCGACCTGGCATTCACCTTGTCAGATGACGTTCCGGCGGCGACGCTCCAGCGAGCGCTTCGTCAAGCAGCCGGTGCGAACCTCGTGTACGTCGAACTCTTCGACGTGTATCGCGGCGTCGGTGTCGACGACGGCAGTCGCAGCTTGGCCTTTCGACTGCGATTTCAAAAGCAGGGTGGCACACTCACAGATTCGGAGATCAGCGACCTCAGAGACAAGTGCATTACTGCTGCACAGAAATCCGGCGCGCGTCTTCGCTAGAGATCAATTGAGGCTCGGGTCGTCCGGAAATCGGGCGAGTGTGGCGATCTCGCCACCTTGTCGCGAGAGAACTGACCGCCACAGCTGTTTTGGATCAGGCGAGTACACGTCGTCTGCCGTCGCATCGAAGACGAACCATCCTTCGCGTCGTATCTCGTCGTCGAGTTGACCTGGACCCCAGCCGGAGTATCCGCGGAAGAACCGCCAACGGCCAGTGCCGTCGCTTGATTCTTCGTCGATATCGATGGATCTGATGCCGTGCGGCGCAGATGAATCTTCGATCAGGCCGAACACGCCGTGTGGTTCGACGGGTCCACCTTCGAAAAGCGCAGCAGGTGGAACCGAGGAGTCGATCCATCTGCGCAACACGTCATGCAACACGGCTACATCTTCGATGGATGGGCCGTCGTGGGGTGACGACGGGGGAAGTGGTCGATTGACGACCACGCCGAGAGCTCCTTCCTCGTTGTGGGCGAGCACATAGACACAGGTTCGAACAAAGTTCGGATCGTCGAGGTCAGGTCGTGCCACCAACAACTTGCCGCTGAGACCCGGAGTGCTTGCATAGTTATGCATCAGGCTGTATGGTAATACATCTGTGAGTGGTGTATCGACGCTGAAAGTGGGAATCCTGGGGGCCTCCGGTTACACCGGAGCCGAACTGCTACGCCTCTGCGCACAGCACCCCCGTCTGGAGGTTGTGTATGCGACCGGCGACAGCCAGGCGGGCAGCCTGGCGGCAAATCTGTATCCGTCGTTGGCGGCCGAATACCCGAACTTGGTGTTCGACGAGTTCGACCTGGCACGAGTCGATGGTCTCGACGTCGTGTTCTTGGGTCTGCCGCACGAAGCATCGCTCGAGTTGGTTCCGGCTCTGGTTGGTCGTGTGGGACATGTCATCGACCTGTCGGCCGCATTTCGCCTGAAGGACGCGAGCACGTATCCAACGTGGTACGGATTCGAGCATGTTCAGACGGACCTTCTCGCCAAGGCCGTGTACGGATTGCCCGAGTTGTTTCGCGATGAGCTCCGTGGTGCGGCGCTCATCGCAACACCAGGGTGTTATGTGACAGCGGCAAGCCTTGCGTTGACCCCGCTTGTACGCGGTGGGTTGATTGAGCCACAGGGAGTCATCGTCGACGCCGCATCGGGTGTGAGCGGAGCCGGTCGTGCGCTGAAACACACGTCACATTTCTCGACGGTCAACGAGGACTTCACGGCGTACGGATTGCTCGACCATCGACACACGCCGGAGATCGAGCAGGTGACCGGTGCACAGGTGTTGTTCACGCCTCACTTGGCACCGATGAATCGTGGAATATTGGCGACCTGTTATGCGCGTCCATCGACAGACGTGTCCACGGCGTCGTTGTTGGCAGCGTTGGCTCGCAGCTATGCGGGTGAACCTTTCGTCGTCGTCCGTCCGTCGAGCCCCAGTACGAAGGCCACACTCGGAAGCAACGCGGTGCACATCACGGCTCGGTACGACGAGCGAACCGGATACGTCATGGTCATTGCCGCACTCGACAACATCACGAAGGGTGCATCGGGCGGGGCAGTGCAGGCACTGAATGCAGCGATGTCATGGGACGAAACCCTCGGTCTGTCTCGGGTGGGGGTGTACCCGTGAGCGCACGTCACTCATCGATGGATGCAGCACAGATACTCGTCGAGGCGCTGCCGTACATCCGGCGGTTCTCGGGGCGAACAGTCGTTGTGAAGTACGGAGGCAATGCACTCGCTGGTTCTTCGGAAGACGACGCACTGAGCCTTTTCGCCCAGGACATCGTGCTCATGCACTCGGTGGGCATCAAACCTGTGGTTGTGCACGGTGGCGGACCACAGATCAATTCATTGCTCGACCGACTCGGTTTGAAGAGCGAATTCCACGGTGGTTTGCGAGTGACCGACGACGAGACGATGAAGGTCGTGCAGATGGTCTTGAGTGGTCAAGTGAACCCTCAGATCGTCGCGGCCATCAACACCTTCGGAAACATCGCAGTCGGTGTCGCTGGCGGCGATGCGGGCCTCATTCGCGCAGTGCAACGAGATCCGCAGCTCGGCAGGGTCGGCGACATCGACCGCATCAATCCCGCCGTCGTTCAAGGCTTGCTTGACGAGGGTTTTGTTCCGGTCATTTCCACGATCGGCGCTGATGCCAAGGGCGAGGCATTGAACATCAACGCCGACACGGTCGCCGGGGCAATCGCGGAGTCTTTGGGAGCCGAAAAGATCATCTATCTCACTGACATCGAAGGTCTGCGCTCCAAAGTCGACGATGCATCATCGCTCATCCAGCGGATTCAAGTCTCCGACTTGGCGGCGTTGGTGGCAGACGGCACCATCGCGGGAGGAATGATTCCCAAAGTGCAGAGTTGTGTGCAGGCTGTGAAAGGTGGAGTCAAGCGCGCGCACATTCTTGATGGGCGCATTCCTCATGTGCTGTTGCTCGAGCTGTTCACTGACGAAGGTGTCGGCACGATGATCACTCCAGATGGTGCACGCGGGAATGCCGAGACGACGATGGGCAAAGGTGCCTGAGATGGCGCAGCACGAATTCCTTTCCTCGTCTGTCGCGCGTGAACTGTTGGCGGGACAGGACTGGTGTCCGTTCATCCCGGTTTTCGGCGCACCTTCTGTGATGTTCGTGCGAGGTGAGGGCACTGAACTGTGGGACGTGAACGGTAAGCGCTACCTCGACTTTCTCTGCGGCATCGCGGTGACGTCGCTCGGGCACTCCAACAAGGCTGTTGCTCGGGCCATCGCTCGTCAAGCAGACACGCTGCTGCACGTCAGCAACTTCTTCTCGAACCCTGTGGCAACCGAAGCGGCGATGTTGATTAACGGACTGATGCGCGTCGCCGGCGCCGGTGAAGGTCAGGTCTTTTTCTGCAATTCAGGCGCTGAAGCCAATGAAGCTGCCATCAAATTGGCGCGGAAGTTCGGTGGGCGTGGGCGTCATGTCGTCGTGTCAGCGCTCGGAAGTTTTCACGGACGTACGCTCGGCGCACTCGCTGCGACCGGCCAACCTGCCAAGCATGAGCCGTTTCAGCCGATGCCTGAGGGCTTCCGGCATGTGTCCTACGGAGACATCGACGCACTTGTCGCGGCAATCGATCCGACGGTCGCCGCGGTCCTTCTTGAACCGATTCAGGGAGAAGGTGGGGTCATTCCCGCTCCTGATGGTTATCTTCAGCAGGTCGCAGCGGTCTGTCGCGAACGTGGTGTGCTGTTCATGGTCGACGAAGTTCAGACTGGGTTCGCACGAACTGGGAAGTGGTTTGGCTTCGAGCACTCTGGTGTCAGTCCTGACGTCGTGATGTTCGCCAAGGCGCTTGGTAACGGAATGCCGGTCGGAGCACTGTGGGCGCGTCGCGACGTCGCGGGAGTCTTCTCGCCGGGGGACCATGGCTCGACCTACAGCGGAACTGCCATCGCAACTGCAGCGGTCATCGCCGTCATCAATGAGATGATGGCACTCGATGCCCCTGCTCGCGCCCGCGAAGCAGAACGGTGGATCCGGTCCGAGCTCGCAGACTGTGAACATGTGGATCACATCAGAGGCAATGGTCTTCTGCTCGGCGTCGTACTCGCGAATGCTCTCGATTCAAAGAGCGTGTACACGGCCTCGCTGGAGGCCGGTCTCGTCGTCAATGCAGTGAGCGCCGACACCATCCGGATGGCACCCCCGCTCAATGTCTCGCGCTCTGAGGTCGCAGAAGCGTGTGCGATCTTGAAGCGGGTCCTGGCACAGGTCGCCGAACAGACCTCGAACGGAGACCCGAAGTGATTCGCCACTTTCTTGACATCACAGACCTGTCTGCAGCAGAACTATCGACAGTCATCGATGTGGCGGGGCGCGACGCGAACAGCCTGGGTCGACCGCTGGACGGCAAGGGCGTCGCACTCATCTTTGAAAAGCCGTCGAACCGGACACGTCACTCTTCAGAGATGGCAGTGGTGCAGCTCGGTGGTCATCCGGTCTACACCCGAGGTGAGGAGATCGGTTTCGACGCTCGTGAGAGTGTTGAAGACATCGGTCGCATCCTCGCCGGTTACCACGCCATCGTTGCTGTGCGAGTCTTCAGCCATTCCACACTCGAGCGACTTGCTGCTGTGTCCGACGTCCCTGTGGTCAATTTGTTGAGTGACCGCTCGCATCCTCTTCAGGCGTGTGCCGACGTGCTCACGATGCAACAACACGTCGGTCCTGTATCGACTCTTCGCGTGGCGTGGTTGGGGGACTACAACAACGTCGCACGCTCGCTCGGTGAGGCAGTGTGCATGTTGGGCGGATCCATCGTCTTCGGATGTCCAGAGGGGTTTGCTCCATCCAGCAACGAGCTGTCGCGTCTCGGCGCACTCGGTGGCACTGCTCGTCACGATGTCGACCCGACGGTTGCGGTTGCAGGAGCTGATGTCGTCCATACCGACACATGGGTGTCGATGGGTCAAGAGGATGATGCTGTCGAGCGAAAATCAGCGTTCGTACCCTATGGCGTGACGGAAGATCTCATGTCGCGAGCATCGCACGGGGCAAAATTCATGCACTGTATGCCGGCACACCGTGGCGAAGAGGTGAGCACTGAGGTCTTTGACGGACCTCGCAGTCTCGTCATCGAACAAGGTCACAATCGGATGCACGCAGCTCGGGCGGTGTTTGCATTCGTGACATCTGGAGGGAAGTGACATGAGTGGCAAGATCCAGCGCCAACAATTGATTGCCAAATTGATCGCGAAACATCATGTGTCGAGTCAACCCCAACTTCAGGCGCTGCTGAAGCGCAACAGGATAGAGGCGACCCAAGCGACGGTTTCTCGCGACCTTGAAGAGCTGGGTGCTGTCAAAGTACGTGTCAGCGGTGGCGAGACGATTTATGCGATTCCAGAGTTCGAACCGGCTCGGCTCGCACCGACCGATCACCTGCGTCGTGTGATGGGTGAGTGGGTGGCAGATGTGGTCGCTAGTGGAACGCTCGTTGTCGTGCGCACGCCTCCAGGATGCGCGCACGTCGTCGCATCTGCATTGGACAGAAGCGGTCTCGAGCAATTACTCGGAACTGTCGCCGGAGATGACACCATCATCTGCGTGGCATCTGAACAAGCTGGCGGAAAAGGGCTTGCGACACAGCTTCGGCAGCTCGCCGGGTTGGACGTGAAGAAGGGCAAGGTCTCTCGTGTCTGAGCAAGACGACTCGGTGGCACACGGAAAGGCACTATGGCACGGACGCTTTGCCTCAGCGCCGGCCGAAGAACTCATGGCATTCACGGTGAGTCTCCCGTTCGATCGACGGCTGTGGCTCGATGACATAACTGGTTCGCGCGCACACGTCGCAATGCTCGGTGCCACTGGCATTCTCGACAGCGTCACAGTCGGCGCCATCGAAGATGCTCTGGCGACTGTGCACGACGAGATGGCATCGGGACGCTTTACATTCGTCGACTCAGATGAAGACATTCACACCGCGATAGAGCGCCGCATCACGCAGATCGCGGGCGACGCTGGTGCACGCTTGCACACGGGTCGTAGTCGTAATGATCAGGTCGCCACGGCATTGAGGTTGTGGTGCAAGCGAGAAATTCGTGTTGTCATTTCCAAGGTTCTCGATCTTGTCGAGGTCCTCCACGTGCGCGCGACCGAAGCAGACTCTGCTGGCACGGCGGTGTATCTCCCCGGCTACACGCATCTTCAGCGAGCACAGCCGGTGTTGTTGTCGCATCACCTTCGAGCCCATGGCTGGGCGCTCATGCGCGACGCGGATCGGTTGTTCGATGCTCTTGAGCGCCTCGACGTCAGCCCCCTTGGTGCAGGCGCGTTGGCTGGTAGCTCTCTTCCCATCGACCCACAACACAGTGCCGCTCTGCTCGGTTTTGCGAAGGCGTTCGACAACTCCCTCGATGCGGTCTCTGATCGCGACTTTGTGGCGGAACTCTTGGCGCATATCGCGCTGCTCGGAGTGCATCTGTCGCGTATCGGCGAAGAGTGGGTCTTGTGGACCAGTGAGGAATTCGGGTTCGCCACGCTGGACGATGCTTATGCAACCGGGTCCTCGATGTTGCCGCAGAAAAAGAATGCTGACATCGCGGAACTGGCGCGAGGCAAGGCGGGTCGCCTCATCGGCAACCTTGCAGGTCTCCTCACGACATTGAAAGGTTTGCCACTTGCGTACAACCGAGATCTCCAAGAGGACAAAGAGCCGTTGTTCGATTCTGTCGACCAGGTCCGTCGTGCACTTGTCGCGCTTGCTGGCATGATCGCGTCTGCGACCTTCAACACCCAAGACATGGTTGACGCAGGCGATGCAGAAGCCCTTGCTGCGACCGACCTCGCTGAGTGGCTCGTCGAGCGAGGTGTCCCATTTCGTCGTGCACATGCGATTGTCGGCGAGGTCGTCCGGTCAGCAATCGAATCGGGGCAGTCACTTGCGGCAGTTGTGTCGCGACACGCGGAGCTCGGAGCGGACGCGGCTGGCTTACTTTCCCCCGGCACTGCAATCGCACGTCGTCGCAGTCGCGGCGGAGCGGGCCCATCGGTGAGCGCAGATCAAGCGAATCGCTTCAGTGTGGAACTCACTCGGCTTCGAGCCCATCGTTGACACACACCTGACGGCGCGTCACGTGGCGACAGGTCGTGGCGACCATCGAAGATTCTGTCCGTGATACCCCACGTGACCGAGATGAAAGTGGAGTGGTGAATCGTCGCCTCTCCACACAGTCGCTTGTATGTCTGCGGTGTCACCAGCAGGCTCCATGCGCGCCCACACGAGAGGGCGGTCCTCTGTCGACTGTGCACCGATGCCATCAAGTTGTCCGGTGAACTCATGGCGACTTTCAGGGGACATGTACTGCCACACAATCGAGTGGTACACGACGGTGGCTTCGTGTTCGCGCGTCGGAGACGCATCGAATGACGCCAGCCATTCACCGCCATCGGCTTGGTCCACGCGTGGCGGGTGTTGACGGGCGATCTCAATTGCACGCCGCAGTCGTTCGCGCCGTTCAGTTTGATCCGGCCACACGAAGCCGAGCAGTCGTCGGCATTGCTCTGCGTCAGAGACGTCGATGGGGAAGAGATCGCAGCCCCGCCGTTCGATGCAGATCGACGATTCGCCTGCGGGCGGAGACGATGTGAACCACTCTGGGCCGAAAGAGACTGTGCTGGTCGCTTCGCCCATCACCGTGCTTCCTGTCGATGCGTGAAAGAGCGGGAAGTTGAGATTCAGCCCGGCACTCGCGCCGATTTCGAACCACCGACAACTGCGACCTCCGATGGTGGGTAACCACCGCAGAATCGACAGAGCGACGACGGATCGCCCGACCTCGTTCGTCTGAACGTTCCTGCGCACCGCCTGTGACAGTTCCACTTCGTGGTGTCGTAGGGCTTCGAGCACGATCCGTCCGACATCTTTGCTGGGTGTGCCGCCGGCGCTCGGATACTGGCTACTCAAAGTGGAGTCGACGCCAGAGAGTGCAATGGCATGGAGACCACCGAGCAACCGAAGTGGCAGTGCGTCGTGAATCGGCCTGTCGCTCACGCCGGCCAACAATGTGTGAGTCATGCCACCGTTCGCATAGTCATCGGAGAGAACGTCAAGAAGTGTCTCGTAGAGCGCGGATCCGAGGTGGGCACAGGCGCGCTGTTGCATGATCAGGGACTCGTGAACCGAATCGATGGTTCCGGGGGCAACGTTCGCCTCGATGTGTCAACAATAGGTCGCTACTCGAGATGAGCCGCGTGTAAACATGGGTGCATGACGACGACCAAGGGTCTGCTTGCCGATCTTCAGGCCAGGGGATTGGTGCATGATTCGACTGACGCCTCTGCACTTGAGGCGCGGCTCGATTCGGGCCCAATCGGCGTGTACGTCGGTTTTGACCCAACTGCAGATTCTCTTCACGTCGGTCACCTGCTCGGTCAGGTGACACTGCGTCGATTCCAACTCGCCGGACACAGAGTGTTCCCGCTTGCCGGAGGCGCGACCGGAATGGTCGGAGATCCCTCTGGGCGAAGCGAAGAACGCAATCTTCTCGATGTCGACACGCTGAAGTCGAACGTGGCAAAAATCAAAGTGCAACTTGAGTCACTGCTCGACTTCGACGGCGCGAACAAAGCGACACTGGTCGACAATGCCGACTGGATGGCTGGCATGGGTGCGCTGGCATTCTTACGTGACGTTGGTAAGCACATCACGATCAATCAGATGCTGGCGAAAGAGTCGGTGAAAAATCGTTTGACATCAGAAAACGGACTGTCGTACACAGAGTTCAGTTACATGTTGTTGCAGGCGAACGACTTCCGTCATCTGTGTGAACATCACGACGTTGAACTGCAAATGGGAGGAAGCGACCAGTGGGGGAACATCACCGCTGGTATCGATCTCATCCGAAAGACCCTTTCACGTGGCGCTTTTGGCATCACGTGGCCACTCGTGACAAAGAGTGACGGCACGAAATTCGGAAAGACCGCAAGTGGTGCAGTGTGGCTCGATGCGACACGTACTTCGCCGTATCAATTCCGACAGTTTTGGATGCAGCTCTCTGACGTAGACATCGATACGCTGCTTCCGCGTTTTTCCCTGTGTTCGTTAGATGAAGTCAGTGACGTATTGGCAGCGCATCGCGACGATCCAGGTCGACGCGGGGCGCAACGTGCTCTTGCCGATGAAATGACCATGCTCGTGCACGGCGCCGATGCCGCGTCTGCTGCGTCGGCGGCAGCCGAGGTGTTGTTCGGGGGAGACCCGACCTCAGCATCTCGTGAGGCGCTGACAATGGTGAGTGGCGAAGTTCCGACCAGCACGCAGAACCGCGAGGCCCTGTCTGACATGGTGGGGATACTGGTGAGTATCGGTCTTGCAACGTCCAACAGCGACGCCCGCAGAGGCCTGCAACAGAAGGGTTTCCGTGCAAATGGGGTTCCACTAGCGGAAGACTCATCCCTTGTGGATATCCCACTCCTGCACGGGCAATGGTTGTTGCTGCGCAAAGGCAAGACCAGTTATCACCTCGCCCGCATCAACGGCTGAGGCCCTGCAATATTGCCCAATTGTTCTGGGCCACCGGCGTTGCAAGGCTGAATTCCGCCCCGATAGAGTTGCCACTCGCCCCCAAAGGAGGTCGAGCAAGTCTCGACACCAATGTGGGTCGGCACCAAGCCCGCGAGGGCACGTGCCAGAGCGAAGCTCCTTGAAAACGGAAGAGAAGACTGAACGCCAGTGCGGGCAGACAGAACGAGTCCTTCGGGGCTCATTGTCTGCTTGTCAATTCAGGGTCGGATTCCCATCCGACCCGCAAACGTGACTTTCACGAGTCACACACAACGTAAACAAAGTCAGAAAAGTGGCGACACCAAAACAGAGCTATTCCCTCTGGTCGCCACGGACTTTCCAGAACTCTCCCCACATAAGTGGGAAGTTCTTGATGGAGAGTTTGATCCTGGCTCAGGACGAA
>CAYMVM010000005.1:0-36033 GCA_964394175.1 uncultured Bifidobacterium sp.
ATAGGCGATGTGTAGCAATGCGAGGCCGGGAGCCTCGTAGATACCGCGGCTCTTGGCTTCGATGATGCGAT
This sequence comes from uncultured Bifidobacterium sp., assembly GCA_964394175.1. GTDB lineage: Bacteria > Actinomycetota > Acidimicrobiia > Acidimicrobiales > Ilumatobacteraceae > UBA2093. The sequence continues at coordinate 72 of CAYMVM010000005.1, forward strand.
TCTCGATCTGGTCGCTCATACCGAGTCCGTGGCGACCACCGATGAGGTTCGCCTCATGCACCAAGTCGAAGGCGGTCGCGAATCCTTTTCCGTTGATGCGAACGGGGAAGCCTTCGACGAATTCGACCTTCACTTCTTCGTTTGCGACTTTCGCATCGTCGCGCCAGTGGGCGACTCCCATGATCGGCTCGACGATGTGCATGCTCGTGTTCAACTCTTCGAGCAGTTTGGCTTCGTGAGTGGCACCCCAGATGTTGGCGTCGGTGCTGTATGCCTTTTCTTTGCTCGCGCGGTACGGCAGCTTCCGTGAGGTGAGGAACTCGCTCATTTCGGCGCGCCCGCCGAGTTCATCGACGAACGTCGGGTCGAGCCATGGTTTGTAGATACGCAGTGACGGGTTGACCATGAGCCCGTACCGATAGAAGCGTTCGATGTCGTTGCCCTTGTACGTGCTGCCGTCACCCCACACATCGACGCCGTCTTCGTGCATCGCGCGCACGAGCAACGTTCCGGTCACTGCCCGACCGAGGGGAGTTGTGTTGAAGTAGGTCTTGCCTGCGGTGCTGATGTGGAATGCGCCGCATTGCAGCGCGATCAGTCCCTCGCGCACCAGCTCTTCTCGGCAGTCGACGAGGCGTGCCAGTTCGGCACCATATTCCTTCGCTCGGTCAGGAATTCCGGCGAGGTCGGGTTCGTCGGGCTGGCCGAGATCTGCGGTGTAGCAACAGGGAAGTGCACCGCGTTCGCGCATCCAGGCGACAGCAGCCGACGTGTCGAGTCCGCCCGAAAAAGCGATGCCGACGCGCTCGCCAGCGGGAAGTTCAGTGAGGACCTTTGACACAGCGCTACACGGTACCGATGCCCGCCCAGAGCGCCACCGAACCGATGAGTGCTGCGAGGGCGAGAGCGGCTTGGATCACGGCGATGCCGGGAGTCTGTGACGCATCGAGAGCGGCACTGACACCGAGTGCGATTGCGCTCACACACCCGATGTGTGGACTTGTGCGCCGCCGCAATGCGATGACGACGATGGGCAAGAGGCACGTGATCACGGGAACGAGGGTGAAATACAGCGGTGCAGGGTTCGTGCTCGCACCCAACCACCACGGTGGTTTGCTGACCGTGCGACTCGTGACCGCGGTCGCGATCATGCCGACGGTCACGCCGACCCACGTGGCGAGTCCGACGCGCGCCCACCCGACGCGGAGGCCGATGTGTTTCGTTTGAACGGGGGCGCTCACGTGATTGACGGTAGCCCGTGAGGTCGACGGAAAGCCGGTGAATCTCGTTGGTAGCGTGAAGTCGCCGTGGCGGACGACATCTCACCCCCCTCCGACCAGCCGTGGTTCATGCGTTGGCGCCACGCGGTTCTCGCAGCTGTCGTGCTCGCTGCAGTCGCGGGTATCTCCATCGCCAATCGCTCACCTGACGCAGTCGACCCCGCTCCGGACACGACCACGACGTCGACACCGGATGAGACTCCGACCGATGACATCACGTCGTACACATTGACCCGCACTCTGAAAAATGGCATGAAGGGCGACGACGTCAAACGAGTACAACAGCGGTTGAAGGACTTGAAATTCGACCCAGGTCGAATCGACGGACTGTACGGCGGCGACACAATCATGGCCGTGTGGGCATTTCAGGCAGTGGTCATGAACCTTCCGTACGAGACCAAGTCCGACTTTGTCACGCCGGTCATGTGGGATCTCATGCGTTCTGACGTGACCATCACGCCGCGTCGCCCAGAGTCGACACCGACGCACGTCGAGGTGTACTTGCGTGAGCAAGCAATGGTCGTGTTCAAAGATGATGTCCCTGCGCTCGTCACTCACATTTCTTCTGGCGATGGCAAGGACTGGTGCGAAGAAGTGGTCATCGATCCAGGTGAAGAGGGGAACAAGGGCAAAGACCGCGTGGTACGAGGTGAGTGCGGAAAATCCGTGACACCCTCCGGCGTGTACTACTTCTACATGCGCAAGTACGGCCTGCGCGAAAGTGCTCTCGGTACGTTGTGGAACCCTGTCTATTTCAACTATGGCGTCGCCGTGCATGGCGCGATGAATGTCCCGAAGTATCCGGCCTCACACGGTTGCATTCGCATTCCGATGTTCGTCTCTGAGTACTACCCGGCTCTGGTGCAATACGGAGACAGAGTGTTCGTGTTCGATGGGGTGAAAGAGCCAGAGGACTACGGATCCCCACCGCCGTATTTCAACAGGGTCGATCCGAACTGGAAACCGACGACGACGACATCATCTACGACCACGCTCGCCGGCGCAATGACGACGACAACTGGCGGTACAGCCAAGGTGACCACGACTGTGCCGAGTGCGACGACGACTGTTCCGTCCGTGCCAACGACAGTTACGTCAACTACGACAACAGGCGGTTGATGAAACGTCTCACGCGACGTCGATGACGCTGTCGGTTAGGTCATACAAAAGGTCGGCGCGTTCGCGCGCCGAGTACAGGTTCAAATTCAGATCCTCGCCGTTTCGGGCACGAGCCACAATTCCGATTCGTGAACCCTTCTTCGTGATGTCCACGTGAGTGACCCGGCCGTCGTGTGACCGGTCGAGACCAATTGCGATTCGAAGGATTGATGCGAGAGATCTGACGATGTGTTTCTCACTTTCGTTGAGCGCCGCGTATGCCTCGTGAGAATTCTTCGGCTTGCTCTTGCGGTGATACCTGGCTATCTGGGCAATCAGTTCCACGTCACGCTCGCGAAACCCCGGCATGTCTGCATGTTTGATGATGTAGTACGAGTGAAGATGATGCTTTGAGTGGGAGATGGACAAACCGACGTTCGACAACAGAGCGGCCGCTTCGAGCATGAAACGCAGGTCGTCGTTGACGCCGAGCGTCTCTTTCAGTCCATCGAACAATTGCAACGCAAGATGGGCGACATGGCGGCTGTGGGCAGGATCGTCGTCGAGACGTGTCATGAGGGCTTCGACGCTGTTGCGCGACGAGACCTGCAGTTCTCTGTCCAGTTCGGGAACCGATCGCCTGAAGGTATCGAGAAGGAGTCCCTCTCGAAGTGCAAAATCGCTGAAAACGAGAGAGTCGATACGACTTTCGTCGATGATCGACTGAAGAATGATCGCTCCGGCGAGGATGATGTCGGCACGCGATGATTCGACGCCGTCGATGGCACGCCGGTCAGCAAGCGTCTTTGCCGACTCGAGTGCGTTCACCACGCCACGAAGTTCTTCTGACGTGAAGGTGAAACCATTCAAGTTGCGCGGGATTCTTTCGCTTCTGCGATGTGCGGCGACGCGTGCGACAGCTTCAGCGGTCCCGGACGAGACGATTGCCGTACGCGGAGAATGCTCACGGATGTCCTTAATTGACGGCGCCAACGATGCACGTACGAACGACCTGCAGGCACCTGGAGCAGCAGGATGAAGATGGTCTGACGGAAAGAAACGGTTCGTCAGTCGAATTGCGCCAAGCTTCAGACTTCTCACATAGTGGTCGGCTGGTCCGTCGGCAACGATGAGTTCCGTCGAACCACCTCCGATGTCGATGATGAGTGATGTTGCTGATATGTCGACAGCCTGGAGAACTCCGAGGTGTATCAAGCGCGCCTCTTCGACACCGGAGATGACATCGATGTCGATACCGGCTTCGGCCCGCGCACGTTCCACAAACTCCGCAGCGTTCACAGCCTCGCGCACGGCGCTCGTCGCCACCGCGCGAATCGGGGCTGAATGTGCATGTGCAATCGCAGCCATGTGCTTCAAGGCGGCAAGTCCACGGTCCATGGCTGACTTGCTCAAGGTCTTCATGTCGCCAGTACCTTCACCTAGGCGGACCATCGATTTCTCGCGGGTGACGACTTCGAAACCTTGTTTTGTCGCCGTGGCGACGACCAGGTGAAAACTGTTCGTGCCGATGTCGAGAGCGGCGATTGGTGTGGTCATGGTCAACGCAGTGAGGAACTACTTGGCGAGGTGTTTTTCCAAGTCAGCGATTTCGCCTGTTTGTGCCGCGACCATCGACTCGGCCATCAGTTTTACTTCTTCGTTTGCGCCGTGCATCGCTGCGTGTTCGGCCATGTGTACGCCGCCCTTGTGGTGGGCGATCATGAGGCGCGCGAAGACGTCGTCGGCCTCAGCACCCCGAGACTGTTGAAGTTGTTTCATTTCTTCATCTGATGCGAGCCCCGGCATATTCTCGAGCGGCGTGGGGTCGCCCATCCATGCCATTGCTTGATCGGTCTCGTTTGTTTCCGCGGCGTTGAAGTCGCGGAGCAATTGCACCATCCGACCGATCTCAGTTCCTTGGCTCATGATGATTTCGTATGCGATGGTGCGAAGTACGGATGATTGCGGCTGAGTCTCGATGTAGATGAGCGACATCGTCAGGGCTTGCTCATGATGGATTCGCATGTCTTGCAGAAATCCGACATCAGAGTCGTTGTGCGCATCACCAGCGGGCCGCGCTCCGAAAGTGAACCCCAAAGCGAAGACGAGAAGCAGTGCTCCGAAGGCGCCGATCCCGATGTTCGCCGGGTTACGCCACCATGGCAACACCAGCACGTCGTCCGGTGCAGCAGATTCAGTACCGGCTGACATGTGTGAGCCATTCGAATCGGCGGCCATCGGGGACACGGTAGTAGTCTCGTGGCATGAACACCGGTTCCCCCTTCGTTGTGTCACCTGTACTTGCAGACCTTCTGCCCGCGCGACGCGTCGGCGTCAACGAGCGAGTTCGCGACGCGGTCGCCGTCATCGGTTTTGCGCTCCTCACGGCGCTCGCTGCACAGGTGAAAATCCACCTCGGCTTCACACCTGTACCGATCACAGGGCAAACATTTGCAGTACTGCTCGCTGGCGGCACGCTCGGCATGAGCAGGGGAGCCGCAAGTCAAGCGTTGTATTGGGCGATGGGGCTCATCGGTCTGCCGTTCTTCGCCGGCGGAGACGGAGGTTGGGAGTCGGGAACCGGAGCAACCATGGGTTATCTCGCGGGATTCATCGTCGCTTCTGCGCTCGTTGGCTACATGGCCGAGCGACGCGCAGACCGCAACGTGATCACATCGCTCGCAGCGATGACCATGGGATCTGTCGTGATCTACGCGATGGGCGCTTTGTGGCTCGCCTTCGACCTTGGAATACCCGTCGCCAACGGTGACGACAGTGCCCTTGCACTTGGTGTCACACCTTTCTTGGCAGGCGATGTCCTGAAAGTCGCAATCGCAAGTGCGGTGACTCCGAGTGCGTGGCTGCTGGTGTCCCGTTTTCGCAGGTAGTCAGTCAGCTGACACGTCCGCTGACGACGTCGACTGACGAGGGGACGAGACATGACTGCTGCTGCCACCGATGACGCCAAGCGCCTCGGACGTCCGGCGGACGGCGACAGCGCGCTCACTCGCGAGCGGATCATCGCAGCTGCGCGTCTTGCCTTCGCAGATCGAGGGTATGACGCGACGACGAACAAGCAAGTCGCAGATTCTGCGGGCATCACTGCGGCAGCGATCTATCACTACTTCCCGTCAAAGGTCGAGTTGTTTCTCGCTGTGTGCGAGGCCGTGGAAGATCGTTTCGTGCAGGCATTCAAATCACCCTTGGCAGAGGCAGACACGGTGCATGCTCGTCTCACGTTGATGGTCGACCGCGTCGAAGAGTTGAACAATGAAGACCACTCACTCGTCCGATTCCTGATGGGCATGGGAGTCGAGGCATTGCTCCATCCGGAGACGAAAGCCGCGTACGTGCACTCGCGACGGATGATTCACGGTGTGGTGCACGAAGCCATTTCGACGTCGCGCGACGTCGAGATCATCATGCGTGGCGAGGACCCGTCGACTCTTGCCGATGTGTTCGTTGCGACTTTGAGCGGAATGGCCGGAATCGCAATGCGAACCGACAACGGGCGACGCTTCGATGCTGGGATGCGCACGTTTCTGATGCTGTTGAAGGCGAGGTGACGCCGATGGAAACTCCGGTCACCAGCCGACTATGGGCAGAACTCGCTCGCTCGTCTGAGCAGCTGAGGATGGCGACGTTGCGAACGCTCTGCGAGGTGCCGGGGAGAGCTGATGAGTTGCATGTCGCGCTTGAAGGCCTCCTCTTCGATTTCTCCAGACAGTTCATCGACGCGAACATGCTGCATCAGTTTGCGGCTGTGTGCGATGCGAGCAATTTTGCAGAACGTCGTGAGGCGATGTGGCGTGGCGACGTCGTGAACGTCACCGAGAATCGTGCCGTGTCACACGTGTCGCTTCGTTCTCGTGGAGACGACGCGAGGTCAGTGTCGGCCAGAGACGAGCGAGTTCGTGCCGAGAAATTCGCCAAAGACGTACGAAGCGGAGCATTCCCCGGAGTCAGCGGTCGGCGGCTCACCCACGTCGTGAACATCGGCATCGGTGGCAGTGACCTCGGCCCCGCCATGGTGTATCGGTCACTTGCCTCGTGGGCATCGGGTCCCGAGTGTCGATTCGTGTCGAACATCGATCCACTTGATCTCGATCGGGCGCTCGAGGGGCTCGACCCACATTCAACTCTCATCATCGTGTCCTCAAAGACGATGACCACCTCAGAGACCATGCACAACGCCGCTCGTGCCAGGGCATGGCTCGAGCGAAGCCTCGGCGACGCTGCGGTCGCTCATCTCGCAGCGTCGACCGCTGCTCAACGAGCGGCAGTCGATTGGGGAGTGCCACGCGAACGTGTCTTCTGTTTTGACGAGAGCATCGGTGGACGTTTTTCTGTGTCGTCCGTCATCGGGTTGCCACTCATGATCGGTCTCGGACCTGAGGTGTTCGAAGCGATGCTTGACGGCATGTCGACGATGGACCGCCACTTCCACGACGAGCCGTGGAGCACGAATATTCCGTCACTCCACGCGTTCATCACCGTCCTGAACAGATCCGTCCACAACATGTCCACGCTCGCTGTTGTGCCGTACAGCCATGACTTGGCGCGCCTACCGGCGTTCCTGCAGCAACTTCTCATGGAGAGCAACGGGAAGTCAGTGACGATCGACGGTGAAGCGGCGACATCGAGCTCGCCGATCGTCTGGGGCGAATCCGGAACAAATGGTCAACATGCGTTCTTTCAGCTGTTGCATCAAGGCGTCGATGTCGTGCCCGTCGACTTCATCGCAGTTGTGCGAACCACAAGTAGCGACACCGTCGGCCAGCACATGTTGCTCGCAAACCTCCTTGCTCAAGCCGAAGTGCTCGCCGTGGGACGTACACGTGACGAGGTGCTCGCGGACGGCGAGAGTGCGGCGCGTGCGCCACATCGAGTCTTCTCAGGCAACCGACCGAGTTCAATCATTGCGCTTCGCGAATTGTCGCCACGGCTACTCGGCATGTTGATCGCGATGTACGAACACAGCACCGCAGTGCAGGGCTGGCTGTGGGGACTGAACAGTTTTGACCAGTTCGGCGTGGAACACGGCAAGGTCGTGGCGACAAGGAACATCGAACTGTTCGATCCGCCTCAGGGTGTGACAGGGTTTTCAGCCTCATTTTCCAAGGCGTGTGAAATCGCCGGAATGTGGATGCGCGACAACCTCTGAGCCACCTATCCTGCGTCCGATGGATGATCGGGGTGACGTCGAGAACGTCGACATCAAGGACAGCAAAGCAGAGCGCATGCTCAACTTGCTCGCACTCCTGAACAACACGTCGCGTCCACTGACGCTCGACGAAATCTTCGAGAAGATGCGTGGTCAGTACCCCGACGGTCCATCTCGTCGCACCACCTTTGAGCGCGACAAGTCTGACCTGCGTGGCATGGGTGTTCCAATCTCCATGGTCACTCTTGGTGGTGACGACGCCGGACGTGCGGCGTACTTCATCGACAAGAAGGGTTACGGTGCGCTCTACATCGACATCACTGCCGACGAGTTGAAGGCACTTCAACTTGCTGCCGCCATGGTGCAGATTGAACAGCCATGGGGCCGCCAGGCCGTGTTACGCCTCGGTGGTGAAGTGGTCGACCCGCCCGTGCCGACTGTTGCGCGTATTCCTGCAGACTCAGAGAAATTGCCAGAGCTGTGGCTCGCGACGAAGGAATGTCATCCGGTGGAATTCGAATACCACGGCAAGAAACGTCGCGTGCATCCGTATTGCCTCCAGGCTCGAAATGGCTTCTGGTACGTGTCTGCTCACGACACTGCGCGCAATGCCGTCGCGAACTATCGAGTCGACCGCATCACGTCCGCGGTGGCCGTCATTAGCAAAGAAAAGTTCGAACGACCAGAGTCTTTCTCGGCAAGCGATGCTCTTCCGTCTGACCCGAAGACTTTCGAGGCTTCCGACCAGACTGCGCTCGTTCGTATCGACGCAACATTGGCACCAGTGGTGTCACGTGAAGTGGCCGATGGTGACGTCGTCGAGCGCCACCCCGACGGTGCCATCACAGTGCGGGTTCCCTGCGGTCACCGACCGGCATTTCGAACGTGGTTGTTCGCCATGGTCGATCGCGCAGAGGTCCTCGAGCCGGCGTCGTTGCGCGCTGAAGTCATCGCGTGGTTGCGTGACATCGAGAAGGTGTCGTCCTGATGGCAAAGCGTCGTGGTCCTCGAAGTGGCGCAGATCGGGTGCGCGGGCTCCTCATCATGTTGCCGTGGTTGCTCGAACGTGGCGAGGTCGAAATCGACGAGATGGCGGCGCAGTTCGACGTCGATCGTGACGACCTCATCGAAGACTTGTCTCTCGCGAATTTCTGCGGCACGCCTCCGTACACAGCTGAGCAGTTACCCAACATCGACATCTACCGCGACACAATCGTGGCCACTCGTAAAGGCCACTTCGCGAATCGTCTTGCGCTGACTCCCACCGAGGCCTTCGGACTCAGTGTGCTCGCTGAAGCGGCCCTCGAGCTTCCCAGCATGAAGAACGACGCCACGCTCCTGTCTGCTCTCGCAAAGTTGCGGTCGACGCTCGGTGAAAACTTGGTCGAGGTGCAAGTAGAGCGCCCTCCTCATCTCGATGAAGTGGGGGTGGCCTGCACACAGGGCGAGAAGTTGCGCATCACCTACTGGACACCGGCGCGTAACGAGACCACGGTGCGCGTCATCGTGCCTCGCGCAGTTTTCAGCGACAATGGTCATTGGTATGTCACTGCCGACGATGAATTACGCGACGACGAACGTCACTTTCGTATCGATCGCATCACCAAGGTCGAGCACACGGGAGAACGTGTCCCTCTCGCCGATGTCTCCGTCGATGCTCCGAAGTGGTTCGAAGGTGCAGAGGGTCTCGAGAAGGTGACCTTGCGGGTGTCGGCGACGGCGCGCTGGGTGGAAGAGACATATCCCTGCACCGTGGTGGCTGAACGACCAGATGGTTCAGCAGATGTCGACATGGTCATCACGAGTGTCCATTGGCTGCATCGTCTCGTACTTCGAGCTGGTGACGGCGTGTCTGTTCTCGCGCCCACCCATTTGGTGGGAGTGCACGCAGACGCAGCTCAGGCTGTTTTGGCGCGGTATTCCGAGACCACGAGCGGTAACTGATCGACGCTCGTGATGTCTGCCTCGCGCAGGAGCGCCGACAACACACCTGCCGTTGCTGTGGCGTCGCCGAGTGCGGTGTGGGCCTGGTCGAGTGCGATGCCGTAATGCACACACAACTCGCTCAATCGATGTGACCGGAGTTTGTCTGGGTCGGTTCGACGAGAGACTGCCAACGTGTCGATGTGTTCGATCACGGGGAATGTTCGACCTAATCGTTCGGCTTCTGCATGGAGAAAACCGAGGTCGAACGACGCATTGTGTCCGGCGAACGTACCGAGTGGAAGTAGAGAGACGAGGCGGTCGAGGGCATCGGACAATGCCATTCCTCGTTGTACATCGTCAGTAGTAATTCCGTGGATGTGTTCGGCGCCGTGCTCATAATCGGCGGGCTGCTCTGGCTTGACGACTGTCGAAAATGTCTGGGAGATGTTTCCAGCGGGATCAATGACAAGGGCAGCCATCTGGATGATGCGACACGTGGCGGGATCGAGACCAGTTGTTTCGAGATCGACGACGACACACGGAAAAGGAAGTGCACCAATGGTGACGGAGTTGTGCGGCGCCTCGGTTGACATGAGTTCCACCGTAGATGAGGGGTGCCGCATTCACCACGAACGACTATTGAGCAACGCGCATGTCGCGCGTGTCGTTACGCCGAACGGGGGAGACGTGCGCGCACACCGATGGGTGCAGCCACGGTGAACCCGGCGAGGTGGCGCTCTTCTTCAGATTCGCCTCCCCAGAAACCGTATTCATGATTCGTACGCGCGAACTCACGGCAGTCAGCAGCAACGGGACAGTTTCCGCACAGTTGCTTCGCACGCGCTTCGCGACGTGCCCTTGCCTGTGGGCGCTCGGCCCGCGGAGGGAAAAACAGATGTGTCTTGCCTTTGCAGACGGCCTGGTCGGTCCATTCGCCAGGCGCTGCCACGACATTGAGATCCGAGAGGAGGATTTCGGCTGGCCGGTCCATCACGCTCATGTGGGTACTTCCTTGTCGTTGAGAAAATGGGCGGTGGGGGCCGGGAGGGAGAGGCCCCGCACCGCTCGTGGGACGAACAGTACCGACGGGTAAGGGCGATGTCAAGTCATTTAACACTAAAACTGAAAGATGCTGAAAACCCTTACTGGAGTGGGGTTCGCGGGTTTGAGTGGGGGACCGGTCGGGCCGGACGGTCACAGGAGTTCAGCGGCCAAGCTGGCGACTTCGCTGCGCTCGCAGGCAGTCAGCGTGACGTGCCCAAAGCAGGTCTGGTTCGCGAACGCCTGGATGAGAACGGCAAGCGCATTGTTCGACTCGCCCATGTACGGGGCGTCGATCTGGCTCGTGTCACCAGTGAAGATCACTTTTGTTCCCTCACCGATGCGCGTGAGAATCGTCTTCAAGGTCGTCGGCTCGAGGTTCTGTGCCTCGTCGACGACGACGATCTGTCGGTGCAGTGAGCGCCCACGCAAGAACGTCACCGATTCAAGTGACAGTTGTCCGCGAGCGATGAGATCGTCGATCATGCGACGCGCATCGTTCGATGAGCGTTGATCAGTGAGTGCGACGATGGCATCGTGGATCGCTGACATCCACGGGTCAAGTTTTTCGTCGAGGCCGCCTGGCAAGAACCCGACTTCAGCACGACCGACGGGCACAAGTGGTCGGTACACCGCGAGTCTCTCGTAGAGCCGTTGTTCGACGACTTGCTCAAGACCTGCGGCAATTGCCATCACCGTCTTTCCGGTGCCCGCGCGTCCATCGAGTGCCACGATGCTGATCTCTGGGTCGAGCAGCAACTCGAGTGCAAAACGCTGCTCCTTCGATCGTGCGCGCAAGCCCCACGCCTCGGGCGAACCTGCGTGAAGCAATTCCAATTCGCCGTGGTGCCGACGGGCGAGAGCGGATTGTGAACCTGCTCGAAGCACCGCGAACTCGTTTTCGTGCATCGCATCGAGTCGTGGGTCACCGTGGTCGCCCGCAGTTCCCCGGGCATAGAGCTCATCGATCACGGCTGATGACGTGTCGATTGTGAACCAGCCGACGGGGCGTGTGGCCCGTGACCGGCCAATTGGCTGGTGCTCCTCGGCGTCAAGTCCCAGGTGGGCAGCCTTGATTCGCAGCCCGGCGTCGTTCGACACCACTTTTGTGGGGGCATGGTCGGCCTGCCCGAGGGCGGCGCCGATGATGCGGTTGTCGGGAATCTCGGGGTCGAGGCCGTTCTCGATCAGGCGGTGGCGCTGAATCCCGTTGACCTCGATGTGGACCGTCCCCCCGTCAACTTCATCAGTGAGAGGAACGGGCTGATGAATCGACCCACCCGCTTTCTTGCGCAGATCTTCAATTGTCCGCAGTGCTGTTCGCGCCGCACGACCGACGTCATCTGCGCGTGTCTTCAATCCGTCGAGTTCTTCGATGACAGTGAGTGGTATCACCACTTCACAACTTGGAAAGCACAAGAGACTTGACGGATCTGCGATGAGAACTGACGTGTCGATGACAACACGCACGCGTTGCGAAGTTCCGGGGGCGACAGGGGGGTGATCGTGGTCAAAAGGCGAGACGGTATCCGTCATCGCAATCCTTTTGTTCGAGAACTACTCCACGTGCTCAACAACTCATATCGTTGTCGCTCGTGACGCGTCAGTGGTGGATGCTGTCCGACAAGATCGCCGGTACAGCCCCACTTCGGTGGAAGTGTCAATCTGTCTCGATTGCGCCGTGGCGAGGGACTTGGGGCGTCAATTTCAGATTTTTTTCGAAATTTTTTTGGGGCGATTTTTTCGCCGGTGATCTGGTCACGTGGGACACAGTCGGGACATTGGAACAGACCGCTTTCGTGACGCGCGACACTCACGTCGCGAACTCCCTCGCCGGCGTGCTCACAGCTCCGCAGTGGAACAAGTTCACGCTCAAACCCTTGTGCGGTAAGGCTTTCGTCACGTCGGGTGGCGGGATGCAATTGAGTGATGTCTCTCGCCACGGCCGTTGCATTACGCGCGCACCGCGATCGAAAAGACGACGTGCGAGTGCTCCCGATGAACAAGTGGTTGTCTGTGGACAACGCGCCACCGACCCGATTGTTGCACTTGCAACTAATCAAATGCTTGCATTTGTCGGTCAAACCCATTCAGATAGATACAGCACTCCGATTCCGAAGGGGACATCCAACAATGACAAAAGCAGAGCTCATCGAAGAGGTTGCGAAGAAAGCAGACATCTCCAAGGCAGATGCCGAACGGACGATTGCTGCGTTCTTCGAACTTGTAGTGGCTTCTACAAAGAAGGGCGACAAAGTCGCATGGCCGGGCTTCGGCTCGTTCAGCACGACGCGTCGCAAGGAGCGCACCGGTCGCAACCCACAAACGGGTGCGACAGTTGTGGTTCCTGCATCCACTGCGATGAAGTTCTCAGCGAGCTCAACGCTCAAAGCTGAGCTGAACCCAAACCGTAAGTAAACACTTACCCAACGAGAGGAAACTCAAGTGGCAGCAAAGAAGAAGGCGACCCGTAAGAAGGCCGCAGGCAAGAAGAAGGCAGCAGCGAAGAAGGCTCCTGCAAAGCGTCGCAAGAAGAAGGCGGCAGCCAAGAAGGCTGCTCCTGCTAAGAAGCGCCGCAAGAAGAAGGCAGCAGCCAAGAAGGCTGCTCCTGCAAAGAAGCGCCGCAAGAAGAAGGCGGCAGCGAAGAAGAGCTGAGCTCTTTCTTCAGCTTCAAAAACCAAACCAATCGGTTCGGAAGTGTCAGAAAGCGGGGGGTTCGCCCCCCGCTTTCGCTATTCCCGGACACGGACCGATCAGCGTCGACGCCGACATGTCACAGCTGATCGATGAGATGAAAGATTTCGGCGGCACCCAGACCGTGGGGTGCGCCTAGCGTCGCAAGGCGCTCCCTGATACGGCCACGAAACGCGCTGAGGTCGCCATCAGTGGTCTTCATGGTCGACGCGAACTGGCTCTCGTGGGCCTCGAGGGCCGCCAGTTTGGTGTCGACCCAATCTGAGACGTCCTCGTAGTGGTTCGGCTCGTCGGCCTCCCACAACAACAGGGCAGCGGGACGGTGATGGGTGACCCCATAGGTCGCCATGTGGTGACGAAGGAAATGCGGATCGCGTGCCGCGACGATCGCGTCACAGGTGATGAGTCCGGCGTTGCGATGGTCGGGATGAAGTCGATACCGCTTCCATGGGTCATGGCCGAGCACGACATCGGGGGTGAGTTGCCGGATGGCGAGTGCGACGGAGTCGACCATGGAGGAGCCATGGACGAGCTCACCATCGACGGCTCCTAGGAAGCGCATCTCACCAGTCGCGCCCAGACGCTGTGCGGCTCGACGTTGTTCGTGTTGACGTCGCTCGATGAGTTGAGCGGTGTCGGCATCGACGTCCCACGTGCCTTTCGAGCCATCTGTCAGAACGAGGTGATGGATGATCGCACCTGAGGCGGCCCATTTGGCAAGAGTGCCTCCACATCCGAACTCGATGTCGTCAGGATGCGCGCCGATGGCAAGAACGACGTGCGGTGACTGCAGATTGCTCGTCCACTCACCGTGAGAGAGTGCTGAGTTCGAAAGAGGTGGCTGACCGGGTTCATTTGCACTCATGTCGCGCTCCGTATCTTCAGTTCGGCGAGGTCATCTGCAGTGTCAAGATCGAGAGCCAACTCGGGATCTTCGATGCAGCGATACGAGAGGCCAGTCTCATCGAGGTTGCGACGGTGCACGTCGAAGCTTCGTGGTCCGTACGCGGTGCGAAAACTCGACGTCGCTGGAAGTGTGATGACATTCGTGCCGTCGAGATGGCGATCGGACACGAGAGTGATCATCCCATCTGCGACGAGATGGCTGAATGTCCGTGCCAGCGGAAGGTCACTGTGGGCGATGACGATGTGTTCGGCGCCGTCGATGCGTGCTGCGTCTCGCCCCGCGTCGACTGCAGCGTTCAGGCCAGGTGATGACGGCACGACGACCGCACAACCTCGCGTACGTGCCCATGCCATCACATCTGGGTCGTCGCACACGACGTGCACTCGCCAGTCGCCGGCAGCAGCAATGACTCGTTCAGCGCACACTTGCGCCAGCGCACGTCGTTCGTCGTCATTCAGCACCGATGCCAGGCGTCCCTTTGCGAACGAGAACGACTTCACCGGCACAACTAGGTCGACTCGCACGGTTCCTGAGCCTACGAACGCCCGTGGACTGATGGCGTAGCCTGACTGCATGTCGTCGACCGGTCCGGACACCGGAGCACTCCGCGTCGGAGTCGTCGGTGCAGGTTCGTGGGGCACGACGGTCGCGTCGCTCGCCGCCGTGAATACGCCGACGATGCTGTGGGCGCGGCGATCAGCGACGGCTGACACCCTCAATTCGACCCATCGCAATACCGAGTATCTCGGCGACTTGCCGGTACACGACGCAGTCGAGGCCACGACGTCATTGGAGCGCTGTCTCGCGTCTGCAGACGTCGTCGTGATGGCCGTACCGTCGCACGGTTTTCGTGACGTGTTGACTGACGCGGCGCAGTTCGTGCGACCTGGTGTGCCGGTCGTGAGTTTGTCAAAAGGACTCGAAGCGGGCACGTTGTCGCGTATGTCAGAAGTGGTGCGGTCGGTGCTTCCCGGACATCCTGTCGCTGTGCTCACCGGCCCGAACCTTGCTCGTGAGATTGCGGCTGGTCAGCCAGCGGCCAGCGTCATCGCCATCGAAGACAAAGCAATCGCGAGTGAGCTTCAGTCCTTGTTCACGACTCCGATGTTCCGTGTGTACACGAACCCCGACGTCGTCGGTTGTGAGATAGCCGGAGTGGTGAAGAACGTCATCGCTATTGCCGCAGGAATTGCACGTGGCATGGGTTTTGGCGAGAACACGTTGGCGACTCTCATCACTCGAGGGCTTGCGGAGATCTCGCGCCTTGCGATGGCGATGGGTGCGCGCCCGTTGACGCTCGCTGGGCTCGCTGGCATGGGTGACCTCATCGCGACATGTTCCTCAACGCAGAGTCGTAACATGTCAGTGGGCATGAGGCTCGGCAGAGGTGAGAGCCTTGAGCAGATCACGTCGTCGATGAGCATGGTCGCTGAAGGCGTGAAGAGCAGTCCGTCGGTGCTCGAACTCGCCACGCGCCACAATGTCGCGATGCCCATCACGCAGCAAGTGGTGTCAGTGTGTCGCGACGGACTCTCCGCCTCTGATGCACTCGTCAATTTGATGACACGCAGTTCAAAGTCAGAATTCGAGTGACGACGTGAAATTCTCTTTCAAGCGGCCACGAGCTGCTGAATCCGTGAGCGCCGAGACGAAACTCATCGGAGTGCGCGGTGCGATGTGGCGTGCGCATGTCGACACGGCCGGAGTGGTGTGTCCCACTGATGGCTCGACGACTGTGTCCTGGCAGATTGCGGCTGCTGATCAGTGGCACGACCCCTCTCGCGAACCAAGCACTCGCCAGAAGTGGTACGCCGGAACACCTGTCGTCGAGACGCGCGTGCGTGTTCCAGGTGGTGACGTCGCCGTGCGCATTTTCTGCGTCGCTGACCTAGGCGGAATGACGTTGTGGGAGTTCGAGAATGAATCCGCATCGCCAGTCGTGGTCGGCTTTTCTCGCTCCGACGTGCTCACCTCTGTTCCGTCGTCGCCACCGATTGGCACGGATCTGCCGTCAGGTTCGATCGCTGTGCCGCTCGGTCACCGCGGAACCACGCGCATCGGGCTGTTGCATTCGCGCCCACACACCGGCCGTCTACCCGACGATGTGCCTCGTGCTCCGGCAGTGGTGCGCGGATGGGAGACCGCTGCCGAGGTGCCGTCCCGATTGGTGTTGCCTGACCATGCGCTCTCGTCGCGCATCGTCGAGATCCGTACCCAGCTGTTGCTGAATGACCTGTCATTGAATGACACGGGCGATGTGTCGCCACATCTCGTCATCGAGCGCATGCGACTCGGTGAGACGAGAGACGAGTGGGAGATCGACCTGTCACGGGTTGCCGAAGACGTGGTGACATCGCAGCGACGCCGTTCCCAGGTCTCGTGGGACACACCGTGGTTGCTCACGAACATCGCCACTGTCGCCAGGCGTCTCGGGGACGAGCTGCTCGCTGACGACGTGGCAGCGGCGATGTTGAGACTCGCTGACCGAGACATCGAGGACGTGCCGTCAGTGTCGCCTGACCAAACGACGTCGATTGCGTGGGTCGAGTCGACTCTTGTGCGACCGTCACTTGCAGGCGGGCAGTGCACATTGTTTCCCGGTGGCATCCCGCGTGCATGGTGGGGTCAAAGTTTCGAGTGGCATCGCATCGCTGCCGATACGACACGCACGGTGTCAGCAGCAGTTCGCTGGCACGGTGCGCGACCGGCTTTGTTGTGGGAGACATCTGGTCCTGCAGGACTTGTGATCGATTCAGCGGCGGCAGAGCCGTCATGGCACACGACGTTGCCTTCCGGAGAGATGCTGTTGCTCGAGCCAGTCGCCGTTGACGACGCCGTGTCCAACTGATCGATGATGGCAGCATTGCGAAAAGTTGCCGCACCGACTCTTGAGATAGAGCGTGCGATGTTCGCCAACGGACACCAATTCGTTGCCGGAATCGATGAGGTGGGCCGTGGCGCGATCGCCGGGCCAGTGTGCGTCGGCGTCGTCGTGATCACCTCAGATTGTGGTGATTTCCCAGCTGGTCTCACAGACAGCAAATTGCTATCCGCGAAGCGTCGCAGTGAGTTGTGTGAACCGGTGGCGTCGTGGGCGCGGGCCCACGCACTTGGGTGGGCGAGCGCTGGGGAGATCGACGACCACGGCATCGTGCCGGCACTCAGGCTCGCTGCCGAGCGCGCACTCATGTCGCTCGACGTGGCGCCGACGGCGGTGGTGCTGGATGGATCACATGACTGGTTACGTCGCGCCGCACGGACACCCGATGAGTCGGTGAGAGTTTTTGAGGGAGACGTGCTGGTCCTACCGAAAGCAGATCAGCGCTGCGCAAGCGTGAGCGCGGCGAGCGTGTTGGCAAAAGTGCAACGAGACTCTCTGATGATCGAGTTGTCGACGACCCACCCCGAGTACGGCTGGGACGGCAACAAGGGCTACGGCTCGTCAGGCCATCGACAGGCCATCGCGACACACGGTGTCACGACGCAGCATCGCGTCAGTTGGAATCTGTAGAGCGTCAGTTGACGCGCATCTGGTTGAACGGCGTGTTCGAATCGATGCCGGCATCTTTCGGCAATCCGAGCACACGTTCGCCCACGATGTTGCGCATGACTTCGTCTGACCCGCCGGCGATACGCAGACCAGGTGTACCGAGCACGAGACCACTCCACGCGTAGGTTCCCCACTCACCGGTGTCAGCCTGGATCTTTGCTCCGAGGACTTTCGACACGAAGGCTCCGAGGCGTGTCTGGTTCGCGGTGAGTGCCATCTTCGCGATCGACATCTCAGGTCCAGGAGTCTGTCCGGCGCGCACTTTCGCCATGGCTCGGGTGTTGGTGAGTGCTGCCACTTTGTAGCGGCCCCAAATGTCGGCCAACTCATTGCGCACGATCGGGTCATTGTCGAGCCCGTAGTGACGCAACATCGCGACGATGCGATCGAAAATCGCTTTGTCTCCGCCGCCAGAACCACCACCGTTCACGCCGATTGATGCGCGCTCGTTCATCAGTGTCGTGAGTGCCACGTTCCAACCGTTGTTCACGTCCCCGAGTCGATGGTCATCGCGCACGCGGACTTCGTTGAAGAACACCTCGTTGAAACCGGTGCCACCGTTCATCTGCTTGAGCGGACGAATCTCGATGTTCGGGTCGTGCATGTCGACGATGAACCCGGTGAGACCCTTGTGCTTCGGCAACGATGGGTCGGTACGACAGATGACTTCGCCGATGTCGCTGTAATGCGCACCAGATGTCCACACCTTCTGTCCGGTGATGATCCACTCGTCGCCGTCGCGCTCAGCTTTCGTGGTGAGCGATGCGAGGTCAGAGCCCGCACCTGGCTCGGAGAACAACTGACAACCGATGATGTCGCCGCGCCACATCTTCTTCAAGTACAACTCTTTTGCCAACTCTGTCGCATGAGCGAGGATCGTCGGAGCGACCATGCCGAGACCGATGCCGAAGCAGCTCTGACCAGGAACGCGATACTGCGCTTCGAGTTGCCCGTACAAACGGTCATACGCAGCGGGAAGTTCACGTCCACCGAGCGAACGTGGACCTGTCACCCAACCGAAACCGGCATCGAACTTTTTCTGACGCCACGCCTTGGCGAGCTCGACGCCTTTCAACTCGTTGTCACGTGAGCGCTCTTCGCTGCCGAACGGTGACTCAGATCCCTCACCCCAGACGAACGCTTTCTCAGGTGGACGCTTCTCTGCGTTTGCATCGAGGAAGTCGAGCGCTTCCTTTTCGAACACTTCCAGGGTGATGTCAGCCATGCAGGTCACGGTACTTGTCCTTTTTCGCATCGGCGAAGCCGTGCTGGCACTGGGTGCTCAACTAGCCTCTCCCCGCATGGGTCAGCCGGTCGCAGTCGAGAACAAGCCAGGTACAGATGCGCAGGTGGTGCGCTTCGAGACCAACCGTTCCTTGACCGGACAGGGCCACGAACGCTTCGCGTCGCTGAGTCAGGCCACGGGGGAGCGCCCCGCCGCAGCAGTCGCACGGCGACTGTTCGAATCGGGGCAAGTGCAAGCCGTCCATGTCTTCTCGAACGTGATCACCGCCTACCTCAACCCTGGTGCATCGGCTTCCGGATTGTCCGAGATTGTCCGGGATCTGTACCAGTACTGGAAGCCCGGCATGACCCCGCCGAGCGAAGAAGAACTGATGGCACAGGTCGAGGCCCCCGCTGAGGTCGCGGCGTCCTCATCTGGTGAAGGCGGAGCCGTGGTGGTCGATTCCCGAGTTCCGGCACACCTTCTCGAGCGCAGTCGTTTGGCGCGAGCGAAGTGGGCTGCACAGAACGGCTGACGAACTGACCTGATTGTGCAGATGTTTTCGCGTGAAATCAGGCAAAAACGGCTGAAACCTTTTTCAGATTGTTGAGAGCACAATCACGCATGGTTTCTGGCCTGTTCGTACGGTGGAAGGCGTGGTCGACACTGGAATAACGCGAATCAGCCTGCAAGAGGCCGCTGCCAACCTGGGTGTCCACTACATGACGGCCTATCGCTACATGCGACAGGGTCAATTACAGGCCACCAAAGTCGGCGGAGTGTGGCAGGTCGACATCGCCGACCTTGAGCAGTTCAAAGCTGCCCAAGCCGCGCCACCGGTTGCAAGCGGACCTGGAAGTGGTCGCAAGAGTGCTCCGTGGAGCCAGCGCCTCGAGTCCCGTTTGTTGGCTGGAGACGGAACCGGTGCCTGGTCAGTGATCGAATCGGCAATCGACAGCGGAACCGATGTGGACGAGGTGTATCTCGATGTCATTGCTCCGGCGTTGGTGTCGATCGGTGCGCAGTGGAAGCGCGGCGAAATCGACATCTTCATTGAACACCGTGCGACCGGAATCGCGACTCGCCTCGTCGGACAACTCGGTGCGCGTTGCGCTCGTCGCGGACGCACGAAGGGAACTGTCGTGCTCGGCGGGCCGCAAGGAGAAACCCACGCTCTCGCGGTGTCGATGCTCGCCGACGTCATTCGTCTGTCTGGTTATGAAGTGTTCGACTTGGGTGCAGACACCCCAGCTGAATCGTTCGTCAGTGCGGTACGCAATGTCGATGGTCTCGTGGCGGTCGGTGTGAGCTGTTTCACCGACTTGTCGAAAGACAGTGCACAAGAGGCGATTGCTGCACTCCGCAAAGAGATCGCCGAGTCGGTCGTGGTGTTCTTGGGCGGTGCATCGATTCCCGATCAAGAGACCGCTCAGGCTTTGGGTGCAGATGAGTGGGCGAGAGACGCCCGTGATTTCGTGGAGACCCTCGACCGGGTGTTGAAAGAGCGCAACAAACAACGCGCGGGCTGACCCGGAAACCACCGAACATATGTTCGGTACAGTGGGTCCATGTCGAAGGTGGTCCACGAACCTGAGCGGACGGCTCGCTCATTGTCAGATCTCACCTCTGGTCAAGTCATCAATGGTGCACTGTTCGCCGCTCGACACGCAGCTCACGACATCGTCTCGGTCGATGAACCACTGAATGTCGCCTTCGATGCCGGAGGTATGCGTCGCGGCACCGTGACCGTGTGCACCGGTGTCGCAGCCGTTTCAACTGCTTTGTCGTTGGTCGCGTCTGCCACCCGACAAGGTGCGTGGTTGGCATGCGTCGATACACCGTTGCTTTCCATGAGTGCGGCCAAAGAGCGTGGAGTGGCGCTCGAACGTGTGGTGCGCATCGCGGTTCCGCCAGCTGCATCTCGAGCGCGTGTCCTTGGGGCGCTCATCGAAGGGTTCGATGTCGTGTTGTTGTCGAAGTGGGGATGCGCTCCCGCTGATGTGCGACGCCTGGTGTCGCGTGTGCGTGCTCTCTCCACGGTGTTAGTGGTGCTGGAAGAGTCCGATGTGTGTGTAGCCGACACGCACCTGCACACCGCTGCAGCGCGGTGGTGTGTCGACTCTCATGCGCGTCATCGCGATGTCACGCTCGACATCAGTGGCAAGCGTGCACGGCCACGTCAGTGCACAGTTCGACTGTGAACATGTCTTCATCGGGTCTGTCGTCTGCGGCGGTGTCGATCGCGACACGACCAGTGCGTACCGCAGCGGTGGTCTTTCCACGTTGGTCCGACATCGCCGCCAATGCCACGAATCCTGACGACGCACCACAACGTGAGTTTGAACACGTCGTGCGTCGCATTTCTGGCATGGCCCCACTCGTGCATGTGCACGCTCCCGGTGTGGCTTTGTTGTCCAGTCGTGGTCCGTCCCGTTATTTCGGTGGTGACGAGCTGATGGCTCGACATTTGTACGACCGCTCGCGGCATCAATCGCAACCACATGGTGTCGGTGTGGCCGACGGTCGGTGTGCGGCGTTGGTGGCCGCCCATGTCGCGGTACGACGAGGAGAACCCGTCATCGTTCCTGTCGGGAACTCTCAGTCGTTCCTCGCACCGGCACCGGTGTCAGTGCTCGAGTCGTGCGCCGACATTTCGGCAGAAACGGTGCACTTGTTGGTGCGACTCGGCATGAAGACCTGTGGCGCCGTCGCCGACATCGAAGAGCGTCTTCTCATCGATCGTTTCGGTGACGAAGGCCGACGCATCTTCCACCTGGTGCGTGGCGCCGATGTCGAACATTTGGTGCCGCGAGTGCCTCCCTCTGATTTTTCACATCGGTGGGTGTCAGATGAACCTCTTCCCACGGTCTCCATGGTGCTCGGCGGTGTGCAACGCGACTGTTCCGACATCGTGGGTGCGATGGCCGCTCGTGGCGTGCAGTGCACACGCATGCACGTCACCATCGAAAGTGACCACGGCGAACACAATCAACGCATCTGGCATCAGCCACGTGGGTTCACCGCCGCCGGTCTGCTCGACAGAGTGCGTTGGCAACTGTCTGGTTGGGGGGCAGAGGCGCACTCCATGACGCCGACCGCTGGCATCGTGGGTGTGCGTTTTGAACCCCTCGAGGTTCGTGTCGCGACATGCACGCAAGAAGAACTGTGGGGTGGGTCGCGAGAGCGAGACGAACGCGCAGCTCGTGCAGTCACCATGGCGTTGTCGGTCCATCCGCAAGTGAGTGCCGCAGTCATCGAGTGGACCGGTGGTCGAAGCACGGCCACTCAGTTCGACGACGTCGATGCACGAGTCGTCGACCTCACCGATTCAGTGGCGGCACGACAACGTGTCAATGAAGGTCGAGGCGTGGCGCGACAGTGGAGCGGAGCGTTGCCCCGTCCGGTCCCGGCAACGGTGTTCACATCTGCACTGAAAGTGCAATTGCTTGACCAGCGACATCAGCCTGTGTTCGTCACAGGTCGTCATGAATTGTCGGCGGTACCGGCGTTCATCGTCATCGATGTGCCACACGACGCGAAGGTGCACGTGGTGAAGCCCGGCACGTTCGCTGTCGCCACGTGGGCCGGACCATGGCCGGTGGAAGAACGATGGTGGGATCCCGTCCGGCGTCGACGGTTGGCGCGACTGCAGGTGGTCGTCGATGCCGCACATGCAGGTGGTGACGACACGGTGTATCTGTTGTGCACAGAGAAACGTGAGTGGTCTCTCGTTGCTTTGTACGACTGACGAGCATGTTCTGACACACTGTGTGAGTGCATGTCAACGAGTTGCTCAGAGTGCTCGCCACACATTCACCGATCGACGAACGTGAGGCGTCGTCAATCGAACAGATGCTTGAGATCATCCCCACGTTGTCGTCGCCATTCGATGAAGAAGCAGACGCGATCCATGTGACGGCGTCGGCAGTAGTGGTCGACAATCCGCATCGTGTACGTCATGTGGTCTTGCACAAACACAAACGTCTTGGTCTGTGGCTACAACCCGGCGGACACATCGAGCCCGGTGAGACGATCGCGACGGCGGCGCTACGTGAGGCGCGTGAGGAGACCGGTCTTGATGTCGCCCATCCCGCGGTTGAACGATTCGTTCATTGCGACGTTCACCCCGGCCCGCGCGGGCACACCCACCTCGATGTGCGTTATGTGGTGGTGGCTCCGTTCGTGACCCCGACCCCGCCGATGGGAGAGAGCCAAGACGTGCGGTGGTTCACCATGGCTGAGGCAGAGTCCATCGCCGATGCGGGGCTCCGTGGGGCCCTGCTGGCCGTGTGTGCGGAGACCGTCTAAGGAAGCAGATGTGCCCCTAGTGGGGCGAACATATGTTCGATACGCTCCACCGAATGGAGGGCCCAGAGCAGCGACGCGCGAACGGTCGCGCACCATCGAGCCCATCGTGGAACGGAGGAGGCGACGGGCCGGCATGGGGAGCCAAACGTCAACCATTCGAACCGCGTGAGGGCGTCGCACAGTTGTCGCGTCGCACATCTCATGTGGTGCCGTATGCCGAATTGCATTGTCGCTCCAACTTTTCGTTTCTCTCCGGTGCCGCGCATCCGGAACAACTCGTCGAATGTGCAGTCGAGTTGGGGTTGTCGGCGTTGGCGCTCACCGATCGCAATGGTTTCTACGGAGTCGTTCGCTTCGCCGAAGCTGCGCGCACACTCGACATGCCGACGATCTTCGGAGTCGAATTGTGGTGCGACGGTTTCTCCGGGCTGGTGTCATCAGGTGATCCGGTGTCGTCAGGCGATGTGGTGTTCATCGCCGACGGCCCCGCAGGGTATGCACGACTGTCACGTGCCGTCAGTGGTGCACAACTTGCTGGTTCGAAGAACGAACCAAAGGCCCATGTGTCGTCGGTCGCTGACATCGTGAGTGGTGCGGCGTGGGTGCTCACCGGCGGTGCCAGTGGGGCCGTGGTGCGTGCGCTCGAACGACACGGCCCCGCAGTGGCCGATCATGTCGTTGCACAACTTGTCGATGCCTTCGGTCGAGACCGGGTGCTTGTCGAACTGTGGGACCACGGTGATCCACTTGATGTCGCGCGAAACGATGAACTGGTGCGTATCGCCGCCCGTCATGATCTCGACTGCGTGGCAAGCAACAACGTCTTCTATGCGGTACCAGAGCAACATCGCGTCGCAACTGCGTTCGCAGCCATCAGTCAACGCAGCTCTCTCGACGACATCGACCACCGTCTCCCGGTCGCCGCCACGGCGTATCTGCGTAGTGGGGCAGAACAGATGCGCCGTTTCGCGCGTTACCCCGGGGTCGTGGAAGCGGCCGCTCGCATCGGGTCGTGTGCCGCTTTCGATTTGTCTCTTGTCGCTCCGAAATTGCCGCCGTTTCCGTGTCCTGACGGACACGACGAGATGAGTTACTTGCGTGAGTTGGTGTGCCGTGGTGCGTCGGCCCGTTACGGCACACGTCCGACCGCTGGTGAAGACCTGTCGTTGCGCGCACGCGCATGGTCGACCATCGACCATGAATTGCAGGTCATCGAGACACTCGGTTTTGCCGGGTACTTCCTGGTGGTGTGGGACATCGTCGAATTTTGTCGTCGCAACTCGATCCTGTGTCAAGGTCGCGGCAGCGCAGCCAACAGTGCGGTGTGTTACGCGCTCGGCATCACCAAGGCTGACGCGGTGTCATTGGGGCTGTTGTTCGAACGTTTTCTCTCACCCGAACGCGACGGACCCCCCGACATCGACATCGACATCGAAAGCGGACGACGTGAAGAGGTCATCCAGTACGTGTATGCGCGTCACGGTCGCGAACGTGCAGCCCAGGTGGCCAATGTCATCACGTATCGGGCACGGTCGGCGGTGCGCGATGTCGCCCGTGCGTTCGGACATCCCGTCGAACAGCAAAATGCATGGAGCAAACAGGTCGACATGTGGGGAAGTGTCGCCACCACGGCGTCGCTGCCCGACCGTGACATCACCGATGAAGTGCTTGACATGGCGGCACGTATCGAGGACATGCCACGTCATCTCGGCATCCACTCTGGTGGCATGGTCATCTGCGACCGACCGGTGGTCGAAGTGTGTCCGGTCGAGTGGGCACGCATGCGTGATCGCAGCGTGTTGCAGTGGGACAAAGATGACTGTGCTGCTGTCGGTTTGGTGAAGTTCGACCTACTCGGTCTCGGCATGTTGTCGGCACTGCACAACGCCATCGATTTCATCACGGAACATCGCGGGTACGAGCTCGACCTTGCCACCTTGCCGCAAGAAGACGAGGTGTATGCGATGTTGTGTCGAGCCGACACGGTCGGGGTGTTCCAGATCGAGTCGCGGGCACAAATGTCGACGTTGCCGCGTCTGAAACCACGTCGGTTCTACGACCTCGTGGTCGAGATCGCGCTCATCCGGCCCGGACCCATCCAAGGCGGCTCGGTGCACCCGTACATCCGGCGTCGCAACGGCAAGGAACCAGTCACGTATCTGCATCCGTTGCTCGAGAACAGCCTCGGCAAGACGCTCGGTGTTCCGCTCTTCCAGGAACAACTCATGCAGATGGCAATCGATGTGGCGGGCTTCTCGCCGTCGGAAGCCGACCAACTTCGTCAGGCGATGGGAAGCAAACGTTCGCAAGCGCGCATGTTGCGGTTGCGTGAGCGACTGTACGCCGGAATGGCAGAACGGGGAATCACTGGCGACATCGCTGACGAGATCTTCGAGAAGATGCGCGCATTCGCGAACTACGGGTTTCCTGAGAGCCACTCGGTGAGTTTCGCCTACCTCGTCTACGCCTCGTCGTGGATCAAGCTGCACGAGCCGGCAGTGTTTTGTGCGTCGTTGTTGAACGCCCAGCCGATGGGTTTTTGGTCGCCGCACACGCTCGTGCAAGACGCACGCCGTCACGGAGTGGTGGTGCGCACCCCCGACATCAATGCGTCATCTGCCGATGCAGTGCTCGAGTCTTGTGACGACTCGAATGGTTCACTTGCTGTCAGGCTCGGTCTCGCATCGGTGCGCGGGGTCGGAGACCAATTGGCGCGCCGCATCGCCGATGCTCGACCATTTACCAGTGTCGAAGATCTCAGCCGTCGGGTAGACGGGCTCACCAAACGTCACGTCGAGACCATGGCGACCGCTGGGGTCTTTTCTGAAAGTTTTGGCATCGATCGACGAAGTGCCTTGTGGAAAGCGGGTCAACACGTGTCGGGAAGTGTCGACAGGTTGCAGGGAGTCGCCGCAGTCGACACCGCGCCGGCGCTGCCCGGAATGGAGCCGATTGAAGTTGCCATCGCTGACCTGTGGTCGACGGGGGTGTCTCCCGATGGCCATCCGACACGTTTCTTGCGTGACGAACTAACACGAAGAGGCGTGTTCACTGCCGACCAGTTGTCTCAATTGTCGAACCGCAGCAAAGTGGTGGTTGCGGGCGTGGTCACTCATCGACAGCGTCCGATGACCGCTCGTGGTGCGACGTTCATCAGTCTGGAAGACGAGACCGGCCTCATCAACGTCATCTGTTCGCGCGGATGTTGGCAACGGCATCGTTTGGTCGCGCGCGATGCACCGGCTCTCTTGGTTCGTGGTATCGCTGAATGTGCCGACGGAGTGGTGAACATCATCGCCGAGTCACTCGTTGCGTTGTTCGGTGTCCCCGCTGTGGCCAGCCGGGACTTTCGCTGAGAACGTCAGCGGCGCCGACGTCGACTCAGGTACTCCTCGAGTCCTTCTTGGTGCAGTTGTAATGGTTCTGCAGGAACGCCCGAAGTGACGATCTGCGAGATGATGTCGGCCAACTCGATCGGAGCGAAGAAATCATCTCCGTCGTAGTCGCTCAGCTCTTCGAGTGGCCACCACCTGATTGCCGACACGTTCTCAGCCGCGAGTTGTTCTTGAGAGAGAAGTGGCTGTGGCTCGAAATATTTGGTGTGCACCATGTAGGCAAAATCACGTTGTCCATCCCACGTGCTGTTGAACATCGGCATCACGTGTGTGCGTGTCCATACATGTGCACCGATCTCTGGTTCGCGCAGTCCCACTTCCTCAGCGAGCTCTCGTGCCAGTGCATCATGATGCGCTTCCTCAGCTTCGATGCCACCTCCGGGCAACAACCACACCGCACCGTCGGGGAACTGCAACCGCACGAGCAACACACGTTGCTCGTCATCGATGATCAAACCTCGCACGGCTTCGCGGATGTTGAGATCACTCATTCGGACGGGTTTTCTCCGAGGTTCTCGTTGAACATGCGGTAGGTGTCGTAGATGTCGCGACACTTCTGACACATCGGCAGTTGTTTCGGGTCACGCGATGGAACCCACACGTGACCACAGAGCGCTTCGAGTGGCGTGCCATTCACGCGAGCCTCGAGCACTTTGGCAGCAGCAGATTCTCCGGGCTCGGTCTTCACGATGTGGGCAACGACTGGCTCGCCGGTCTCTGGAACGAGTTCGGTGGACGGCACCGCCTCGGCAGGTCTGGTCTGCAAGGGGGCCACAGTCGACGCAATCACCATGAGCGCTAGTCAAGCACGAAGTGCGATGACATACACTTGACTCATGCCGTTGTACGAGTTTCGCTGCAAGTCCTGTGACACCACCTTCGAAGAACGTCGGCCGATGAGTGAAGCAAGTTCTCCTGCCACATGTCCGAACGGACATGACAATGCGGTGCGCGTTCTCAGCGTGTTCGCATCAGTCGGCGCCAACGGCTCCGCTGCACCTGCTGCTGCACCTTCCATGCCGATGGGTGGCGGTTGTTGTGGCGGTTCATGCCATACGCATTGATGAGTTGAACGGCGTCAGGTTCGACGCGACAATTACTAGCGTGGCTGGTCAGACGAGTGCGATCGACACAGCGACACACAGTGCCGACGCCACAAGGGGTGCAACGATGGCAAGCGAAGGCATGTCACGGTTCCACCGAGGCTCGAGCATCACGTAACCGACAGCGCCACCCACGATTGCGCCACCAAGGTGACCACCGATCGACACGCCAGGAATCGCGAAGGTGATGAGCAGGTTCAACACGAGCGTCGCACCGATTCCGGTTTGGAACGGATTGATTCCTCGTTGACGAAGTCCGACGGTTGCTGCGGCCATCAGACCGAACACCGCCCCGGATGCGCCGCCGGTGAGCGCATTGGGGCTGAGAAGCAACGCACCAAGTGACCCACCGAGAAGAGACGCCGCGTACAGGAGGGCGAACCGAGTGCGACCGATTCCGGTCTCGAGTAGTTGGCCCAGTTGAAACAGCAGAAGCATGTTCATCGCGACATGGAAGACACCGAAGTGCAGAAAGCCTGCAGTGACGAGTCGCCACCATTCGCCGTTGTCAATGAAAATCGACGACAACGCGAGATCGAACTGTCGGCGATTGATGTTGCTGCCAGAGAGAATGCCACTGACACCACCGAGAAGAGTCCACAAAAAGACCCCGGCGTTCACGGCGATGAGAAGTCGTGTGACCAACATGTGTTGGGCGGCATTCCATTGACGCAGTCGCACGCTCGTGCTCGGAAGCGACGCGCGAAGGCAATCGGGGCAGATCGATCCGACGTGGGCTTGCGTCAGGCAGTCACCGCAGGCGGGACGCATGCATCGGGTGCATTGACGACCGGTCGGCCGTCCGGCATGGCGATGACAATCTGGCAATGTCGGAGGGGGGAACGACACGACAACAGAGTACCGAGCAATCGTCGACGACGACTCAGCGAAGTTGTTGTTCAGCGCAATTGTTGTTCAGCGAGGTGGTTGTTCGGCGAGATCGCGGTTCGCCAAGTACCAGTCGATGGTGTTTCGAAGACCATCGCGGAAAGACATTTGCGCACGCCAGCCGAGAAGTTGTTCTGCGCGTCCTGGGTCAATGCGGCGACGTGGTTGGCCATCGGGCTTGGTCGAATCCCACACCAATTCTCCGGTGAAACCCGTGAGCTCAGCGATGGTCTCGACAGTCTCGCGGATGGTGATCTCGCGGTCGGTCCCGAGATTGATCGGCTCGACGCCTTCGTGCACTTCAGCTGCCAACACGATTGCAGCAGCTGCATCGTCGACATAGAGGTACTCACGACTCGCTGAGCCCGTTCCCCACACGTCGACTTTGTCCGCAGACGATTCTTTTGCCTCGACGCATTTCTTGATGAGCGCAGGGATCACGTGCGACACGGCTGGGTGGAACTTGTCGCCCGGGCCATAGAGGTTCGTCGGAATGAGATATGCGAAGCGCTGGCCATATTGCGCTGAGTTCACTTGCGCATGCACGAGGTGCGCCTTCTTCGCTATGCCGTAAGGCGCGTTCGTCTCTTCGGGGTAGCCGTCCCAGAACGAGGTCTCTTTGAACGGCACCGGTGTGAACTTCGGGTAGCTACAGACCGTCCCGAGCAACACCGTCTTCTCGACGCCGACTGCACGGGCAGCTTCGATGACGTTGGTGCCCATCATCAGATTGTCGAGATACAGCCGTGCGGGATCAGCCTGGTTGTAACCGATGCCACCGACGCGAGCTGCGAGGTGAATGACATGGGTGGGTGACAGTGCTCGCAACATGGTTTCTGCCGCACCTGGCTCGACGAGGTCACAGTCGTCGTGCGTCGGTGCCTTCACGTCAGCGCCAGCATCACGCAGTTTCTTGAGCACGACCGAGCCGAGGAACCCATGGCCCCCGGTCACGACGACCCGACGCCCAGACCAGAAACCCGACATGGATGCCATCGTAGGACCACACCGGTCAGAATGAAGGCGTGCGCGTTGCCTACACCGTCGAGCAGTGCTGGCATCGCGTGCCAGGTGGAACTGCTGTCGCCGCGCTGGAAGTCGCACGAGAATTGGTCGCTCTTGGTCCGAGCGAAGGGGTCGAGATGGTCGGGGTCGCCGGTCGACATCGACAAGCGCCGTCGCCTGACATGGCTCCACCGATGGACGTTCGGGGTCTGCCGCTATCGGGGCCGTATCTCTACGAAGCATGGACCCGTCTTCGGTGGCCAAAAGTCGAGTCAGTGGTCGATGACGTGGATGTGGTGCATTCCACGACGGTCATCGCCGCTGCGACGAAACGACCACATGTCGTCACGCTGCACGATGTCGCATTTCTCGCACATCCGGAATTCTTCACAGCACGCGGAAACCGCATTTTCCGCCGAGGCCTCGACATCATTCGCGACGAGACGGCGCTCGTGTTGTGTTCGTCGAAAGCGACCATCGAAGATTGTGCGACGTACGGCATCGATCGTGACCGTCTCCGCCACGTTCCACTCGGCGTTCGATCGACACCGGTCACTGTCGACGACATCACGTCTGCTCGTGCAGCACATGCGCTGCCAGAGCGCTATGCATTGTTCGTCGGCACGTTGGAGCCGAGAAAGAATCTTGGTCGCCTGCTCGAGGCGTGCGTCGAGGCTCAACTAGATGTTCCTCTCGTCGTCGTCGGAGCACACGGATGGGGTGAATCAGTGACGCCGATCGTCGGAGTCGACGTCCGCTTTCTCGGTCATGTGCCAAGTGTGCATCTCCCGGCCATCTATGCAGGTGCCGAGGTGTTGTGTTACCCGTCGATTCTCGAGGGCTTTGGTCTGCCGATTCTTGAAGCGATGTCGCACGGCACTCCCGTCGTGACATCTGCGGGCACGTCAACAGAGGAAGTCGCGGGTGGTGCTGCAGAACTGTGTGACCCGACCGACGTGTCGTCGATCGCCGGCGCAATCATCCGCGCGCGCTCACGTCGTGACGAACTGTCGCAGGCCGGACGCGCGCGTGCTGCATTGATGACATGGGCGAACACCGCGCGCATGACGTTGGACGAATACCGCAAGGTCGCAAGGAAGTGACCATGACCGCGACGTCACGAATCGGCATGAACCTTCTGTGGAGTGTTCCTGGCGTCGGCGGTAGCGAGGATTACCTCTTGCGCCAGTTGATGGGCCTGGCAGAAATCACGCATGACCATGAGATCACGGTGTACGCACCGCGTGGTTTCACACGACGTCACGTGTGGCTGCGTGATTGCCATCGAGTGATCGAGGCACCAACGTCGTGCACGAATCGTGAAGTGCGCATCGCACTTGAGCACACCTGGCTCGCCGCTGTGTCCCGCCAGGAGACGATCATGCATCATGGTGGCGGATCTGTTCCGCGAACAGAGAATGCTTCGACGGTGCTTACCATGCACGACGTGCAGTGGGTGGACTATCCCGAGTATGTCTCGCCACGTAAGCTCGCATACCTACGACGCATGGTCCCGTCATCGCTTCGTCGAGCAGATCATGTCGCCGTGCCGTCGAAATTCGTGGCGACGACGTTGACGCGACATTTTTCTCTCCACGAAGAGAAGGTGTCTGTTGTTCGTCACGGGTTCGAGCCACGATTCGTGGCGGACGTGTCGACAGAGGCCGATGTTCGAGCACGTTTTGGCTTGCACGGTCGTCGCGTCATCACCTATCCCGCCATCACTCACCCCCACAAAAACCACCGATTCTTGTTGTCCTTGCTCGCTGGCCAAGGAGAGTGGGCAGATCCGTCTGTGACACTCGTGTGCACGGGTGGTGAAGGGCGTGCAGATGACGACGTGCGCGAACAGGCACGCCAATTGGGACTTTCCGATCGTGTCCGATTCCTGGGACGTGTGTCGGCCGCCGACCGTAACGGGCTCATCGCGTTGTCAGAGGCGATGGTGTTTCCAAGTGAATATGAAGGTTTCGGTGCACCCGTGATCGAAGCCATGTTGCTCGGAGTTCCTGTGGTGTGCAGCAATCGAGCGAGCATCCCTGAAGTCGTCGGTGATGCAGCCATTGTCTTGCCACTCGACGAAGCTGCGTGGGCCGACGTGTTGTCAACTGGGGCGACTCGACGAGAGCAGCTCGTGGAGGCTGGTCGGCGTCGCGCTACTCACTTCACAACCGCAGAATCAGCCCGAGAGTTGTTGGCGGTGTACGACAAGGTCCTGACTGCCGGTGGTGGGATGCGCCAGAGAAAGACAAGTTCATGAACAACTCGCGCCGACCGAATCATCGTCAGCGCGTCGTGGTGCTGTGTCCACATTTCGCACCGGACACCGCACCGACTGGTGATGTGATGACGCGCATCGTGCACGAGATGGCTGCACTCGATGTCGAGGTGCATGTCGTCACGTCGTTGCCGTGGTACCGACACCACGCCGTCGATGAAGGTTGGACCGGGCGACTCATCCGACGCGAACGCACCACATGGGGTTCGGTCACGCGGGTGCACCCTTTTCCCTCGAAGAGCAAACGGAATTTGCTTGCACGCGCAGTCGCATTCGTCGCCTTCAGTGTTCTTGCTGGGGTGTGCGCGTTGTTTGTCGGTGGATGGCGTCGTCGTGTCACCGCCATCATCGCGATGTCACCACCATTGACTCTCGGCCTGACCGGATGGTTCGTTGGTGTCGTTCGACGAGCACCTCTCGTGTTCAACATCCAAGATGTCTTTCCCGATGCCGCCATTCAGACTGGCGCGATCACCAACCGTCGGGTCATCGCTGTCGCCTCGTGGCTCGAGCGCCTCAGCTACAAGCGTTCAAAGGCGGTGGTCGTGCTCAGCGAAGACCTTCGTCGCAATGTCGCCGCGAAATTGCCGTCATCTCTCGCGTCACGACTCCATGTCATTCCCAATTTCGTCGATTCGGAAGCGATCGTGCCTGCTGACCGCATGACCAACTACCGGAAGGAGATGTCCATCGGCGATGAGACCGTTGTCATGTATTCGGGCAATGTCGGCTTTTCTCAGTCACTCGAACTTGTCATCGATGCAGCACGGTTCTTCCCCGACGTCACTTTCCTCATCAATGGCGAGGGAAGTGCGCGTGAGTCGTTGCGTGCCGCTGCCGTCGGCGTATCGAACGTGCGATTCGGTGAGTACCAACCCAAGGAACGTCTGACTGAAGTACTTGCGACCGGTGACATCCATGTCGTGCCACTTCGTCGCGGGCTTGGTTCAGTGAGTGTGCCGTCGAAGACGTACAGCATCTTGGCTGCGGGCAGGCCGGTGCTAGCTGCGATCGACTCTGACACCGAGGTGACGCGAATCCTCGCGTCAAGTGGTGCTGGTGTCAGCGTCGCACCAGATGATGTGGAGCAGTTCCGCCGCGGTCTGCGCGAGCTGCTCGAGGATGAGGCCGGTCGTAGGGCGATGGGGACTGCCGGTCGAGCGTGGGTCGAGACACATGTGTCGCCACATGCCGTCGGTCGGTCATATGTGGATCTGATCAGTTCGGTGGGGAACTAGCCGGTAGCCTCCTCTCTTCGTGGCAAACGGTTCGTCAGCACAGAAAGTTGCTCGTCTCGCTCGCAAGGGCAAGGGCAAGAAGGTTCGTTTCCAAGGGGGCACACTGTTTCCTTCGGTCATGGCTGTCGTCATCGCGCTCGGTCTCGGTCTCATTGCCTATGCGCGCACCGAAGCTCCCGACACCGACACGCCTCCCACCACCAATGATCACTGGCACGTGTCGTACGGCATCTACAAGTGCGATGCTTTCCTGCCGAACCTCGTCGGCAATCTCGAGTCGCCACCCGATCCGAACTTCATCAAGTACGGCGTCCACAGCCACGACGATGGTGTCATCCACTGGCACCCGCAAGCACTTGCCACCGGTCGTCGGGCCAAGATGGGTGTCTTCTTTGACACCTACCAACTGAAGGTCACGAGTGATGCGCTTGAGTTCCCCGATGACCAGAACGCCGGAGTCGACTACAAGGTCGGTACCGACAAGTGCAAGAACAAAGATGGCAAAGAAGTTGATGCGCAGGTGAAGGTTGTCGTGTGGGATCAATACGACGATCCGTCGAAGTCGCAGACGTACATCACCGGATTTGATGACATCCGCATCAAGAAAGACGGCATGGCAATCACCATCGCCTATGTCGCGCCTGGCGTCGATGTGCCGATGCCTGAATCGGCGAGCAACTTGCCAGAACTTGGTGCTGCCGACGCAGGAGGAGCAACGACGACAACCGTCGCCGGTGCGACAACGACGACAGTCGCCGGTGCGACAACGACCACCGTCGCTGGCGACACCACTGCAACGACGACGGCCACATCGACGACAGTCACTGACACCACCGGCGGCTGATGCGCGCGGTCGTGCTTGTCGGGGGCTTTGGCACCCGTCTGCGTCCACTCACTCTCGACGTCCCGAAGCCGCTTCTTCCGGTCGCCAACGTTCGTCTCCTTGAGCACGTCCTCGCAGCGCTCGGGTCAGCTGGCGTCACCGAGGCTGTGCTCGCGATTGGCTTCAAACCTGAACCGTTTTTTGAAGCATTTCCCGAGGGAGTGTGCGCCGGTGTGAAGTTGGTGTACGCCGTCGAACCTGAGCCGATGGACACCGCTGGCGCCATCGGCTTTGCTGCTCGCTTTGCCGGTATCGACGACACGTTCATCGTGGTGAACGGCGACATCCTCACCGACGTCGACTATGCGGCACTCGTGGCCTTCCACCGTGAACGAGGTCTCGAAGGAACCATTCATCTCATTCCGGTCGACGACGTCACTCAGTTCGGAGTCGTGGAATCTGACGAGACGTCGCGGGTCACACGCTTCGTCGAAAAGCCCCAGCCACACGAGACCACCAGTCGGTACGTGAACGCCGGTACCTACGTGCTCGAGCCGTCAGTGCTCGCCCGCATTCCAGAAGGCAAGCCACTGTCAATCGAGCGAGTCGTCTTTCCGGAAATGGTGGCCGACGGCCAACTGGCCGCGCGACCAAGCGACGACTATTGGGTCGACACCGGTCGTCCAGAGACGTACCTCAAGGCGAATCTCGATCTCATCGACGGCACTCGTTCGCTGATCCTTGCGTCGGTCGCGGCCCAGGCCCACATCGATGCGACCGCTGTGGTGACACATTCAGTGGTGGGCGATTCGTGCGCAGTCGGTGAAGGTGCCATCGTCGTCGACTCTGTCTTGTTGCCGGGGTCGCATGTCGGTGCAGGTGCAAAGGTCGAGCGCTCGCTCGTCATGGGTCGCGTCAATGCAGGTGCCTCTGTCACCGCATGTGTCATCGGCAAAGATGGAATCGTGGAGGCAGGGGCGCAACTCACTGACGTCAAGATTCCATGAAGCGTGTCATGGTCTGCGGTGGTGCCGGTTTTGTCGGCTCGCATCTTGTCGATCGCCTGCTCGCATCGGGTCATGCGGTGGAAGTGCTTGATGATTTGCGTTCGGGGTCGTTGGTCAATGTCGCAGCAGCACGTCGCTCGGGTGGGCACTTCAAGTTTCAGAACATCGACATCACCGATGCATCATTCGGCGAGTTGGTGACTCTCCGTCGACCCGACGTGATCATCAATCTCACTTCGTTCACTCCCTCGTCCACCGAGACCGCCGGCGCGCTCGGCAGTGTGTCGGCAGCCGTTGCAGTGCTTGAAGCCGCGCGATTGGCCGAGGTCCAGAAAGTCGTCACAGTGTTGCCCGCAACGTTGTTGTACGGCGAAGTTGCCGCCCGCGACGTCCCCATCAAAGAGGGCCATTTGTCCGAGCCGCGCACCATCGCAGAAGTGTTGGCGCGGTCAGTGGCTGACATGCACACCGTGTATCGCGACCGACATGCCGTCGAATTCACTGTGCTTGCCGTCGGAGCGGTGTACGGCCCTCGTCAGCGCCCGGAAGATTCCGTCGTCGCTTCATTCGTTCAGGCTCATCACGCATCGCGTGCGCCGATTCTCCATGGCGCTGGCAAGCAGACGCGCGACTTCATCTACGTCGACGACGTCGTCGACGCGATCGTTCGTGCAATCGACCGAGCCGGTGGACTCGTGGTCAATGTCGGAACGGGACGCCAAGTCGCCATCGCCGACTTGTGGAATGACGTCGCCGGTCGCAGCGCACCCGCACCGCGGGTGAGCGCGGCTCGACCACATGACGTCACGAGGTCTGCACTTTCGCCCGTACGGGCACGCATTCAGCTTGGTTGGTCACCATTCACCGATTTGGAAGATGGTCTCGCAGAGACACTTCGCGCGTATGCCGCGCGTCAAAGTGAAGATGCAGACACTGGCGCAGACGACGCGTCGTAGACGATCGGGTGAGCATCGCTGCTCAGCGAAACAGATCTTCACTCGCGGGACGCACGATCTCATTGATCGATGAGTC
>CAYMVM010000005.1:36133-40601 GCA_964394175.1 uncultured Bifidobacterium sp.
CGGGCGCGCACGATGTCGCGGATACGACGCGCCGAGCGGTCGCTGTCGAGGGGAAGAAGCGCCGCTTGACCGCGTTCGACGTTTGACAAGTCGACGCCACTGTTTGCGCAGATGAATCCGTGGGTCGTCTCAGTGATGATGAGGTCTCCACGTCGGCGCACCACTCGCACAGCTTCTGCTTCGACGACAGCTTTGTGGGACAGCGGATCGTCGGGGTCGACAGCGACGAGGCGTCCTTCGGCCTTCGACACCACTTTCTGGGTGACGACGAGCACGTCATTGTCCTGCAATGGGCCGTTCGGGGGCTCGGCGCACGCGGCGGCGATGATGTCTCCGAGTTGTTCTCCTGGTGTTATCTCACCGATTCCAGTGACACCCCATGCGGTCAACCGTTGCACACGACCATCCTGTCAGGTGAGTGCGAGTGCAGCGAGGTCGCGCGCGACCTTCGGGTCGGACATGATCGTGTTCGTCACCAAGCATCGAAGTCCTTCTGCTTCGACTGCAGAAGCGAGATGTGCATCTTGCGAGTCGATGATCAAGGTTCCGCACACCTCGGCATAGAGGCGCGCGACCCCGACCACTGTCGGCTCCGTGCCCAACTCGCGCAGCATGCGATCGGCGGGTCCCTTCAGTGCGGCACCGGCGACAATCGGTGAGATCGCCACCACGTCATCGCGTCGTGCGCGGAGCATGTCGTCGACACCGGTGAGTGCGCGTAGCGGTCCGATGGACACGATCGGGTTCGACGGCGCGATGACGATGCGTTCTGCGTCGACAAGATTCACACGAGGGTTCAGCGCGGCAGTCGTCGAGCCGTCGAACGAGACAGCTTCCACAGGAAGCGAGTGGCGATGGCGAACGAAGTACTCCTGGAAAGAAATTGTCTGACCGGAGACCGGCGACTCACAGTGTGCGATCGTCACCGACGTGCGCACGCGGTCATCGGTCATGGGTACGACGTTCACCTTGACGTTGAACGAGCGACGGATTTCGTCGGTGACCTCGGTGAGGGTCGCGCCTTCTTGCAAGCGAGCAGTCCTGTAGAAATGTGTCGCAAGATCTTGGTCACCGAGGTTGAACCAGGTCGGTGCGGCGAGAGATGTCTCCGGACGGATGTGAGCGAATCGCTCGAGTGCAGACATCGCACGCCATGTCTCGTCACGTAGCCCCCAACCGCGTTCTAGGTCGATCGCATCAGCCAACGTGTAGATGACGGTGTCGATGTCAGGTGAGATCGACAGGCCGTGCAATTCTGTGTCGTCGCCGGTGTTGACGACGGCGAGCACGCGGGTCGGGTCCACAGCGAGACACAGGCCACGAAGGAACCGTGCTGCACCGACGCCACCTGCAAGCACCGAAATCATGTGCGCAGGCTAGGCGGTGGTACCTTCTCTAGGTCCGCTCGCACGCCCTCGTCGCTGTCGCTCACAGAGAAAGAAACCTCATGCCGAAGGCCTTCATCACCGGAATCACCGGCCAAGACGGCCAGCACTTGGCTGAGTTCCTGCACAGCAAGGGCTATCAGGTGTACGGCATGTTGAAAGGCCAGAACAACCCGCGCGCGATTCAGTTCCGTGACGAGTTCCCCTATGTGGAATTGGTTCCTGGTGATCTTGCTGACCTTCCGAGCCTGGTGAGCGCACTCGACCAGGTGCAGCCCGACGAGGTCTACAACTTGGGTGCCATCTCATTCGTGGCCATCTCGTTCAACCAAGCCGAGTTGACCTCGAACATCACCGGACTCGGCGTGTTGCGCATGCTCGAAGCGGTACGCATGGTCGGCGGTACGCAGAACAACCCGATCCGCTTCTATCAAGCATCGTCATCAGAGATGTTCGGTCAGGTGCGTGAGATCCCACAAAACGAGTTGACCCCGTTCCACCCGCGCTCGCCGTACGGCTGCGCCAAGGTGTTCGGCCACAACATCACCGTCAACTACCGAGAAAGTTATGGCATCTACGCCTGCTCCGGCATCTTGTTCAACCATGAGGGGCCCCGTCGCGGTCTCGAGTTCGTCACGCGCAAGATCACGAACACCGCAGCGCGCATCAAGCTCGGAATCGACAAAGAGTTGGTCATGGGAAATCTCGACGCCAAGCGCGACTGGGGTTATGCAGGCGACTATGTGCGCGCAATGTGGCTGATGCTGCAACAAGACCAACCAGACGACTATGTGGTCGCAACTGGTGAGACGCACTCCATCGAAGAGTTCCTCACACTGGCGTTCGAGGAAGCAGGGCTGGGGGACTGGCGCAACTTCGTGCGTCAAGATCCGAAGTTCTTCCGTCCCGCTGAAGTGGACTTGCTCATCGGCGACCCGACGAAGGCCCAGAAGAAGTTGGGTTGGACTCGTGAAGTCGACTTTGCTGGCTTGGTGAAGATGATGGTGCGCCACGACCTTGAGTACGAGGCAAGTCGCGCCAAGCGCTGACCGGTCTTACGCCTCGAGCGGGTTGTCCAAGATGCCGTCGATCATCGACTCTGCATCTGGTGTGGCACCGGCGGCAATTCGTTGACGCAGTCCCCACGCGAACACAAGGAGCGCTGCTGTCGAAGCAGTCACCAAACCCAACTCGACACGCAGATACAAGTCGTCTGAGCTGTACGCAGTGACGAGCAGAAACGTCGCCATGCCAGCAGCCCATCCGTAAGTGACGAACGAGTGTCCTTGTAGTGCAATGACAGCCTGCGACGTGGCCAATGCGATCATGTAGAGACCGCTCGCGAGTGCCAGAAGTGTGAGTGTGCGACGGTCGAGGCCTCCGTCGTAGACATAGTCAAGAATCGGTGGACCGATGAGGAATGATCCGACGGTGCCGATGACAGCGACTCCGACAACAACGACCATCAGGTGACGAAAACCGGTGCGAAACTCGCCAAGGTCGCCTTTCGCGGCGAGTCGTGCGAGACGCGGAAGGAGCGCTGCTTGCACCGCTTGGAAGAGAAAGAGCGGCACGCGCGACAGCAACACACCGTTACCGAACGCAGTCACTTTCGCTGCTTCACTCGCGTCGGCGAGAATGTCGATACCGAGTGGTCCTGCGTTCACGAGTGCGGCGGCGAGAATCGAACCGCCGAGCAGCCACCCGAGATTCGGAGTGATCTCAGAGAACTCGGCCGGTGGGCCGTCATCGGTACGCAGGTCGCCCATGGCGAACACCACGACGAGGCCGACCAGTGGCGCAAGTACCACGACCAACGCGTAAGCACCGATGACGTCGACTCCGGCAAGCCACAAGATGGTGCATCCGACGGTGCGTGTGATTCCGTCGAGCCCCATGAGCAGTCCGTACGGCGGAAAGCGCCCGGAGCCGGAACAAATGCCACGAGCCAAGTGAAACGGTGCATAGGACACGAATGCGAACACGAGGGCCAAGGTGACGAGGCCGTAGCCCTCGAACAAGTCGTTCGTGATCCAGCCAGACGCAGCGACGACCACAATCATGAGCAGCGCCATCATGC
Organism: uncultured Bifidobacterium sp.; assembly: GCA_964394175.1. Taxonomy (GTDB): domain Bacteria; phylum Actinomycetota; class Acidimicrobiia; order Acidimicrobiales; family Ilumatobacteraceae; genus UBA2093. Next base: position 39,599 of record CAYMVM010000005.1, read on the forward strand.
CCAGCATCAGTGGCAACACTTTTTGTACGACGGGTCGACCACCTTGGTTCAACGCGCGGCGGTGGGCGAGTGCACGACCAACTTCTTGTTCGACCGGCATGAAGAATCCCGGCACAAGGGCAAACGTGGTGAACCACAGCGCCACGATCGGTTTGAAGTCCTCTTTACCGAGCGCTTGTTGTCCGACCTTGAAGAAGGCGTAACTGGCGACGCCGGAGATGACAAGTCCGATCGCGACCGGAATCGTTCCCTCGGGAAGGGGAATTCGTGGTGAGGCCGACACGTCAGCGTCAACGGAATCGTTGACGGATGCGTGTGATGGCTCGTTCGTCACTGCAGCGAGGCTACTTGGGCGCGCTGATGACAGTTGTGTTACCTGTCGATTGCCGTGTGGACAGTTTGGTCAGCGCCGGTGGCACTGACCGAGTCACTTGGCGGTGTTGAAACGGTCTTTCAATGTCTGCTTCACGGTTGTCGTCACGGTCTCGGTGATCTCACGACGACGAACTTGTGCCTTCTGGAAAGCCAACACGCCGAAGCCGACGGCTGTGTATCCGGCATCTTTTGCGCGCTGCACGCCCGGAACCGATGCGATTTTTGCCACGTCGATGTTCGGCAATGGCAACTTTGAGAGGTCCAACTTGGTGACGTCGAGCTTTGTCACGTTGAGCTTCTTCACATCGAATTTGGTGAGGTCAATGGAGTGAATGGACGGCAAGGTGATGGTGGGGAGTGACTTCGGAAGCGTCAGATTCGGGAGGGACTTGGGGAGGGCGGGAATCTTCATGCGAACAAAATACCCCGAGTTGCGAACTTTTGCAAGCACACGACCATCTGGCTGAGAGCACGGTCTGTAGCCTCAGAACAGCGTGTCTGACATGGCCCCCGTCTCCGAGGGCGCCGAACCGGTGTCCCAGCCAGTCCCTTCCGCCCCGGGTAGCAGTGATGTCCCGGCGGTGGTGGCGGTCATGGTCCTTCATCAGCCTGAGGCTGCGTCAGGTTC
>CAYMVM010000005.1:40701-88012 GCA_964394175.1 uncultured Bifidobacterium sp.
CTGCACGACGACGTGGCCCTCGCGCCCGATGCGATCACTCGATTGGTCGAGGAGTTGTATCGCACGAACGCCGGTCTCGTCGGTCCGAAGCTGGTCGATTGGGATGAGCCGACGTTGTTGCAGCACGTGGGCGTGCAAGTCGACCGGCTGGGTGAGCGAGACCCGATCGTCGACGTCGGAGAGAAAGACCAAGAGCAACACGACGCAGTACGTGACGTGTTCGTGTTGCCGACTGCGTGCATGTTGGTGCGTGCCGATCTCTTCCGCACCATCGGTGGTTTTGAGGCGACATTGCCGCTTGTGGGAGACGATCTCGACTTGTGCTGGCGTGTGCACACCACGGGAGCGCGAGTGATCATCGCGCCGTCCGCGGTAGGTCGTCACCGTGAGCGCATCACCGAGCGTTTGCCCGAAGAGAGCGCCGATCAACTTCCGGCACTTGCCGAACGTGAACGCATCAACACGGTGTTGTCATTGACTGCGACCAGCCGTCTGCCACTCGTCATCGCTGAACTTGCCCTGTTCACGTTGGTGCAATTGTTCATCGGGTTGTTCTCGAGCAATGCACGTCGCTCGCTCGCTGCCACGCGAGCCTTGCTCGCTGCACCGTTGTCCACTAGTGACATTCGCCGACGCCGTGCACGAGTGAAGGCTCACCGACTCGTCGGAGACGACGAGGTTCACGCACTCCAGGCGCGTGGAAGTGCTCGATTGTCCGTTTGGTTGCGACGGCGTGCACGCACCACAGGTGTCGCAGAGTCAGAGGCGAACAAAGCCGGTGGGGTGGTGGCCACGTCGCAGAGGTCGACAGTGTTGTTGTGGACTGTCATCGCGCTCGGCACCATCATCGGTGGACGGTCGTTGTGGTTGCACGGGGTGGAAGACATCGGTCAGTTCGTGCGCTTTGATGGTGGCGCTCGTGACCTGCTCACCACATATTCATCGGGCTGGTGGGCGTCGTCATTCGGTGAGGTCGCAGCAGTTCCCTCTGGCATCGCGTTGCTCGCTGGGGCCGGAGTTCTCGCGCTCGGTCGCATGGGTCTTTTGCACACGGTGCTCGTGTTGTTGTTGCCGGTCATCGGTTATGTCGGCGTGTGGCAGTTCGCATCGGTGTTCGGTGTGCGTCGAGCACGGTTGTTCGCGACGTCTGTGTATGCAGCGGTTCCCCTGCCGTATGCAGCACTCGCATCTGGCCGTTGGAGCGGGCTCATCGTCTATGCGGCATTGCCGTGGGTGGCACATTGTGCTCGCATCATCGTCGGCCATCGCGTGACGACATTGTCGGCACCACTCGACGCACGTGATTACTTCGTTCTTCCGTCTGACGTTCGTCGTCGCCGGACGTTCGCGACATTGACGCTCATCACGGCTGTCGCCATCGCCTTCGAACCAGCATTCATCGCGACGATCGGAATCGTGTCGGTGGTGTGGTTCCTCGTCACCGGCATCCATGGTGCGTGGAAACGAGCGACAGTGTGGCTGTCGGTGTCGCTCACTGCTGTCGTCCTTGCCGTCGTGTTGCACCTTCCGTGGGCCACCACTTATGTGCAGTCCGGATGGTGGGACAAGATCATGGGAGCTGCTGTTCCCGGTGGGCGAGGAGTTGGCCTTGCGTCACTTGCGCGCTTCGACGTCGGTGACGTGCCTCTCGCATGGTTGTCGATCGGTCTGTACGTACCGACGGTCGTCGCGTTGATTGTCGTTCGTGGTGCACGATCGCCCTGGGCACTGCGCGGAGCGCTTCTCGCTGCCGTAGCACTTGTACTCGCTGTTCTTGACGACCGTGCATTGCTTCCGGCACATGCGGCGGAACCGTCGGTGATGTTGGTGCCGGTCGCGTTCGGTCTGGCCGTGGCCTGCGGCGCGCTCGGGGCAAGTTTGTCGATCGACATTCGTCGTGCTCGTTTCGGGTGGCGACAACCACTTGGTGCTGTAGCCGCCTTGGCCCTTGTCGTCGGAGTGTTGCCTGCGCTTCTCGCGACTGTTAACGGACGTTGGAACCAGACACGTACGTCGCTCACGCAACTTCTTGGCCAACTTCCCGAAGAAGGTGAAGGTGACTATCGCGTGTTGTTCCTCGGGGACTCTCGTGTACTTCCGGTAGCGCCCGTGAATCTTGGTTGGGGAGTTGCATACGGAGTGATGAATGGTCCACGGCCGACGACGGCGGACATGTGGGAGCCGTATCGAAGTGATGCGACCGACTTGGCTGAGGTCGCCGCACGCGGAATCGTGCGGGGTACGACAGCACGAGCGGGACGTCTACTGGCTCCGCTCGGTGTGCGGTTCGTGGTGGTGCCGATCATCGACAACGCTGCATCGCGTCGCGACGACCCGATCGCATCACCGAGGGGCCTCGCCGATGCTTTGGCCAGTCAACTCGACCTTCGTCGTCGCTACGCGTCGCCTGATCTGGTGATCTACGAAAACACGTCATGGGTCCCTGTGCGTTCCTTGCTCGCCGCGGGCTCCGTCGAGGCAAGTTCTTCTGGTGGGGCGGTGAGCCTCATCGCCACCGACATTGCTGGTGCGTCTCCGATTCTTCACACGGATCGTGATGAATTGGGCACGGCGAGCGTCATCGATGCGGGAACGGTGCATGTTGCTGTCCCGTTCACATCGGCATGGAAGCTCGAGGTCGGTGGCGTTCCTGTGACAGCACGTCCGGCATTCGGCGTGACGACTGCCTTCGACGTGCCCCAAGGTGGCACCGCAGTACTCGATTTCGACACCAGCTTCATGCGTTCGTTGCTCATCCTCGTGCAGTTTGGCTTGTGGGTGTTCGTGTTCGTGCTCGCTGTGTTGCGTCCCAGAAAGACCGTGGTGATGCAGCAATGACGACACTTGAAGTCCATTCGACATCACTCGTGCGTCGCGTACTTCGACGAGCGATCAGCACGGCACTTGTCGCCGCCGCCGTGGCGACATTGGTGTACGTCGAACGTTTGAGTCCCACAGAGCAGGAAGGTGCAGAGGCCGCTCGTGTGCCGCTTGCTGCGTTCGCGCAGCAGCCGACACCACCACGAATCAGCTCGTCATGGTTCTGCCCCGGGGTGGCCGCTGGTGACGGGTTGAGTGCGGGCCGTGTCGTGGTGGCGAATCCGACAGAAGCCGATGTCACCGCTGCAGTCACGTTGTTGAGTGCAGATGGACTAGAGCAACGGCAGGTCGTTATTCCAGCGCGCACTCAGAAGTCGGTCGACGTGTTGAATGGGCGCACCGTTGGTGTCGTGGTGCCGATTGTCGAGGTGATCGGCGCTCTCGCATCAGTTGAGCAACAAACAGAGTTCGCTGCTGGCGATGTCACCGCTTCGTGTACGACGGCGACGTCATCGTCGTGGTACTTCGCCGATGGAATGACTCTCGACGGATCGTCGATGCGCATCATGATTGCGAATCCGTTCCCAGAGACTGCCGTGGTCGATGTTGCTTTCACGACCGTCGATGGACGCCGTCGTCCGACGACGTTGCAGGGGCTGCTCATCGAGCCACGCTCGGTGCGCAGTCTGTCGATGCCCGACGAAGGTGCTGCTGACGAGCAACGCGTCGCAGTCGAGGTGAAGACGACGACTGGAAAAGTCGTGGCCGCTCGCGCGCAGCACTATCTCGGTGGTGGTCGTCTCGGGTACTCGACGATGCTCGGGATTCCGCAGCCCTTGTCGAAGTGGTGGTTCGCTGGTGGCAACACGGGGCCAAACATCGTGGAACAACTTGTGTTGTTCAACCCCGGTGACGAGGACATCACCGTCGATGCGGTGTTCACCGGTGCCGGATTGTCGGGCGACATCGCAGCCGGCGTCGCGGTGCCGAGTGCGACGACATCGGTCGGTGTGCCTGCCGGGGAAGTGGTGGTCGTCAACGCTGGTGCAGTCGACGGACTTCCAGAAGGAGTGCACGGAATTTCGGTGTCGACCAAAGACGGAAGCACGTTCGTCGCGGAACATGTGATCAATCAGCGCGTCGCGAAGAGCAATTTCACCGCGGTCATGACTGGTGCGCCAGACCAACTCGCGACGACGACATGGCGAGTCCCGTCTGGCATCACACCTGGCACCCCTCGCGCATTGACATTCGTCAACACGACCGTCTTCGACACCACGGTGCGCGTGTCGGCGATCGGGCCAGGCGGAGAATTCCCGATTCCGTCATTGCAGGCGATCGCACTTCCCGCAAGTGGTGTGACGGTCATCGACATGCCACTCGATGCGACGGCGGGTGAACTCATCGTGCAGGCCGACCAACCCATCGTTGTGCAGCGCCGACTGAGTCGTGGTCGACAGCTGGTCGGATTCTCAGGAGTGCTCGCACTTCCGCAACCCTTTGAGGCCCCACGTTGACCAGATTCATCGTTGCCGTGATCGTCGTCGTTGCGGCCATCGTCGTGACTCACGTTGTGAAACGGCGCAAGGTGTCCGCCCCAACCCAGGGTGGCTACCAAGTCCCGACGCAACTTGACCGAGGTGACTTCGCAGATGTCAGTGCACCGTGGTTGGTCGCAGTGTTCACGTCGGCGACGTGTTCGACATGTGCCGACGTGTTCAACAAAGCGTCAGTTCTTGCATGTGCTGATGTCGCCGTGCGAGAGGTCGAATACAACGCAGCAACGAGCCTGCACACGAAATATGCAATCGATGCAGTTCCGGCTGTTGTCGTGGCCGACTCACGGGGTGTGGTTCGGTCAGCCTTTCTCGGGCCGGTCAAGGCTCAAGATTTGTGGGCAGCCGTCGCCGAGTGCCGCGAGCCGGGCTCCACGCCAGAGCCTCAACTCGGCCACGAACACGATCACGATCACTGAACGACCATCTGCGGCCGACATGACCGCTTATGGCGAGCGTCAGAGGGTGTCGTGCTCGGGGCGTGTGACGTCGGTCGTTGATGAGCTTTCGACGGCGCGGTCGATGCCTTTTTGAATGAGGCGTGCGACCCATGCACCGTCGATCGTCTCTTGCTCGAGCAGTGCTTCAGCGACGAGGTCGAGACCTTTGCGGTGCTTCACGAGCAAGTCGTGAGCACGTTGTTCTTGCTCGGTGAGGATGCGAGAGATTTCCTCATCGATCATGCGCGCGGTCTCGTCGCTGTACTCACGACCACTCGTCATGAGATCTTCGCCGAGGAACACCTGTTGTTGGCTGTTCCATGCCATCGGGCCGACCTTGTCGGACATGCCCCACTCACGGACCATTCGACGAGCGATGCCTGTTGCTTGCTCGAGATCGTTCGCAGCACCGCTGTTCAAGTGTCCGAACACGAGTTTTTCCGCCACTCGACCACCCATCGCTTTGCAGATGATGTCTTCGAAGTACTCACGTGAATACGTGTGTCGTTCTTCCGGAAGCGTCCATGTGACGCCGAGCGCCATTCCGCGGGGGAGAATCGTCACCTTGTGCAGTGGATCACTGTGTGGCAACACCGTGGCAAGCACGGCATGTCCGCCTTCGTGATACGCCGTTGCGCGCTTCTCTTCGGCGTTCAACACCAGGCTTTCGCGACGTGCGCCGAGGACAACGCGATCACGTGCGTTCTCGAAGTCGATGCGCTCAATTTCGGTTGATCCACGACGGACCGCGAAGAGCGCGGCCTCGTTCACCAAGTTGGCAAGGTCGGCGCCACTCATGCCTGGTGTGGCGCGTGCCATGGTGTCGAGGTCGACATCGCGGCCCATGCGCTTGTCGCGCGAATGCACTTTCAGAATCGCGAGGCGCTCTTCGTATTCGGGAAGAGGGACGACGATCTGGCGGTCGAAGCGACCGGGACGCAGGAGCGCAGGATCGAGAATGTCGGGACGGTTCGTCGCCGCCATGATGACGATTCCTTCCGAGGTCTCGAAACCGTCCATCTCGGCGAGCATTTGGTTGAGGGTTTGCTCACGCTCGTCGTGGCCGCCTCCGAGACCTGCTCCACGTTTCCGCCCGATGGAGTCGATTTCGTCGATGAAGATGATGGCTTTGCCCAACTTGCGTGCTTGTTGGAACAAGTCGCGCACACGACTGGCTCCGACGCCGACGAACATTTCCATGAAGTCCGAGCCCGTGACCGACAAAAACCCGACACCGGCTTCGCCCGCGACGGCACGTGCGAACAACGTCTTGCCCGTGCCGGGAGGGCCGACCAGCAAGATGCCCTTTGGTACTCGCGCACCGATCTCCTTGAAACGTTCTGGCATGCGCAAGAAGTCGACGACTTCCTTGATCTCTTGCTTCACACCCTCGTAGCCGGCGACATCGGCGAATGTGGTGGACGGCTTGTCGGACTGGTACGTCTTCGCGCGACTGCGACCGATTGACATGATGTTTCCGGCCTGGCCCATGGCGCGACGTTGCATCCACATGAAGATCGCGACGATGAACACGAATGGCAACAGAATCGGGATGAGACTCATGAACCAACTGGTCTGAGGCGTCGAGAAGTTGTAGTCAACGCCACGTTCTTTGAGCAGTTGTTCGTCGGCTTCACTCAATTGCATCGCACCGGTGGTGCTGAACTTGCGTCCGTCGGACAGTGTGCCGCTGATGATGTTGGTGGCGTTGTTGATGGTGAGGTCAGCGACCTTTCCGTCGTCGACGAGAGCCAAGAACTCGGTGTAGCTCAGCTTCTCGCCGGTCGGGGTGGTCCACAGGCGGCTGCTGAACGCGAGCATGACGAGAGCGGCGATGACGACCCAGATGGCCCAGCGAGGCATCGGGCGACGCGCTTGAGGGTCGGTGGGCGACTTGTCCTGACGCGGCGCGCGACCCTTCATGAACGGATTTTGACCACCTCGTTTGTTCGACGGCGGTGGCGGTGGGGGCGGCGGGGGAGGAATCTCGCTCATGTACGTCAGCCTACGGCTGCACACTCTCGGTTGTCTTGGCGAGCACCGAACAGGTCGATGGTGTGTCAGAAATGGCATCACACACGGCATTTGTGCGAACAAGTACCTTTGTCCACATGGCACGTCATTGCTCACGAAGCGGATGCGCGAATGAAGCTGAATTGACGTTGTCGTACCAGTACGCGCGCTCATTGGTGTGGCTCGACGACCTGACACCAGAGCGCGAGCCGCACTCCTACGACCTGTGCGACCAACACGCACGTCGCTTGAAGCCTCCGTCTGGCTGGAGACTCGAGGATCGCCGCCACCGCACCTACGCGGACGGCGCAACTCGTCTCGCAGGCTGACACACTGTCGTCGTGATTCCGGCGAGTTCTGCGGTAGCGACCTGGTTCGCCTGCTTTCTTGCCGGCAACATTGCGGCCCCTCTTGCCGTCGTTCTCGTCGGTCAGGGCGATGTCGACGTCAGCGAACAACCAGTCTGGGTTCTGGCGTTGGTGTCGGCAATCACATGGTCCATCTCGTTGTGGGGAGTGGCGCGTCTCTGTCGTCGGCACGCTGAACAACCGCTGATTGCAACGATGCGGATCCGATTTTCGTCGCGTGACCTTCTCGGTATGCCCCTCGGAATCGTCTCGCAATTGATTCTCGTGCCGGTCGTGATGCTGCCTCTCCGTCTGCTCTTTCCTGACTCATTCGCTCCAGAGAAGGTCGAGAAGCGCGCCACTGATCTTGTCGACAACGCACACGGAGCGTGGATGATCGTCTTGGTGCTTATCGTGGTCGTCGGCGCACCACTGGTCGAGGAGATCGTCTATCGAGGCATGCTGCAACGGTCCATCGGGGCGGCGCTCGGCACATCACGTGCGTTGGTGATCGTCGCAGCGTGGTTCGCTGCGATTCACTTCGTTCCAGTCGAATTCGTCGGATTGTTCGCTTTCGCAATTGTCCTTGGTTGGGTGTTCGACCGTAATGACACGCTCGGCATGAATATCATCACTCATATGGCGTTCAACGCGACAGGTCTCGTGTTGGTGGCGCTCACGTGAACGTCCGGTCCGAAACCTGGCGTTCAATGATGACCACTGCGGTAGTGGTCGGTGCGACTCTCTTGGTGCTGGGAACTTTGCACCCTGAGTTGATCCTGCGAGACAACACGCCGACCGGTGGAGACATGGGGGCACACGTGTGGGGGCCTGCATATCTGCGTGATGTGTTGTTGCCGCACTGGCGCGTGAACGGTTGGAGCATGGACTGGTACGCCGGATTTCCTGCGTATCGCTTTTACATGGTTGTTCCGGCGCTCATGGTCGTCCTCGTCGATCTCGTCGTTCCGTACGGAATCGCGTTCAAGATCGTCGTCGTCGCAGGTCTCGTCGCTTTTCCGTTCTGCGCATGGCTGATGGGCCGACTCGCACGGTTGGCATCACCGTTACCCGAACTGATGGCGATCGGCGCCACCATGTTTTTGTACGACGAAAGCTTCACCATTTACGGGGGCAACATCGCCTCGACGATGGCAGGCGAGTATTCGTTCTCACTCGCTTTGGCGTTCGCGCTCGTCTCGTTCGGATTGTTCGCGCGCGGACTTGAGACGGGTCAGTACAGGGCGTGGGCTGCAGTGTCGATTGCTTTGTCGGCGTTGTGTCACGGCATCGTCCTCATCTTCGTGTTCGGTGGCCTCGTGATCATGTGGCTCATGCGCATGGATCGTCAACGGTTCAGGTACGGATTGACGACGATGTCCTGCGCCGTGCTGTTGTCGGCGTTCTGGGTGTTGCCATTTCTTGGCGGTCATGCATTCATGACCGACATGAAATACGAGCCGAAACCAGCGGGGCCGAACGAATCGTTGTGGACGATGTTCTTTCCGTTGCCGATCGCATGGGACATCGTCATCCTCGCCCTTGCCGTTGCCGGATTCATCGGATCATTGTTGCGTCGAAGGTTTCTCGGCATCTGGATGGGTGTCTATGTGATCATCCTCATGATCGGGGTCAATGTCGCACAGCGTCAATTGCCCGTCATCGGTTTGCTGTGGAATCCACGTTTGTTGCCGTTCGTCTATCTGTTGCGATTCATGCTCGCGCTGATCGGTGTGTACGAGGTGGCATCTTTCGTGCACCGTTCCTTTGTTCTGGAACGTCGAGCGCGAAGCGACAGCGACACGAACATGCCGGTAATCGGTCTGCCAGTGAATGCAGGAACAGCACTGCTCGGTGTCAGCGCATTGTTCTGTCTCGTCGTTCTCGGTTTCCGTTTCGAGCAATTGCCCGGCGGCAAAGTCGAGTCGAAGAACGGCCGCACGCATTACTCGTGGGGACCACTTTCCGTGCCGGCGTCGCGCGCGTTCTCTGATGGCTGGGCTCGCTGGAATTTCGAAGGATACGAAGGCAAAGCCGCCTATGGCGAATACCACGACATCGTGCAGACGATGCAAGAGCTCGGTGATGACCCGGCTCACGGGTGTGGCCGTGCGCTGTGGGAGAACAACAACGAGTTGAACAAGTACGGAACGACGATGTCGCTCATGTTGCTGCCGTTCTGGACGAAGGGTTGCATCGGGTCGATGGAGGGACTGTTCTTCGAAGCGGCCGGCACGACTCCGTATCACTTCATCACGGCAGCTGCGATGTCGAAACAAAGCAGCAATCCGGTGCGCGAGTTGCGTTACGACAACACCGACGCTGAAAAAGGTGTGCCGTATCTCCGTGACCTCGGCGTCAAGTACTACATGGCCTTTACACCTGAAGCGGTGACTCAGGCCGATGCGCAAGCCGATCTTGTGAAGTTGAAGACGGTCGGTCCGTGGCACGTCTACAAAGTCAACGACGTCAAGATCGTCGAAGGGCTTTCGACTGAGCCGGTCATCGTCAAGGAACATGAGGGCGACGCCCGTGAGCAGTGGTTGGAGTTGGGCACGTCGTACTTCCAGCAACGCTCTGAATGGGACGCATTACCGGCCGCCGAGGGGCCAGACACGTGGCAGCGCATCGACGTCGAAGTCGACATGGAACGACGCGAAGGAGAACCAGGTGAAAGTGGTCGTCGGGTCGACATCGTGGTTCCTGCCGAGACCACGCCGATCGTCGCTCGAGCGATCGAGGCGGCGACAGTGTCGAACGTCGACATCGACCAACAACGCGTGTCGTTCGACGTCGACAAAGTGGGTGCACCTGTCTTGGTGCGCGTCAGTTACTTCCCGAACTGGAAAGTGAAGGGCGCTGACGGGCCTTATCGCGTCGCTCCGAACATGATGGTGGTCATTCCGACATCGACCACTGTCGTCATGGAATATGCGACGTCGCGTGCAGACCAGATCGCATTCGTGCTGACCATCGCTGGTATCGCGATGCTCGTGTGGTTCAGGCGCCGACCGTTCCGTTACGGAGTCGGGGTGCATGACGTCCCACCATCCACCGGTGGCGGCTCGGTAGCGTCTTGCGCCGTGCAGGCGACCGACCCGACCGTTCTCGACCGCATCGTCAAGGCCTATGACGTGCGTGGCACGACTCCGAATCAGATGAACGAAGACGTGGCGTACGCACTCGGTGTGGGGTTCGCCGAGTTCACGAGTGCATCCACGGTCTTGGTGGCGCGCGACATGCGACTGACCGGCGAGGGTCTTGCCGACGCTTTCTCGCAGGGAGCGATGAGCCGTGGTGTGCACGTCGTCGACTTGGGTTTGGCGAGCACCGACTTGTTGTATTTCGCCGCAGGAAAACTGAATGCACCTGGTGCGATGTTCACCGCATCGCACAATCCCGCCGAATACAACGGAATCAAGTTCTGTCTGTCCGGTGCGCGACCTGTCGGTATCGAGTCTGGTCTCGCAGACATCAGAGACATCGCGAAGTCGGCAATGGCATCGCCGCGTCGCGCGATTAGCGGCACGAAATCCTCGCGCTCGATGCTCGATGAATTCGCTGACCACGTCGTCTCGTTCGTCGATCCTGCTGCGCTGCGTGGGCTGAAAGTCGTTGCCGACACCGCGAACGGCATGGGTGGACTCATCGTGCCTGTGGTGTTCGAGCGACTCCCAGGCGTGCAATTGGAAGTCATGTACGGCGAGCTCGATGGATCGTTTCCGAACCATCCCGCCGACCCTATTCAGCCGGCGAACCAACGCGACTTGCAAGCGCGAGTGGTGTCTGGCGGATTCGACGTCGGATTGGCGTTCGACGGCGATGCTGACCGAGTGTTCGTCGTCGATGAACTGGGCAAAGGTCTGTCGGGAAGCACCACGACCGCGATGCTCGCTGCTGCGATGTTGCGCGCCCATCCCGGTGCCACGATCTTGCACAACTGCATCTGCTCGCGTGCAGTGGCAGAAGTGATTCGAGAAAATGGTGGCACACCGATTCGCACGAGGGTCGGGCACAGCTTCATCAAGCAGACCATGGCCGAGACCGGCGCAGTGTTCGGCGGTGAGCACTCCGCGCACTACTACTTCCTCGACAACTATCGCGCTGACAGTGGCATCATCGCATCGATGCTCGTGCTGAACGAGATGGCACGGTCAGGGTCGCCACTGTCAGAAGTGCGCAAGCCGTTCGAGCGTTACGAGGCGAGTGGTGAGATCAACACTGAAGTGGATGACACGGGAGCGGTCATCGACGCGGTTGCTCGTGCATATGCCCAGTATCCACAAGACACACTCGACGGCCTCACGGTTGATTGTGGTGAGTGGTGGTTCAACTTGCGTCCGTCGAACACCGAGCCTTTGCTACGCCTCAATCTCGAGGCACCCACACGTGCGGAGTGTGATCAGCGAGTCGCCGAAGTGCTCGGCATCGTGGCAGGATGACGAGATGTCACTCGACCAAGCCCTGCTCGACATCCTCGCTTGTCCACAGGACAAGGGTCCGCTGTACTACTTCGCCGATGAACACTCGTTGTACAACCCACGGCTGCACCGCCGCTACGCGGTGCGCGATGGCATACCGGTCATGTTGATTGACGAAGCAGAGTCGGTGTCTGACGCTGAGCACGAGCGTCTCATGGCAAAGGTCCGTGACAACGGCCTGAAGCCCACTTTCGAGGCGTAAAGCCCCACTACACTTGTCCTTCTGTCGGGCTGAACAGATCGGTGCCAGTGGGCCCCAGCCTGGTGAACAGAGCCATATGGCTCGTCCACGTCTGCATACCCGAAGGGAACCTCCAATGTCATCATCTCTCGCCACGCGTCGCGACTATCGCGTCGCCGACTTGAACCTTGCGCCATTCGGTCGCAAGGAAATCCATCTCGCCGAACATGAAATGCCCGGACTGCGTTCGCTGCGTAAGGAATTCGGTGGCAGCAAGCCGCTGAAAGGTGCACGAATCTCCGGTTCGTTGCACATGACCATCCAGACCGCTGTCCTCATCGAGACACTCGTGGAATTGGGAGCGGAAGTTCGCTGGGCGAGCTGCAACATCTTCTCGACTCAAGACCATGCTGCGGCAGCCGTCGTGGTCGGCCCCAACGGAACAATCGACGACCCACAGGGTGTGCCGGTGTTCGCATGGAAGGGTGAGACTCTCGAAGAGTACTGGTGGTGCACGGAACAGATGATGACGTGGCCAGATGGTGGTCTGCCGAACATGATCCTCGACGACGGCGGCGACGCCACGTTGTTGTTGCACAAAGGTGTCGAGTACGAGCGCACTGGTGAAGTGCCAGACCCGACGACTGCATCGAACCCGGAATTGGCGATTGTTCTCGGATTGCTGCAGCGTTCACTCAAGACCGAGCCGACCAAGTGGACGACGATGGCCAAGTCCGTGAAGGGCGTGACAGAAGAGACCACCACCGGTGTGAAGCGTCTCTACAAGATGGCCGAGAAGGGCGAGCTGTTGTTTCCAGCGATCAACGTGAACGACAGTGTCACGAAGAGCAAGTTCGACAACCTTTATGGTTGTCGCCACTCGTTGATCGATGCCATCAACCGTGCGACTGACATCATGATTGCCGGCAAATTCGCCGTCGTCTTGGGTTATGGCGACGTCGGCAAAGGATGTGCACAAAGCCTCCGTGGTCAGGGTGCACGCGTGGTGGTCACCGAGATCGACCCGATCAACGCGCTGCAGGCGGCGATGGAGGGCTACCAGGTCGACACGCTCGAGAACGTCGTGAGCCAAGCCGACATCTTCGTGACCGCGACAGGCAATGAAGCAATCATCACGGTCGACGACATGGCAAAGATGAAGCACAACGCAATCGTGTGCAACATCGGCCACTTCGACAACGAGATCGACATGGCTGGTCTCGCGCGCAGCGGTGCGACACGCGACGAACTGAAGCCAGGAACCGACCTTTGGACGTTCCAAGACGGACACGCGGTCATTGTGTTGGCAGAGGGTCGTTTGGTGAACCTCGGTTGCGCCACTGGTCACCCGTCATTTGTGATGAGTTGTTCGTTCAGCAACCAGGTCATCGCGCAGATCGAATTGTTCAACAACACCGACAAGTATCCGGTGGGCGTGTACGTGTTGCCGAAGCACCTCGACGAAAAGGTGGCTCTCGCGCACCTCGATGCATTGGGTGTCAGACTCACCAAGTTGACTGACGAACAAGCGGAATATCTCGGTATCGAGCCGACGGGCCCCTTCAAACCCGAGCACTACCGCTACTAGTACTTCTCGCGCCTCATCCGGGTCGTCATTGTTCGGCGGCCTCGGATGACGCGGCAGAGATACTCGACGGCGACATCTTGAACACGCCGAGCATGGTCTGCACCAGTGGTCCGATGCCGAACGCGAAGACAAAAGTTCCGACGCCGATCGTGCCACCGAGCGACAGACCCACGACCATCACGACGACTTCGACGATGGTGCGTGCGAGACGGATGCTCACACCGAAACGCTGATTGATTCCGACCATCAGGCCGTCTCGTGGACCGGTGCCGAGCTCTGCGCCGATGTAGAGACCCGAGCCTCCTGCGATGAGGAGCATGCCAAGCGCCAAGTAGGCGAGTCTGACGGCGATGTGTCCGGTGTCGGGAAGCAGATCTTCAGCAAGATTTTCGACGAGGCCGATTTCAAGCGCGTTCATGATCGTGCCGATGCCGGGACGCTGACGTAGAGGAATCCACAGGACAAGTAGGGCGATTCCCGTGAAGACGATGACCGTGCCCATGCGCAGGTCAGCGCGTTCGGCGACACCTTGGTGGAACACGTCCCACGGAGGTACACCGACTTCAGATTTCACGAAACACGCGATACCTGTGCCGAAGCATGCGAGTCCGAGTGCACATCGGGCGATGCGTTCGACGAAGCGCTCAGACAATGGCCGCATCGCGGTGGCAGGAGACATGCACGGCAACCGTACTCAAGGCAACACTGCGACCGAGGCTTCTTTAAGTGTGAGTGAATCCGGTCTCACACTGTGTGCCGCAGTCACTCACGACGGAGACATTCGTCAGCGCATCCTCGCACTCAAGTACCAGAACGACCGTAGACAAGCGGCGACGCTTGCGCGACTCCTTGTTCCTTTGCTGCAGGAGATCGAACCACGTCCGCAGGTCATCACATGGGCACCAACGACCGCTCGTCGTGTCCGCGAGCGTGGTCTCGATCAAGCTGAATGGCTCGCGCGGGCCGTTGCGCGTGAACTTCGTCTTCCTTGTAGACGTCTGTTGAAGCGCCTCAATCGTGATTCACAGGTCGGTCAGGACAGGTTGACGCGATTGAGTCGTCCAAAATTCCGCGCTCGCGTTCGAGGTGATGTGAGATGTGTCGTCGTCATCGACGACGTGATCACGACGGGAGCCACCTTGCGCGCCGCAGCGCAGGCCCTTCACGCCGAAGGGGTGCACCATGTGCACGCAGTGGCTGTGACCCACCGCCGGCGGGGTCGTGGGGCGCACCGATAGGCTGGTCAGTCGCATGGCACTTCTCGACCGCATTCTTCGTGCCGGAGACGGCAAGCGGGTGAAGGCCCTCCAGGGGATCATTCCCGATGTGAACGCATTGTCAAACGACATGGCGGCTCTGTCCGACGACGCGCTGCGCGCCAAGACCACAGAGTTCCGTGAACGCCTCGACCGGGGTGCTGACCTCGACGACATCTTGGTGGAGGCCTTTGCGGCCTTGCGAGAAGGTGCCTCGCGAGTCATCGGACAACGTCACTACGACGTGCAGATCATGGGTGGAGCGGCGCTGCACTTCGGATGGATCGCTGAAATGAAGACCGGTGAGGGCAAGACGCTGGTCTCCACGTTGCCCGCGTATCTCAATGGTCTCTCCGGCAAGGGAGTGCACCAGATCACCGTCAACGACTACCTCGCACGACGCGACTCTGAATGGATGGGACGCATCCATCGCTGGATGGGTTTGTCGGTCGGTCTCGTCATTCCGGGTCACAAAGAAAGTCCGTGGTTGAAGCGCGCGGAGTATGCGTGTGACATCACGTACGGAACGAACAACGAGTTCGGGTTCGACTACCTACGCGACAACATGGCAGGGACGCTGAAGGAGAAAGTGCAACGCGGACACAACTTCGCGATCGTCGACGAAGTCGACAGCATCCTCATCGACGAAGCCCGCACACCACTCATCATCTCGGGTCGCATTGCTGACGCAGCCCAGATGTATTACAAGTTCGCGTCCATCGTCCGGTCTCTGCAGCGTGACGTCGACTACGAAGTGCAAGAAGACAAGCGCATCGTGGTGCCGACCGAACCAGGCATCGAAAAAGTCGAAAGCGAACTCGGTATCGAGAACTTGTACGACGAAGTGCAGCAGAACTTGGTGCACCAGTTACAGGTCGCACTGAAGGCGAAAGAGCTGTACAGGCGCGACAAGGACTACATCGTGCAAGCCGGCGAAGTGAAGATCGTCGACGAATTCACCGGACGAATCCTCGAGGGTCGTCGCTGGAGCGAAGGCATCCACCAAGCAGTCGAAGCCAAAGAGGGTGTCCGCATCAAGGAAGAGAACCAGACTCTCGCGACCATCACCTTGCAGAACTACTTCCGCATGTACGACAAGTTGTCCGGCATGACCGGAACCGCTCAGACCGAAGCGGCCGAGCTCATGAACACGTACGGCTTGCAGGTCGTGCCGATTCCCACCAACAAGCCGCCGGCACGCGCTGATCAACCCGATCTCATCTACAAGTCCGAAGTCGCCAAATTCCGCGCGGTCGTCGACGACATCGTGGAGAAGCACTCAAAGGGCCAGCCTGTCCTCGTGGGCACGATCAGCGTGGAGAAGAGTGAACATCTTTCTCGCGAACTGACGAAGCGCGGTGTGCACCATGAAGTGCTGAACGCGAAGCAACACACGCGCGAAGCTCACATCGTCGCGCAAGCCGGTCGTCTGGGTGCTGTCACGGTGGCCACCAACATGGCCGGCCGTGGTGTCGACATTCTTCTCGGAGGAAATCCCGAGGGTCTCGCACGCCAGAAAGTCGTGAACGAAGGGTTCGACCCTCTGACGCTCGAAGATGAGTACGTGTTGCCCTTCGTCGAGGGCAACATTCCAGCTGAGTTCGCCGAACAACGCGCCGCAGCTCAGGCTCGCTACCAGCAACTGCTCGATGAGTACACCGCAGAGTGCAAAGCCGAAGGTGACCAGATTCGCTCGCTCGGAGGCCTGTATGTGCTCGGCACCGAACGACACGAAAGCCGTCGTATCGACAACCAATTGCGTGGACGTTCAGGTCGCCAAGGTGACCCAGGTGAGAGCCGCTTCTATCTCAGCCTCGACGATGAACTTCTTCGGCTGTTCGCCACCGGAGCGTTGAGTTGGGTCATGGGCCGTGCGCTTCCCGACGATGAAGCGATCGAAGCCAAGATGGTCACCAAAGCGATCGAGCGTGCACAGACCACGGTCGAGCAACGGAACGCAGAAATCCGCAAGAACGTCCTCAAGTACGACGAGGTCATGAACGAGCAGCGCAAAGTCATCTACATGCGCCGCGACCAAATTCTCGAAGGGGTCGACCTCAAGGCGGCGGCCATGGAGTATCTGGCAGAGGCTGTCGACTCGTTGATCGACACGTATTGCGTGTCAGAGGCTGACGATGAGTGGGATCTCGAGGGTCTCTGCACCGAATTGCGGTCGTATTGGCCCGCAGTCATCACAGTTCAGCAATTGGACGATTGTGTCGACACGGACGCCATGTACGACCTCGTGATGGCCGATGCATCAGCGCATTACGCGCGGCGCGAGACCGAACTCGGGGCCGACACGATGCGCGAAATCGAACGTCAGGTCATGTTGCGCATCATCGATCAGCGCTGGCGTGAACACCTCGAAGAAATGGATTACCTGCAAGAGGGAATCAATCTTCGTGCCATGGGCCAGAAGGACCCGCTGTCTGAATGGCAACGGGAGGGCTACGAGATGTTCGGCGCGATGATGAAGGGAATCGCCCAAGATTTCGTCCGCTACATCATGCACGTGCAAGTGGTCAACGAAGACGAACCGTCAGTCGTCGTTCGCGACGTGCAAGAGACTTCGAGTGACAACGTGAGCACCGACGGGTTCCTCGCCGCAGCGGTCGCCGAAGGCGTCGACCCCGCGGTGTTGGCCGCACAAGCTGATGCTCAACAGGCCTCTGTCCAAAGAACTGTCCGCAAAGACGAAGATGACTGGTCGAACACCCCCCGTAATGCTCCGTGCCCGTGTGGCTCTGGGCGAAAGTACAAGCAGTGCCACGGCGCTGCTTGAGGTCTCTCCATGCGTGATTTCACCACTGACATTCGTGACGTGTCCCAACGTCTGAAGGAGGCAAGCGCATACCTGCGCATCGATGCTCTTCGCGAGCGACTCGCCGATCTCGAGGTCGAGATCTCCCGTCCCGATCTGTGGGACGACCAGGAACGCGCCAAGCAGGTCAACACTGAGTACTCGAACGTGAAGGGTGACATCGACGAGTACGAGACACTCGCACGTGCAGTGGAAGACATTGAGGTGTTGCACGAGCTCGCTCGCGAAGAAGATGACGCATCGCAAGAACCAGAGATCGAAGCGGGTCTCGTCACGGTATCGAAGCGACTTTCCGTGCTCGAGATGCGCAGCTTGTTCACCGGTGAACATGATGAATCTGATGCGATCGTCCAGGTGAACGCCAAGGATGGTGGCGTCGACGCCCAAGACTGGACCGAGATCATCTTGCGGATGTACACCCGGTGGGCTGAGCGCCGCGGGTTCACCATCGACGTCGACGATGTAAGCCAGGGAACCGAGGCAGGCATCTTGTCCGCCGAATTCACAATCAAGGGTCGATATGCGTACGGCTTGATGACGTCTGAACGCGGAACCCACCGCCTAGTGCGCATCAGTCCGTTCGACAACCAAGGTCGTCGCCAGACCAGTTTTGCTCTCGTGCAGGTGTGGCCGGTGATGGAAGCACCCGATGTCGACATCAACGAATCGGACGTGCGAATGGAGGTGTTCCGCGCGTCTGGTGCCGGCGGCCAGCACGTCAACAAGACATCATCAGCAGTTCGACTCATCCATGAACCGACAGGAATCGTCTCGACGTCGCAAGAAGAGCGCAGTCAGTTGCAGAATCGCGAGAAGGCGATGACGCGCTTGAAGGCGATGATCGCCGCGAAGATCGAAGAAGAGCACCAAGCCGAACGTGACCGCATCGCCGGTAAGCCCGCGCAGATCGGTTGGGGTAGCCAGATTCGTTCGTATGTGTTGCAGCCGTACCAAATGGTCAAGGATCTCCGCACCGAAGTCGAGTCCGGCAACGTCGCAGCAGTGCTCGATGGTGATCTTGACGAGTTCATGGAGGGTTACCTCCGCTGGCGACGTGCGCAAACTTCGTGACACCGTCTGAGCCCCGTGAATCAAGGCTTTTCCACCGACCGACATCAGTCCATGAGCGCTGGTAGGTTGCTCGAAGCCACATGATTCGTCTTGAGAATGTCTCCAAGATGTACGGCACAGACACTCTCGCCGTGCGTGACGCGTCCTTCGACATCGCGAAGGGCGAATTCGTGTTCCTCGTGGGTCCGTCTGGTTCCGGTAAATCCACGTTGCTACGCCTCATCAGTCGGCAAGAACGTCCTGAGCGCGGATCTGTGTGGGTCGCTGGTCAGAACATCAACGAGTTGGCCGAGTCGCGAGTGCCGTACCTTCGTCGCACGCTCGGAAATGTCTTCCAGGACTACAAGTTGCTTCCGAACAAGACCGTGTTTGAAAACGTCGCATTCGCCCTCGAGGTCATCGGTCAGCCCAAACACATCATTCGCCAACAAGTTCCCCAGGTCATCGACCTAGTCGGCCTCGCCGGAAAGGAAGATCGGTTCCCGGACCAGTTGTCTGGCGGCGAGCAACAGCGTGTGTCGATTGCGCGTGCCTTCGTGAATCGGCCCCTCATCTTGCTGGCTGACGAACCGACCGGAAACCTTGACCCCACCACAGGTGAGGGCATCATGGCGCTGCTCGACGCCATCAACAGGACGGGCACGACGATCATCATGGCCACCCATGACCATCGCGTCGTGAACGCCATGCGTCGTCGAGTCATTCAGCTCGATCGTGGTGTCGTCGTGCGCGACCAAGAACGAGGGGTGTACGAATGATCTCGCGTATCTCGTATGCCCTTCGCGAGACCGCTGCGGGCTTTCGTCGCAACATGACTCTCACTGCAGCGGCCGTGCTGACCTCGGCGGTGTCGCTGCTTCTCGTAGGCACGACGTTTCTCATCCAGCGTGCCTTCGACAACTTGTTGGTGCAGTGGCGCGGCGATGTCGGCATGATCGTGTTCGTCCGTCCCGATGCCAGCCAAGAACAGATTGCTTTCATCGAGCAGACGCTCAAGGCTCAGCCGAATGTGGTGAATGTCGACAAATTGGCATATCTCGACAAGGTGGCAAGCTACGAAGAAGCCAAGCGAGTGTTTGCCGGTGATCCGACGACATTGAGCTTGTTGTCGGTCGAGAACATCCCGTCACAGTTCAAAGTTGTGCCACGAACACCTGACCCTGCGCTCGTGCGAAGTCTCGCCGATCAGTATCGAACGCTGCCTGGTGTGCAAGTCGTGTCGTTGGCCGAGGACGAGTTTGACGTCATTGCGACTCTCTCGAATTTCGTGCGTGCCGTCACAATCGGCATGTCACTCATCTTGTTGGCCGTCGCTGTCATTCTCATTTGGAACACCATTCGCACCGCCATGTTTGCGCGACGACGGGAAATCGAGGTCATGAAGCTCGTCGGTGCCACCGACTGGTTCATCCGCATTCCCTTCATGCTCGAGGGACTGCTTCAAGGACTCATCGGAGCCATCGTGTCGTGTGGTGGTTTGTGGGCGCTGAACCAAGCGTGGACGAACGGTGTGGCCGGCTTCAAAGCCGGAACTGGAGTCAGCTCTTTGGTGGTGCCTGGTTCGTACGTCAGTGGAGTCATGGTGACGTTGCTGGTCATCGGCGCCATCGCCGGCGCCATCGGCTCCGGCGTCGCTGCGACGAAGTTCCTCGACGTCTGATCTGGAGGTGATGTCGCATGAGTGACGTCATGATGTTCGACGCCGTCGGGGGCCAGTCCTTCTTCGACAGGGTCGTCGATGCGTTCTATGACGCGGTCGAGAAAGATTATGTTCTGTTGCCGTTGTATCCCGAGGGAGCCGACACAGTCGGCGCACGACGTCGGTTGGCACTTTTCTTGTCCCAGTACTGGGGTGGTCCGACCACGTACTCAGACGAGCGGGGTCACCCCCGGCTTCGGATGCGACATGTTCCGTATGGCATCGGAGAGTTGCAGCGTGACCACTGGTTGCTCCACATGGTGGCTGCCATCGAGACCACTGTGTCGACGCTTCCAGACGACATACGAGAAACGGTCCGCACAGATTTCATCGCATACGTCACGAACGCGGCAGAACACCTACGCAACCAATAGGGGCGTGACCGGCGGCGGTCGATGCTCAGCGGGGCGAATAGGTGTGAAGTGCGATCGCCGCTGCGGCCCCGACGTTCAAGGAGTCGACGCCTTCATGCATGCGAATGCGAACGATCGCATCGAGAGACGTCATCGTCTGTGTGGTCAGCCCAACACGTTCGCTTCCCAAGAACAAAGCCACTTTCGAGCCGGTGGGGCGCCACGTGTCGATGTCGTGGGCAGTGGCGTCTGGTGACATTCCGATGCATGTGAATCCACAGTCATGAAGTTGAGTGACTAGGTCGTCGTCACGTTCACTTCGGGCGAACGGTACCGCGAGTGCGGTGCCCATGGAGACTCGCAGTGAACGTCTCGCGAGGGGGTCAGAGCTTGTCGGGTCCAACACCACTGCATGCCATCCGAGCGCAGCTGCACTGCGGATGATTGCACCGACATTCGTGGGGTTGTCGACTGCTTCGAGCACCACGACATGAGTTGCCGACGCGGTCACCTCGCCCACCGATCGTCGCGGAGGTCGTCGAAAGAGACCTGTGACGGATAGTGGGACGCCCAGTCCGGTGACATCTCGACGGAGCTCGTCGTCTCCGATGTACAACGAAACATCAGCAGGAACGAGTCTCTCAAATCGCTCCAACATGTCGTCGGCGAGGAGCAGGGCATGCGGGGTGCACCTAGCGTGTAGAGCTCGCTCGACGACGAGGTCACCTTCGGCCACGAACAACCCAGCACCAATTTTCTCTTCGCGCTCTACTCGGCTCGCGAGTTGCCGATCACGCCATCTGAATGCATCGAGACGTGGGTCGGCAGAGTCGGTCACATGGACGATCACGGATGACGCTCCAGACGAGGTCGCTCGTCAGCGACGTCTCAGAACATCCACGGAAACGCCGACCAATCAGGTTCACGTTTCTCGAGGAAAGAGTTGCGGCCTTCAGTTGCCTCATCGGTGCCGTAGGCAAGTCGAGTGGCTTCTCCGGCAAACACTTGTTGGCCGACAAGTCCGTCATCGATGAGATTGAATGCGAACTTCAGCATGCGTTGCGCGGTTGGGCTCTTTCCGTTGATGTCCGCGGCCCACTGCAATGCGACTTTCTCAAGATCGTCGTGAGGAACCACTTCGTTCACCATGCCCATGTGGTGCGCTTCGTCTGCGCTGTATTCACGGCCGAGAAAGAAGATCTCCCGAGCGAACTTCTGACCAACTTGACGTGCGAGGTACGCAGAACCATAACCACCGTCGAAAGATGCGACGTCAGCATCGGTCTGTTTGAACTTTGCGTGTTCGCGACTTGCCAATGTGAGGTCACACACGACGTGGAGGCTGTGGCCTCCGCCTGCTGCCCAACCGGGGACCACGGCCACGACGACTTTGGGCATGAAGCGAATGAGGCGCTGCACTTCGAGGATGTGCAACCGTCCGGCCCGCCCTACATCGATTGAATCGGCACTGTCGCCGTCGGCGTATTTGTAACCGTCTTTGCCGCGGATGCGTTGGTCCCCGCCGCTGCAGAACGCCCATCCACCGTCACGGGGGGATGGTCCGTTTCCGGTGAGAAGCACGCACCCGACATCGGTCGACATGCGGGCATGGTCGAGTGCTGTGTACAACTCGTCCACCGTCGTCGGACGAAAGGCGTTGCGGACCTCTGGTCGGTTGAACGCGATTCGAACTGTCCCGTGAGCCTTTGCTCGGTGATACGTGATGTCCGAGAAGGAGAACCCGGGCACTTCAGTCCACGCTGATGCGTCAAACAGTGGGGAAATCGTCACGCACTCATTGTCCCACGCTCGTCGGCGTCGACCGCAACCGGTCGAGGCAACGAGCAGTCACGTCAGGCGTTCATGCCGACAGTTGGAAGCCTTGATAACCGGCGGCGACGACTTGCTCGCACCGCGCGACATAGTCGGAGTATCCGAGGAGGGGCATGAACACCCGTGGCTTCCCCGGGACATTGGCCCCGAGATACCACGAGTTGCAGGTCGGGAAGAGCGTGTAGCCAGCAATCATGTTGACGTAGTTGACCCAATCGGACTGGGCCTGCTCTTCAGCTTCGATGAGTCGGAATCCGTTGGTGCGCATGTGGTCGATGCATTCACCGATCCAGTTCACGTGTTGCTCGATTGACACGATCATGTTGGTGAGAACAGACGGGCTCCCAGGCCCTGTCACGAGAAACATGTTCGGAAAACCACGCGAATTGAGCCCGAGGTAGGTCATCGGGCCGGCGCTCCACGCGTCGGTGAGCGGCAATCCGCCTCGACCGTGGATGTTCGCCTTGAGGAATGAGCCGGTCATCGCGTCGAACCCGGTGGCGTAGACGATGACATCGACTTCGTACTCTGTGCCGCCGGTGACAACACCTTTCGAGGTGAGACGTTCGATGGGAGATGCGCTGATATCGACCAGCGACACATTGTCGCGGTTGAAAGTGGCGTAGTAGTTGGTGTCCAGACAGAGACGTTTGCAGCCGATGGTCTGTTTCGGTGCCAACAATTCGGCAACTGCGGGGTCCTTCACGATGCCTCGGATTTTTTCCCGCACGAATTCGGCGACAGCTTCGTTCGATGCGTCACTCATGAGCACGTCATTGAAAGCACCGAGAAACAAAAGACCACTGGAGTCCCATCGCTCTTCGAGCAAGCGACGTCGTTCGTCATCGTCGACACCGAAGACGCTGATCTCGTTGGACGGGAAGTCGCCCCCGAATGCGCTCCGCGTCGCAGAGTTGCGCGCACGGAACCCGGCGATGTCTGCCATCACTGTGGCTTCGTACGCAGCATCGTTCGGCCCGTTGTTCGCTGGCACCGAGTACGTGGCAGTTCGCTGGAAAACCGTGAGGTAAGCCGCCTGTTCGGCGATCAAAGGAATCGACTGCAATCCGGAGGAGCCCGTTCCGATGACCGCGACCCGCTTGCCGGTGAAATCGACTCCGTCATGTGGCCACGACCCAGTGTGGTACACCTCGCCCGAAAAAGAGTCGTCACCGGGGAACCGAGGTTTGTTGGCGGACGAGAGACATCCGGTCGCCATGACGAGAAACTGCGAGGTCACGAGGTCGCCCCGGTCGGTCTCGACGCGCCAGGTGTGGTCATCATCGCTCCATGAGGCACGGGTGACTGTGGTCTCGAACACCATGTCGCGCTTCAGGTCGAATCGCTCCGCCACGTGTTGGGCGTAACGCAAGATCTCAGGTTGGGTTGCGTACTTCTCGCTCCACTTCCATTCACGTTGAAGTTCTTCGGAGAACTGGTACGAGTACTCGAGGCTTGGAACGTCGCAACGAGCACCGGGATAACGGTTCCAGTACCAGGTACCACCGACATCGTCGCCTTTCTCGATGGCGACACACGTGAGGCCCAGCTCATGGCACTTGTGCACCATGTACATGCCTGCAAACCCCGCGCCCACGATGGTGACGTCGACGGTGGAGTTCATCGTCTGTCGTGTCGACGCTCCTCCCACAGGGGTCATTGTTGTCCATCCAGCGGACTCGTAGCAACACGGAACTACCGTCAGTACCGGTGTTTCATCTCGTTCAGCATGTGACCATCCGGACAGGCGCCGGTGTCATTGAATCGGTCGACTCGAACGTGCAGGACTTCTTTGTCGACAACCGGGTGGGCTGGATGGTGGAGGTCGCGAAGCACTTCGATCGGTACGGCACATCGGCGGTGGTTCTCGGTGTTGCAGTCGTTGTCGCTGCCATCTGGCGAGCTCGAACACCCACGACATGGCTGATGGCGGCTGTGCCTATGTCCGTGATCGTGAACGAAGTCGCCGTTTCTTTGCTCAAGGTGATGATCGGTCGAGAACGTCCTCCGGTCGTGCAACAACTGGTCGAGGCGACAAGTTCATCGTTGCCCTCTGGTCACACCGCGAGCGCAACTGCTTTTGTGACAGCGACCGTGATGATTCGACACCTTACGTCTCACCGAAACAGAAGCTGGGACTTGCTCGACTTATTCCTGTCGGCCTTTGCAGTGGTGTCCGGAGTGGCGCGACTCGTTCTCGGAGTCCACTGGTTGAGCGATGTCATTGCTGGGTGGTTCATCGGAGCGGTGATCGGTGCCCTTACGGTCCGTGTTGCGGGTAAAATCGTCCCGTGCCAACGAAGTACGAATTAGGGCATCTGAAGGCACTCGAAGCTGAGTCGATTCACATCATGCGTGAAGTAGCGGCGACCATGGAGCGTCCGGCTCTGCTCTTCTCGGGTGGCAAAGATTCGATCATCATGGTTCATCTCGCGCGTAAAGCGTTCTGGCCGGCGCGACTGCCATTCCCACTCGTCCACATCGACACGGGTCAGAACTTCTCCGAGGTCATTGCCTTCCGCGATTGGATGGCTGACGACATCGGGGCCCGACTGATCGTCGGATCTGTGCAAGACGACATCGACGCCGGACGTGTGTTCGAAGACCCGAAGTCAAATGCGGGTCGAAACCGCCTACAGACGACCACATTGCTGCGAACCATCGAAGAGCACAAGTTCACCGCCATGTTCGGTGGAGCCCGCCGTGACGAAGAAAAGGCCCGCGCAAAAGAACGGGTGTTCAGCTTCCGTGACGAGTTCGGACAATGGGATCCGAAGAATCAACGACCCGAACTGTGGAGCCTGTACAACGGGCGACATCGCCCCGGTGAACACATCAGGGTGTTTCCGATCTCGAACTGGACAGAGCTCGACGTGTGGCAGTACATCGCCGACGAGAACATCGAATTGCCGAGCATCTACTACGCCCACCGTCGTCCCGTGGTTCATCGCGACGGCATGATCATGGCCGTTAATGAATTCGTGACTCCGCGAGACGGAGAAGAAGTCGTTGAAGAACTGGTCCGCTACCGCACTGTCGGTGATGCCACGTGCACTGCCGCAGTGTCATCGGCGGCGGCAAGTGCTTCAGACGTCGTCATCGAGGTCGCCGCCACCCGCATCACCGAACGCGGAGCAACTCGCGCCGACGACAAGACATCGGAAGCAGCGATGGAAGACCGCAAGCGTGAGGGGTATTTCTGATGTCCGAGATCCTTCGTTTTGCGACCGCTGGCTCGGTGGATGACGGCAAGTCGACGCTCATCGGACGTTTGCTGTACGACTCGAAGTCCATCTTCGAGGATCAGTTGGAGGCAGTGGAGAGAACGTCGCGTGACAGGGGAGAGGCCGTCACCAATTTGGCGCTCCTCACCGACGGACTGCGGGCCGAGCGTGAGCAGGGCATCACAATCGATGTCGCGTATCGATACTTCGCCACTCCGAAGCGAAAGTTCATCATCGCCGACACTCCCGGACACATTCAGTACACGCGCAACATGGTCACAGGTGCCTCCACTGCAGACCTCGCGCTCATCTTGGTCGATGCCAGGCACGGTCTCGTCGAACAGAGCCGTCGGCATTCGTTCCTTGCGTCGTTGCTCGGGGTCCCGCACCTCGTGTTGTGTGTCAACAAGATGGACCTCGTCGACTACGACGAATCAGTGTTCGAGCGCATCAAAGGTGAGTTCCGCGATTTCGCCGCACGCCTCAAGATCCATGATCTCTCGTTCGTTCCCATCTCTGCTCTTCATGGCGACAACATCGTCCACCGTTCTCAGAACATGCCTTGGTACGCCGGGTCATCTCTTCTGCATCTCTTAGAGGAAGTGCACATCGCGTCAGACCGCAATCTGGTCGATGTCCGATTCCCGGTTCAATACGTGATTCGCCCACAGGACGATTCGTGGCATGACTACCGCGGATATGCCGGACAAGTCGCGAGCGGAGTCATGAAGCCCGGCGACGACGTGATGGTGTTGCCTTCCGGTTTCACCTCGACGGTGGCGGCGATCGAGACCATGGATGGCCCGGTTGAGGAAGCATTTCCCCCGATGTCGGTCACTGTCCGATTGACCGACAACATCGATGTGAGTCGAGGCGACATGTTGTGTCGTCCGAACAACCAACCCGATGCCGTGCAAGATGTCGAAGCGGTCATCTGCTGGATGCATGAACAACCGATGGACCCGAACGGCTTCTATCGAATCAAGCACACCACCCGTGACGCACGTGCGAAGGTCTCTGAGGTGTTGTACCGACTCGATGTCAACACCTTGCATCGCGACACGGAAGCCACGACCCTCAGTCTGAACGACGTCGGGCGAATTCGTCTGCGTACGACGGTGCCACTTTTCGTGGACCGTTACGAGCGGAATCGCACCACCGGGAGTTTCGTGCTCATCCACGAGGGAACGAACGCCACCGTCGCCGCCGGAATGATCCAATAGGAGTCGTCGTGGCACACGAAGTCGTCTGGCATCACGGCCTGGTCTCACCGGCCGCGCGACGAGAGATGCTTGGTTGGGGTGGAGCCACAATCTGGTTGACCGGCTTGTCGGGTTCGGGAAAGTCGACCATCGCCACGCACGTCGAGGAGATGTTCGTTGCTGACGGTCGACCGGCGTACATCCTTGACGGTGACAATCTGCGCACCGGCTTGAATGCCGACCTCGGATTTTCAGATGACGACCGACGCGAGAACGTCCGTCGAGTGGGTGAAGTGGCCCGCCTCATGGCTGATGCGGGCGTCGTGGTGTTGGTTCCGGTCATCAGTCCGTTCCGAGACGCACGAGACGGTGTCCGATCCATGCACGCCGCGGCAGGACTTTCTTTTTTCGAAGTGTTCGTCGACACTCCGCTCGATGAGTGTGAGCGCCGCGACCCGAAGGGCATGTATCAGCGCGCACGCCGCGGCGACATCACGAACTTCACCGGTATCGACAGTCCGTATGAAGCACCTGTGTCGCCAGACCTCGTGGTCAGGCCGACAGATGGTGACGCAGTGGAACTTGCACGACGCGTTCGAGCACTCGTCAGTTGACGTTCACACTCGACCGGCGGACCTGAACCGTCTCTCCCAATCGTCGTTCGTCGCGTCAGACACGGGGCGCATGGTCGGCGGCGGAACATCGACGCGTGGTTCGCCAAGCGCGTCGAGAACCACGTCGATTGCGCGCTGCGGATCGGCGACCAATGACTCGTAGGTCAG
The DNA here is from genome assembly GCA_964394175.1 of uncultured Bifidobacterium sp. Classification (GTDB taxonomy): domain Bacteria; phylum Actinomycetota; class Acidimicrobiia; order Acidimicrobiales; family Ilumatobacteraceae; genus UBA2093. Next base: position 68,372 of record CAYMVM010000005.1, read on the forward strand.
TCGCACCGGCTCGGCACCGGTGTCGGCGAAGTAGTCGTCCCAGTCGGTGTAGTTGCCTCTGATCTCTGACAGTGCATCAGCGATCGCACGTTCGTCGTAGGTCGCCTCACCGTGCCCAGCCATGTCGCTGTGCCATCGGTTCGTCTGTTGGGCTTTGACGAAAGAGATCGCCTGACGCACATCGTTGTCTCGTTTGATCAACACCCACGTGACCGGTGCCCGCCAGAAGCCGGCGTCGTCGCCGCGCTTCAGCAAGTTGTCACGGTATTGCGTCCAGTGGATCTTCACGCCGAAGACGCCGTTTGCAGTGGTGTGTTCGGGGGTGATGCGACGGAGGAATTCGAGATACGACTCGTGGGTGAAGTGCCGGATGTTTCGCGGCATGTCTCGACGTGTCGCCTTTCGAAAAGCGGCAGCTCCGTATCCGAGCGGCGAGAGCGTCGGAACTCCGAGCCGGGCGCGTGTGTCCGTGAACAACTTGGTGTGGATGTTCATCATTTCCATCGGTCGCCCAGCGACGCCGGTTGCGCGGAGCAGCGATGACAGGAGGGTGGAGCCAGATCGCTGTACCGAAGCGATGATGAGGGTCTTTGCGACAGTCGTGTCAGCCACAGGACAACGATAGGCGTCGGCCTGCGAGCGTGGCATCATGGTCATGTGAAGCAAATTCTCGGATTCAGTCGATTCATCGTGCTCGTCGCAGTCGTCGGTCTCGGTGCCACGACGATGGCGAGTTTTGGCTGGGGAGTGGCCAAGTCGGTGAAGCTCATCGGCGACTTGCTCGAGGGTGCTTGGCGAGACGACGTCACAATCGTTCAGTTGCTCGGGGTCATTGACATGTATTTGCTGGCTGTTGTCCAGCTCATCGTCACTATCGGTCTATACGAGTTGTTCATCGACGAGCTTCCGGTTCCACAGTGGCTTCGTGTCGACTCTCTGGACGGACTGAAGAAGTCAATCATCGACGTCCTTATCGTCTACATGGGGGTCAAGGGAATCGAGGGATTGCTCACGAAGAAGGATGCACTCGATTCGCTCAGTTTCTCGGGCGCTGTCGCGGTTCTCGTGATCGCACTGACCGCATTTCGCGCCTTTGGTGTCGCGCGAAAAAGCTGACGCAGCCCGTCAGTGTTGACCACTGGCTGACCCGAGACTGATCTCGATGGCCTGACCAGTCACAGCTGCGGCTTTTTCGTCGCACAGATACAGCAGGGTGTGAGACACCTCTTCTGCTGACAGCCACGGACGACCCAGTTTGTTCATCGCCGCGTATCGAGGCATCACATCGTCGCGCGTGGGCTTTTCGAGGTCTGGGCAAAAGAGGCTGTACATCGCCGGATTGTGCAGCATCGGCGTGTCGACAGATGTGGGGCAAAGCGCATTGACCGTGATCCCGCGACCTGCGACTTCAATGGCGAGGGACTTCGCCATGCCGATGAGGCCCCACTTGCTCGCCACGTAGTGTGCGAGGTTCGCGTTACCCATACGACCACTCATCGACGACACGATGATGATGCGACCGTGGTTTCGCTCGAGCATGTGTGGCACCACAGCTCGCACGGTCTTGAAGGCACCATTCAAATTCGTGTCGATCATGGTGCACCATTGGTCGTCGGTCAGCTCCCAGAAGCGACCGAATCCGACGACACCGGCGTTGGCGACACAGATGTCGAGTCGACCGAAGGTGTCAAGTGCCGTGTCCACGACGTTGGTCATCGCGGCCGTGTCGCGAATGTCGGCGACGAACGAAAGGCACTCTTGTCCGGTCTCTTGGACCATTGCTTCGGTCTCTCGTAGTTCAGCGGCAGTACCGAGGGGGTAGGGGACGGTCGTGATGTCAGAGGCGATATCGACCAACACGAGTCGCGCACCTGCGCGAGCGAGCGCGATGGCGTGAGAGCGACCTTGACCGCGAGCGGCTCCGGTGACGAGAGCAACGTGGCCTGACAGATTGGTCATGAGGCAACACTAGGTCGGCGCATTGAAGACGGAGCAGTGTGGCTCACTAGCGTCATTTGCATGGACGAAGTGTTCGACACACATGATGCGACCGGACTCGCGGGGCTCGTTCGCGACAAGAAGGTTTCGCCACGAGAGCTCGTCGAGTTCGCAATTGCGCGTGTCGAAGAACGCAATCCGGCCATCAATGCGATCGTCGCAACTCGATTCGAGCGGGCCTTGGATGAGTGTGAGCAGCCATCTTCCGGCCCACTCGCCGGCGTTCCGTTCGTGGTGAAAGATCTCGGTCTGAACGTCGAGGGGCTTCCATCGACGGGTGGTTCTCGTTTGTACCGCCATGTCGTCGCGCATCACGACAGCGAACTCACAAAGAGATACCGGCGTGCCGGTCTGATCCTTCTGGGCAACACGAACACCCCCGAACTAGGTCGAAACGCGAGCACCGAATCGGTGCTGTTCGGGCCGTGTCGCAATCCGTGGAACCTCGGATTTTCCACCGGTGGTTCATCTGGAGGAAGCGCAGCCGCGGTTGCTGCAGGAATCGTTCCTGCCGCCCACGCCACCGACGGGGGTGGTTCAATTCGTATCCCCGCCGCCGCATGCGGATTGTTCGGTCTGAAGCCGAGCCGCGGCCGTGTCACGGCAGCTCCATCGCATTCGTTGTTTCGGGGTCCGTTGTCCATCGCACACGCAGTCACTCGGACTGTGCGGGACTCGGCTCTCCTCCTTGATGTCGCCCACGGAGCACATGTCGGAGATCCGTATGTCATCGCCCCACCGGAGCGTCCGTATGTGAGTGAGGTGGGCGAAAGCCCAGGACGGCTTCGTGTGGCTGTCGACATGGCGACACCGAGTGGAGTGGAGGTGCACGATGATTGCGCCCGCGTCGTGAATGAGACGGTCGCCCTCCTCGAGTCGCTCGGACACTCAGTCGTTCGAGCGCGTCCCTCGTTTCCGTTGGATGCACTGGCTACGTGCATGCAGATCTACATGGGCGTCCCGATGGCTGCCGACATCGACGCGTTTTTGCGTGAGGAAGGTCGAACGCTCCGCGACGATGACCTCGAGGCACTGACGCGATACATCTACGAGATGGGCAAGGAGGCCCGCGCCGTCGATCTCGCGCATGCAGCAGGCGAGCTCGAGCGTGCTGCCCATGTGATCGGTGCATTCTTCACCGATCACGATGTGCTCGTGACTCCGACACTTTCTCGACAAGTCCCACCTCTCGGATTGCTCGACACCATGAACATGTCGTCTATCGCGACGCACGCTGGTGCCTATTCGGCTCTCACGAGCCCGTACAACATCACCGGTCAACCGGCGATGTCACTTCCACTCGGTGTCGACTCGAACGGTTTGCCTGTCGGAGTGCAAGTCGTTGCAGCATTCGGGCGAGAAGACTTGTTGCTTCGTCTCGCAGCTCAAGTTGAAACGGCTGCACCGTGGCGCGTCACCCCGGTCTGGCCTCCCAAGGCTCCGTGACGCGAAGACGTACGGTTTTGCGTTCGGTTGTTTGGATCTCGACTAGATCTCGACGCGCGAGCCGACTTCGAACACTCGGTCGCTCGGCAAGTTGAAGAACCGGACGGCACTGTCGGCACCGCGGTTCAACATGACGAAGAGATGTTCTTGCAACGGATTCATGCCCGGAGCCTTGCCCGCCACAATTGATTCGTGACCGATGAAATAGGTGACGTCATCGGGGTCGTACACCAGACCGCGATGCTCGAGTCGGGAGAGTGCATCGGGCACGTTCGGCTCTTCCATGAAGCCGAACTCGAGTTGCACTTGGAACACGCCGGGAGCGACCTTTGTGATCTCAGCCCGCCGTGACGGGTCGACGCGCGGTTCGTCGGTGGTGTCGACTGACACGATGAGTGTGCAGTCATGCAGCACCTTGTTGTGCAACAAGTTGTTGACGAGCGCCGGTGGTGCCTTGCCAAGGTCTTTGAACATGAAGACCGCGGTTCCGTCGACACGTTTGATGTTCTCGGTTTCATCCAGGAAGGTCTCGAGTGGTCGTTCGCCTCTATGAATGCGAAGTGCCACGAGGTTTCGGCCTCTGCGCCATGTCTGCATCTGCACCATGAGGAAGATCGCAACGGCAAGAGCGAACCAACCACCATGAGGAATCTTGATGAGGTTGGCACCTACGAAGCCGGCTTCGATGATGAGCATCGGGACGCAGACGGCCAAAGCTTTTGCGCGGCTCCAATTCCAATTGACGGTGAGAACACGGAAGAAGAGCAGTGTGGTGATTGCCATGGTCAGAGTCACGGCGATGCCGTAGGCCGCGGCCAAGTTGCTGGCAGTTCGAAAACCTAGAACGCATCCCACGCACGCGACCATGAGCACCCAGTTCACGAGCGGCACGTAGATCTGCCCGGAATGTTGCTGAGACGTATGACGAATCGCGATACGAGGGAGATAGTCAAGCTGCACGGCCTGCGCGGTCAATGAGAACACACCCGAGATGAGGGCCTGTGAAGCGATGATCGTCGCAAGAGTCGCAAGAATGACGACAGGCAGCAGCACCGGCTCGGGTGCCATCCGGAAGAACACGCTTTCAATGTCCTCGGGATTTTCAAGGAGAAATGCGCCCTGGCCCCAGTAGTTAAGCACGAGGGACGGAAGGACCATGCCGTACCAGCCGAACATGATTGGGCGACGCCCGAAGTGTCCCATGTCGGCGTAGAGAGCTTCACCACCGGTGACGACAAGGAAGATTGACCCGAGTGAAAGGAACGCTTTTCCTGTCTCATGGGTGAAGTACTGAATTGCGTAACTCGGGTTGATTGACTGCAGGATTTCCGGTGCGTCAAAGACATGGGAGAGACCGAGAAGCGCGAGTGTCGCGAACCACACCATCATGATCGGTCCAAAGACCTTGCCCACAGCGCCAGTACCGCGACTTTGAACGAGAAACAGGCCCACGAGAATCACGACCGCGATCGGTAACACCCAGGACTCGAATGATGTCGAGACTTCCTCGAGTCCTTCGACGGCTGACAACACAGAAATTGCTGGCGTGATGATGCCGTCGCCGTACAGAAGCGCGGTTCCGAACACACCCAGAGACACGAGTGCTCCCGTTGACGCACGAGTTGTTGTCGTCGAACCTCGACGCCCCATGACGAGTGCGGTGAGAGCGAGGATGCCGCCTTCACCGCGGTTGTCGGCCCGCATGACGAACATCAGATACTTGACCGAAATGATGAGGATGAGGGCCCAGAAGGCAAGTGAGCAGACTCCGAACACGTTGATGCGGTCGACGGTCATCACGTGCGACTTCTCGGTGAATGCTTCCTTCAAGGCATAGAGCGGACTCGTTCCGATGTCTCCGTACACGATTCCGAGTGCACCCAGCGCGAGCGCGACAGTTCCGGCACGTGAGTGTCCGTCGTGGTGCTCGCCATGGCCATGGCCGTCATCGTTTGACTCGGCCCGCCGCTTGTCCTCTTCCTCTTGGGCGAGGCGACGCGCAAGTTCGACCGACTCAGCGCCGGCAGTCTGATCAGATCCCACGAGGAGATAAGGCTAGTGGTCGATCGGAGTCTGGAGAGAGGTGCTTCACCATCAAGCTGACGATTTTTCCTGGTCGAGTCTCCAATTGGTCGATCTCCACGAAGCCCTCTCGCATGTGGAATCGAAGCGAACCCTCATTTGGTGGTTTTACGTTCACTTCAAGCGCGAACAGAGGGGCAGTGGTCCTCTGTTCCACCTCCCGATACATGGCTGCTCCATAGCCACGACCTTGATGCTCCGAATCGAATGCGATTCGATCGAGATACACGAACTCGGGAAATCGGTCGCAGAAATACCGATAATTCGGACTGTCATAGCTGGTGTCGGGCGGAAGCACCATGCAGAACCCGACGACCTGCCCACCTACTTCAGTCGCAAGTGCGATGGTCGACATCGAGAGAATCTCATCCATCGCATCACGAGGCTCGTCGCCCACGGCAGGTGTGTTGGCTTGATTGATGCGCCATGCCACGTCGAGGTCGCTTGACGTCAAGTCTCGAATTATCACCATGTGATTCTGGCCCGTGTTCAACGGGGTCGCGAATTTGGGGAATGATGAGAGTGTGATTAACCATTACCTCACTGCCCGAGCCGAACTCGACGCCCTGGGTTCGCCGTTCGCCACCACCGTCGTCGAGGTGAATGGCGTACCGGCGAAGACGTTTGCAGCGGCACCTCCGAACATGCGTGTGTTGTGGGAGATGACAGCAGGTCACGGTGACAAGGACTATCTGGTGTACGAAGACGAGCGATACACCTACGCAGACGTGCACGCTCAGGTACGCAAGCTCGCGGCCCACCTCGTGGCCAACGGAGTGACGCGTGGAGAACGAGTGGCGATTGCGATGCGCAACTATCCCGAGTGGGTTGTCGGCTACTGGGCGACTGTGTCGATCGGTGCAGCAGTTGTCGGCATGAACGCATGGTGGACTTCACCCGAGATGGAATATGCATTGAAAGACAGCACCCCAGTGGCGCTCATCGCCGATGACGAACGACTCGAACGTCTCTCGCACATTTCTGGACTTCACCCGATACATGTCATCGCCGTTCGCGCAGATGCAAAGGCACCAGCCGGGTCGGCGAAGTGGGCCGACATCATGATGAACGCAGATCCGGGTGCGTTACCAGCGGTCAGTATCGATCCTTACGATGATGCGACGATCTTCTACACATCGGGTACCACCGGTTTTCCGAAAGGCGCACAGCTCCATCACCGGGGATCGGTGGACAACATCTTGAACATCGCTGCAATGACGACCGCATCGTCACTGGCGGAACAAAAGGCAATTGCAGCGGGCGACGTTCCGGCACCGACTGAAGCACCACCAGCCCTTGCACCGTCGTTCATGGCGCCGACTCCGCTGTTCCATGTGACGGCGTGCAACTGCATCTTGCACCCTGCGACTCTCGTCGGCGGCAAAGTCGTGCTGATGTACAAGTGGGAACCTGGGCGCGCACTTGAATTGATTGAACGGGAAAAGGTCACCAACTTTTCCGGAGTTCCGACAATGAGTCGCGAGTTGCTCATGCACCCCGACTGGTCGAAACGAGATACGTCCTCGGTGCAGGGCATGGGTGGAGGTGGAGCAGCCTTGCAGCCGGACTTGGTGCACAAGATCGCCGGCGCGTTGAAGACCGGGCAACCTTCGACAGGTTATGGAATGACCGAGACACACGGAATCATCACTGCCAATTCCGCGCGATGGTTCGTCTCGAAGCCAGAGTCATGTGGTCCACCCGTGCCGACTCTCGAGGCCAAGTTGATCGACGAGGACGGAAACGATCTTCCGCGGAACAAGGATGTTACGGGCGTGTTGTGTGTACGAGGGTCTATTGTCATCAAGGGTTATCTCAACAGACCTGAAGCAACAGCGGAGACCATCAAAGATGGATGGTTGAACACCGGGGACATCGCCCGAATCGATGATGACGGATTCATCTACATCGTGGATCGCGCGAAGGACATGGTCCTGCGCGGCGGAGAGAACGTCTACTGCAGCGAAGTCGAGACGGCGATCTATCACCACGATTCCATCGCAGAGGCTGCAGTGTTCGGTATCCCAGATGAACGCTTGGGAGAAGAAGTCGCCGCAGCAATTGTTCTTCAGCCGGGCCGGTCGCTCACCCAAAGTGAACTCGCGGAATTCCTGTCATTGCGACTCGCCAAGCACAAGATCCCGTCAAAGGTGTGGTTCCGTGACGAACCACTTCCGCGCAATGCGAACGGGAAGTTCCTGAAACGAGAACTTCGCGACGAGTTGACCGGTTCCTGAGGCACTCGTCTCGAGGCACCATGACTTCACTAGTCATCGTCGGGTATCCCGACAGGCTTCGTGCGGATCATGCCGTGCTCGTCGAAGCCGCACAAGCACGTGGCCTCAATGTTGATGTGGTGTCGCCATCAGAGCTTTCTCTAGCGACAGATGGGGAGCACTGCTGGGTGTCGGTGGCTGGGCAGATAACCAGGCCCGACGTGGTGTTGCCCCGGGGAGTGAATCGCCCATGGTCGTTTCTTGTGCCCGTGTTCGAACAATGGATCGCTGACGGAGCTCGAATCGTTCCTGATCTTCGAGCAGCAAGTCTGTGTGCAGACAAGGTGACAACGTCGGTCACTTTGGCAAATGCCGGAGTGCCAGCAATGCCGACCGTCGCAGTGGTTCCCGGAGAAGGTGTCGACCTAACTCTCTTCGAAGCGATGTTCTCGTCTCAACCGGTCGTCGTGAAGCCAGCTCGTGCATCAAAGGGGCGTGGTGTCACTCGTCATCGCTCGTGGCGAGATGCGCAGGAAGCGCTGTCGTCCACAGTCCCACTCATCGGGGGAATGGTCGATCACCACGTGGTTCAACCATTGGCCACTGGTGCTGGGTGTGATTGCAGAGTGGTGGTCGCCGATCGAGGCCGGGGACATGACGTCGTCGCGCTCACGAGACGTACTGCGCCGTCGGAGCACTTCGTGACCAACGTGCAAGGTTCGACAGTCGAAGAGCTGGATCTAAAGAGCGCTGATGCGTCGCGCATCGTTGAGTCTGCGCTACGAGCGGCGCACGCGATGAACTTGTGTTTTGCCGGAGTCGACGTCATCGAGCACTGCGGAGAGATGGTGGTGCTCGAGGTGAATGCGTGGCCAGGGCTCGCCCCCGAACATCGCGGAACAGCACTTGCTGATGCGCTGCTCGATGCCGCATTTCACGGCTGAATCAATCGACGGGTGTCACCACTTCGCGGAATCCGAAGCCGACATCACTCGGACCATTGAGCAGATAATGCTCAAGCCGACGCTTGCCCTCTTCGAGTGTCGGTCGTTCCGTAATGTCGACCCACCACAGCACGACTGCGGACGAATCAAACCACTCTTTACGCCGGCGAAAGACATCGCGGTGAAAGCCGCGATACACGTAGTTCTTGAGGTGTTCGATCGACTGCCACACCGACAAGTTCACAGTCATCAAGGGGTCGCCGTACACGTCCTCATCGGGAGAGCGCGTGTCGATGCCATGCCGCCAGATGAATCCCAAACTCGCTTCTGCGTGAGCGTTGGTCTCGTCAATTAAATCTTCGAAGGGTTTGGTGAGTTCATGTCCGAGAGGATGTCGCAGACGAGCGATGTTGAACTGGGCGATACAGCGGGGATGACTCGTCGGTGCAGCGATGTGTTCAACGCTACTTTGCGCGGCGCGGGCCGAAAACGGCGAGAACACCGACTGCGACGGTTGACAGAACCACACCGACCCACATCGAGTTCGTCCACGCGGCCACGAAAGAGTGTTTTGCAGCGTCGATGATGCGAAGTGACGCGTCGCTCATGCCGTTCTGCGACATCTGTGCAGCAACTCCGTAGGCATTGGCGATTCCTTCACCCGCCGCGTCGACAGCTTGCTCTGGAAGTCCGCCGAGGGAGTCGGTCATTTTCGTGCGAAACGCGGCACTCAGAACCGAACCGAGCAGAGCCATTCCCACCGCACCACCGATCTCTCGCGAGGTGTCGTTCAAGGCAGAGGCAACACCTTGTTTTTCCGCAGGAAGTGTTTCTGTGATTGCAGTCGTTGCTGGTGTCATGGTGAGGCCCATACCAAAGCCCACGATCATCAACCCGGGCAACACCGAGAGATAGCCACCCTCCACCGAGGCTCGCAGTGCGAGCAGGGCGAGGCCACTCGCGAACAACGTGACACCGGCGAGCATCGTCGCGCGACTTCCGAAGCGCCCGGCGATACGTGGAGCCACCGTCGACGTCGGCATCATGACGGCTGCCATCGGCAGCATCGCGACAGCAGACCGAAGTGCCGACCAACCAAGTACTGCTTGCAGAAACGGAAACAGCACGAGAAAGATGCCAAACATCACTGCGAACACGATGGTGATGGTGGCTACACCCGAGGCGAGACCTCGGTCGGTGAATGTCGTGATGTCGAGCAATGGTGCAGAAGTGTTGCGTTCCCAGGCGATGAACAGGACCAGTGCGGCGATACCGACAACGAGACCGACAAGCGTGATGGAATCAGACCAGCCTCGTTCTGGTCCCTCGTGAATACCGAGCACCAAGCCGCCGATGGCCAGGGCGGACAACACCGAACCGATGACGTCGAAGGAGTGTGAATCGCCCTCACGTGAGTTCGGAACGTTCACCATTGTGATAGCGAACGCGAGTCCGGCGAGCAGTATCGGTAAACCGAACGCCCACCGCCACGACAACACATCGACGGTGAACGCTGAGACGAACAAGCCAATCATGCCGCCGCTTCCGGCGAAACCGGCCCAGATGCCCACCGCACGAGCACGATCTTCCTCGGGGAAACTTGATGTGATGACGGACAGCGTGACGGGCATGATCATCGCCGCGCCGACGCCGGCGACTGTGCGCGCCGCGATCATCTGAGCAGTCGATTGCGCCATGATCGCCCCGACATTCGAGATCGCGAACAATGACAGGCCTGTGAGCAGAACGGGTTTGCGGCCCCATTTGTCGCCGACGGCTCCGATCGGCATGAGCAACGCAGCGAGTGCGAGCGAGTACGCGTTGATGATCCACAACACCCCGCTCTGGCTGGAACCAAGTTCGACAGCAATCGCTTGTTGGGCGACGTTCAGACCGGACATTGAGGCGACCACTGCGACAAGCGCCGTGCACATCGCAATAAGGATGTTTCGTTCCGTCGCCTTGGTCAGCTGAGGTTGGCTGGTGACAGTCGACGTGCTGCCAGAAATTGTTGTACTCATAAGGGGGCAGGAGAACTGTACCGATGTCGGTCCCTGCTCGTCGGGCGCTAGGGCGCCCTATGGCACATGTCTCTCACGTCACAGCGGTGCGGGTGTTCATGCGGTGTTGAAAGACTGACGGATGTCTCGAGTGGGCGGTACATCCGGGGCCATACGTTCACGACATGAACACGAAGCGAATCATGGTCGTTCTTGTCGCAACTGTTGCGGTAGCGAGTTGCGGCAGGTCGGCAACAGGTCAGCAGCCGACTCCCGAGCAAATTTCGGACTCATTGCCCACCATCACAGACATCGCCGGCGGATGGGAAGAGACGCAGCGCCAGATATTTGACGTGCGAGATGTCGAAAACCCGTCGTTGGATCCGTCGGTTTGGTGTCCGGAGGCGATTGAGGTGACAAAGAATCTTGAGGACTTGGCTGGTCAGGCAGGTGCCGACGTCGAGATGAGTGTTCAGCAATCGGGGCAGCCGACATCGCTGATGCGTATCCAGGCGTGGAGCAATGACGATGTCGACGCGTACTTCGGCAATGCCGCCGAAGCTGTGCGTATCTGTGATGGGAAGACGTCGACCGATGATGCCGGAGTCATGTCGTCGACAAAAGTCATCACGGCGCGTGACATCGGCGACGAATCCATCAGTTGGTCTGAGGAGACCGTGCCACCTTCCACGACTCAGGGCGAAAAGATGGCGATGATCGGCCGTACGACGATCGCGCGCTTTGGAGACATTCTCATGGTCGCCCAGATCGGCACTGTCGATTGGACAGGAGACCAAGTGCTCATGGACGAGGAGCAATGGTGGGACATCGTTGAGATCGCAGGCAAGAAGCTGGACCAACTCGACGAGCAGGTGCACGATTGAGCGTGGCAACTGTGGACTCGCGCCAAGCAAATCGAACGACCCATCTCTCGTTCCTGATGCTCGCAGGTGTGCCTGTGGGCATCGTCTTTCTCGTCCTGTGGGCGACGTTCGTGAAGACCAGCCCCACTCTCAGCGACACTGAACGCATCCGCGGGTGGGGCACTGTCGTGCGAGAGCTGCCGGCGACATTGTTCTTGTTCATGGTCCCGTTCGTGGGCTTGGTTCTCGCCGTACGCGCTGGTCAATTGGGCTCGAAGTCGCTTGCGCTTCGAGCAATCTGGCTGCACACTGTCGCATTGTTCTTCATACTGTTGATCGTTTTCGGTGGAAGTGCGGAGAACGTCATGACCACGAGGCCTGCGACCGTCAAGTGGCTGCTTTTCCCAGTCGAGATCGCGATTGCAGTTGGCTCTCATCTCTTCTGTCGAAGAATGGTGATGCATCAAGACAACACGTCGAGGTCGTCGTCGTTGAAGTGACAGTAGTGTCACATCCATGAGCGACATCGCAGGTTCATCGACATTCGACCTCGTCCTGGAAAGGGACGTACGACACCGAGCGATTGATGTGTGGCGGTGCTGGACCGATCCAACTTTGCTCGTGAAATGGTTCACCCCAGACCCGTGGCGGACGACAGAAGCCGAAATTGACCTCCGGCCAGGTGGAATCTTCAGGACTGTGATGGAAGGACCCGACGGTGAACGAAACGAGGGCTCCGGATGTGTTCTCATCGCTGAGCCAGGCAAATTGTTTGTATGGACGAGCGGATTAGGGCCGGGTTTCCGACCACAGGACAAACCTGACGGCGGATTTCTCTTCACGGCAATCGTCGAATTCGAAGACCTCGCAGAAGGATCACGCATCAAGGCGACAGGTCGACATGCAAATCAAGAGGACGCACGTCTCCATGAAGTGATGGGGTTCCATGCGGGTTGGGGTGCCGCTCTCGATCAGCTACTCGATGTGATCGACGGGAAGCGTTGATGGACATCGTCCCAACAGTCGACATCTCTGACCCGACAGCGACGTCTCTTGAGGCGCTCGATCACGCGTGCCGTGACCACGGATTCTTCCTTCTCTCCGGGCATGGCCTTGACGACGTGATGAACAAAGGCTGGTCGGAGACTCGACGATTCTTCGCCGCCGACCGGACGTTGAAGATGTCGATTGTTCGTGATGCGACCAACCCACTCGGCTATTTCGACAGGGAACTGACGAAGCGCAAGCGCGACAACAAGGAAGTCTTCGACTTTGTCGACCCGACCCGTGAAGGCGCAGATGACTTCAATCGCTGGCCGGACGGGCTTGTGGGGTTCAGGGAGTCGATGTCAAATCTTTACGACGGACTCTCGAAGCTCACTGAGCACACACTTGGGCTCATCCATGAGGCTCTCAAGTTGGGTGACGTATCGCGATCTCAGATTGCCTTCAATCGTTACAGCAGTTCCATGCGTCTGAATCATTATCCAGTTGGTGATCCTGTTCCCGAAGGTGAACGCGCCGACGTCGTGGAACTTGGCGAAACAGCGCTCGGCTATCACACCGACCCAGGCGTCATCACTTTGTTGTTGCAAGACGACGTGGGCGGATTACAGACAGAATCGCGTGACCACGGTTGGATCGACGTGCCACCTCAACAAGGAACCATCGTCGTGAACCTGGGCGACTGTATGCAGGCGTGGACGAATGACCGATATCGAGCAGCTGTCCATCGTGTCATTCCGATGACGATGCACAGTCGGTACTCAATTCCGTACTTTGCGAATCCGTCGCGCGAGACAATCGTTGCTCCGGTCACAGAACTGTCTCTCGATGGACCCCGCTACAGACCATTCGAATGGCGCGAGTTCATGGCTGCGCGCGCGTATGACAATTTCGTCGATGCCGGCGTGGAGGACACACAGGTGACTGACTACCGCGTGTAGTTGTAATTCTTGCGCAGCAACTGTTGCCGGAGCCCTCTTAGCGAGTCCGACGGCCACGCACGCTGCGCAGCCGTCCATCATGCAAGATGACGCCACCTATGTGCGCCTCGTCGGAAATCGCGCTGATGGATCGACGATCTCTGCGCGAACCCTCAAGTACACGGTTCGCTCAAAGCGTTGACTCAGTGACAAACACGGTACATGGGCAGCTCGGTGCTCATGTCGAGCGTGTTCTGGTCACGACAGACTGAGGCGCGCTTGGCGTTCGGTTAGTCGAAGTGAAGCGCGTGATTTACAGATTCGAGGAAGAGTTCATTCCAGCGTTTCGCAAACTTTTTCTTCGGGTCAATCTCGACGATGAGACGGCCGTTCAACTGGCTGATGACCCAATAGATGATTGCCTCGATGTCGAGATCAGAATCGATCCATCCTCGCTCGATGCCGTATCTGAGGTATCCAGCGATGCGCTTGACGTGATTTTCCTGTATCGAAGTGACACGTTTGGCCAGATTCTTGTTGGTGGCAGCACTTGCGAGAACCGTGCCACGAATCTTTCGGAACTCACCGTTCGCATGTGCGCCTGAGATTCCAGCGAGCCAGTCCTTGATGACCATTTGGTACTTTCTCTTCGTCGTTGCTCGCGCTAGCGCCTCGTCCAACGCGAGAGCAACAACTTTCATGCCGTGCTCGAATCGAAAGGCCTGCGCCTCTTCGACGAGTCCTTCGCGACTACCAAAGAAGTGATACACAGAAGGCACGGTCACTCCTGCTTCTTTGGCCACCGCGTGGACATTGAGATGTGTTTCACCACCTTCGTCAATTGTCCGGACTGCTGCTTTCAGCAAGAGAGTACGAGTGTCTCTTCTCGTCATGCCGACACTTTACGGTCGCCCCCTCACCTAGATGAACTGCGGCACAAACCCTCAACCTTTAGTCAAGGGTCATCGTTGGGCGAGTCAGGTCGGTGGTGAGTTCGCCGCTAGAGAGTTGTCTAAGAGAGTTAGAGAAAATCTAAGATTGTTCCGCTATGGCGGGGAGACGGTCAGGAGTCGTACGGCGCTGGCAGGTGCTGCCAAGCATCGTGATGTGCATTTTCGTCTTCGTATCCGTCATTGTGTCGACGACGGGAATGGCCGCATTCGCCTCACCGTCGACGTCGCCGTCGTGCGTGAATGGTGTCGGAGTGGGCGGGACCAATTCAGCGACAGCGACAGCCACTCGTGGAGGAAACGGTTGTGTCGTGATCGAATATGTGTCTGCGGGCGCGACGCAATACGACACGTTCAATTTCACCGGCAGTGATCAGGTATGGACAGTGCCGTCCGGGGTGACGAGTGCGGTGTTTCATCTCATTGGTGCTGGCGGTGGCGGCGTGCCGTTGGCAGGTACATATGGTGCTGGGGGTGGCGGCGGATACGCGCGCGGTTCGTACGGCTTGACCGGGGGTCAGGTGCTGACCGTAATCGTGGGTCAAGGCGGCGGCGGTGAGCTACTGACACTTCGTTCAGGGTCAGGTGTCAATGGTTGTTACACCGGCAGCCTCACCTACGGCGGCGGTGGTCGTGGAAGTTCGTGTTACCCCGGTTATGCGTACGCCGATCGAGCAAGTTCCGGAGGCGGACGGACAGCGATTCGGCTTGCGGACGGCACCGAAATTGCCACTGCTGGCGGCGGGGCTGGTGGTGGATGGCAAGGTAGTGGAGGTGCCGGTGGAGGTCTGACGGGAACTTCGGGCGGCGATTCCGGCGGTGGTACCCAGTCAGCCGGCGGAACTGTGGCGAACGCTCTCGCCACACGTGGCGCGCAGTACGTCGGAGGCAACGGGTATCACCAAGGCGGCGGTGGCGGCGGCGGTTGGTACGGCGGCGGTGGTGGCTATTCCGTCTCAGGCGGTGGCGGCGGCTCGAGCTATGTCGCGCTGTTGACAAATGGTTCGACGACGGCTGGCGACGGCCAAGACCCACCGATCAATGTGAACAATTTGGTGTACTCCTCGTCAACGTCCTCGACATGTGTGAGCGGGACGGGATTCGGGGGTCAGGTCACGTCGACTGCCTTGGCTAAAGGTGGACATGGTTGCGTTGTCATTCAATATGTCACTGGTGGTTCTGCCGTGTACGACACGTTCAACTACGTGGGCGTCAACCAGTCGTGGACGGTTCCTGCAGGTGTCACCTCAATCTCGCTACATGCGCTCGGGGCAGGTGGTGGAGCAGGTCGGGCTGGCACTTCTGCAGTTGGTGGTGGTGGGGGTTATGCGACTGGTACGTACTCAGTTGCTGCAGGTGATGTCTTGACTGTCATCGTCGGTCAGGGTGGCGCTCGACGACCAGTCGAGAACGTCTCGAGTTGCTGGTACACCACCGCGACATACGGCGGTGGTGGCAGAGGAGGAAGTTGTCATGCCGGCGGTAGCTCCTCTGAGTGGTACGGATCCGGTGGTGGCCGATCAGCCGTGCGGCTGGCGGACGGCACTGAGATCATCGCTGCAGCCGGTGGCGGTGGTGGGTCATATACGTCGGCAGGAGGTGCTGGCGGTGGAACCACCGGAGTAGCAAGTGGTGGATCTGGTGGAACGCAGACCGCAGGTGGCAATGGTGGTAGCAGCGGCAATGGCTACCCCGGCACCGCCGGTGCTCGTTTCCTTGGTGGAAATGGCCGCGATGAAGGTGGTGGCGGCGGCGGTGGTTGTTACGGCGGCGGTGGTGGTGGCGACAACACCGGTGGCGGAGGTGGGTCGAGTTGTGTGTCACTGCTCACGTCTGGATCGACAACGGCCGGAACCGGTCGAGACCCCGGCATGAAGCCTCCCGTCAACACGACGAGCCCCACGATCGCAGGTGTCGGTGCTATCGGAGCCACCTTGACCGGCACGGCCGGAACATGGGCAGTGTCGGCTACGAGAACATGGCAATGGCAATTTTCCACCAACGGAACTACGTACAGCAATGTGACAGGCGCGACGTCGTCGACATACTCGCCGACTCAAGCGGGGTACTACAGGCTTGTCGAGACCCATACCAATATCTTCGGCACTGCGTCCGGAACGTCATCATCACTACAAGTTCTCGCGCCTGTGATCGTCGACTGCACTCCCACATCTGGTGTGTTCACGCATTGCAAGCGATACAACTTCTACGGCGCAGACCAGACGTTCACCGCACCTAGCGACATGCCGGTTGGTTCGCGAATTCGAGTGGAACTGTGGGGAGCTGGTGGAGGTGGGGTGTGTTGCAACTACTGGTCCCCAGACTCAGGTGGCGGCGCGGGTGGATACGCCGAAGTGAACGTGACGATCAACGCCGTCGGTGCCACGTATGCGGTCGTCGTCGGTCAACGCGGCGAGTCCTTGACGACAACGAGTGGTTACGGCGGTGGTGGTGCAGGTGGTGCAGTGCTGAGCGCGTCCACTGCGGGTGGAAGCGGTGGAGGATTCTCAGGTGTGTTCGAGGGCAGCGGGCGAGCCACTCCTGTGGTCGTCGTCGGTGGTGGGGGCGGATCCAGTCGCGGACACGAGAGCGGCTCTGCTGATGGTGCAGGCGGTGGCGGAGGAGTCGACGACCCGGGAACGGTGACTAATGAGTCAACAGGGACGAACGGGACGAACGCTGCGTCGAGCGGCAGGGGCGGCACGAGCGTCGCGGGTGGTGCTCGCGCCACGGACACCCGTGAGTGCACACAGTCACCGGCAGAAAGTGGTTCCCAATATGCCGGTGGTCGAGGGTGTGGCATGACCACGTCATCGCCTGAATCAGGCGGTGGTGGCGGAGGTGGCTATTACGGCGGCGGTGGCGGTGCGTCATTTGGGTCAGGTAACGGTGGCGGTGGTGGTGGAAGCGGCTACATGGATTCGTCGCTTGCGACTCTCGTCGCGACTGGTGTCGGCGCTCGAGGCGGCACCAACAACTCTCCTGCCGGAACTTCTGGTGACAGTGTCGTCGCACGTCGGAGTGACCAATGGGTCTCTGGTATCGGAGTCGGGGGTGCTGGCAGCACGAACTCAAGTGTCGCTGCAGGTCGAGGTGGTCACGGAATGGTGGTCTTTCAGTGGGCCGTGCCGCCGACTGCCCGTCCTGATTCGAAATCAGGCGGTGTCGCGACTGCGATTTCTCTCACGCCGGCCTCCAACGACACAGCGACAGCGGGGACAACTCTCAACACGTCGTCGATCAAGTTGTGTGGCGTCAGCCCGCTAGAGACGGCGCCGAATTGCACGAAGACTTCGGTGAGTGTCTCGGGAGAAGGTGCATACTCGGTCTCCGCGGGCACGGTCACCTTCACGGGCGTTAGTGGCTTTATTGGAACCTCGACCCTTCCGTACATCATTGCTGATGCTCGTGGTGCGACTGCCTCGAGCACGGTCTCGTTCACCACGCTCGCACCGCCGACCGCGGTGGCAGACCAAGTGGCAGGACAGAAGGACCAAGTGCTGACCGCTTACCCACTTTCGAATGACAGTGCAGCAACTGGTGCGACTCTCGATGGAACTTCGATCAAGTTGTGTGGCGTCAGCCCGCTAGAGACGGCGCCGAATTGCACGAAGACGTCAGTCAGCATCGTTGGCGAAGGCGTGTATGCAGTCTCTGGCTCAACCGTCACTTTCACGCCAGAATCGACATACACCTATTCCGGTACGCGCACCATCGACTACACCGTGCTCGACTCGAACGGACTGAAAGCCACGAGTCAAATTTCTTTCATCGCATTACCTCCGCCCGCGACCCAAGCGGTGGCTGACAGCGCAGTTGTCGCGCACTACACGATTGCCACCTTCACACCGCTCTCGAACGATTCAGCCGGGACAGTCCCTGCCGCATACACGCAGCCAGGGTCGCTTGCGATTGATGTATCGACGTTTCGATTGTGTGGTGCGTCTGAAACTCAAACCACCGGTAGCGCGACCACCTGTTCTCTAAACACTCTGACGGTCGCTGGCGAGGGAACTTGGACCCTCAATCAAACCACGAACGTTGTTTCGTTCGCACCGCTCGCCACGTTTTCAGGCACTTCAACGCCGATTCGTTACGCCGTGTGCAACGACATTTCCGGAACATGGAGCCCCTCGGCGCCAAATGAGACGTGTGCTGGCTCTACCTTGACGGCCACGGTCAATGCACCGACCGCACCTGTTGCTCAAACAGACACGAGTGTTGGTTCGTACTCTTCGAATGTCGTATTTGAACCACTGTCGAATGATTCGGGATCTGGGCTGACATCTTCAGCATTGAAATTGTGCGCACCGACCGAGACCGCTCCAAATTGTCTGTCAATGTCGGTCATCGTTCCCAATGAAGGCACATGGACTCTCGACCCAGCGACGGGATGGGTCACATTTGTTCCCTTGCCGTCATTTGTGGGGCCTGCGACACCCGTGTCATACGTCGTTTCCGACGTCATTGGTCAGGTGGTGACGCAATCAATGTCCGTGTCCATCAGCAGCCCGACGGCACCAACCGCGGGATCCGACGCTGCCTCAGGTCAGAACACTGGTCCGATTGTGTTGTCCCCGCTTGCAAACGACGTCGGCACGGGTCTCAGTGGTCAACGAATGTTCTTGTGTGGGGGCACCGATGTTGCTCCGAACTGTTCGAAAACGGTAGTGACTGAATCGGGCAAGGGGGTCTGGACGCTTGATGTGGTAACGGGTGAAGTGATTTTCGACCCCGTTTCGAACTTTGTTGGCACTGCTGGGCCTTTGACGTATGCGGTGTCAGACGCAGTTGGACAAAAGGCAACATCAACGATGTCGGTAACAGTTGCTGCGGTAGCCGCGCCGTCTGCGCCTGATCTTGTGGCGTCGTCTGACACCGGTTCGTCGTCGACGGACAATGTCACGTCGGACAGCACACCGACAGTTTCGGTTGCTGGGGTGACGAATGGGTACACCGTGACGGTGACTGCGACGCGTAATGGGGTGTCGGTGGTGTGTTCGTTCGTGGCGTCAGCGTCGGTGTCGTCATGTGACTTGGGCACGCTGGTCGATGGTGATTGGTCGGTCACGTCGACACAAACTGATCTCTCGGGCAACTCGTCTGTTCCGAGTGTCTCATTGGTGATCACGGTCGACACGGTGGCGCCGGTTGCGCCGTCGGCGCCTGATCTTGTGGCGTCGTCTGACACTGGTTCGTCGTCGACGGACAATGTCA
>CAYMVM010000005.1:88112-90404 GCA_964394175.1 uncultured Bifidobacterium sp.
GCCTGATCTTGTGGCGTCGTCTGACACTGGTTCGTCGTCGACGGACAATGTCACGGGTGACACGACTCCGACAATTGCATTGCCTGGTGCACCTTCGGGTAGCAAGACAAAAATCACCGCAGTGAATGACGAAACAAAAGTTCAGTGCAGTTTCGTCAAGACTTCGAATTCAGGCTCGTGCATCTTGCCGCAGCTTGCTGAGGGCACCTGGACTGTCACAGCAACAACGACTGATGCGGCGGGAAATACCTCGCCCAAGAGTGCACCTCTTGAAGTCAAGATCGCGAGTCAGACCTCTTTATTGTCTCCTGACTCGACAATCAGTAATTCGATCAAAGATCTGACCACAATCAGTGAAGAAAACGCAAAGGTTGGAGGCATCGCAAGAGATGGTTGGGTTCGTGTCGACAAGAGCAGCACCCAATACATCATCACAACTAGTGACGGTCTTAAGATCGCCATTTCTGCCAACAAGGTTGTCGATAGCACCGTCAAGTTCAATTCACGAGGAATGCCGGTGTTTTATCAAGGTGATGAGTTCCGCATCGAAGGAGAGGGTCTGAAGCCACTCAGCTCGGCCACGACGTGGCTGTTCTCGGAACCGACGTTCCTCGGTGGTCTCACTGTGAAAGAGGATGGTTCGTTCGCCGAGGAATATCCGTTGGGCGACGGGTTCCCTACGGGGGATCACACTGCACAACTGAATGCCATCGCGCCAGACGGAACCCTCAGAGTTGTAGAAGTGGCCGTCGAGATCATCGCTGATTCGGCGGATGAAAGCTCCGTACCGTTGGTCGTTGACGAACAGCCAACGCCGCAGCCACCAGCTGGTGGTGCTCACAACTTGCAGCTGATTGCATCGGCTTTGGCGTTGCTCTCAATTCAACGCAAGAGATTGAAACTGAAGATGAGCGCGTTGACGCCACCGCGCACTGGCCGGGGCTTGGTTGCAGACCCAATAGTTCTCGGACAATCGAAGCATGACCGCGACGACGAATTGCCAACGTCTGAGGAGGAATCTCGTGCCGAAATTGCGAGCCTCAGCGCGAGCCACGGTGATGGCATGTCTGCCGTCGGCGACGACATCCTGCATATGCCGCGAATTCGCGTCGTAGATGATTCTTTACGTCGATTCTCAGAAGCCATGGCACGTCACTCGCCGATGTTTGCCCGGATTCTCAATGACGGTGCTTACATCAGATCA
Organism: uncultured Bifidobacterium sp.; assembly: GCA_964394175.1. Lineage (GTDB taxonomy): Bacteria > Actinomycetota > Acidimicrobiia > Acidimicrobiales > Ilumatobacteraceae > UBA2093. Next base: position 89,317 of record CAYMVM010000005.1, read on the forward strand.
CTACTCGGAGGTTTCTGGTTAGTTTTGCCAATCGCAGGAGCTCTGCTTGGCTGGCTCTGCACCACCGACACCGACAGCACAGTTCAAATTCCTGCGCTGGCCTTAATTTCATCTGTGGTGGTGCTCGGTTGTATCGATTCGTTGGCGGGACTTACATTCACTGTGGCCTACTCTCTCGCTCAGTTCCTCACTGGTGGACTGGACTCGGTGCCGGCAATACGAGGTGCGATGGGAATTGCGGTGTTGTCATTTGCTCCAACACTCATCGCTTCGTCGGTGCGCCCATTTCGGCGACTCTCCAGTGATGAACATTTGGCGTGGAATCGTGTGGTCGATGTGGTTCTCACTGCACTCTTCGGCGCTTGGGCAGCCGGATCCATGTATTCGTCCATTCCTACTCTGTCAAGCATCACCCCTCCGCAGTCCGACAGAGTCGACGTCATCCACGGAGTGGTCCTAGCAACAATCCTGTGTCGCTGGTTGCTCGAGAATCTTGCTCCACGAGTCGCTCCTCGAAGACTTGAGGAGATTTCTGTGCAAGAGTTCGACGAGCCGTCATCACTACAGCGATTCCTGTCTGACGTGACCCGAACGGCTGTTTTTGCTTTCATTGCCGCATCATTCATCGGCATCAATTGGGCGTTGTGGGTGGGCTCGGCGATGTTCTTCGCGCCGAAGGTTGTCGATCGGCAAGCCGAGCATTTCCCGAACGTTTCTCCGCTCCACCGATTCGTTCCGAGAAACCTGACACGAGTTGTCGTGATGTTGTTCGTGGCCGTCTGGTGGGGAACTCTCGTGGAGTCGCGTTATGAAAACAGCGGAGACTTCATTCTGTGGGCGTTCGTACTGATGAGCATTCCCGGCTTGATGTTCAATGTATGTGACTGGTTCGGGCGTGAGAGCAGTGGGTGGCGCTCGACTGCACTCTCGCGGGTGCTTGGTTTGTTCGTGTTGGTCATCGGCGTTCTCGTGGTTCGCGGGGTGATCCTCTGAGTTCGCAGGAGTCCGTTGATTTTCTGAATGAGTCGTTGAATGACGAAGTGGTGGAGCTGGGGGGAATCGAACCCCCGTCCATCAGGCGCTGAACG